>NZ_CABPRY010000010.1:0-166354 GCF_902459625.1 Pandoraea cepalis
CTCTGCGGCAAGCCATACACGCGCAAACGCGCCAGACCACCATCGGGGTACAGGTTCACTCGCACATGGGTCACCGCGCGCGACTGCGTGATCGCATGGTAGTGGTGCGCATTGCCCTGCAAGCTGGTCGACGCCAGCAATTCGAACCACTCGGCCGACTCGCCCGGGGCGCCGTCCGGGCTGTGGCAACCCTCGAGCGACGCGGCCGGCGGAAAGTTGCCGGTGAAGTGGCTGGTGTCGAGGTCAACGCCAAACAACACGCCCGGTCGCGCCAGCTTGACCACGCACCAGTCGTAGCCGTTCACACGCTTGCGACGTGTCTCCCAACCATCCATCCACTTGCCGTTGTCGTCGTATTTGCCCGGGATGAAGACGGCCGGCTCTGGATTGAGCATGCGCTCCTTGGCTGCGAAGAATTCGTCGCTGGCCTCCAACGCCTGCGCACCCAGGCGCGGATCAGCCAAGTTCACGTAACGGCGCACAAATTCCGGTGCGTTCGGGTCTTGCGGGGCGAGGGCCATGCCAACTCCTTGGTGCTGGGTAATGTCTGAAACGGGGCGAATCGGGTTGCAACGCACGGGAACCGCTCGGGCCGACACTATCCGGCCGGTCTCCTTACGGTTCAGTCGCGAACCAGATCCTGCAGACGGAATCCGGCGATACGGAAGATCTGTCGCAAGCATTCTTCGATCTCGTCCGCCCGGCTGTTTGCAACGCGCGCCGCGAAGTTTTCGATGATGCTGGCACGCGTATGCCCACGCACCGCCAGGATGTACGGGAACCCGAACTTGGCTTTGTACGCATCGTTGAGTTCGGTCAGTCGCGCAAATTCGCCGGCACTGCACTGGTCCAGCCCCGCTCCTGCCTGCTCACGCGTGGACTCGGCCGTCAGTTCGCCTCGTACGGCCGCTTTGCCCGCCAATTCCGGGTGAGCACGGATGAGGTCGAGCTGAGGGCCTTCGCCAGCATCGATGACGGCCTGGCACAGGGCGTCCTGCAACGCCTCGACGGTGGCAAACGGACGGTCGTCCCAAGCCGCTTCGGCCACCCAAGGCGAATGCTCGAAGATGCCGTCGAGCGCCGCAACGAACTCGGCACGGGGCAACGCCGACAGTTCGGCAACGGTACGTTGGGTCATAGACAACGGGGCGTTCATTCACTGCTCTCCCGGAGAACAAAGGTGGCGCCCCGCCATGCTTTTCGCACAGCCCAGTGACGCCTGTCGGATTCAAATTTCTACCAGTGACCACGCCGGTTCCCGACGTAGCCGCCTCACCCAAATCTGCTCGCTCACGCCGCCACGTACGGATGGCGGGCCTGCCAGTGACGTGCCACGTCAATTCGACGACACACCCACACACGATCATGTTTCTCAATGTGATCGAGGAATCGCTGCAACGCCGCAAATCGCCCTGGGCGACCCAGCAAGCGGCAATGCATGCCCACCGACAACATCTTCGGCGCCTCGTCCCCTTCCGCATACAAGACGTCAAAGGCATCGCGCAGATAATGGAAAAAGTGATCCGCCGTATTGAAGCCCTGCGGTGCCGCGAAGCGCATGTCGTTGGAATCAAGGGTGTAAGGCACGACAAGGTGAGGCTTGACGTCCCCCGTCCCGGTCCGCACCTGTGTCCAGAATGGCAGGTCGTCGCCATAGTTGTCGGAGTCGTACACGAACCCGCCCTGCTCGACCACCAGACGCCTCGTATTCGGGCTGTCACGACCGGTGTACCAACCCAGCGGTGCGCTCCCCGTCATTTCCTTGAAGATGTCGATGGCAATGCGCATGTGCTCACGCTCAGTCGCCTCGTCCATGCTCTGGTAGTGAATCCAGCGCCACCCGTGACACGCGATCTCATGCCCCAATTCCTGAAAAGCGGCTGTCACCTCGGGATGGCGCTGCATGGCCATCGCCACGCCAAACACAGTCAACGGCAGCCCGCGGCGCTCGAATTCGCGCAAGATGCGCCACACGCCCGCCCGCGACCCATATTCGTAAATGGACTCCATGCTCATGTGACGCGCTTCGTACGCCGCCGCGCCAATGATCTCGGACAGGAATTGCTCGGACGCGCGATCACCGTGCAATACACAATTCTCGCCGCCTTCTTCGTAATTCAGAACGAACTGAACGGCAATGCGCGCACGCCCCGGCCAGTCGGCAAACGGTACGTGACGGCCATAACCGATGAGGTCGCGCGGATAGTCGCTGGAACTTGCAATGTGGTTGGCCATGGTGTCCTGGCATTCGGGGAATGGCGAAACGATCGAAGCAGTGTAGCCAAATCCATCCCGCGGAAACATAGCCAGATTCGGATATTCAGGCTGTGCTTAAACGTATAGTCGCCCCCGCACGACCCCGCCCTTTCACGCGTACTCCTTCGCTCAGGCTCATTCGGCACCCTCCCCGCCCGCGGATTTCAGCTCGCGACAAATCCGCCAAAAATACCCTCAAATAGCACAAAAAATCCTATATCTTCACCCAATACGCATCAATCTACGCAACAACAAAAAAGCACGCCGGGCCGTTGTATCGACCCGGCGTGCTTTCGCTTGCCACTATGCCGCTTTACCGAACGCTCAGTCGGCGCTCGCTTGGAAATTACGCATACAGACAGGGATATCCCGTAAGCGTCAGCGTGACCTGCGCCCCGGATGTCTGCAGTCTGGCCTGTCCGCCCACCGGCAAGGTCAGTTTGTCGGGGCAATGACCAAACGGCATATCGGTCACGATCGGAATGCCGATCGCTTTACGCACGCTCTCGATCATCGCAGGCATGTCGTATCCGTTGTCGTATTCGGTCACTCGGTACTGTGAGAAATCCCCAAGCACCAACGCACGTTGACGCGCCAGAATGCCGGACTGATGCAACTGGTACAGCATCCGCTCAACCCGATACGGCGGCTCGTTGACATCTTCGACGAACAACACGCCCCCCTCGATCTGCGGCAGGTACCGGGTACCGATCAGACTGCAGACCATCGCCAGGTTCCCGCCCCACAAGGTGCCCGATACGTCGATATCGCCGCTCGCCCCATCGCCCTGCCACTCGGCCACATGACTCGGCGAACGCAATACGGACTGGAATTGCGTCAGGGTGAAATCGCTCAGCGGTTCGGCCCCGAAGTCCGCCAGCAACATCGGCCCCGCAAACGTGGTGAGATGGGCCTGCGCCAACAGTGCCAACTGCACGGCCGTGAAGTCGCTATGACCGATGATGGCGACCGGTGCTCCCGATAACCGGCGATGCAGGCCGTCGTAGTCGAGCTGGTCGAGCAGATGCACGGCGCCGTATCCGCCGCGCACCGCGAGCACGATCTCGGGCACGGGATGGTCACGCCCCGCCAACTGGTTGATTTCGGCAACGCGCTCGGCATCGGTTCCCGCAAAGCGCAAGTACCGACGCGCAAGCGCCTCGCGATTGCTGACGGTGTAGCCGAGTCGCTCCAATGTCGCGATGCCGCGCGAGGCGACGTCGGGGTCGGGCGCGTAGCCCGACGGGGCAATCAGTTCGAGAAGCCTGGTCTGCGTCAATTGAGGGATCCCGGTGTTGGGGTTGGGGTCTCGCCCACCGCCTCGGCGGCCGCCGACGAGCGACGCGCCTTCGCAGCGGCACGTCGTTCACTGAAGAAGGTCTGGAGAATGTCGACGCACTCGTCGCGCATGACCCCGCCGAGCACTTCGGCATGATGATTGAGCCGAGGTTCCGCGAACAGGTCGACCACGCTGCCGCATGCCCCGGTCTTGGGATCCGCCGCCCCATACACGACGCGCTTCACGCGCGCATGCATGATCGCACCCGCACACATGACGCACGGCTCGAGCGTCACGTACAGCTCGCAGTCCGGCAGGCGATAGTTGCCCAACGCCTGTGCCGCCGCGCGCAGCGCCTGCATTTCGGCATGAGCCGACGGGTCATGGCCGCCGACCGGACAGTTGTGTCCAACGGCAATCACCTGTCCGCCGCAAACGACGACGGCGCCGACCGGTACCTCTCCCTGCACCATCGCGGCGCGGGCCTGCTGCAGCGCCAGGCCCATGTAGGTCTCGTCGGTGGCGGGTAAATCTCGATTCATGAAACGTTGACGAAAAGCCGCCGCGCGTCGCCCGCCCCGTTTCGGACGCGCCCCGCACAGCGCAATTGGCCGCTATCGGCAATGCGCTATTCTCGCACACGCCCCGCCACCGTCACACATCGAGCGCGTGCTCCGCAATCCCCCGCCGCACCCGCAATCCCCCGACTCGCGCGTATTTCAGTCCCAAGCCGGCGCGAGCGACGCCGGATTGGCCTGACGCTCGTTGCGATCGAGCGTGGCGATCCGTGCCATGTCGTCATTGCTTAGCCTCAGGTCGCACGCCTTCATGTTGCTCGCCAGATTCTCGCGCTTGGTGGACGATGGAATGACGGCGTATCCCTGCTGCATCGCCCACGCCAGGGCGACTTGCGCCGTGGTCGCCTCGTGCGCCTCGGCAATTTTCACGAGCACCGGATCGTTCAAGACTTTTCCGTACGCCAGCGTCATGTATGACGTGACGTGAACGCCCTGCGACCGCGCAAATTCCGCCAGTTTGCGGTTCTGCAGGTATGGACTCAGCTCGATCTGCAAGGTCGCCAGCTCGCCAGGCCCCACAATGTCAATGGCCTGCTGCAGTAGCGCAACGGTGAAATTGGACACGCCGACGGCACAGGTCAAGCCCTGCTCGCGGGCTTCGCGCAACGCGCCAAGGTATTCCGCCATCGGCACTGTGTTGGCCGGCGACGGCCAGTGAATCAGCGTGAGATCGACCCGGTCGGTGCCGAGCTTCAAGAGACTGTCCTTCAGGCTCGGAATCAACTTGTCACGGGAAAAGTTGTCGACCCAGATCTTGGTGGTCAGATGCAACGCGTCACGCTTGACGCCCGATGCCGCCATTGCGCGCCCGATGTCGGCTTCGTTCTCGTAGATCTGCGCGGTGTCGATCGCGCGGTATCCCAGCGCGAGCGCCTGGGTAACGGTATCGACGACGGTTTGGCCCTTCAAACGGAACGTGCCGAGGCCAAAGGCGGGAAGACTCATGAGTGCAACTCCTGTCAGATGCGTCGCGCCAGGAAAATCAACGCCCGTTGAACGGCGCGACGGAAGTGCACAGTGTCCCGGATTCGCGCGCACACAAGAAGCCCCCGCAGACGAACAAGATTCGTGCACTGAATTCACAAATAAGGGCGAATCGGGGCGTCGACCGCTGCGATCGACTGTGGCGACTCAGACAGCAGCCTGCGGGAGGAAGCTGGCGTCTTCGCGCGCCATCGCCTTGATTTCGTTACGGGTGGCGAGGATATGCGCCTCAAGCAGGGACACGACCGCCACCACGTCGCGACGCCGGCATGCTGCGAGAATTTCGTAGTGATCGTGCTGCGGGTTCTCTTTGCCGGTCGCCTGCGACATCGCCAGATGCGAGTAGCGGTCGGTGTTCAGGCAGTAGGCTTCGACGAGCATCCGCAAACGGCGGTTGTTGGCGGGCGCCGACAGCGCAAGATGGAAGCGCCGGTTGTATTCGGCCCATTCCGAGACGGCTTCGGACGCCGAATAGTCCGCCAGGATCTGTTCCATCCCCTGGAAGTCACGCTCCGCCATGTTGGGCACGGCAAGCTTCGCGGCATGGCATTCGAGCGCGACACGAATGTCGAGCAACTCGCACAATAGCTCGAGGTTCATGCTCGTCACGGTCGCGCCACGGTTCAGATGGTGGGTAACCAACCCCTCCGCTTCCAATTGCCGCAACGCTTCGCGCACCGGCACCCGGCTTGCGTTGAAGCGCTCGGCAAGGGCTTCCTGACGCAGTTGATACCCACCCGGGAGCACGCCGCGCAAGATTTCGTCTCGCAGCGTGTCGCGGATGGCCTCATGAAGGGCTTGGGATCTGGGTGTTCGCATACTTACTTGCCCGCTCGCGCCTCCGCCAGCGCAATGGTCAGATGGGCCACCCGCTTCTTGAGCGCATCGCGCTCGGCGGTCATGGCTTTGAGTTCCTTTGACAGACGCGTGAGTTCGTCGGTCGGCTCCGCAGTGGTGTCCCACGGCGGCGTGCCGTCGTCTTCGTCAGCGATCTCATCGTCCTTCCTCTTGCGTGGCTTGACCGGACGCGCCTCACGCACCTGACGCGCCAGCTCACGCAACTCCTGCTTGCCAGCGACCACCGCGGCCACCTGTGCCGCCTGCGGCAAGGTCGAGACGGCCGCTGCCGCGTTGATCGACACCTCCCCACGCTTGACGGCATCCACCAACTCCGGCGCCGCCGCCGTGTGGATCTGCTCGATCTGCCCCAGCGTATTGCTCGACAATCGCGCCGCACGCGCCAACGCCGCGCGCGTGAGCGCCATCGTATGCGCGGGGATCGACGCATTGCCCCCCGTTGCCTCGGCCGAATCGCTCGCCGAAGCGGCCGGCGGCGCCTCGGCTTTCGCCGGACTGTCGCTACCGGTGCGGGCTTCGAGAATGGTCTTCTTGCGCAACGCCAGCACGCCGCGCTGGTAATCGGACACGCTGCGCCGGCCCAGATGATTGTCGATCATCCACAGGCGCACATCGTCCATGGATTTGAACGACAGGTTCTGCACCGTGCGGAATTCGATGTTGTGCTTGCGGCAAATCGCGTAGCGATTGTGGCCGTCGACCAGCACGTCGCCCCACAGTACAAGGGCGTCGCGACATCCCTCGACCAGCAGGCTCTGTTCGAGCGCCGCATATTCATCAGGCGTGAGCGGATCGATGTATGCCTTGAGTTCTTCGTTGATCTGGACTGTCATGGATTTCTGTGACGATGCCGCCGCCCCCCGGTACCGCTGGCTGCGGCACGGCGCGGAACGTCGGCATGGAAAGTCGTTGCAGGCGGCATTATCGCCTGTGTGGCCGGCTTTGACGAAACGAGCGCCCGGACCCTGCCCGGGTTGGCGTTCAGGACAGCACGCCGTGATCGGTCAGGAACGCCTGAATGCGCGACAGACGCGCCGCCGGATCGATGATGCCCAGCAGGGCCTCTTTCTCGTGCGGCGGCAGCGGCAACAGCTCGGCCCATCGATCCGCGACCCACCCGCACTCGTCCAGACGATACGGCGGTGCGAGCGGCAATTTTGCCGCGCGTGCCGGGTCGCGCTGCAAGCCGGCGATCAGCTTGCCCAGTGTGTCGGCACTGATCTGCAAGTTGTCCGGGATGGCGATGTCGACGTCGTCCGGCAGCATTTGCGCTTCGCCCGTCCAGAGACCGTACTTCCCCTGCTCGACGGACGCGAGCCGAAACTTGGTCGTGCCACGGCACACGAGCTCGAGCAGCGACGGCATGGTCGCGCGCCAGTCGTCGATGCGCGCCATCGTGCCGATCATGGCGGGCTCCTCGACGCCGTCGGGCAAGCGTACCTCGCTGCCCTTGCGCAGGACGACCACACCGAATTCGGTGCCCTCGGCGAGACATCGCTTGATCATGTCGAGATAGCGCACCTCGAAGATGCGCAGATGCAACACCCCAGCAGGAAACAGGGCGTTGCCAAGCGGGAAGAGTGGGATCTGGACCATGCCATATGATGACACGAAGTCACTCGCGGTATGCGCCATTGTCTTGCGACGGCGCCTAGCGCCTACCCGCCCGCAAGCGACGCAACGCGATGACCGTTTGTCGCAATCCCCCGCGGCCGAGCGCGCGGCCGGCGCCTCATCGAGCAACGGCTCGACAAGCGGGCTGCCCCCTATGACGGCCATCGCGGCCGGATGTCGCTCGACCCGCCTCACGCCCAATGCCGCCCCGAGGCGCGGTTTTTCTGAGCGATGGCCGCCCACGTAACACCGGGTTCCCTGGTAGCGAGCCGGTGTGTCATCGGGGATGCGCCGAGATGTTACGCTTTCAGACGCGAATCGTAATGCGGGCTGCCGTTGTGGGCATGCCAGCGTCTCTGGAGGTTAGGTATGACAGTGGAAAAAGTGGCGTTGATTACGGCGGGCGGCAGTGGCATGGGCGCTGCCGCGGCGCGGCGTCTCGCGGCAGATGGCTTCAAAGTCGGCATCCTGTCGTCGTCGGGCAAGGGCGAGGCCCTGGCCACGGCGCTGGGTGGCGTGGGCGTGACGGGGTCGAATCAATCGAACGAGGCGCTGGCGACGCTGGTCGCGTTGGCCGTCGACCGCTGGGGACGTATCGATGTGCTGGTCAACAGCGCCGGTCACGGACCGCGAGCGCCGATTCTGGAGATTTCGGACGACGACTGGCACCGCGGCATGGACACCTATCTGATGAACGTGATACGCCCGACGCGGCTGGTGACGCCGGTCATGCAGAAGCAAGGTGCGGGCGCGATCATCAACATCTCGACGGCGTGGGCGTTCGAGCCGAGCGAGATGTTTCCGACTTCCGCGGTGTTTCGCGCCGGTCTGGCATCGTTCACGAAGCTGTTTGCAGACAAGTACGCGAAGGACAACGTGCGGATGAACAATGTGTTGCCGGGATGGATCGACAGCCTGCCGCAGCAGGAGACGCGCCGTGAGAGCGTGCCGATGCAGCGTTACGGCACGGCGGAAGAGATCGCCGCAACCGTGGCGTTCCTCGCGTCGGAAGGCGGTGGGTACATCACCGGACAGAACATTCGCGTTGATGGCGGACTGACGCGCTCGGTGTGAGCGTCGCGCGCCTGCCTTCACCGGATCAAATCGGTATGGCTGCCTCCCTCCCCCATCGCGCACAAGATTGGAGCGGCTCTATCCCTCGGGAACTATCGATACAGGCACGGCCACGATCGTCAGGCTGACATTCCGATGGACGCCCCTCCGTCTGGAGCTAGCTTGAGAACGCCACTCGTGGCTGCCCGCAAACTCAAGCCTGTGCCAGGACCTGCTGCGCGATGACGCTCGTAATGCCGGTCTTGTCGTCGCGCACACGCGCCAGCAGACCAATGCTACGTTGCTCGGTCACGTCGGGCAGCGCGACGACGCGCAGGGTGTCTTCTTGCGCCCATGTGGCGTTGCGCAGCATTGGCACGACGGTGACGCCGAGTCCCTGCCGCACCAGCCCCACAATGCCCTCAATCGAACTCAACTCCAGGAATTCGTTGACCTTGATGCGCTGACGCCGCAAAGCGCGATCGATCAGCGCCCCCGTGCGTTGTGTGTGGTCGAATCGCAGGAAGGGTTCCGTCGCCAGCAGCCGCGCGCTCAACGCCTGCTTCATTCCGGAAGGCGCAAGCATCACCAAAGGCTCTCGATACAAGGGCGTCCAGCGCACCCCCGCGGGCCGACGCCCCGGCGGCTCGACCAGCACCGCGCAGTCAATATCACCGGCGTCGAGCTGGGCCGTCAGTTCCATCGAGCGCGCGGTCACGATCGAGACCTCCAGGCCCGGGCGCGCCTGCTTGATCTGCAGCACGGCGGGCGCCAACGCGCTCACCGCTGACTCGATCGCACCAATCGCGACAGGGCCGACGGGCGACTCGATGCCGGACGCCAATATGCGCATGTTCTGGTATTGCGCCAGCAACAACTGCGCGTGCGGCAGCAACGCCCGGCCCATGGCGTTGAGTGCAATCGAACGCCCCACCCGATCGAATATTGCGTGACCGAACTCCTCTTCCAGCGCGCGCATTTGCATGCTCACCGCCGACTGCGTCATCGCCAGACGTTCGGCCGCCGAAGCGAACGAGCCGTACCGAGCCACCGCTATGAAAGTGCGCATGAATCGCAGGTTGCTCACGGGTTTCCTCGCGGGTCGTGTCGAGATCCCGTCGACCGCGAATTCATCAAAATATTTGCGATGACGGATCACAAATTCTAGCTTTTATTGATTTTTTTACACAAGCAGAATCAGTCGGAGCAAGTAAATCCGGCTTGCCACGGTCAAACTTCGAGACAGGAGCCTCTCCATGGAAGTTTCAGTTGAGCGCGACAGCGCCGCTACCCCGACAGCCCCGGAACGATCGGGCAAACGTATCGACGTAGGCGTGATTGCGGTATCTACGATCGGCAATGCGCTCGAATGGTTCGATTTCACGGTCTTCACGTTTTTCGCGGCCAACATCGCCCGCCAGTTCTTTCCCAGCGATAACCCGACCGCCGCCCTGCTCGCCACCTGGACGACGTTTGGCGTGGGGTTCCTCACGCGGCCGCTCGGCGGCATTGTTTTGGGTAACGTCGCCGACAGGCATGGCCGCAAGTCGGCCCTGCTGCTGACCATCTCTGTCATGGCGGTCGGTGTCGCCGTCATCGCCTTTGCGCCGACCTATGCGTCAATCGGCATGGCCGCACCGGTGCTGATGTTGATCGGCCGCTTCCTGCAAGGCTTTTCCGCCGGCGGCGAAGTGGGCAGCGCCACCGCCTTTCTGGTCGAGCATGCCCCGGTCGAACGACGCGGCGTATACGGCAGCTTCCAGATGATCGCTCAGGCCTGCAGCATGTTGCTCGGGGCCATCGTATCGGTGGGCATCACGCAAACCCTGACACCGGAGCAAATCGACGCATTCGGATGGCGCATTCCCTTCGCAATCGGCCTGCTGATCGTGCCGGTCGGCCTGTATGTGCGCTCGCGCCTGGACGAATCCCCGGTGTTCAAGCACGCCACCCAGCATGCCGAGCCCCGTCGCTCGCCTTTCATCGAATCGGTGACCACGCACTGGCGACAGGTGCTGGCCGGCTTCGGCCTGACGGTGTACGGCACCATTGGCACGTACATCTTTTATTACTACATGCCGAGTTACGCCACGAAGTCGCTGGGCATTCCGTTCAAGAGCAGCGTGATCGCGTCGCTGTGCGCGGCGGTCGCTTACATCGTCGGCACCTTTGCATCGGGTCGGATTTCAGACGTCATCGGCCGCAAGAAGCCGATGGTCGCGTCCGGCGTGATCAGCCTGGTCATCACGTATCCGCTGTTCCTGGCCGTGAGTCACACGCCGACACTGCCGATGCTGATCCTCGTGCAGTGCTGCCTGATGCTCTCGCTCGGCCTGTTCCAGGGCTCGTATTGCGCCTTCGTCTGTGAACTCTTCCCATCGCGAGTACGTGCCACGTCGATGGCGATTGGCTACAACTTCGCGGTCATGATCTTCGGCGGCTTCGCCGGCGCCATTGCCACGCTTCTCATCAGTTGGACGGGGGACAAGCTCGCTGTCGTGTACTACGGAATGTTCGGCGCGGCAGTGGGCCTCATCACGATCCTGATGCTGCAAGACCGCTCGCGCATGCCGCTGCAGTAACGATTCGCGCATCGCTCCCCATGCGCGGGACGTCGTCTCGCGCGTGTCTGACCCACTTCTGTCCCACAACGCGCCCCATGGCCAATGTCGCGCCCCGGCTTTCTTGACGATCGCCGGCGGCGGCGCCATCGGGGCCTCCATGGAGAACCCGCTTACATGTCCATCATTCCCGAAATCGCTGAACGCACCACCGAGTTGCAGGCCATTCGCCGCGACCTCCACGCCCACCCGGAGCTGCGTTACGAGGAAGCGCGAACGTCCGACATCGTTGCGCGTCTGCTCGAATCCTGGGGTATCGAGGTCACCCGCGGCCTCGGCAAGACAGGTGTCGTCGGCGTGTTGCGCAACGGCACCGGCAAGAAGACCATCGGTCTGCGTGCCGACATGGATGCCCTGCCCATCCAGGAACTCAACAGCTTTGCGCACGCCTCGCAATATGCCGGCAAGATGCATGCGTGCGGTCACGATGGTCATACCGCCATGCTGCTGGGCGCTGCGCAGCACCTTGCCACGCATCGCACGTTCGACGGCACGATCGTGTTCATCTTCCAGCCCGCGGAAGAAGGCGGTGGCGGCGCCAAGGCCATGCTTCAGGACGGCCTGTTCGAGCGATTCCCGGTCGACGCGGTGTTCGCGCTGCACAATTGGCCGGGACTCGCCGCCGGTAGTTTTGGTGCACGCGTGGGTGCGACGCAGGCGTCGAGCAATGAGTTCCGGATCGTCGTCAAGGGGACGGGCGCGCACGCCGCCATGCCGCACGATGGCATCGACCCGGTCCTGACAGCCATGCAGATCGGTACCGGCCTGCAGAGCATCATGACGCGCAACAAGCGTCCGATCGATGCTGCCGTGCTATCCATCACACAAATGCAGGCGGGCGAAGCGATCAACGTCATCCCAAACACCGCCACGTTGGCCGGCACCGTGCGTACGTTCTCCATCGAAGTGCTCGATCTGGTGGAGACTCGCATGCGGGAGTTTTGCACGTCGACGGCGGCCGCCTATGGCTGTACGGCGGACTTCACGTTCGTGCGCAATTACCCGCCGACCGTCAACACGGCGACCGAGACGCAGTTCGCCGTCGATGTCATGCGAGAGATCGTCGGGCGCGACCACGTTGTCTACCCGATCGACCCGACCATGGGCGCGGAGGACTTTTCATTTTTCCTGCAAGAGCGGCCGGGGTGCTATGCGTATATCGGCAACGGGCTGGGCGATCACCGCGCGCACGGGCACGGGCTCGGCCCATGCATGCTCCACAACACAAGCTATGACTTCAACGATGACGTGCTGACGCTGGGCTCCACGTATTGGGTTCGACTGGCGGAAGCCTTCCTGGTCGCGTGACACGTTATGGCAGCCAATTTTTTCTCTGCGACCTATGCCCAGGCGCGCGAGCGGTTCGCCGACGCTGCGCGTGCGGCTGGCGTCGCGGTGACGAGCCATGTGATTCCCGACATTACCGGGCGCGAAGGCGAGGTGTTGGCCACGGATGTTGTGCGGCTTGGGGCACCGCATACGCGTCGGCTATTGATTCTGACGTCGGGCACGCATGGCGTAGAGGGCTTTTGCGGCAGTGCGGCGCAAATAGCACTGCTGGGCGATGCAGGGCTACAGGCCCGCCTGGCGGCGGCTGATGTGGCAATCCTCGTTGTGCATGCCATCAATCCTTACGGCTTCTCGTGGCTCTCGCGGACCAACGAAGACAATGTGGACTTGAACCGCAACAGCATCGACTTCACGCAGCCGGTGCCGGTCAACGATGCGTATGCCGATCTGCACGCGCTGCTCGTGCCACCAACGTGGCCGCCGTCGGACGACAATGCGGCGGCGATAGCGGACTATATCGCCGCGTATGGTGAATCGGCGTATCAGCGCGCGTTGACCCTTGGGCAATATCGATTTGCAGACGGATTGTTCTATGGCGGGCGGGCGCCGGTGGCGAGCACCCGCCTGATGGACGCGTTGTTCAAAGAGCATGCGCAGGCGTGCGACGCGGTGGGGTGGATTGACTTTCATACCGGGCTCGGTCCACCCGGTCATGGCGAGAAGATCAGCGTGGGACGCGTCGACGCTGCCGAACTCAAGCGCGCGCGCGCCTGGTGGGGTGCCGATTTGGCCAGTCCGGTCGACGGCACGACGGTGGCATCCAACGTTGGCGGACCCTTGCTCGACAGTTTGCGGTTTGCGTGTCCGGATGCGCAGGTGACCGCCATGGCCATCGAATATGGCACGGTCCCCCTGATCGACATGCTGCACATGCTGCGGGCCGATGCGTGGCTACGTCAGCATCCGGAAGCACCGACTGCACAGGCAGCGGCGATTCGAGCCGCGGTGCGCGCGGCGTTCTGCTTCGAGGACCCGATTTGGCAAGGGCAGATTCTGGGGCAGGCGCGTGTGGCAATCCTGCAAGCCGTAACGGGGTTGGGGCGAGGTGCTGTCGACTGAGCTCCGAGGCGAGCGTTGGCGTTGCCAGTGGTGGCACCCGCCCCTTCACCCCAATGCCGTTCAGTGCGCTGACTGAACGGCATCGTCCAAAAAAGCAAATCGGCAAGCCTCTGTCCGGCGCACAGGTTGCGGAACTCGATCAATGCGGTTGACTGGCGACGACAGGGACCGTTTCGATGGTCACTCGGCGGTCAACTGCGAGGCATTGCACAGCGGCCGTCGAACGTCCGTCGGGACATTCCGAAGACACCGGGTTCGCACTCCCCATACCGACGGCATCAATCCGATGGGCATCGATGCCACGGCTGGCGAAATAGTCGCGAACGGTCTGGGCTCGGTGAAGCGACAACTGCTGATTGTAGGCTTGAGATCCAATTCGGTCGGTGTATCCCGCGACCTTGATACGCTCACCGTGCGCCACGTTATCGCCAAGCGAGGCCGCGATACTGTCAAGTTTCGCGCGCCCTTCCGGCCGCAAATCGCTGAGCGCGAATTGGTTGAACCCGAACAGCAACGACGCGTCGAGCGTGATCCGCTTGACCGGCGCCGACGTCGCAGCCGCCACAGGCGTTGGATTCACATACTTCTCGCATTCCGGCTCCACAGCGCGATTATCAATACAGCAAAACTGTACAGTTAAACTGTAGTCATGCTATGGTTTGGACATGATCAAGTCGTCACTCACATCCAAGGCACCATCAGCGGCCATCCTAGCGGGTGAATTGCGCATTTCACTAGGCAAACTGATTCGACGGGTGAGGGAGCAAGCCCATCCGGGTGACTTCACGTCCGCCCAGAAGTCGGTACTTCTCCGCCTGGACCGCGACGGGCCCGCCACCGTGTCTGCCCTGGCCCGTGCGGAGAGCGTCCGTCCGCAGTCCATGCGTATCACGGTGGCCGGACTAGAGGCGATGAAGGCCGTCAGCGGCAAACCCGATCCCACCGATGGTCGGCAAACC
Source organism: Pandoraea cepalis (assembly GCF_902459625.1). NCBI lineage: Bacteria > Pseudomonadati > Pseudomonadota > Betaproteobacteria > Burkholderiales > Burkholderiaceae > Pandoraea > Pandoraea cepalis. The sequence goes on from NZ_CABPRY010000010.1 coordinate 14,612, forward strand.
CTCGTCGACCTGACGCCTGGTTTTCGGAAGACCCTCAAGGAGAGCCGGACTGCCAAAGAAGACTGGCTGGTCCGCGCCCTGCAGGCGCAACTATCCCCTCAGGAGCAAGGCGAACTCGCGGCTGCAGTGAAGCTGCTGCAGCGCCTCGCCGACTTCTGAGCCAGCACCACCCCGTTTCAGGAAAAAGCATGGCCCTCACCACGCTCGACCCGAATACCGCGCTTATCATCGTTGACCTGCAAAATGGCATCGTCGGCTCCCCTCTCATTCATCCCGTTGACGGCATAGTGGATCGTTCGCGCGCACTGCTCGATGCGTTTCGCGAACGCGGCCTGCCGGTCGTTCTCGTCAACGTTGCCGGCGTTGCGCCGGGGCGTACCGAGCGGCCGCGTCACAGCGGATCGTTCCCGGCGGGGTGGACCGACTTCATTCCCGAACTCGATCAGCAGCCCAGCGACATCGTCGTGACCAAGCGAACCTGGGGTGCGTTCGCCAACACCGGCCTCGAGAACCAGCTAAAGACGCTGGGCGTCACCCAAGTCGTTATCGCGGGTGTCGCCACCGGGACTGGCGTCGAAGCGACCGCGCGTCAGGCATACGAGCACGGCTTCAATGTCACCCTGCCCCTCGACGCCATGACGGACGCACGTTCCGAGGTGCATGACTACAGCATCAAGAACGTTTTCCCGAAGTTGGGGGAAACGGGCACGGTTCAAGACGTCATCGACCTATTGTCGACAAGGAGCGCCTGAAAATGGTATGGCTTCATCTCGTCTCTTACTTCTTCGGCGGTGCGTTTCTCGCAAACGCTGTGCCGCATTTCGTCGCCGGCGTGATGGGAAAACCGTTCCAGAGCCCATTCGCGAAACCGCCAGGGCAAGGCCTATCCTCATCAACGGTAAATGTGCTCTGGGGGTTTCTCAATCTGGTCATCAGCCACTCGCTCATTTTCCGCATGGGTGATTTCGACCTGAGGAGCACGCGCGATGCCGTCGCATTCGGGCTCGGCATCCTCGCCATCGGACTACTTTCTGCGCGGCTATTTGGCCGCTTCCACGGCGGCAATACGCCAGAGCATTCGTGAGCGCGGCAGCAACGGACGTCTTCCGTTCGCTGAAGAACTTCAACTACCGGATCTGGACGGCTGGAACGCTGGTCTCGAATGTCGGGACATGGGTGCAGCGCACGGCCCAGGACTGGCTTGTCCTCACCCAACTCACCCATCACGATGCGTCGGCCGTGGGCGCGGTCATGGCGCTCCAGTTCGGGCCACAACTCCTGCTGCTGCCCTGGACTGGCTTCGCGGCCGATCACTACAACCAGCGCAAGCTCCTGATGGCGACCCAGGCGATGATGGGTATTCTTGCCTTGGCGCTGGGGCTTCTCACCGTCACGGGTCGCGTCCATCTCTGGCATGTCTATGTATTCGCTTTTCTGTCCGGCTGCGCTTCGGCCTTTGATGCCCCCGTGCGCCAGACCTTTTTGACAGAACTGGTCGGCGATGCGGACCTGCCCAACGCGGTCGCGCTCAACTCGACCTCGTTCAACGCGGCGCGAATGATCGGGCCCTCGATGGCCGGTCTGGTCATCGCTTCGGTTGGCGTCGGTTGGGCGTTTCTGTTAAACGGGGCCAGCTTCGTCGCAGTACTGGCCTCCCTGTTTCTGCTCCGTACCTCCGGTCTGCATGCGAACGCACGGGCACACCGAACCAAGGGTAGTCTGACCGAGGGATTACGCTACGTAGGGTCTCGACCAGACCTCAAGGCGATCCTGGCCATGTTGTTCCTGATCGGTACGTTCGGACTGAATTTCCCGATCTTCATCTCAACCATGGCCGTCAGTGTCTTCCATACAGATGCACGTGGCTACGGCCTCCTGTCGTCGATCATGGCCATCGGTACTGTCTCAGGAGCACTGATGGCCGCCGGCCGCGGTCGGCCACAATTCACCTCGCTGCTGATCGGTGCCACGATTTTCGGACTCGGTTGCGCGCTGGCCGCTATTGCCCCGAACTATTGGCTGTTCGCCGGTGCGTTGGTCGTCATCGGGGTAGCCGCCTTGACCTTCACCAACGCGACCAACAGCCTGATGCAGCTCACGACCGAGCCCGCCATGCGGGGACGGGTGATGGCACTGCGCGTGGCCATCGCGCTCGGGGGTACGCCGATTGGTGCACCTATCGTGGGTTGGGTGGCGAACCATCTGGGTCCACGCTGGGCACTCGGCGTTGGCGCGGCATCGGGTATCGCCGCGGCCGTCGTGGCCGTCTCCACCATGACGCGGCAGATTCACCAGCCGTGGCGGGGCGAACTTCACAAGGAGGACCACTCGCGCTAATGTAACGACTCAGCGGCACCTGCTCAGATTGAGCGGCTAATGCGAATGCCTCAACCGGGGGTTTTCAACCCGAGCGCCTGGTGTGGGCGCCGGTGGTTATTGAAGCGTATCCGGGCACCGATTACGCTTGCAGCATGCTGGATTGTCTCGAAGCGTTGCCGATTCACGCAGCGCTCTTTCAAGGTACGGATCACGCGCTCAACCATGTCGTCCTGTTGCGGGCAATGCGGCGTGATTAATGCTTGGCGCAATCGGTAACCGCGCGCCAGCACCGTGTAGCTTCGCGAGGTAAACACCAGGCCACTGTCTGAGCGCAACAGAACCGAAGCAGGCCCGCGGGGGATCGAACGGTCGCCATGTGCGCCACATCTAACCGCGTCGGTCACAGCTCGGCCATGAAGGAGCCTTCGACATTGCTGCGTAGTTCGTGAACAATAAGTTCGGTCATCCCGCAACAATCTCCCCTGGCGCCAAGCCGTCGGAATGCGGTAATGAGGCACGGAGCACGATGGCGGATTGGCGTATGCGCACAAGACCAACGTTGACGAGGAAATAGCCTTATGAAAATGGACGCATTTGCCTTCGGCACGACCCACTGGGCGGAAGTCGAGACAACGGAGCACAGAGGGGAAACCGGGGTAGCTTATTGGCGCACACGCTTTTTTGGTGAAAAACCGAATCAAATTCGAGTGCGGATGGTGGAATATGCTCCTGGCTATCTTGCGGACCATTGGTGTCAAAAAGGTCACGTTCTTTTCTGCCTGGAAGGCGAGTTGGAAACAACCCTCGAAGATGGGCGGAAGTTCGTCTTGACAACCGGCATGAGTTATCAGGTTGGCGATAACGCGGAGCCGCACCAGTCCTATACGAAGACGGGTGCCAAGCTCTTCATCGTTGACTGAGCGGCGGCTACTGAGATCGTCAAAGGACTGCACGAGGTCATGTGATATCGACCGCATGGGGTCCGCGCCCGATGTGATCGTCGCGCTTGGCAGTCGGACGCTAGCCGGCGACTACCGATCATTCGACGCATGCGCCAAATTGTCCGCTGGCTCCGCCTTTCAGGGCAGAACTGTCTCTCACTTTGACGCCTTGCAACCGATCATCGAGATTGGGAATGACGATCAACGGGCCAAAGCAAACTATGAATCGACGCTACGTCACCGCCGATGTATTCACAGCCGAGAAATTTAAGGGCAATCCCGTCGCCGTCGTGCTTGACGCCGCCGGCTTGTCTACCCGTCAGATGCAGGCAATCGCCAGCGAGTTCGCTTATAGCGAAACGACATTCGTCTTGCCTCCCAGCGATGCTTCAAACACTGCGTGGGTAAGGATATTCACGCCAAGTCGCGAGATACCTTTCGCGGGACACCCGAACATCGGCACCGCATTCGTGCTCGCCTCACAGGCTGCGTCACATGGTGTGGAGGTGCCGAACTTGCTCGTCTTTGAGGAGCTCGCCGGTCTTGTTCCGGTGAGCCTGTTGAAGGAGGGAGCGACGATTCTTGGTGCTGAACTCATTGCGCCGGAACCGTTGGCGCAGCTTTCACAGGTCGCCGAAAATCGTGTGGCGGCTTGTCTCTCACTCAGCGTTGACGATATTCGGTTCGACGCTCATGCGCCTCAGGTCGCGTCAGTTGGCCTCCCGTTTCTCGTCGTCGAACTTGCTTCACGCGATGCGCTAAGGCGATGCGTACCCGATCTAGTGGCATTCAAAGGCCTTCTGCCAATCGACGGCGCTGTCTCTATTTACGCTTATACGCGCGATGTCGACCATGCGAGAGCGGGACACGCCTGTGATTTGGAGGCCCGCATGTTCACGCCACGCATGACGGAAGACCCCGCGACAGGCAGCGCAACAGCAGCGACTGCAGCGCTCATCGCACACGTGCGCGGGGTGCCAGAGTTGGCATTATGCGTTGCTCAAGGCGTTGACATGGGCCGACCCAGCATTCTCAGGGCCAGAATTGACTTGCATGACGGGCAGACACGGATTCGTGTTGGCGGGAAATGCGTCAGCGTCATGAGGGGATCGTTTCAACTTGAAGGCGATGATTGACGTTCGTGAGCGAATGCCCGCGACAACAGCCATTGCCAGACACGAATACAAAAAAGCCCGCAAAATCGCGGGCTTAGGTGTGTGTTACTGACAGTGGATGCCGGCCAGTGCCGGACGCCGAATCATTCCCACTCGATCGTCGCAGGCGGCTTGCCCGAGATGTCATACACGACCCGGTTCAAACCACGCACTTCGTTAATGATGCGGTTCGACACCTTGCCGAGCAGGTCATGCGGCAGGTGTGCCCAATGCGCCGTCATGAAGTCTTGCGTCTGCACGGCACGCAGCGCCACGACCCACTCATACGTGCGGCCATCGCCCATCACGCCCACGCTCTTGACCGGCAGGAACACCGCAAACGCCTGGCTCGTCAGCTCGTACCACGTCTTGCCGCTGTTGGGCTCGACCGTGTTGCGCAGCTCTTCGATGAAGATCGCATCGGCGCGACGCAGCAGATCGGCGTAATCACGCTTCACTTCGCCCAGAATGCGCACACCCAGACCCGGGCCCGGGAACGGGTGACGATAGACCATATCGTGCGGCAGACCCAGCGCCACGCCCAACTCGCGCACTTCATCCTTGAACAGGTCGCGCAGCGGCTCCAGCAGCTTCAGACCCAGCGTCTCCGGCAAGCCGCCCACGTTGTGGTGGCTCTTGATCGTCGTTGCCTTCTTCGTCTTCGCGCCGCCCGACTCGATCACGTCCGGATAGATCGTGCCTTGCGCCAGCCACTTCGCATTCTTCAGCTTCTTCGCTTCCGCCTGGAACACTTCGACGAACTCACGCCCGATAATCTTGCGCTTCTGCTCCGGATCAGTCACGCCCTTCAAATGCCCCATGAACTGCTCGGCGGCGTCCACATGCACGACCTTCGCATGCAGGCGGCCCGCGAACATCTCCATCACCATCTGGCCTTCGTTCAGACGCAGCAGACCGTGATCGACGAACACGCACGTCAGTTGGTCGCCAATGGCGCGATGAATCAGCGCCGCCGCAACGCTCGAATCGACACCGCCCGACAAGCCCAGAATCACTTCCTCGTCGCCCACCTGCTCGCGGATCGCCTTCACGGCCTCCTCGATGTGGTCGCGCATGATCCAGTCCGGCTTCGCCTCGGCAATCTCCAGCACGAAACGCTCCAGCAGCTCACGGCCCTTCACGGTGTGCGTGACTTCCGGATGGAACTGCACCGCATAGTAGCGACGCGACACGTCGGCCATGCCGGCGATCGGGCAGCTCGGCGTCGACGCCATCAGCACGAAACCCGGCGGCAACTGCGTGACCTTGTCACCATGGCTCATCCACACCTTGAGCATGCCGTGACCTTCGGCCGTACGGAAATCCTCGATGCCGTCGAGCAGCGGCGTATGGCCCTGGGCGCGAACCTCGGCGTAGCCGAATTCGCGATGATGGCTCGCCTCGACCTGACCACCCAACTGAACCGTCATCGCAAACATGCCGTAGCAAATGCCCAGCACCGGCACGCCCAGATCCCAGACCGCCTGCGGTGCGCGCAGATCCTGATCCTCATACGTGCTCGCGTGGCTACCCGACAGAATGATCGCCTTCGGATTGAATTCACGAATGAATTCGTCCGACACGTCGTTCGGGTGGATCTCGCAGTAGACGTGCGCTTCGCGAACGCGGCGGCCAATGAGCTGGGTGACTTGCGAACCGAAGTCAAGAATGAGGATTTTGTCGTGCATCGTGAGGTACGGAGGAAGTGGATTCGTTGGACGTCGGCGCCGTGGCGGAAGGCACGGGCGTGACAATACCGGTGGTGCCCGCAGGCGCGACCGGTGTGGTATTGACGGAAGCGGAGCCGCCGCGAGGCGCCTCCATGCGCGGTTCAGCGCGCTTGCCTCGGGCCTCGTCGCCGGCCCGGGCATCGGGATCATCGTAAGGTGCGTCACGCCGGGGGTCGCTCACGACCCCACCACGTCCGCGACCGCCTGCCTGCTGCGCCGCCTGCACGCGCTCTTTAGTGCGCACGCTCGACGCCAGCTTGACGAGAATGGCGCCCACCACCAGCAAGACGGCCCCGAGCGCCGGCATCAACAACTTGCCCCCCCCCGTCACCGCCAACTGGCCGGAAATCAGCCACCCCAGCACGAACGCACCGATCACCCAATTGATATGCCCCGTCACTTTCGCGACGGTCGCCGTCAACTGGCCGTTCACGGTCGCGTGCCATTGCAGCCAGGCCACGCCGACGAAGGCCACACCCAGCGCCTGCGCATACAGCACGGGCGATGGCGCGGGCACTTCAATGGCCGCATACAGCGATGACCAGAACGACACAATCAACAGCACACCGAGTGCCAGATTCAGCGCCGCATCGAGGAACAGTACCGTACGCAACATGGCCTTCATGGGCGATTACTCCACGTGGTAGTTGGGGGCTTCCTTCATGATCTGAACATCGTGCACATGCGATTCGCGCATGCCGGCGGCCGTGATTTGTACAAACTCCGCCTTCTCGTGCAGGTCCTGGATCGTCGGGCAACCCAGATACCCCATCGACGAACGGATACCGCCCGTCAACTGATGCAGGATGGCCATCACGCTGCCCTTGTAGGCCACACGGCCTTCAATGCCTTCCGGCACCAGCTTGTCGGCGTTGTTGGCCGGGTCCTGGAAGTAACGGTCAGCGGCGCCATCCTTCATCGCCCCCACCGAGCCCATGCCGCGATAGCTCTTGTACGAACGACCCTGGTACAGGAACACCTCGCCCGGCGCTTCTTCCGTGCCCGAGAACATGCTGCCCATCATCACCGTGTGCGCGCCAGCGGCCAGCGCCTTGGAGATGTCGCCCGAATAACGAATACCACCGTCCGCGATCAGCGGCACGCCGGTGTCCTTGAGCGCTTCGGCGACGTTGGCGATTGCCGTGATTTGCGGCACACCCACGCCCGCCACAATACGCGTCGTGCAGATCGAGCCCGGGCCGATACCGACCTTGACGGCGTCCGCCCCGTGTTCGACCAGCGCCACGGCGGCACTCGCCGTCGCAATATTGCCGCCGACCACTTCGATCTGCGGGAAATGCTTCTTGACCCACTGCACGCGGTCCAACACGCCCTGGCTGTGGCCGTGGGCCGTGTCAACCACGATCACGTCGACGCCCGCCGCCACCAGCAACTCGACACGCTCTTCATTGTCCGCGCCCACGCCAACGGCAGCACCGACACGCAGCTTGCCGTGTTCGTCCTTGTTCGCGAGCGGGTGCTCGGTCGCCTTCATGATGTCCTTGACGGTCATCAGGCCGCGCAGCTCGAAGGCGTCATTGACGACCAGCACGCGCTCCAGGCGGTGGCTATGCATCAAGTGCTCGGCATCGGCCGGCGACGCGCCTTCGCGTACCGTGATGAGCTTTTCCTTGGGCGTCATGATCGCGCGCACCGGCTCGTCCAGGCGGCTCTCGAAACGCAGGTCACGGTTGGTCACGATACCGATGAGCTGAGCGCCCTCGACGACCGGGAAACCGGAAATGCCATGCTGGCGCGACAACGCGATCACATCGCGCACCTTCATGTGCGGCGGAATCGTGATCGGATCGCGCAGAACGCCGGATTCAAAGCGCTTGACCTTCGACACTTCACGCGCCTGCTCGGCCGGCTTCAGATTCTTGTGAATAATGCCGATACCGCCCTGTTGTGCCATGGCGATAGCCAGACGCGCTTCGGTCACCGTATCCATGGCGGCCGACAGCAAAGGCATGTTCAAGGTGATATTGCGCGTGAGCTTGGTTTTCAGGCTGGTGTCGCGCGGAAGAACGGCAGAGTAAGCCGGGACGAGGAGCACGTCATCGAAAGTGAGTGCTTTTTGGATCAGACGCATGGCAAATCCTATAGGCGCAAAACCGAATTATACAGAAATCGCAGGACGCATGGCACGTCTGCCCCACATGTCAAGGGGCTTTTTCCCCGAGGGTCGGATCAGACACGCACGGGACGGCGCCGGGACACGTCGGGGACGCAATTTGGCATCACATCGAACCCATATCTGACACGTATCGCCCGCGCGGCGACGAACTTGCGAGCCTCGCTGGCTGCCGGATTTCACAAGAGCCGCGCCCCAGCCCCATGCTATTCTTCGGCCCTTTCCGCACCGACTCGCACCGCCCCGACCGGCATCACGGGCACTGTCCGGCACGGATTACCGGCATCTCGCCAAAACCAATCACGGGTACGAATTTCATGGGGCAAGGCATTTCTTTCGGACTGGCCGCGGGCGCCTTGTGGGGTCTGGTCTTCCTGGCCCCTCGCCTGCTGCCCGGGTTCTCGCCGCTGGAACTGTCGGCCGCCCGTTACGTCCTGTACGGACTGGTATCCGCCGTGCTGCTCGCCCCACTCTGGGCTCGCCTACGGCATACCGTCACCGGCAACGACTGGCGCGCGCTGTTCCGGCTGAGTCTTGTCGGCAACCTCATTTACTACCTCTTTCTCGCGGGCGCGGTCCAGATGGCGGGGATTGCGCCGGCCTCGTTGATCGTCGGCGTGCTGCCCGTGACGGTCACGCTCGTGGGCAGCCGTGACCACGGCGCCCTTCCCCTGTCACGGCTAGCGGGGCCGCTGGCACTGGTCGCGGCGGGCATCGTCTGCATCAACGTCGACGTGTTCGCCCACGCCTCGGCAAGCGGCGGAGACTGGCGGCTCACCCTCGCCGGCATTGGCTGCGCAGTCGGGGCGCTCGTGAGTTGGACATGGTATGCGGTGGCCAACGCCCGCTATCTGGCGCGATTCGGACACTTCACGAGTCAGGAATGGTCGCTGCTGACGGGCGTCGCCACGGGCGTGCTCGCGCTCGTGCTGGCGATTCCGGCCGTGTGGCTCCCGCACCCGGTCGTGCTCGACGCACCGCGCGACTGGCAGATGTTCCTGCTCGTCAACATCGCCGTGGCGGTGGGGGCATCGACCATTGGCAATGCGTTCTGGAATGCGGCAAGCCGACGGCTGCCGCTCACCCTGTCGGGACAGATGATCGTGTTTGAAACGCTCTTCGCGCTGATTTACGGCTTTGTCTACGAACAGCGCTTGCCACGCCTGCTGGAACTCGCCGCCATCGCGTTGCTGCTGGCGGGTGTCAGCGCCTCGGTAAAATTGCATGCACGAAAACCGGCGCACTGATTCGCCCGCCGTGATTCGTATAGAGACGCTAGTCGGCGCACCACTCAGCGCACTCAGCGCCCATGTGAGCGCTTTGGTTTGCGCGCCGGTCAGCGCGGCACCGGGTCGCGCACCGCGGACGTCAACTGCCGCGACGGCTACCCAGCCATTTCTGCCCTTCTCGGCTCCCTTCGTTGCGTACCTTTTCCACGCGTCGCTGACGCGCGAGCTTGGGATCGGCCTTCAACGCCCGGTAGATTTCGATGCGATCCCCGTCCTCCACGGCGGCGTCGAGCGCGCGCAGCTTACCGAAGACGCCGGCTTTCATGCGCGACAGGTCCAGCGCCGGAAACCGCTGCAGCAGTCCGCTGCGCTCGATCGCCTCGCGCATTGTGGCACCTTGCGGCAGCGTCAGCGCGACGATCGTCTGCTCGGCGGGCAAGGCGTAGCAAACCTCGACGTTCAACTCACCCGGCATAGACGGTCTCCGCACGTTTGACAAAGGCGTCGACGAACGTATTGGCGATGTGGCTGAATACCGGGCCGATCACCTTCTCGAGCAGAAAACTCGCAAATTCGTAGTGAAGACCGAACTCGATCTTGCAAGCGTTCTCGCGCAGCGGCGTGAACTTCCAGGTGCCGTGAAAGCGTTTGAAAGGCCCTTCGACGAAGGTCATCTGAATGGAGTGCGGACGCTCCTGGAGATTGCGCGTCGCGAACGAGTGCTTCAGCCCTTTGAAGTCGATGATCAGCGACGCCTCCATGCTGTGCTCGTCCTGGTGCCGAATATCGACACCCCCGCACCAGGGCAGGAATTTGGGGTAATCGGCGACATTGGTCACCAGGTCGTACATTTGCTCGGCGGAGAAATGCACGAGAACGGTTTTACTGACTTCGGCCATCGTCTGTCGGTCGAGGCGCATGCATGACGCGGCGGCCATCGAGGTCATATCGATGTGCACGCGACGCAAGCCGCCGGTTGCCGAGACTCTTTGTTAAAATCGGTATTTTACCCGAGCCCGACTCACCGGGTCCGACCAAGTTACCCGCCAAGGATCCATGAGCATCATCGACAACAAGAAGGCCTTCTTCGATTACTTCATCGAGGAGCGATACGAAGCCGGCATCGCGCTCGAAGGGTGGGAAGTCAAGGCCATTCGCGCCGGGCGGGCGCAGATCAAGGAAGGCTATGTCGTCATCAAGCATGGCGAGATCTTTCTGATCGGCACACACATCAGCCCGCTGCAATCCGCATCGACGCACATCAACCCCGACCCCGTGCGCACCCGGAAGCTCTTGCTCAAGGCCGACGAAATCAAGAAGCTCATCGGCAAGGTGGAGCAACGCGGCTACACGCTCGTACCGCTCAACCTGCACTACAGCAAAGGCCTAGTGAAATGCGAGATAGGGCTGGCCAAGGGCAAGAAGCTGCACGATAAGCGGGAGACGGAAAAGGCGCGCGACTGGGAACGCGAGCGAGCGCGCCTGATGCGCACGCCGACGTAAGGCGCTGCATCGGTGGGCGTGTGCATCGAGGCAGACCACCGCCTCCGCCCGCTACCCAGCGAAAACGGCCCGCATTGCACTGAACCCCAGACGTTGGACGGTTCAGTTCAGCGCGGGCCGTTTTTCTTTGCGAGGCCGGACTACCGTCGGGCACCCGAATTGCCGAAGCCACCGACGCCTTCACCGCTCGCCGTCGACCCACCGGCCGTCGATCCGCCTTCGGTACCGCGCACGATCTTGAGTGCCGACGCGATCATACTGCTCATGTCCGTCAGATTCCCCGGCACGATCAAGGTGTTATTGGTTCGGGCGATCTTGCTGAACGCTTCCACGTATTGCTCCGCGACCTTCAGGTTGACCGCCTCCATACCGCCCTGCGTCTGAATGGCGGTCGCAACCTTGTGGATGGCCTCAGCGTTGGCTTCCGCCACCGCCAGAATGGCCGATGCCTGACCTTGCGCCTGGTTGATCGCGGCCTGACGTTCCCCTTCGGACTTCTGAATCGCCGCCTCCCTCGCACCGGATGCCAGGTTGATCTGTTCCTGCTTCTTGCCTTCCGACGCCGCGATCAACGCGCGCTTTTCGCGCTCGGCCGTGATCTGCGCCTGCATCGCATGCAGGATCTCCTTCGGCGGCGTGAGGTCCTTGATTTCATAACGCAAGACCTTCACGCCCCAGTTCGACGCCGCCTCGTCGAGGGCATTCACCACACTGTGGTTGATGAATTCGCGCTCTTCGAACGTCTTGTCGAGTTCGAGCTTACCGACCACGCTGCGCAGCGTCGTTTGCGCCAGTTGCGTAATGGCGACGATGAAGTTGCTCGACCCATACGACGCCTTCATGGGATCCGTGACCTGGAAGTACAGAATTCCGTCGACCTGCAGCTGTGTGTTGTCCTTCGTGATACAGACCTGGCTCGGCACGTCGAGTGGCACTTCCTTGAGCATATGCTTGTATGCCACGCGATCGACGAATGGCACGACGATGGACAGTCCCGGTGTGAGCGTCGCGTGATACTTGCCGAGACGCTCGACCACCCAGGCGTGCTGCTGCGGCACGATCTTGATCGAGCGTGCCGCAACGATCACGGCGATGATGAAGAGAATAAACGCGACGTTGGAAAACATGTTCCCCCCTTGAAGCGCCTGCCATGACGGCGGGCGAATTCCCCGTCACCCGCGACCACGGGCGATACGATGCGATGCATGCCATGCGACGACGCCGAAGCGAAAGCGAGATGCGCGTTTGCGCGCCGATCCCGGCGCCTATGCCGTCACGTGTGCGACGTACAGCCGGCTGCCGCGAACCTCACAAATGACGAACCATCCGGCGCTGGGCGACTCGCCGGGCAAAAGCTCGACGTCCCATTCGGCACCGCGATACATCGCCCGCGCCTGACCGTCAGGGCCCCAAACATCCACGCGCAGACGCTGCCCGATATCGAGGTTGGTATTGGGGTCGGCCGTCGCGTCGACCTTGATGCGCCGCTGACCGAAGCGGCTGCGGCGCAGAATCCAGACCGCCACGCCCGCGACCGCCGCCGCTGCCACCCACTGCAATGGCCAGTCGATACGCAACAGCGCCGCAATACCTCCGGCCGTCATGCCGAGCGCCACCATCAGGAGATAGAACGTACCACTTGCCAGCTCCAGCACCACGGTCAATCCGGCAATGCCGAACCACAGCCAAGCCTGTTCCATCGCAGCTCCCAGACACAAAAAAACCCCGGTGTGATACCGGGGTTTATAGCACGAAACCCACCGATCAGCGCGCGCATCCCAGGGGATGGGTCGGCCTTTCGGCGGCGTCCGATGTGCCGCTCGGACGCGTCCTAACCGAGGTCGCTATATCGCGACCATCGGCGACGGTTACTTCGCCAATTTGGCGAGTTGTTGCCACGTTTCCATCACCGTGTCCGGGTTCAACGACATCGATGCGATGCCTTCGTTCGCCAGCCACACGGCCAGATCCGGATGGTCCGACGGGCCCTGACCGCAGATGCCGACATACTTGCCCTTGGACAGGCACGCCTTGATCGCACGACTGAGCATGAACCGCACCGCAGGGTCGCGTTCGTCGAAGTCCTTGGCCAGCAGCTCCATGCCCGAATCGCGGTCCAGACCCAAAGTGAGCTGCGTCAGATCGTTCGAACCGATCGAGAAGCCGTCGAAGTACTCGAGGAACTCATCGGCCAGAATGGCGTTCGACGGCACTTCGCACATCATCACCAGCTTCAGACCATTCTCGCCACGCTTCAGACCATAACCGGCCAGCATGTTGACCACACGCTCCGCCTGGCCCAGCGTACGCACGAACGGCACCATGATCTCGACATTGGTCAGGCCCATTTCATCGCGCACGCGCTTGAGCGCACGGCACTCCATCTCGAACGCTTCGGCGAAGTCTTCCGAGATGTAACGCGACGCGCCACGGAAGCCCAGCATCGGGTTTTCTTCGTCCGGCTCGTAGCGCGAACCGCCAATGAGCTTCTTGTACTCGTTCGACTTGAAGTCCGACAGACGCACGATCACGCTCTTCGGGTAGAAGGCGGCGGCAATCGTGGCGATCCCTTCGGCCAGCTTGTCCACGTAGAACGCACGCGGCGATGCATGACCGCGAGCCACCGATTCGACCGCCTTCTTCAGGTCGGCGTCGATGTTCGGGTACTCGAGAATCGCGCGCGGGTGCACCCCGATGTTGTTGTTGATGATGAATTCCAGACGCGCCAGACCCACGCCTTCGTTCGGCAGTTGCGCGAAATCAAAGGCGAGTTGCGGGTTGCCCACGTTCATCATGATCTTCACCGGGATCTTCGGCATTTCGCCGCGGTGGATCTCGGTGATTTCAGTTTCGAGCAGCCCGTCGTAAATCTTGCCTTCGTCGCCCTCGGCGCACGAGACGGTCACAAGCGCCCCGTCCTTGAGCACGTCGGTAGCGTCGCCGCAACCCACGACGGCCGGCACACCCAGTTCGCGCGCAATGATCGCCGCGTGGCAGGTACGGCCGCCGCGGTTCGTCACGATGGCGGCGGCACGCTTCATCACCGGCTCCCAGTTCGGGTCGGTCATGTCGGCCACCAGCACATCGCCCGGCTGCACGCGTTCCATCTCGCTCGGGTCCATGATCACGCGCACTGCGCCAGCACCGATCTTCTGGCCGATGGCACGGCCCGTGGCCAATACCGGCGCCTCGCCCTTGAGCTTGAAGCGCTGCTCGACCTTGCCGATCGCCTGGCTCTTCACGGTTTCCGGACGTGCCTGCAGAATGTAGATCTTGCCGTCCTTGCCGTCCTTGCCCCACTCGATGTCCATCGGACGGCCGTAGTGCTTCTCGATGATCAGCGCGAACTTGGCCAGCTCGACGCAATCGTCGTCGGTGATCGAGTAACGGTTGCGCAGCTCCATCGGCACGTCGATGGTCTTCACGCGGCCCGGCTCGCCCGGTTGCGTGAATTCCATCTTGAGCAGCTTCGAGCCGAGCGTGCGGCGAATGATCGGGTACTTGCCGGCCTTGAGCGTCGGCTTGAAGACGTAGAACTCGTCCGGGTTCACGGCGCCCTGCACAACCGTTTCCCCCAGGCCGTAGCTGGCCGTGATGAAGACGACGTCCTGGAAACCCGACTCGGTGTCGATCGTGAACATCACGCCCGACGCGCCGCAGTCCGAGCGCACCATGCGCTGCACACCGGCCGACAACGCCACTTCGGCGTGCGTGAAGCCCTTGTGAACGCGGTACGAGATGGCGCGGTCGTTGTACAGCGACGCGAACACGTGCTTCATGCGATCGAGCACGTCTTCGATGCCGACGACGTTCAGATAGCTTTCCTGCTGACCGGCGAACGATGCGTCAGGCAAGTCTTCCGCCGTAGCCGAGGAGCGCACGGCGAACGATGCGTCCGGCTGATCGGCCGTGATACGGGCAAACTGCTCGCGGATATCCTTCTCGAGCTGCGGCTGCAGCGGGGCGTCGACGATCCATTGACGGATTTCGGCACCGGCTTGCGCGAGCGCCTTGACGTCATCCACATCCAAACCCTCGAGGCGCTGGGCGACACGCTCGGTCAGGTTGTTGTGATGGAGGAATTCGCGGAAGGCGTAGGCCGTCGTGGCGAAACCACCCGGCACGCGCACGCCGGCGCCGGCCAGTTGGCTGATCATTTCGCCAAGCGATGCATTCTTGCCGCCGACCGACTCGACGTCGGTCATGCGCAGATGCTCAAACGGCACCACGTAGGCGCCGTCGTGTGCTGCGTTAGTCATAAAAGCCCCTAAGGTAAGAAAAAAAATTCTCGGAGGATCGGCTGGGACTGACAGGGGCCGATCGACCTGTTGGATAAGAAATCGTGCATACGCGGCGTCGTGAACCGGGGGCAAGGTCTCGACGACGAGCGTCGCCCCCTCCAGACTTCCCGCGCCGCCCCGCCCCATGGGCCTGGAGCCGGGCGGCGCGCGACGGTCGCACAATTGCTTATCCAACAAGTTGCCGCTATTCTACCGTGCAACGCACCATTTTGCGATTCTGCGCATGACCGACGCCACGACACCCGGAAACTCCCCGACATCCCCCGCCGCATCGACCCAACCGGTGGCCGCGCGCCCGGTCTTCATCGTGTCCGACGGCACGGGGATTACTGCCGAAACCTTCGCGCATTCAATCCTCGCGCAGTTCGAGATGCGTTTTCGTCAGATTCGCGTTCCTTTCGTGGATTCCGTCGATAAAGCCTATGAAACGGCGCAACGGATCAATGAAATGTATCGGACAGACAATATCCGCCCGATCATTTTCAGCACGCTCGTCGACGCCCGGGCCAACGAGATCCTGCGCAATTGCCAGGGCGTGATTCTCGACATGTTCCAGACGTTCATCGAACCGCTGGAACTGGAGCTGGGCCTCAAGTCGATGCACGCCATCGGCCGCGTTCACCAGAACGCCGACAGCGAGGCGTACAAGAACCGGATCGAGGCGGTGAATTTCTCGCTCGCGCACGACGACGGGCAGTCCAACAAGAACCTGCAAAGCGCGGATGTGATCCTCGTGGGCGTGTCGCGCAGCGGCAAGACACCCACGACGCTCTATCTCGCCATGCAATATGGCGTGAAGGCCGCGAACTATCCATTGATTCCGGAAGACTTCGTGCGTGAAAAGCTGCCCTCCACGCTCGATCAGTACAAGGAAAAGATTTTCGGGCTTTCCATCGATCCGCAACGCCTCTCGGAGATTCGCAACGAACGTCGCCCCGGCAGCAAGTATGCGTCGCTGGAAAACTGCCGATACGAGGTCAACGAGGCCGAGGCGATGATGCGACGTGAGGGCATCAAGTGGCTATCCTCGACGCACAAGTCGATTGAAGAAATCGCCACGACCATCCTGCAGGAAATCAAACTGGAGCGTGACGTCTACTGACGTTGCCCGCCGCGCATGCTGCGCCATGCCGAATGCAAGAAGGGACGCCATGAGCGTCCCTTCTTGTGGATATCCCGGATGTCCACGTGCGTCCCGCCGCGCGTCGCCTCAGGAGAGCCGCTGACGCACCGCTTCGAACAGGCAGATGGCCGCACAAGCCGCCACGTTGAGCGACTCCATGCCGCCCGGCTGCGGGATACGGATCGGCCGTTGCACGCGTTCGAGCCACTGCGGGGACACACCGGCCCCCTCGTTTCCGAACACCCACGCCACCGGCGCGCGCAGATCCTGCGCATAGAGCGACGTGCTGGCCTGCAGGCTCGTCGCCAGCAACGGCACCGACAAGCGCGGCGCGAGCGAATCCGGCGTGCAATGCTCCACGATGTTCAGCGAAAAATGTGCCCCCATACCGGCACGTAGCACCTTGCTCGACCAAGCGAGCGCCGTGCCCGACATGCAATACACGTCGCGAACACCGGCCGCCGCCGCGCTACGCAGGATCGAACCGACATTGCCCGCGTCCTGCACGGCGTCGAGAATGACGCAATCCGTCGTTTGCGTTGCCGGCAGGTGCCCTGACGGCATCTCGATCACGAAAAGCAGCGGCACACCGTTGACGAGCGTCGACAACGGCTCGAAAAGCGCATGTGGCAGACACACGCGCCGATCGCCGTCCACGCGCGCCCAGATCTGTGCCACTTCGGGGTTCTCCAGCGCCGATTCCGCTGCCACGCAAACAAGCGGCTGTCCGAGTGCGTCGAGATAGGCGTCGGCCAGGTGCACGCCTTCGAGCAGCGTCTGTCCGAGTTTGCGCCGCTGCGAGTTCGACTGCGCCAACTGTTTTAGCCGCTTGTAGAACGGGTTGTCTTTGGAACTGATCAGCTTCATGACGAATGGCCCACGCGGGCGACGGTGAGCGCGCCGAACAATGCAAAGGCCTCGCGTACCGGCGCGAACGATTGGCGATGATGCGGACTCGGTCCGTGCAGACGCAGCGCGGCGAGATGGCGCGGTGTGCCGTAGCCGACATGCTCGTCGAAACCATACTGCGGGAACGCCTCGTGCAGCGCGACCAGTTGGCGGTCACGTGTGACCTTCGCGAGAATCGACGCGGCTGAAATCGCAGGCACCTTGTCGTCGCCCTTGACGATGGCTTCCGAGCGCATCGGCAACGCGGGGCACCGGTTGCCGTCGATCAGCGCCAGCGTCGGCACACGCGGAAGTCCGTTCACCGCCCGCTGCATCGCGAGCATCGTCGCGTGGAGAATATTCAGCGAATCGATCTCGGCCACACTCGCCTCGGCGATGCAATATGCGAGCGAGCGTTCAACGATCTCCTCGTAAAGCGCCTCGCGACGCTGCGCCGTGAGTTTCTTCGAGTCGGCCAGCCCCTTGATCGGACGCGCCGGGTCGAGAATCACCGCCGCCGTCACGACAGGCCCGGCGAGCGGGCCGCGCCCCACTTCGTCGACGCCGCAAGTCAGATCGGCAGCCACGTCGGCGAACAGATCAAGCGCCATTTGCGGTAGCGTCGCCTTGGGCGCGCGGGCGTGCGGCTTTGCGGCCGGTACGTCGTCGCCCGAGGTACCCTTGCGCGCACCGCGACGCCCCTTCACTTCCTCGCTCATAACCGCCCCTTCTCACGCAGCACGCGCTCGATCACTTCTGCCGCGCGCGCGGCCGTGTTTTGACGCAGTTGCTCGTGGATCTTCGTGAAGCGCACCTGCAAGGACGCTCGCAACGCCGGGTCGGTCAATTGCTTCCAGACGGCGTCAGCGAGTGCTTCCGGGGTCGCGAACTGCTGCAACAACTCCGGCACGACGAACTCGCCCGACAGAATGTTCGGCAAACCCACGTACGGCAAATAGCCCTGGCGCTTCATGATCTGCGCCGTCAACCAAGGCACCTTGTACGAGATGACCATCGGCTTCTTGTACAGGGCCGCTTCCAGCGTGGCCGTACCGCTCGCGAGAAGCACGCTGTCCGCCGCCTCCAAGGCGAGCGGAGCTCGGCCGTCGATCACGATCAGGTTGAGATCGCTGTGCGCGTCCACGATCGGTTGCATCAGCGTGCGCAGCCGCGGCGTCGCCGCCGGGAGCACAAACTGAATCGACGGCTCGCGCTCGGCCAGCAGGCGCATGGCCGCGAAGAACACTGGCGTGAGCCGTTGCACTTCCGACGTCCGGCTACCCGGCAAAATAGCGACGACCGGGCCAGTGCCTTGCAGCGCCAGTTTGGCTCGCGCGCCTGCGACATCAGGCACCATCGGAATCTTGTCGGCCATCGGATGCCCGACAAACGTCGCGTCGATGCCCGCCCGACGGTAAATCTCCGGCTCGAACGGGAACAGGCACAACATGTGGTCGACGGCGCGCTTGATCTTCTTGATGCGCCCACCGCGCCACGCCCAGATCGACGGGCTCACGAAATGAATCGTGGGAATGCCCGCCTCACGCAGCTTGATTTCGAGATCGAAGTTGAAGTCGGGGGCATCGAAGCCGACGAACGCGAGCGGCTTCTCGGCCAGCCAGCGCTCGCGAAGTTGCTTGCGAATCGAGAGAATCTCGCGCAAATGCTTGATGACTTCGACATAGCCCATGACGGAGAGCTTGTCGATGGGCCAATAAGCATCGAACCCCTCCTCCGCCATATGCGGACCACCGACACCTGCGTAAGCGATGTCGGACGGAAGGCTCTGCTTGAGACCGGCAAGCACGTTGCCGGCAATGAGATCGCCGGACAGCTCCCCGGCCACCATCGCCAGGGTTCGCTGGCCGGCACCGGGAAGGGTCGGCGGCATGGGTCAGCGCACGATACCGCGCGTGCTGGCGTTGAGGAAGTCGAGCAGCGCGCGCACGGCGTCGGACACGTCCGGAGCACCCGCGTTGCCGAAGGCTTCGATCTGCACCTTCGCTTCGTCGAGCGTCAGCCCGCTCTTGTAGAGCAGCTTGTACGCGTGACGCAGCGCCGTGATCGCATCGGCCGTGAAGTTGCGGCGACGCAGCCCCTCGACGTTGATACCGTAAGGCACTGCGCGGTCGCCGGAGGCAATGACGAACGGCGGCACGTCCTGCACGAGCACCGACGCGCCACCGATCATCGAGTGCGCGCCGATGCGCACGAACTGGTGCACCCCGGTCATGCCGCCAACGATCGCCCAGTCGCCGACAATGACGTGACCCGCCAATTGCGCGTTGCTTGAGAAGACTGTGTGGTTGCCCACATGGCAATCGTGCGCGATATGCACGTAAGCCATGATCCAGTTGTCGTTGCCAACGCCGGTCAGACCGCCGTCCTGCACCGTACCGGTGTGAATCGTCGTGAATTCGCGAATCGTATTGCGATCGCCGATGACGAGCCGCGTCGGCTCGCCGGCGTACTTCATATCCTGCGGACTACCGCCGATGGAGGCGAACGGGCCGATCTTGTTGCCCTCGCCCAGCGTCGTATGACCGTCGACAATCGAGTGCGAGAGAATCTGCGTACCGGCGCCGACCGTTACATTCGGCCCGATGATCGCATAGGGACCGACGACGACGTCGTCGGCCAGTTGCGCCTTCGCATCGACGACTGCAGTGGGGTGAATATTCGTCATGAGCGTCTTAATTCCGGTTATTCGCCGTTCTTCTTGACCATGCACATGAACTCGGCTTCCGCCGCGATCTTGCCGTCTACCAGCGCCTTGCCCTTGAACTTGTAGAAGCCGCGACGCTCGCTCAGGAAATCGATGTCGAGCACGAGCTGGTCACCCGGTTCGACCGGACGCTTGAAGCGAACGTTCTCGATACCCACGAAATAGTAGAGCGTGTTCTCGTCGTGCACCGGCTCGTCGGAGAACGTCAGGAGTGCGGCGGCTTGCGCCAGCGCTTCGACGATCAGCACGCCCGGCATCACCGGACGCTGCGGATAATGCCCCGTGAAATACGGCTCATTGATCGTGACGTTCTTGATGACCTGGATGTTCTTGTGCGGCTCCAGCCCGATC
The DNA here is from genome assembly GCF_902459625.1 of Pandoraea cepalis. NCBI lineage: Bacteria > Pseudomonadati > Pseudomonadota > Betaproteobacteria > Burkholderiales > Burkholderiaceae > Pandoraea > Pandoraea cepalis. The sequence goes on from NZ_CABPRY010000010.1 coordinate 35,010, forward strand.
ACGCGATCCACCATCAGCATCGGGTACCGATGCGGCAGCAGCTTCATGATCTTGTGGATGTCGATATTGATTGTGGTCTCGCTCATTTGTCTTGCAGGTCTTTGACCTTCGCTTCAAGTTGACGCACGCGATCGCGCATCTTGTCCAGATTGCGCATGATGGCCGCGTTTTTGTTCCATTCGGCGTTCGGGATGGCCGGAAAGGCGCTGGTATAGGTACCCGGGCCGGGAATCGACTTCGACACCCCCGACTTGGCCGTCACGATGACGCGGTCGCCAATCGTGACATGCCCGGCCACGCCCACGGCGCCGCCGAGCATGCAGAATTTACCGATGGTACTGCTGCCGGCAATGCCCGTACACGCGGCAATCACCGTGAAGGCGCCGACCCGCACGTTATGCGCGATCTGCACCTGGTTGTCGATCTTGCAGCCGCGCTCGATCACCGTATCGGCCATCGCCCCGCGATCGATGGAGGTTGACGCACCGATTTCGACGTCGTCTTCGATCACTGCGCGTCCGACCTGCGGAATCTTCACCCATTCGCCGCCAGCGGCGGAGAAATCGGGTGCAAAACCGAAACCGTCCGAACCGATCACCGCGCCCGCGTGAATCACGCAACGCGCTCCGATCACGCTCGCGTGGTACAGCGTGGCATTCGGGTACACGAGCACGTCGTCGCCCAAGGTCGTGCCTCGACCGACGAACACGTTCGCCACCAGACGCACCCGCTCGCCCAGTCGAGCCCCTGCCTCGATCACGACATTCGGGCCAATCACGCACGATGTGGGCACGACGGCCGTCGGATCGACGACTGCGCTCGGATGAATGCCTGCTGCGGGAACCGGTGCCGCCGCCTGCGCGAACATCTGCGCGACGCGCGCGAAGTACGCATAAGGATTCGGCGCGAGAATCCACGCTCGCCCCTCATGCGACGGCAGCTTGTCGAAGTCGGCCTTCGAGAGAATCACCGCCGCCGCGCCCGAGTTGGGCACTTCGGCGAGATACAGCGGATTGGACAGAAACGCGAGCTGATTCGCCCCCGCCTGATCAAGCGGCGCCAGACCGGCCACGGTGACTTCGCCATCGCCCACGAGGTCGCCGCCAAAGCGGGCGACCAGCTGTGCCAACGAAATCGACGGCGATCCCGGCATCAAAGGCGAGACCGTCACTTGCCGGCGGTGCCGCCGCCCGAACTTGCGTTCAGGGTCTTGAGCACCTTGTCAGTGATGTCGATACGCGGGCTCACGTAGACGGCTTCCTGCACGATCAGATCATACTTTTCGGTTTCGGCAATCTGCTTGATGACGCGATTGGCGCGATCGAGCACCGCGGCGAGTTCTTCGTTGCGGCGCTGATTCAGGTCTTCGCGAAACTCGCGCTGCTTGCGCTGGAATTCCGTGTCGGCAGCGGCCAGATCGCGCTGACGCTTGGCGCGCTCGGCGTCGGACAACGTCGGGTTGTCCTTGTCGAGCTTGTCCGACATGGCTTTGAGGCGCTGGGCCATGGCCTGCAGATCCGAGTCCCGCTTGGAGAACTCGGCTTCGAGCTTGGCTTGTGCGGCCTTGGCCGGTGCCGAATCGCGCAAAATGCGATCCGAATTGACGGCGGCGATGCGCGCATCCTGAGCCATGGCAGCAAAGGCTGCCCCAGCCAGCAACGCTGCGGCGAAGCCGCGCAGGCAATGCTTACGGATACCGTTCAATGTCATACCCCTTTACAACGATAAAACGTTCGGAACCGATCGACTCGCCGTCGTTAGAACGACGTACCGACCTGGAACTGGAATTTCTGGTACTGATCGCCCACCTTCTTGACCAGCGGGAAGCCCATCGAGAGCTTGAGCGGGCCAATCGGTGAAATCCACGACAAACCGAAGCCGTAGGAATAACGCAGGTTATTGAAGGTAATCGCCTGGCCGTTATCGAACACGTTACCACCGTCCATGAACGTGAAGATACGCAGCGTCCGGTCATACCCCGTACCCGGCAGCGGGAATGTCAGCTCGATGTTGCCGATCAGCTTCGACGCGCCCCCCAGCGGTTCGCCATTGGTGTCCTTCGGACCCAGCGAACTCGGCTCATAGCCGCGCACCGAACCGATACCGCCGGCAAAGTAATTCTTGAAGATCGGGAACGGCTGGCCGCCCATCCCGTGGCCGTAGCCGATTTCGCCGTTGAGTGCCAGCGTAAAGCCACGGCTCACCGGGTAGTAGTACTGGTGCTGATAGTAGGCACGGTAGTACTTGGTCGTGCCGATCGGCGTACCGATTTCGATGTTGGCCTGCTGATAATGACCGCGGTTCGGAATCAGCGCGCTATCACGCGAATCGCGCGACCAGCCGATGGTCAGCGGATAGTTGTTGCTGACGTAGCCGAATTGATTGGCGTAGTCGACATAGCGTTGCGGCGTCGTGTTGTCGTTCGTCAGATGCAGACGCGTCTGTTCGAAGCCCAGACCGAAGAACACCGTATCGACTTCCGAGAACGGCACGCCGAACTTCAGATTGCCGCCCAGCGTGTTGATACGGAAATCCGAATCGCTCGTGAGCAGCAGCGGCTGATACGTGCGGTAGTAGATGTCCGTGATACGGCTCACGCCATCGACCGTGAAGTACGGATCGACTTGCGTGACAGCCAACGTCCGGTACGTCTTGCCGGTGTTCACGTTGACCGACAGCGACGTACCCGACCCGAACACGTTGTCCTGGCTGATACCGGCTTGCAACACGACCTTGTCCGTCGACGAGAAGCCCGCACCGACGTTGATCGTGCCAGTCGGCTTTTCTTCGACCTTCACCTGGAGGTCGACCTGGTCGTTCGAACCGGCCACCGGCTCGGTCGTCACATTCACGTCGGTAAAGTAGCCCAGGCGGTTGATACGATCCTGCGACAGCTTGAGTCGGTCGGCGTCGTACCAGGAGCTTTCGAGCTGGCGCATTTCGCGGCGAATCACTTCGTCACGCGTACGCGAGTTGCCCACGATGTTGATCTTGCGAACGTACACGCGACGCCCCGGATCGACCGTCAGCGTGAGCGCCACGGTGTGGTCCTTCCGATCGATCGTCGGCTGAGCGTTCACGTTTGCGAACGCGAAGCCGTAGTTGCCGAGCATGTCGGAAATCGCCTTCGTGCTGGCCTGCAGCTTGGCCGCCGAGAACGTATCGCCGGCCTTGAGTTGCACGAGCTTGCGCACGTCGTCCTGCTTGCCCAGCATCTCGCCGGTCAGCTTGACGTCCGACACTTTGTACGGTTCGCCTTCATGCAGGTTGATCGTCAGGAACATCTCATCCTTGTCCGGCGTAATCGATACGTCGGTGGAGTCGATGTTGAATTCCAGATAACCCCGGTTCAGATAGAACGAGCGCACCTTTTCCAGATCGCCCGTCAGCTTGTCCTTGGAGTACAAGTCGTTCTTCGAATACCACGACAGCCAGTTCGGCGTGCCAAGTTGCATCTCGGCCGTCAGATCCGACGATGAGAATGCCTTGTTACCGACGAAGTTGATCTGCTGGATCGTGGCCTTCGGGCCTTCCGTCACGGCGAACTGGATCCCCACGCGATTACGCTCGAGCGGCGTGATCGTCGTCTTCACCTCGGCAGCGTAGTAACCGCGCGTAAGGTATTGACGCTTGAGTTCCTGTTCCGATTTCTCGAGCAGGTTTCGGTCGAAGCTGCGACCTTCGGTCAGGCCGACCGAACGCAATGCCTTTTTCAAACCGTCCTTGTCGAATTCCTTGATGCCGAGGAAGTCGATGGAAGCAATCGCGGGACGCTCGTTGACGTGCACCACCAGCACGTTGCCTTGCGCTTCAACGCTCACGTCCGAGAACAAGCCCGTTGCATAAAGGGCACGAATTGCTTCGGTGCCCTTATCGTCGTTGAACTTGTCGCCCGGCTTGACCGGCAAGTACGAAAACACCGTACCGGGTTCAATGCGCTGCAAGCCCTCCACTCGGATATCCTTGACCACGAACGGCTCGACGGCCCGCGCCAGGAAACTGTGTGCCGCCAGAACCGCAATCACCAGGGTCTTCGGAACAAGGTGGTATTTATTCGACAACTTGCTTCCCCAAGAAACAATTGAATCGTAACAACTCGGATTTGCCTGCGACGGCAGGCGCGTGACGCCGTCTAGTGCAACAATTTCGACAGGTCATTGAATAGGGCTACGGCAGACAGCGCGAGGATGCAAACGATGCCCACTCGTTGCAGTGCGCCCTGCCACCGCTCGGAGACTGCCCGACCGGTAATCGCTTCGACCGCATAATATAACAGATAGCCACCGTCCAGAACCGGAATCGGCAACAGATTCAATACGCCAAGGCTAATGCTGACAAGCGCGAGAAAGGCAACGAAATAATCCAGACCGAGTCGGGCTGAACGCCCCGCATAGTCCGCAATCGTCACTGGCCCACTCAGATTCTTGAGCGACGCCTGCCCGGTGATCATCTTCCCGAACATTCGTACGCTGAACGAAGTGACATCCCAGGTGCGCTGCACCCCCCTGCCGATGGCCTCGATCAGCCCATACCGAACCGTCACCGTATCGACCTGGGCCGCCAGCGCCGCGCCGATCTTGCCCACGCGCGCACCGCCCGCCTCGGCCGGATCGACTTCCGCGCTTGGCGTCAGGGTCACGTTGTGCAGCGCGCCGTCGCGTCGCACAGTGAGCGTCATTGACTTGCCCGGGTGAGCACGTACGGCGTCCACCAGCGCCTTGGCCGACGCGATGGGACTGCCGTCGACGGCCGTGATCTCGTCGCCGACACGTAGTCCAGCGGGCCCTGCCGCACCGCCCGGCAGGAGCTGGCCCACCTTGACCCGCGCCGACGGCGTCAGACCGAGGCGCTGCATGAAATCCTGCTCGCCATCGGCATCGAAGTGCTGACCCGCCGCGTCCAGCATGTATTCAGCACGGCCGTCGCGGGTGCGTGCCACGAGCGTAACGCGCTGCCCTTCGATCATCGGATCGACCAGGCGCCAGCGAAGGTCTTCCCAGGACCGAACGGGCATCTCGTCTCCGACGGCTTCGTCAGGACTCTTCCCGTTCTCTCGAACGCCGGTAATCAACTCGCCACCGGACAGCCCCGCGCGAGCGGCCAGCGTACCGGCCGCCGGCGGCGCAATGCGCGCGACGGGTTCGGTCACGCCCGCGAGATTCAGGCCCGCGTACAGGACGATCGCCAGAAGAAAGTTCGCGACCGGACCGGCCGCCACAATGGCAAAACGCTTATAGACCGACTGTCGGTTGAAGGCTCGCGCGCGATCCTCCGGGGCGACGACCTGGGTTTCATCGCGCTCGTCGAGCATTCGGACGTACCCGCCCAGCGGCAGCGCGCAAACCGTCCACTCCGTACGATCGCGACCCATCGTCCACTTGAGCAGCGGCGTGCCGAACCCGACCGAAAAACGCAGAACCTTGACGCCGCACAGCCGCGCGACCGAGTAGTGCCCCAACTCATGGAATACCACCAGCACGCCAATGGCGACGGCAAACGCAAGCAACGTGGTCAACAGAGTCATGAGCGAATGGGGGCGCGAAGGCGTTACGACATAGGGTCAGGCGTCAGGACGACGCCCGGGCCGGCAGTTTGGCGACGATGGCCGTCGCCAGTTCGCGCGCGCGGCGATCGGCGTCGAGCACGACGTCGAGCGACGTCGCCTCACCGACGGCAACCGAGTCGAGCACCTGCTCGACCACCTGGCCGATGGCCGTAAAGCGAAGGCGGCCTTCAAGGAAGGCGGCCACGGCGATCTCGTTGGCCGCATTGAGCAGCGCGCCCGCCGTACCGCCGCGATGCAGCGCGTCGAACGCCAGACGCAGGCACGGAAAACGGCGCAGATCCGGCGCTTCGAAAGTGAGCTTGCCGATGTCGGCGAGATTGAGGCTCGGCACGCCCGACGTCACCCGATCAGGGAACGCCAGCGCGTGGGCGATGGGCGTGCGCATGTCTGGATTGCCGAGTTGCGCGAGCGTCGAGCCGTCCGTATACGTCACCATCGAGTGAATCACGCTCTGCGGATGGATCAGCACCTCGATCTTCTCGGGTGGCATGTTGAACAACCAATGCGCCTCGATGACTTCGAGGCCCTTGTTCATCATGCTGGCGGAGTCGACCGAAATCTTGCGGCCCATCACCCAGTTCGGGTGCGCGCACGCCTCGTCGGGCGTCACGTTCTCGAGCGACGCCAGCTCGCGCTCGCGGAACGGTCCGCCCGACGCGGTCAACACCAGTTTTTCAACGCCGCGCGTCGACACGCGGTTCTCGCCGGCCACTTGAGGCAGGCATTGGAAGATGGCGTTGTGCTCGCTGTCGAGCGGCAACAACGTCGCCCCGGCGCGTTCGGCCGTCGCCATGAACAGGGCACCGGAGAGCACCAGCGACTCCTTGTTCGCCAGCAGAATGCGCTTGCCGGCGCGCGCGGCCGCGAGTGTCGACTGCAGCCCCGCGGCACCGACGATCGCCGCAACGACCATCGTAGCCTCGGCCGCTTGCGCAATCTCGACCAGCGCCTGCGGACCGTAGGTCACGTCGATCTTCAGACCGGCGTCGGCCAGACGCGCCGCCAGCGAGCGGGCACCGTCGGCGTCGGCCACCACCGCCACTGCCGGGCGATGCGCGACGCACTGCTCGAACAGGCGATCCAGGTTACGGTGCGCCGACAACGCGTAGACGGAGAAGCGGCCGGGATGACGCCCCACCACATCGAGCGTGCTAACGCCAATGGAGCCGGTGGAGCCAAGAATGGAGAGTCGTTGCGACATGATCAGACGAAGAGCAAAGCCAGCGGGAGCACCGGGAGCAACGCGTCGATTCGATCGAGCACGCCCCCGTGGCCGGGAAGCAGCGCGCTGGAATCCTTCACGCCGGCCTGCCGTTTGAGTTGAGATTCGAACAGATCGCCCACGACGGAGAAAGCCACCAGCACCGTCAGCGCCAATGCGCCAAGTGCCAGACCGTGCGTGCCGGCGAAATGAGAAACGAGGGTTGGCGCCTGCAAGCCGCTCGCGAGAACCCCGGCAGCGACCACGAGCACCAGCAGCCACCCGCCGATCGCCCCTTCCCAGGACTTACCGGGACTGATCGACGGCGCGAGCTTGCGACGGCCAAACGCACGGCCGGCGAAATATGCCCCCGTGTCGGCAAGCCAGACGATCACGAGCACCGAGAGCAGGAATGCCACGCCGCGATCACGCGCCAGACACAGCGCCTGCCATGCCGCGATCAGCAACACCGGGCCGGCGACCAGCAACAAACCGCGCCATGCCCCTCGCGTCGCCGGCTTGCGGGCGAGCGTGTAGGGTCCCGCGAGCACCCAAAAGATGGCCGCGGGCTTGAGCCAGATTGACGAGAGCATCCAGCCGCCCGCCCATGTCAGGCCCACCCCCAGGAGGGCAAGCGCCCCATAGAAGACGGCGCCCGTGCCATTCAGACCGACGAGCCGCCCCCATTCCCAGCCGGCGGTGGCCACGATCACGGCGGCAAGTAATGCAAACTGCGCCGGCGTACCGACGAAGATCACAGGCAAAAGAATGGCGAGAAGTACGACAGCGGTAATGACGCGTGTCTTGAGCATCAGGCGGAATGTCCCGGAGGGCTCTGGACTTGCGCGCTGGTACGGCCGAAACGGCGCTCGCGCTGCTGAAACTCGGCGATGGCCCGTTTAAGGGTATTGGCGTTGAAGTCCGGCCAGAATTCTTCGGTGAAATACAACTCAGTGTACGCCAGTTGCCACAACAGAAAATTACTGATGCGCTGATCGCCACCGGTGCGAATGAAGAGATCCGGCTCCGGCGCGTAGGCCATGCTCAGGTAAGGCGCGAGATCGTCCTCGGTGAACGACGCGTCGAGCGCCGCTGCACCACCGGCCGCCACACGTGCGGCGGCAAGCTTCTGGGCCGCCTGCAAAATGTCCCATCGCCCGCCGTAGTTGGCCGCAATGGTCAGTGTGAGACCCGTATTGTCTTGTGTGCGGGCTTCCGCACGCCTGACCAGTTCCTGAATGCGCGGCTCGAACGCATCGAGCGCGCCAATGACGCGAAGGCGAATACCGTTGCTGTGCAGCTTCCCGACTTCACGCTCGAGCGCGAGAATGAAAAGCTGCATCAGCGTCGACACCTCGTCCTGCGGACGGCGCCAGTTCTCGGAACTGAACGCGAACAGCGTCAGATACTCGACGCCGATTTCGGCGCAGGCCGTCACGGCCTCACGCACGGCATCGACGCCACGCTTGTGGCCCGCCACGCGAGGCAACTTGCGACGGGTAGCCCAACGCCCGTTGCCATCCATGACGATAGCAACGTGGCGAGGAATGCTCTCTGTCTTGGGAACGGAGCGCGTAGAGCTGAGAAAACCCATTGAGGTACGGTGCGGGAGTCGAGCGCGAAAGTCAGCAGAGATCTTGCGGTGGTGAGTGCCGGAGCACTCAGACCGTCATGATCTCGGCGTCCTTCTGCTTGACCAGTTCGTCGATCTCGGCGACAAACTTGTCCGTGAGCTTCTGCACTTCGTCGCTGCCACGGCGCTCGTCGTCTTCCGACGCTTCCTTGTCCTTGACCAGCTTCTTGAGCTGCTCGTTGGCATCGCGACGCAGGTTGCGCACGGCGACCTTGGCGGCTTCGCCTTCCGACTTGACCAGCTTGGTCAGCTCGCGACGGCGCTCTTCGGTCGGCATCGGCATCGGCACACGAATCAGATCGCCTTGCGTGGCCGGGTTCAGACCCAGATCCGATTCGCGGATGGCCTTCTCGACCACGCCAACCATCTTCTTTTCCCACGGCTGCACGCCGATCGTACGGCTATCCACGAGGTTCACGTTGGCGACCTGGGAGATGGGCACCATCGAGCCGTAGTAGTCCACCTGAACGTGATCGAGCAGGCCGACATGCGCACGACCGGTACGAATCTTCGCCAGGTTGTTCTTGAACGACTCGATCGAGCTTTTCATCTTTTGCTCGACACTTTTCTTGACGTCAGCAACGCTCATGACAACCTCCAAACCTTGAATTGTTACGCAAACGTAAATAATACGGCGTCGGCGCGCCCATGCACGCCGACGCCGCAATTTGAACTCAAACGTGGACGAGCGTTCCCTCGTCTTCGCCGAGAATGACGTGCTTGAGCGCGCCCGGCTTCACAATCGAGAAGACTCGCACCGGCATCTTCTGGTCGCGGCACAGCGCGAAAGCCGTCGCGTCCATGACCTGCAGGTGCTTGGAGATCGCCTCGTCGAAGCTGATGGTCGAATACTTTACCGCGTTGGGATCCTTCTTGGGGTCTGCGGAGTATACGCCGTCGACCTTGGTCGCCTTGAGGACCACTTCGGCGCCGACTTCCGAACCGCGCAGCGCCGCTGCCGTGTCGGTCGTAAAGAACGGGTTGCCGGTACCCGCGGCGAAAATCACGACCTTGCCTTCCTCAAGCTGACGGATCGCACGCGGACGGATGTAGGGCTCGACCACCTGATCCATGCGCAGCGCGGACTGCACACGCGCTTCGATACCCGCATGGCGCATGGCATCCTGCAGCGCCAGGGCATTCATCATCGTGGCCAGCATGCCCATGTAGTCGGCCGTTGCACGGTCCATACCCGCGGCACCGCCTGCCACACCCCGGAAAATATTACCGCCGCCGATCACGACGGCCAGTTGCGTGCCCAGGCGAACGACCTCGGCAATGTCGTCAACCATCCGTTCAATGGTCGCGCGGTTGATGCCGAATGCATCGTCACCCATGAGGGCTTCACCAGAGAGCTTGAGAAGTACGCGTTTGTAAGGAGTAGACATGGCGGTCCTTAAGAAGTCTGGTCGGGCACTGTTGGGTATTCTGGATGAAACAACGGGGACGGCACCGCCGCCCCCGGATACTGCGGTACTGCGCGAATTACGACTGCTTGGCCGCAGCCACTTGCGCCGCCACTTCCGCCGCGAAGTCGTCCTGCTTCTTCTCGATGCCTTCGCCGACCACGAACATGGTGAATGCCTTGACCGTGGTGTTGTTGGCCTTGAGCATCTGCTCGACGCTCGACTTGTCGTCCTTCACGTAAGCCTGATTGAACAGCGAGACTTCCTTGAGGAACTTCTGCACGCTGCCTTCCACCATCTTGGCCACGATCTCGGCCGGCTTGCCCGACTCGGCAGCCTTCTCGGCAGCGACCTTGCGCTCCTTCTCGATCAGTTCCGGCGAGACTTGATCGCCCGACACGGCCACCGGCTTCATCGCGGCGATGTGCATGGCGACGTTCTTGCCGACTTCGGCGTCAGCGCCGTCATACTCGACGACCACACCGATACGCGTGCCGTGCAGGTAAGCCGCCAGCTTGCCCGCCGTGTCATAGCGCTGGAAGCGACGAATGGTCATGTTTTCGCCGATCTTGCCGATCAGGTCCGCGCGCACTTGCTCAACGGTCTTGCCGTCGAGCGGCAGCGCCGACAGTGCCGCCACGTCGGCCGGGTTGTGCTCGGCGACCAGCTTGGCCACGTCGTTCGCGAACTTCAGGAAGTCGTCGTTCTTCGAGACGAAGTCGGTTTCGCAGTTGATTTCGACCACGGCACCCTTGCCGCCGTCGATGTAGGCAGCGATCACGCCTTCGGCGGTGATACGGCTGGCGGCCTTGCTGGCCTTGCTGCCCAGCTTGACACGCAGGATTTCTTCAGCACGGACCATATCGCCATCGGCTTCGGTCAGCGCCTTCTTGCATTCCATCATCGGCGCATCGGTCTTGGCGCGCAGTTCGCCCACCATTGCTGCAGTAATTGCCGGCATATCGTTACTCCTGTATATCGAATCAGTCGGGAGTGGATGGCGTCCGGACGGCCTCGCTGCCCGCCCCGTGGCGCCCCGCGCACCCGACGCGGGAAAATCGGACTAAAAAAAAGGGGCGCCACCAGCAGCCCCTTTTGTTACGCAGCGGCGGCCGCTTACGCCTCTTCGTTCACTTCGACGAACTCGTCGTTACCATCGCCGCGAACGGCTTCCACGACTTCCTTGACGGCGTTTGCACGGCCTTCGAGGACAGCGTCGGCAACGCCTTGCACGTACAGCTCGACAGCCTTGCTCGAGTCGTCGTTACCCGGGATGATGTAATCCACACCTTCCGGCGAGTGGTTCGTGTCGACCACGGCGATCACCGGAATACCCAGCTTGTTGGCTTCCGTGATGGCGATCTTGTGGTAGCCGACGTCGACGACGAAAATGGCGTCGGGCATGCCGCCCATATCCTTCACGCCACCGATAGACTTCTGCAGCTTGGCCATTTCGCGATCGAACAGCAGCGCTTCCTTCTTGCTCATGCGCTCTTGCTCGCCGGCTTCCAGGGCCTGCTCCATGTCCTTGAGCTTCTTGATCGACGACTTCAGCGTCTTGAAGTTCGTCAGCATGCCGCCCAGCCAACGGTTGTTGACGTAAGGCATGCCGGCGCGACCCGCGGCTTCCGCCACGATGTCACGCGCTTGACGCTTCGTGCCCACGAACAGGATCGTGCCGCGGTTTGCTGCCAGTTGACGCACGTACTTCAGTGCGTCCTGGTACATCGGCAACGTCTTTTCGAGGTTGATGATGTGAATCTTGTTGCGATGGCCGAAGATGTAGGGGGCCATCTTGGGGTTCCAGAAACGGGTTTGGTGACCAAAGTGGACGCCCGCTTCCAGCATCTGACGCATAGTGACAGACATGTGATTCTCCGTGAGGGTTAGGTCTTAGACCGGCTGCCGTACCCGTTTCGCCAGACTGCCACACAGCTTTGCATGACCCGCCTGCGAAGATCGGGCACCCTGGGTGCGCCGGCCCGCGATTTCAAAATTTCCAAGCCGACAATCGACACTGCCACCCCGCCACCCGCCGGATGCGGCACCGATCGGCACCACACTGGGGCAAAAACGCCCCTGAAAACCCGGCGAAGACCGTTGAAACACAAGGGAAAACCCTTGGGTTTATTAGCAATTCGTCCTCGACTTAGCCCGAGATTATAGCATCGCACCCCACCAGCACTCAAGCGACGCGTGAACTTGTGATGACAAGTCGGAAACGCCCGATCCGCGCGGTGCTCCGGCCGGTTCACCGCGCGGCCGAGCGATGCGCCAGGAACCTCGGAAATTCCTCGTCGGAACGCTCCGAAATCCAAGCCGGACGGGGCGAAAACCGTCCGTTGGTGCGATAATGCGGCACTGTTTACGCAATCTCTCCGATTCAGCAATGGCCATCACCCTCAAGAATGCCCACGATATCGAAATGATGCGCGTCGCCTGCCGACTGGCCAGCGAGGTGCTCGATTTCATTACGCCGCATGTGCGCGCCGGCGTCACGACCGGGGAGCTCGACCGGCTCTGCCACGAATACATGCTCAAGGAGCAGGGCACCGTGCCGGCACCGCTGAACTATCAACCGCCCGGTTATCCGCCCTACCCCAAGGCCACCTGCATCTCGGTCAACGACGTGATCTGCCACGGCATTCCCGGCGACAAAACGCTCAAGAACGGCGACGCGCTGAACATCGACATCACCGTCATCAAGGATGGCTACTTCGGCGATACCAGCCGCATGTTCATCGTCGGTGAAGGTTCGATCCTGGCGAAGCGTTTGGCGCAGGTGACGTATGAATGCATGTGGCTCGGCATCAACCAGGTGCGCCCGGGCGCGCATCTGGGCGATATCGGCCAAGCCATCCAGACGCATGCCGAAGCGCAGGGATATAGCGTGGTGCGCGAATACTGTGGCCACGGCATTGGTCAGGTATTCCACGAGGACCCGCAGATCGTGCATTACGGTCGCCAGGGCACCGGCCTCGAGCTGCAGGCGGGCATGATCTTTACCATCGAGCCGATGATCAACGCGGGCAAGCGCGAGATTCGGACGATGCCCGATCAATGGACGGTCAAGACGCGCGATCGCAGTCTGTCGGCGCAATGGGAGCACACGGTGCTCGTGACGCCGACGGGCCACGAGGTGCTCACGCACTCCGCCCTGACGCCGCCGCCGCCGCCCGGTTCGTCGTATGTGACATCGTTCGCCACCGCTACCTGAGCCACTGAAGTCCGGCCGCCTGTCACCGCAGCGGCCGCCCGGCCTGACTCGTTACTTTCACCACCAGGAAGCCGCCATGCACGCGCGTGCGCACGCCCCGTCTCCGCTACGTCAGGCCCTCAAGGACCGCAAGGCCGAACTCGTCGACCGCTTTTCCACGCACGGCAAGATCGACGTGCTTCTGCATGGCTTGTGCCAGGCGGTCGATCAAGCCATGCGCGACGCGTGGGACGAGTGCGAGATGCCCGATGGTTTCGCGCTCGTCGCCGTGGGCGGCTACGGGCGCGGCGAACTGTACCCGCACTCGGACGTCGACATTCTCCTGCTCCACGCGGATGCCGACGCGCAGGTGCTCACCTCGCACGTGGAGCCGTTTATCGGCTTCCTGTGGGATATCGGGCTCGAGATCGGATCGTCGGTCCGCACGGTCGACGAGTGCATCACCGAAGCACATGCCGACGTCACTGTACAAACCAGTCTGCTGGAAGCCCGCCTGCTCACCGGCAATGCGGCGCTCTTCGACGACTTCGAGCGGCGCTTCTCCGCCGATCTCGATCCGCGAGCGTTTTTCCGCAGCAAACAGTTGGAGATCCGCCAGCGTCACGCCAAGTATCAGGACACCCCGTACAGCCTTGAACCCAACTGCAAGGAAAGCCCGGGCGGACTGCGCGACCTGCAGGTCATTCTCTGGATGACGAAGGCCGCCGGCCTCGGCAACAGCTGGGCGGAACTGTTCGCGCGGGAACTGCTGACCGATCGTGAGCTCAAGGAGCTGCGCCGCAACGAGCAATTCCTCAAGGGCCTGCGCGCACGGCTGCACTTGCTGGCGCGACGGCGTCAGGACGTGCTCGTATTCGACATGCAAACGTCGCTCGCGCAAAGTCTCGGCTTCGATGCCACCCCCACCAAGCGGGCCAGCGAGCAGCTCATGCGGCGCTACTACTGGGCCGCCAAAGCCGTCTCGCAACTCAATACGGTGCTGCTGCTCAACGTCGAAGCGCGCCTGTTCCCGCAAACCAGCGGGGTCACGCGGGTGATCAACGAGCGTTTCGTCGAGAAGCAAGGGATGATCGAGATCGTGGACGACGAGTTGTACCAGCGTCACCCGAATGCGATCCTCGAGACGTTCCTGCTTTACGAACAGGTCGTCGGTGTGAAGGGGCTCTCGGCGCGCACGCTGCGGGCGCTGTATAACGCTCGCGAACTGATGAACGCGCAGTGGCGCGCCGACCCCGAAAATCGCAGCACCTTTCTCGGCATTCTCCAGCAGCCGCAGGGCATTACCCACGCCTTGCGCCTGATGAACCAGACGAGCGTGCTCGGCCGCTACCTGATCAACTTTCGTCGCGTGGTTGGCCAGATGCAGCACGACCTGTACCACGTCTACACCGTCGACCAGCACATCTTGATGGTCGTGCGCAACATCCGCCGTTTCGCCGTGGCGGAGCACGCGCACGAGTACCCGTTCTGCAGCCAGTTGATCGCGAACTTTGACCGACCTTGGGCGCTGACGGTCGCGGCCTTGTTTCACGACATTGCGAAGGGTCGCGGTGGCGATCACTCCACGCTCGGCATGGCCGATGCCCGACGTTTCTGCGCCCGTCACGGCATCGACAAGGAGGACACGGATCTGATCGTCTGGCTGGTGGGTGAGCATTTGACGATGAGCACGGTGGCGCAGAAGCAGGACACCACCGACCCCGAGGTCATCCGACGCTTTGCGGCGAAAGTGGGAAATGAGCGGCGCCTGACGGCACTGTATCTCCTGACGGTCGCCGATATTCGCGGCACCAGTCCGAAGGTGTGGAACGCCTGGAAGGGCAAGCTGCTGGAAGACCTGTATCGGCTGACGTTACAGGTGCTGGGCGGCGCCAATCCGGATCCGCGTTCACAGCTCAAAGCGCGCAAGGAAGAGGCCCTCGGGCTGCTGCGCCTCTACACCGTGCCGGAGCGCGCGCAGGAGGCACTCTGGAGCACGCTGGACGTCGCCTACTTCCTGCGCAACGATCCGGCCGACGTCGCATGGCAGACGCGCCATCTTTGGCGGCACGTGGGCAGCGCGACCCCCATTGTCAAGGCTCGTCCCTCACCGATCGGCGAAGGGCTGCAGGTGATGGTCTACGTGCGCGACCAACTCGATCTGTTCGCGCGCATTTGCGGCTATTTCGAGCGCAAAGGGCTATCGATTCTCGACGCCAAGGTACATACGACCAGCCACGGCTTTGCCCTGGACAGCTTTCTGCTGACCGACCCGGGTCTGGACACGAGCTATCGCGACATCATCAATCTGGTGGAGAGCGAACTGGTGTCGCTGCTCACGCGTGTCGAGCCACTGGCAGAGCCCAGCAAAGGCCGGCTGCCGCGACGCTCGCGCAGTTTCCCGGTCACGCCGCGCGTCGATTTGCGCCCCGACGATCGCGGTCAGTACTACTTGCTATCGGTGTCGGCCAACGACCGCACCGGTCTGCTGTACGCGGTCGCTCGCGTGCTTGCGCGTCACGGCGTAAGCGTGCGTACCGCCCGCATCAACACCCTCGGCGAGCGTGTCGAAGACACGTTCCTGCTCGATGGCAGCCGTTTGCAGGACAGTCGTCTGCAAATCGCCGTCGAGACCGAATTACTCGAAGCATTGGAATCATGAGCGATACCCCGCGCACCAAACTGAGCGCCAAACATCCCCGCACTCTCGACAAGACTCGCGCTCCGGTGCGTTCGTCCGGCGCGCTGAGCCGTCCGACCAAAGCCGTGCCCGCGTCGATGCTCGACGCCAGCGGCGCAAAAAAGAAGCCGGCCGCGAAACCGGCACGACCGCGTACGGTGGACAATGCGGCTACGCCGGCGGGTGCACGTCGCCCGGCCGGAAGTGCCGTCGCGCCACGCAAACCTGCGGCCGGCAGCACAACGCCGTACGAAAAGCGTTCGACGGGCGAACGTCCGCCCGCACGTGGCCAACGCGAGCGCGTTGCTGGCGCGCGTCCGGCACGACTTGACGACGAAACGCGTCCGCGTCGCGCTGCCGAAGGCGGTGCCCGTGGCGATTTCGCCCGCCCGGCCAAACGGGGACCCGACGACCGTGCCCCGCGCCGTTTTGACGAAGACCGTCCGCGTCGTGCCGCCGAAGGTGGCGCCCGTGGCGATTTCGCCCGTCCGGCCAAACGGGGACCCGACGACCGTGCCCCGCGCCGTTTTGACGAAGACCGTCCGCGTCGCGCTGCCGAAGGTGGTGCCCGTGGCGATTTCGCCCGTCCGGCCAAACGGGGACCCGACGACCGTGCCCCACGCCGTTTTGACGAAGACCGTCCGCGTCGCGCTGCCGAAGGTGGCGCCCGTGGCGAAGGCGCGCCCGGCGGCCGCTTCGCCCGCGACGATCGTGACGCGCGGACCGCACGGCCGGCACGCCCCGCGCGCGTCGCGCGCGATGCCGATGACGACGTCAAGATCCATCACGACGCCGCTGGGTCGCTGCGCCTATCCAAGCGCATGTCTGAACTCGGCCTGTGTTCGCGTCGCGAAGCCGACGAGTGGATCGCCAAGGGTTGGGTTCGCGTCGACGGCAAGGTCGTGACCGAACTCGGCACGAAGATCCTGCCGACCCAGGAAATTACCGTCGTGCAGGCTGCGCACAAGGAGCAAGCCAATCGCATGACGATCCTGCTGCACAAGCCCGTGGGCTACGTCTCCGCACAGGCAGAAGACGGCTACGAGCCCGCTGTCGTGCTGGTCACGCGCGAGCATCACTGGGCCGAGGACGATTCCGGCGTGCGTTTCTCGCCGTCGCATCTACGCAGTCTCGCGCCCGCCGGACGCCTCGACATCGACTCGACCGGCCTGCTCGTCCTGACGCAAGACGGTCGCATTGCCAAGCAACTGATCGGGGAAGATTCGGATATCGAGAAGGAGTACCTCGTGCGCGTCTCGTATAACGAGCATGTCGAAAACGTTCAGGCGCATTTCCCGGCAGACCGTCTGGCCCTGCTGCGTCACGGCCTGGAACTCGACGATCAACCGCTCAAACCCGCACAGGTCGAGTGGCAGAACCCGGAGCAACTGCGCTTCGTGCTCAAGGAAGGCAAGAAACGTCAGATCCGCCGGATGTGCGAACTGGTCGGCCTGCATGTGACCGGCCTCAAGCGCGTTCGCATGGGACGCATCACGCTGGGCAACCTGCCCGTTGGTGAGTGGCGCTACCTGCGCGCCGGCGAAGGCTTCTGAGTCGGCACACAGCCCATGAAAAAGCCTGCCATCGCGGCAGGCTCATCGTGCACATGAACCCCATGCTTCTCGGAGCATGGGGTTTTGTCTTTCAGGCGAGGGCGCTATCGGACGAGCCCGCGATCTGGTCCAGACGCTCGGCAAGATCAGCCAATTGCCGCGAATCAGATTAACGCGGTGCCGCCTCGTCCCCCGCGTCAGTCGTCGCTCTTGGGATCAAGTCCCGGAAAGAGAATCTCGGTAAATCCAAACTTGCTGAAGTCGGTAATGCGCATCGGGTAGAGCTTGCCGATCAGGTGGTCGCACTCGTGTTGAACGACTCGGGCGTGAAAGCCCTCAGCCACGCGATCGATCGCTCGGCCATACTGGTCGACCCCCTCATAGCGAAGCATCGAATAACGATTGACCATGCCGCGCAGCCCCGGCACCGACAAGCAGCCTTCCCAGCCCTCTTCCATGTCCTGCGTGAGCGGTGTGATGACGGGATTGATGAGCACGGTTTCAGGCACTTCGGGCGCGTCCGGGTAGCGCTCGTTATGCTCGAAGCCGAAGATCACCACCTGCAGATCGACGCCGATCTGCGGCGCCGCCAGTCCCGCGCCGTTTGCGTGCTTCATGGTGTCGAACATGTCGGCGACCAGCTCCCGCAACTCGGGCGTGTCGAAATGTTCCACGGGTTTGGCGATGCGCAGCAGGCGCGGATCGCCCATCTTCAGGATGTCGCGAATCATCGATTGGATCCTCCCATCAAAGCGCGGCCAACATCGCCCGCATAGCGTCTTCATCCAGCACGGGCACACCCAGTGCCTCAGCCTTCGCCAACTTGCTGCCGGCTTCTGCGCCCGCCACCACGTAGTCGGTTTTCGCAGAAACCGAACCGGCAACCTTTGCCCCCCGCTCCTCCAGCATGGCTTTCGCCTCGTCGCGCGAGAGCGTCGGCAGCGTGCCTGTGAGCACGAAGGTCTTGCCGGCCAGCGGCAGCGGTGCCGCAGCCGCCGGCTCCGATTCCACCCAGGTCACGCCCGCCGCCCGCAGTTGCTCAATCACTTCGACATTATGCGGTTCGCCAAAGAAATTGGCGATGGACTGGGCCACAATCGGTCCGACGTCGGGCACGGCCAGCAACTCCTCGGTGCTCGCCGCCATCACATTGTCGAGCTTGCCAAAATGACGCGCGAGATCCTTCGCCGTCGCCTCGCCCACATGGCGAATACCCAACGCGAAGATGAACCGCGCCAGCGTTGTGTGACGCGCCGTCTCCAACGCCGCCACGAGATTGGACGCCGACTTGTCGGCCATCCGGTCAAGCGCGGCAAGCTTCGCCACGCCCAGTTTGAACAGATCTGCAGGCGTGCGAATGATGTGCTGGTCGACCAGCTGCTCCACGAGCTTGTCGCCAAGCCCCTCGATGTCGAGCGCCCGACGCTGGGCAAAGTGCAGCAACGCCTGCTTGCGCTGCGCCGCGCAAATCAAGCCGCCCGTGCATCGCGCGATCACCTCGTCGGGCAGTTTCTCGATGGCCGATCCGCACACCGGGCACGCCGTCGGCATGACGAACGCTCTTGCATCGTCGGGTCGACGCTCGAGCACCGATCCGACGACTTCCGGAATCACATCGCCCGCCCGGCGCACGATCACCGTATCGCCGATCATCACGTCCTTGCGGCGAATCTCGTCTTCGTTGTGCAGCGTAGCATTCGTGACGGTCGCCCCGCCGACAAAGACGGGCGAGAGCCGCGCCACCGGCGTAATTGCCCCGGTCCGCCCCACCTGCACTTCGATGTCGAGCAACGTCGTCAGCGCCTCCTGCGCCGGAAACTTGTGCGCCAGCGCGAAGCGCGGAGCGCGTGAGACAAATCCAAGCCGATCCTGCTCGTCGCGACGATTGACCTTGTAGACGACGCCATCGATGTCGTAAGGCAGCGACTCACGCGCCTCTCCCACCGCGCGGTAGAACGCCAGCAACCCCTGTGCGCCCTGCACGACTTCGCGCCGCTCGTTGACCGGAATGCCGAGCGTGACATACCAATCGAGCAATGCCGAGTGCGTCTCCGGCATCGGCACACCCACCAGCTCCCCCACCCCATAAGCAAAGAACGACAACGGACGCTTCGCCGTAATCCTCGAATCGAGCTGCCGCAGGCTGCCCGCCGCCGCGTTGCGCGGATTGACGAACACCTTCTCGCCTGCCGCTTCCTGCGCCCGATTGAGTTTGTCGAAGTCGGCCCGGAACATCAGCACTTCACCACGCACCTCAAGCACTTCGGGCGGGTTGTCGGTCTTCAGGCGCAGCGGAATCGTCTTGATCGTGCGGATGTTTGCGGTGACCTCCTCGCCCGTCGTGCCGTCGCCACGCGTGGCCGCCTGAACGAGCACCCCGCGCTCATAGCGCAATGCGATCGCGAGCCCGTCAAACTTCAGCTCGGCCGCATATTCGACGGGCGCGCCGAACAGATCGCCGGTGGGTGCGCCGCCATCGCGCAGTCCATCCGACACGCGACGATCGAACGCTTGAACATCCTCGTCGGCAAAGCCGTTGTTCAGCGAGAGCATCGGCACGCGATGCACGACCTGTGCGAACCCTTCCACCGGCTTGCCACCCACACGTTGCGTGGGTGAATCGGGACGCTTCAATTCGGGATGATTCGTCTCGAGCGCGACCAGTTCGGCAAACAGCCGGTCGTACTCGGCATCCGGAATCAGCGGCGCATCCTCTTCGTAGTACGCGCGGTTGTGACGCGCCAACTCGGCACGCAACTCGGCCGCGCGGCGGGCGGCGGGCGATGCATCGGTAGCGGTAGGGGCGTTCGCGCCCTGACCCGGAACAGAAGTTTGGGACATGCAAGCAGACTCGGGAGACGGGAAGTCAGGACATTATGCCTTCGACGTACGCAACTGCGCGTTGTCGATCGCATTCATCCATCGATTGGAACAAAAAACGCCGCTCACCCGACGGTGAACGGCGTGCTTCGAACGCGGCATCCGACGGGTCGTCGTCTGCCGCGCTTCGGTTCGAAATTACTGGCTGAACAGGCGGCGCGTGACCGGCGAGCCCGCCGGCAGACCGCGCGCCTCGAGGCGTTCGTAGAGCTTGAGCAATTGCTTGTCGACGTTTTGCAGCGCAGCATCGGAGAGCGGTCGACGCTGATCGTCCACCACCCGGCCCCCGATGCGCTGTCCGATCGAACGTGCGTAATCGCACATCAGACGGAACGGCAGCAGGTCCTCGTCGGCCACCGGCACATCGAGCAGCATCGTGATCAGATCGCCGCCCTTGTATGTCAGGTCGTCACGCAGGAAGTTGGTGTCGCCGAACTGCAGCATGAACACCGGATTCTGGCGTGCATCGAGCTTGACGAACCGCATGCCGTCGCGTGAGAGCAGCAGCCCGTCTTGCGTGGCGACCGCCTGCACGTAGTTGGCCGACCACGGCGCGCCGTCCGAAAGCACGTTCACCGACAGTTGGGCATCGCATTGCGCGGCAAAGCTGTCGAGTTCACGGCCGCGGGCGACCGTCTCCACCATGTCGGGCAATTCGGGCAAGGCGTCAGCCGCATCGGCGAGGGTCTGCACGAGATTCGAAAACTCGGAGAACTCGACCTCATTCAGGGCGCCCGCGCGGTTGGCCAACTGTACAGCCATACGCAACTGGTGGTAGCGCCCGCCGGAGCGAATCAACTCCCACGGCGAATGCTCGTCGGCACGGCCCTCAATGTTGACGGGTTTGCTGCCCGCGCGGCGCATGCGTACCGTCAGCGGCATCAAACGCTCCGCCGCGATCACATTGGCCAACGGTAGTGCGACGACGCAGTCGATGCGCTCGTCGATGATCGGTGGCGGACCGCTCGGCGCAGCCGGCGGTGCTGCCACGGGCACCACGGCCGCAGTCGCTGCCTCGGGCGTGGCAGCCGCCGTCGCGACTGCCTCGGCGTTCGCGACGGGTTCGTTGGTGTCGACGTTGGCGAGCTCGGGCGCCGCGGCCGCCGTGGCGACCGAACCGGCCGCCGCAGCGTCCACCGTGTCATCGGCCGCCAGTTCCGCGTCAAAGCGTGCGACCGCGCTCGCGGCCGCCGCTTCCTGCGCATCGCGGGCCTGCGCTTGCCTGTCGAGAGCGCCGTCGTCGGCCTCCACCGCCGTGTCGGCCGTGGCAGTCACGGACTCCTCGGGGCGGGCGGCATGGGCTGCGGCGTCCTGCGTGGCGCGCTTGCGCGATGCCGGCGGCGCATCCCAGGCATCCTCGTTGATCGCGAACGCATCTTGCACCGAACTGCCGGCCGCCACCGCTGGCCCCAGCGTGGGCTCACGGCGCTCGCTCGACTGTGCCGGCACCCGCGGCGGCGAAAGCGTCGGTTCGATGAACGGACGATCGTCGTCGGCATCCGGCACGCCGGCGGTCGCATCGATGCCGGCACCGTCGACCGGCATGCGACGCGGTATTCGTGCGCGTGCCTTGCTGCCCTGCCAGGCGTTATAGGCCACGACTCCCAGCAGTACCACTACCCCTGCGCCAATCAAGCTGAGCTGCAGTTCATTCATGCGCGGCGTTCCTCTCTCTTCTCCATCGTGGGCGCGGGCTCAGACGATCTCGGCCAGATTGATCGCCGACTCCATGTCCACCGCGACGATCCGCGACACCCCTTGTTCCTGCATGGTGACGCCGATGAGCTGATTGGCCATTTCCATCGCGATTTTGTTATGCGAAATAAATACGAATTGGGTACGGTCCGACATGCGCGCCACCATCTTGGCGTAGCGCTCGGTGTTGGCATCGTCCAGCGGCGCGTCCACCTCGTCGAGCAAACAGAACGGTGCCGGATTGAGCTGGAACATGCCGAACACCAGTGCAATGGCCGTGAGCGCCTTCTCCCCCCCCGACAGCAGATGAATCGTGGAGTTCTTCTTGCCTGGCGGTTGCGCCATGACTTGTACGCCAGCGTCGAGGATTTCGTCGCCGGTCATGATGAGCTTGGCTTGTCCGCCGCCGAACAGCAGCGGGAACAGTTCGCCGAAATGCTTGTTCACTTCGTCGAACGTGCCCTGGAGCATCAACCGCGTCTCTTCGTCGATTTTGCGAATCGCGCCTTCGAGGGTGTCGATGGCATCGTTCAGGTCGGCCGACTGTGCGTCGAGGAAGACCTTGCGCTCACGCGCCGTCTCCAACTCTTCCAGCGCGGCCATGTTGACCGGACCCAACGCGTTGATCGCGTTGTTGATGCGGGTGACTTCGCCTTGCAGGTACGACGGCTTCATTTCGGGCGTGAGCTTGACGGCGAGTGCCTCCTCGTCGACCTCGGCCGCCGTCAGTTGCTCGACAAACTGCTCGCGGTTCAGGCGTGCCGCCTGCTCCTTCAACTGGAATTCCGTGATTCGGTCGCGCAGCGGTTGCAGCCCGCGCTCCGCCGCCAGCCGCTCTTCGTCGCTCTGACGCAACTTGTGCGTGAGCGCCTCAAGTTCGATGCGTGCGGCCCCGAGAATCTCTTCCTTCTGCGCGCGGAGTTCAAGCGCGTCCTGCAAACCGTTCTCGACCGTCTGTTCGGTGATCTGCGCGAGTTCGGCCTGTGCCTGCTCGATCGACACCACCAAACGTTCGGCCTGCTCGAGCGCCGTCTGGATACTGCGGCGGTGCTCGTCGATCTTGCTTGAAATCCCTTTTTGACCGAACGCCGCTTCCTGCGCCAGACGCTCCAACTCGCGCGCGCGGTTGCGGGCATCCGAGAGCCGGCTGTCGAGCGATTCGAATTCGAGCTGCCCGTCTTCGAACGTCGCCTGCAATTCGGCCAGACGCGCGTCGCTCTGCTCGAAGTTCGCCTCCGATTCGGCGCGCAGCGCCAGTTGCTCCTCGATCTGCGCGGCGATTTCACGCAGCTCTTCGTCGATCTGCGTGCTGCGGGCGTTGAAGCGCTCATAGGCTTGCGTGAGCTTGAGCACATCCATCTGCAGCGCATGCACACGCTGGGTGGCGCGCTCGGCACGCCCGCGCACCTCGGTGAGCGACTGGGCCGCCTGGCTGTAGGCAGCCTCCGCCCGCACGGCGGCGGCCTTGGCTTCGTCCGACAGCAACACCTGCGCGCGCAGTTGCTTGCCCAGGTTCTCGATTTCCTGCTGACGCGCGAGCAAGCCAGCCTGCTCGGAGTCGGCGGCATAAAGCTGCACACCCACGCGCGTGACCTGGTGCCCCGCCTTGACGACGAACGACGCGCCCTCCGGCAGTTGCGCCCGGGCGACCATCGCCTGCGCGAGATCGTCGGCGACGAACACGTGACCGAGCCACTCCTGCAGCACGGCACGAAGGCCAGGATCGTCGATGCGCAGCAACGAAAGCAGCGGGCGCAGCGACGCCGGGGCGTCGAGCGCACGCGCGGCGGCTGGCGGCGAATAGAACGCCAGCTTGGCCGGCGGCGCATCGCTCGCAAACGCCTTCACCCAGTCCAGATTGCTGATTTCCAGGGCAGCCAGACGCTCGCGCAGCACCGATTCAAGGGCGTTTTCCCAGCCCGGCTCAATGTGCAGTTTTTTCCATAGACGCGGCAATTGCGCCAGCTCGTGCTTGTCGAGCCACGGCTGCACCTTGCCCTCCGTCTGCACACTCTCCTGAAGTTGCTTGAGTGCGGTGAGGCGCGCTTCGAGCTGCGCAATGGACGCGGCTTCGGACTGCACCCGCGCCTGCGCCTCGGCACGCTCGGCTTCGAGTCGCGGCAGCCGCTCCTGCGCGTCGGCAAGTTCGGCCTGCGCGTCTTCGAGCATCGCCTGATGTTCGGCAAGATCGGCGCGCTGCATCTCCAGCTCGGCTTCGTCGGGCTTGTCGAGCCCGCGCGCCTCCCCTTGCAGACGCTCCTGACGCTGCTGCAACTGCTGCAACGCCTGATCGGCATTGCGCTGGTGCGCCGCTTCGAGCTTCAGACTCTGCTCGACCTGCGAAATCTCGCTGCGCTGCTCGTTGAGCAGGGTCTGCGCGTCGCGCCAGCCGGCTTCCAGCGCCGGCAGCGCGTCGTTCTGATCGGCCGCCTGATCCTGCGCCGTGGCCGCGCGCTCTTCGGCGATGATGAGTTCCTCTTCCGCGAGCGCCAGGGCCTCTTCCGACTGCGCCGATCGCGCCTGCCATTGCTCGCGCTGCGAGGTGAGCGCCGCCAGTTGCGCCTGCACGCGGTTGCGCGACTCGACGACGTAGCGGATCTCGGCTTCCAGCCGGCTGACCTCCGAATTCGCCTCGTACATGGCGCTTTGCGCGGCCTGAACGGCATCGGTGGCCGTGTAATGAGCGGCGCGCAGCGTTTCGAGATCCGATTCGGAGCCGCGCAGACGCGCCATCTGCGCTTCGAGATCGACCTGCGCCGATTCAATCGCGCGCTGT
Source organism: Pandoraea cepalis (assembly GCF_902459625.1). Lineage (NCBI taxonomy): Bacteria > Pseudomonadati > Pseudomonadota > Betaproteobacteria > Burkholderiales > Burkholderiaceae > Pandoraea > Pandoraea cepalis. Next base: position 59,596 of record NZ_CABPRY010000010.1, read on the forward strand.
TGACGCTCTTGTTCGTTCTGGGCTTCGTTCTTGCGCAGCAGCCACAGCAGCTGCTGCTTTTCTTCGCCGTCGCGATGCAAGTCCTTGTACCGATTCGCCACCACGGCCTGCGATTCCAGCTTTTCGAGATTGCTGCCGAGTTCGCGCAGAATGTCTTCGACGCGCGTGAGGTTCTCGCGCGTGTCCTGCAGGCGGTTCTCGGTCTCGCGACGGCGCTCCTTGTACTTGGAGACGCCCGCGGCTTCTTCGAGGAACACGCGCAACTCTTCCGGCTTGGCCTCGATGATGCGCGAGATCATCCCCTGCCCGATGATGGCGTAGGCGCGCGGCCCGAGGCCAGTGCCGAGGAAGATGTCCTGAATGTCGCGCCGGCGGGCCGGCAGGTTGTTGATGTAGTAGCTGGAGGTGCCATCGCGCGTAAGCACGCGCTTGACCGCGATGTCGGCGTACTGGCTCCACTGCCCGGCGGCGCGCCCGGCGCTGTTGTCGAACACGAGTTCGACGCTGGCGCGGCTCGCCTGCTTGCGGGCGGTCGACCCGTTGAAAATCACGTCCTGCATCGATTCGCCGCGCAGCTCCGAGGCGCGCGACTCACCGAGCACCCAGCGCACGGCGTCGATGATGTTGGATTTGCCGCACCCGTTGGGGCCAACGATCCCGACCAGTTGGCCAGGCACCGCGAAGTTCGTCGGATCGACGAAGGACTTGAAGCCGGCGAGTTTGATGGAGGTCAGACGCACGGCAGGTTCGCTTTATCGGTCATGGAATGATGGGAAAGACGCAGACGCGCTTAGCTGGTCCTGTCGGGCCTTGCGCGCACTGCTGCGCACTGGCCGCTGACATCGATATGACATCGGTTCGCATCATACCATCGCATCCCCCGCCGTCGCGCATTTACAACGCCCGGAATCCGGCAAAATGCCTGACAGCACGCCGGCGGCCACAATGCACAGTCCGCCCGCAATGTCGCGCACGCCCAGCCCTTCGCTCGCCAGCCACCAGGACGATATCGCCGCCACCACGATCTCGAAGAGCATGATGAGCGCCGCCTGATTGGCGGGCACCCGGGCCAGCCCGAACTGCACCACGACGTTGGTCAGCGCAATCGCGCCGCCCAAGGCGAGCGCCACGGCAGCGGCGGCCGTACCCGACGTGAGCACCGAGACGGCAGCGCGCCCCGTGTCGGTCCCGCCATCGAACGGCAACACCAGCAACCCGCCGACCACGCAGCCGAGATACAGCGTCCAACTGCGCATTTCGGCACGCACGTCGGGCATCGCCTGACTGACGCGCCGCAGCAGCACGTTATTGAGCGCAAAGGCCGCCCCGGCAATGGCACCCGCCCATTCGCCGGGATTGTTGGGCAGCGGCCAGCCCAGCGCGGGCGACCAGAGCATCAGCCCCGCCCCACCGAGCGCCAGCGCGATCAGCCCAACGCCGCGCACGCCGACGCGCTCGCCCAGCAGCCAGTGGGCGAACAGCGCCGTCCAGACCGGCGTCAGGTAGAACAGCAGCAGCACACGCATCACATGACCGTGCGTCGTGCCCCAGACAAACGCGACGTTGGTCGCGCCGCCGGCGAACCCCACCCCCGCGAGCAGCCACGACCACCGCAGCGTGCCGAGCGAGCGGCGATATACGAGCGTGAGCAACAGCAGCGCGACGCTTGCGGTACCGATCTGCGCGGGAACGGCCGCCACGCCCCACTGGGCGAGCATGCGATAGGGAAACCAGGCCAGCCCCCACACCGACGACCCCATAAGAATGGCCAGTGCAGGTGCCGCCCGAACGCGCAGCGACGCGCTCGCCGTCGACGCCGGGCCGTGTGCGCCGTTGCCGGCTACGGTCATGCTGTTGACTCCTGAAAAATCTGAGTTATTCCTTGGGCTTGCCCCATCGGCGCCTCGGAATAGGCTGAATTACGCAGCGGTCGCGCTTTGTGCGCGCCATAACGGTATAATTTTCGCTTTGCCGATCTTGCCATTCTTTAGCGCGTTCGGGAACCGTCCTTCGCGCGTTGTTACGAACGATACCGCCGCCCTGCGTGGCCTGCGCCCTGCCAGTCCGGCCCCGGAAAGCGCTCGTCGTGCCGCGCGGCGGCGCGGTGCAACGCCCGGCCGGCCCGAACGGCGCCGGATTGCCCTCGAAAGGTGCCTTGCCCGGCAGCGCGAACCCTAGCCCTGAGTCTGTTTGAATTCACGTGAACCCATTACTCGACAAGCTCCAGCCCTACCCCTTTGAACGCCTGAAGTCGTTGGTGGCGGACATCACGCCTGCCAGCACGTACAAGGCCATCAGCTTCGGCATCGGGGAGCCCAAGCACCCGACGCCGCAGTTCATCAAGGAAGCCCTGATCGACGGGCTGGGCGGCCTTTCGAACTATCCGGCCACCGCGGGCGGCGAGCCGCTGCGCGTGGCAATCGCCGAGTGGCTGGAGCGCCGGTACGCGCTGCCCAACGTGAATCCGGCCACGGAAGTCCTGCCGGTCACGGGCTCGCGCGAGGCACTCTTTTCGTTCGCACAGGCGGTCGTCGACGGTAGCAAGCCTGGCGCGCGCGTGGTGTGTCCGAACCCGTTCTACCAGATCTACGAAGGCGCCACGCTGCTCGCCGGCGCGACGCCCTATTACGTCGACAGCGATCCCGCGCGTAATTTCGCCCCGGACTACGACGCCGTGCCGGCCGACGTCTGGCGCGACGTCCAACTTGTCTATCTCTGCTCGCCGGGCAATCCGACCGGCGCCGTGCTGAGTCTTGCCGACTGGAAGCGCCTGTTCGACCTCTCCGACGAATTCGGCTTCGTGATTGCGTCGGACGAGTGTTATTCCGAGATCTACTTCGACGAAGAACATGCGCCGCTGGGCGCCCTGGCGGCGGCGCATCGACTGGGTCGGGGCTTCGACCGTCTGGTCGTGTTCTCGAGCCTGTCGAAGCGCTCGAACGTGCCGGGCATGCGCTCGGGGTTCGTGGCGGGCGACGCCGCCGTCCTCAAGAAATTCCTGCTGTACCGCACGTACCACGGCTGCGCGATGAGTCCGGCCGTGCAAGCGGCGAGCGTTGCAGCGTGGAATGATGAAGCCCACGTGCGTCTGAACCGCAGCAAGTACCTGAAGAAGTTCCAGACCGTCACGCCAATGCTCGCCGACGTGCTCGACGTGCGTCTGCCGGACGCGGGCTTCTACCTGTGGGCCCGGGTCGACACGAAAACCGGCTTGTCCGACACGGAATTCACGCGCCAGTTGCTGGCGCAATACAATGTGGCCGTACTGCCCGGGTCGTACCTGGGCCGCGCGACGCACGGCACCAACCCGGGCGAGAACTATGTGCGCATCGCCCTCGTGGCCGATGTGGATGAATGCACCGAAGGCGCCCAGCGCATCGTGCAGTTCTGCCAATCCCTTTAATTCTCACTGCAACCGATTCTCGCCATGTCGCAACCACTGCAAACCACCATCGACCAAGCCTGGGACAACCGTGCCGAGATCTCGGCAAAGTCGGCACCTGCCGAGGTGCGTGAGGCCGTCGCCCACGTCATCGCCGAACTGGACAAGGGCGCCCTGCGCGTGGCCCAGAAGCAAGACGGCCATTGGATCGTGAACCAATGGGTCAAGAAGGCCGTGCTGCTGTCGTTCCGCCTCGAAGACAATGTCGTGATGCCGGCTGGCGGCTTCAGCCAGTTCTATGACAAGGTGCCGAGCAAGTTCGCCGACTACACCGCCGACGACTTCGCACGCGGCGGTTTCCGCGTCGTGCCGCCGGCCGTGGCGCGTCGTGGCTCGTTCATCGGCAAGAACGTCGTCCTGATGCCGTCGTACACCAACATCGGCGCCTACGTCGACGAGGGCACGATGGTCGACACGTGGGCCACTGTCGGTTCTTGCGCCCAGATCGGCAAGAACGTTCACCTCTCGGGCGGCGTCGGTATCGGCGGCGTGCTCGAACCGCTGCAGGCCAACCCGGTCATCATCGAGGACAACTGCTTCGTCGGCGCCCGCTCTGAAGTCGTGGAAGGCGTGATCGTCGAAGAGAACTCGGTGATCTCCATGGGCGTGTATCTGGGGCAATCGACCAAGATCTACGATCGCGAAACCGGTGAAGTGCATTATGGCCGCGTGCCGGCCGGCTCGGTCGTGGTGCCGGGCAACCTGCCCACGAAGGACGGAAAGTACAGCCTGTACTGCGCCGTGATCGTGAAGAAGGTCGATGCGCAAACGCGCGCCAAGACGGCCATCAATGACCTGCTGCGCGGCGAATAAGGCGACGCGGCATCCGAGGCTTCGCCGCCTGTCGGGCGGCGACGGCTTCGGCGCGTCTTTGCAATCGCGACACCAGGAGTTTCGGCGATGACGGCAGTGCTGTATGGCATTCCCAACTGCGACACCGTGAAGAAGGCGCGCACCTGGCTCGACGAGCATGGCGTGGCGTACGATTTTCACGACTTCAAGAAAGCGGGCGTGAACGACGCACTGCTGGACACCTGGCTCGCCCAGGTACCGCTTGCCACGCTGCTCAATCGCAAGGGCACGACCTGGCGCAAACTCTCGCCGGAACAACAAGCGGCGGCGGCCGATACGTCGGTGGCCCGCACGCTGATGGTCGAAAATCCGTCGCTCATCAAGCGCCCGGTGCTGGTGGCCGATGGCCAGGTTTGCGTGGGCTTCACGCCCGACAGTTACGCCTCACGATTCTGAATTCATGACTTTCTCCCAAGGCGCCACGCTGGCGCTCACCGAGCAACTGATCGCCCGTCACTCGGTGACGCCCGAAGACCGCGACTGCCAGGCCATCCTGGCCCGCCGCCTCGAAGCCATCGGCTTCGCGTGCGAGACCATCGCGTCGAACGGCGTGACCAACCTCTGGGCGCTCAAGCGCGGCACGCGCGGCACCGACGGCCGGCTGCTCGTCTTCGCAGGCCACACCGACGTCGTACCGACCGGCCCGCTGGAGCAATGGCATTCGGATCCGTTTGCCCCCACGCATCGTGACGGCATGCTCTACGGTCGTGGCGCCGCCGATATGAAAACGTCGCTTGCGGCGTTCGTGGTCGCCTCCGAGGAGTTCGTCGCCCAACATCCGGATCACACCGGCTCCGTGGGTTTCCTGCTGACCAGCGACGAGGAAGGCCCCGCCACCGACGGTACCGTGAAGGTCGTTGAAGCGCTCACGGCGCGGGGCGAGCGCCTGGACTATTGCGTGGTCGGTGAGCCGACATCGAGCCAGCGCCTGGGCGACATGGTCAAGAACGGGCGTCGCGGATCGATGTCGGGCAAGCTCGTCATCAAGGGCGTGCAGGGGCACATTGCCTATCCGCACCTCGCCAAGAACCCAACGCACCTATTCGCACCGGCACTGGCCGAGCTGACGCAAACCGTGTGGGACAACGGCAACGAGTATTTCCCGCCCACCACGTGGCAAATCTCGAATATCCACGCAGGCACCGGCGCGACCAACGTCATTCCCGGCGAGTTGACGGTGATGTTCAACTTCCGCTTCTCGACGGCCAGCACGTCCGACGGCCTCCAGCAACGGGTGCATGCGTTGCTCGACCGTCACGGCCTGACCTATACGCTCGACTGGTCGATCAGCGGCCAGCCGTTCCTCACGCCGCGCGGCGACCTGTCGGCAGCGCTCGCGAGCGCCATCCGCGAGGAAACGGGGCTCGAGACCGAACTCTCGACCACGGGCGGCACGTCCGACGGGCGTTTTATCGCGCGCCTCTGCCCGCAGGTCATCGAATTCGGTCCGTGCAACGCCAGCATCCACAAGATCGACGAACACATCGCGGTGGCCGACATCGAACCGCTCAAGAACATCTATCGGGGCGTGTTGACGCGCCTGGTGGTCTGAGACGCACGAGGCATTCCACCATGACGACACAGACCCATCCCTTCCAGACGTTACGCGACCTGTTGCGCTATGCCGTCTCGCGCTTCACCGAGGCCGAGCTGGCCTTCGGGCATGGCACGGCCACGGCGTACGACGAGGCCGCCTATCTGCTGCTGCATACGCTGCACCTGCCGATCGACACACTCGACCCGTTTCTCGACGCCCGTTTGCTGCCCGAGGAAATCGAGCGCGTGCTGTCGGTCGTCAACCGTCGTGCGGGCGAGCGCGTGCCGGCGTCTTACATCACGAATGAAGCGTGGATGCACGGCCACCGGTTCTACGTGGACGAGCGCGTCATCGTGCCGCGCTCGTTCATCGGCGAGTTGCTGGAAGACGCCTTGCAGCCATGGGTCGATCACGCCGACGATGTGGCCGAGGTCCTCGAACTGTGCACCGGCTCGGGCTGCCTGGCGATTCTGGCCGCCGAGACCTTCCCGGCCGCGCAGATCGATGCCGTCGACATTTCACCCGACGCGCTCGCCGTGGCCAAGATCAACGTGGCCGACTACGGCCTCGACGACCGTGTCGCGCTGCATCTGGGCGACCTGTATGCACCGCTGCCCGCGGGCAAGCGTTACGAAGTCATCCTCACCAATCCGCCGTATGTGAACGAAGGCTCGATGCAGGTGCTGCCGGCCGAGTATCGCCACGAGCCGCGTCTTGCCCTGGCGGGGGGTAACGACGGGATGGACGTGGTTCGACGCATCATTGCCGGTGCGCGCGAGCACCTGACGGCGCATGGCGTCCTGGTCGTGGAAATCGGCAACGAACGTCACTTTGTCGAAGCCGCGTTCCCCGATCTGCCGATGACGTGGCTCGCCACGAGCGCCGGCGACGACATGGTGTTCCTGGTGCAGGCCGCCGATCTGCCGTAATCGCCTCGGTGCTCGCCCATTGCAGCGAGTGCTCGCCTAAGGTCATGCAGCCCGGTTACACTCGGGTTCCCGGGTCCGCGCGACTCACGGCATGGAGGAAGATTGTCCGTCATGGTGCTCAATTGGCTCGACGTCGGCTTTGCCGTCGCCTGTATCCATGCACTGGGGGCGATCGCCGCGATCCATGCCGTGCTGACGGTACGGACGTCGCAGGGCGCCGTGGCGTGGGCGGTATCGCTCGTCACGATGCCCTACCTCACGCTCATCCCCTACCTGTTCCTCGGCCGATCGAAGTTCATCGGCTACGTCGAGGCACGTCGCGCCCGGAATCAAGCGTTGCAATCGCGCATCGGCGAAACACAATGGAGCGGTGAGCCGCCTGTCGCGATGGAAGCCCATCCCGAGTTTGCGGCGCTCACCGCCATGACGGGCATGTCGTTCGTTGCCGGCAATCGCGTGCGCCTGCTCGTGAACGGCCACGCCACGTTCGACGCCATCTTCGCCGCCATCGACCGCGCGCGCGACTACATCGTCATTCAGTTCTTCATCGTCAAGGACGATGCCCTTGGACGCGCCCTGTCCGCCCGCCTGCTCGCGCGCGCCGCCACGGGCGTGAGGGTTTTCTTTCTCTACGACCGGATCGGCAGCCACGACTTGCCGCGCAGTTACTGCGACACGCTGCGCCAAGGCGGGGTCCTCGTGCACGAGTTCGCCGCCGCCAAGCGCGGCATCTTCGTGAATCGCTTCCAGTTGAACTTTCGCAATCACCGCAAGATTGTCGTGATCGACGGCAACGAAGCGTTCATCGGCGGCCACAACGTCGGCGTGGAATACCTCGGAGAGAAACCGCCGCTGGCCCCCTGGCGCGACACGCACATTGCCGTGCGCGGCCCGGCAGTGGTCGGCATTCAACGCGCGTTCGCCGAAGACTGGCACTGGAGTACGGGCACGGTACCCGAGCTGAATCGTCAACCGGTCGCCTCCGGCGAAGACATGCACTGCCAGGTGGTGCCCAGCGGCCCCGCCGACCGGCTGGAAACGTCGTCGCTCTTCTTTGTCACCGCCATCAACGCTGCGCAACAACGGGTCTGGCTCACCACCCCCTACTTCGTGCCCGATGAAGCCGTGTTCTCCGCATTGCGCCTGGCGGTGCTGCGCGGCGTGGACGTGCGCATCCTGATCCCCGACCGGGCCGATCACCGCGTGGTGTTCGAAGCCACCACGTCGTACGCCTTCGAAGCCGCCCGCAGCGGCATCAACGTCTATCGGTATCAACACGGCTTCATTCACCAAAAGGTCGTGCTGATCGACGACAGCGCGGCCGCCGTCGGTAGCGCCAACCTCGACAACCGGTCGTTCCGCCTCAATTTCGAGATCATGCTGCTGACCGTCGACCGCGCCTTTGCGGATGACGTCGCGTTCATGCTCACGCACGACTTCGAGCATGCCACCCTGCTGAACAAGGACGAATTTCGGACGATTCCGAAATGGCGCCAGATTGTGATGCGCGTGGCGCGCCTTTTCGCCCCAATTCTGTAGCCGGTCGACGGGGCGCATCGCATTCGCCTGCGCAGACCGGTAAAATAGCGGTTTTGCCGTCCTCTGCGCGTGGGTTTGCCGGCATGGCACGTTCGGTCCTCATTGGATCAACGGCGCATGCCCACCGCGCAGGCCAAGGACGTACTGACCCGCTTACCCCTCGGCCTTTTTCGTGATCCGATTCGAACACCTTTCCCTCGCGCGCGGCACCAAGCCGCTCTTCGAGGACACCTCCGTCACGCTCAACCCGGGCGAGCGCGTCGGCCTCGTCGGCGCCAACGGCGCCGGCAAGTCCACGCTGTTCGCACTGTTGCGCGGGCAGTTGCACGCGGATGGGGGCGATGTCTTCGTGCCCAGTAGCTGGCGTTTGGCGCATGTGATGCAGGAGACGCCGGCGGTCGAGCGTACTGCGCTCGACTACGTTCTCGACGGCGACACGCGGCTGCGTGAGATCGAAGCGAATATTGCGGCGGCGGAAGTCGCTCACGACGGGCATGCCCAGGCCGACGCCCATGCGGCCTTCGCCGACGCCGACGGCTACACCGCCCCGGCCCGTGGCGAGGCGCTGCTGCTCGGCCTCGGCTTTACGTTGGCGCAAACGCAATTGCCGGTCGCCAGCTTCTCGGGCGGTTGGCGCATGCGTCTGAATCTGGCGCAGGCGCTCATGTGCCCGTCCGATCTGTTGCTGCTCGACGAGCCAACCAACCACTTGGATCTGGACGCCATCGTCTGGCTCGAAGACTGGCTCAAGCGTTACCCGGGCACGCTCATCGTGATTTCGCACGATCGCGAATTTCTCGACGAGGTCTGCAACGTCACGCTGCACATCGAGAATCAGCAGATCAAGCGTTACGGCGGGAACTACAGCCAGTTCGAAATCCTGCGCGGCCAGCAACTGACGCTGCAGCAAAGCGCCTTTGAGAAGCAGCAAAAGACGATTGCGCACCTGGAGTCGTTCATCACGCGCTTCAAGGCCAAGGCGACGAAGGCACGTCAGGCGCAGAGTCGCGTGAAGGCGCTCGAAAAGATGGAGCGCATCGCCCCCGCGCATATCGCGTCGCCGTTCACGTTTGAGTTCCGCCCAGCCGACAGCGCACCGAACCCGATGCTCGTGCTCGAAGCGGTCCGTTGCGGCTACCCGCTCGAGGACGGCAGCGAGAAAGTCATCCTGCCGCACGTCACGATGTCGGTGCAGAACGAGCAACGCATCGGCCTGCTCGGCGCCAACGGTCAGGGCAAATCGACGCTGATCAAAACGCTCGCCGGCACGCTGGCGACACTCACCGGCTCGGTGAAAACTGGCAAGGGCCTGCAGATCGGCTACTTTGCCCAGCATCAGGTCGAAACGCTGCGTCACGACGATTCGCCATTGCAGCACTTGCAGCGACTCGCCCCGGATACGCGCGAGCAGGAGCTACGGGATTTTCTCGGCGGGTTCAATTTCCGAGGCGACATGGCCACGTCGTCGATTGCCCCGTTCTCTGGCGGCGAGAAGGCGCGTCTGGCGCTCGCGCTCATCATCTGGCGCAAGCCGAACCTTCTGCTGCTCGACGAACCGACCAATCACTTGGACCTCGAAACGCGCCACGCGCTCACGATGGCCTTGGCGCAGTTCGACGGCACATTGATTCTCGTCTCGCATGATCGGCATTTGCTGCGCGCGACCACCGATCAGTTCCTGCTCGTGGCCGGCGGCGAAGTAAAACCGTTCGACGGCGATCTCGACGACTATCGCGACTGGCTGCTGCAACACGCGGCCGACCAACGGGCCGCGGCACGCGACGCCAGCAACGGTAGCGGTGAGAGTGCAGAGGGTGGCGACGGTGTCAATCGCAAGGATCAGAAACGCGCCGAAGCGCAGGAACGCCAGCGGCTGTCTCAACTGCGCAAACCGCTGCAACGCAAGATCGAGAAGCTGGAGCAATCGATGGCGAAACTCGCGGACGAAAAGGCGCGACTCGACGCCATCCTCGCCGACAGCGGCACTTATGAAGACGCGAAAAAAGCCTTGTTGACCGACAGCCTCAAGCAGCAGGTGGACGTCACGGCCAAACTATCGGACATTGAAGCCGAATGGCTCGACGCGCAGGAAGCGCTCGAGCAGATTGTCTGACCGGCATCAGACCGCGAGGCGGCCGGGCGGCGGCGCATTGTCGCGATACCGCTATGTCACCCGCCGCCGACACGAAAGCCCGGTCGATTTGAGGGGCCCACAAGCGCTCGACGCACGTCCAATCCCTGGTGCGCATGAGGCGCACGTCAATCGATCCGGGCCTTAATCATGCGCGCACCCTAGACGCCTGGGCGATGGCATGCCCTGAGAAGGCCTGTCCCGGAACGCCCCAAGCGCCAGCGTGACTACAACCCCGCCACGACGGAAATCGCGTGCTCCAAACGGTCGACGGCATGCACTTCGAGGCCGTCGATGGGTTGCTTCGGCGCATTCGCTTTCGGGATGATCGCAATCGAAAAGCCCAGTTTGGCGGCTTCCTTGAGACGATCCTGACCGCGCGGGCTCGGCCGGATTTCGCCCGCCAGCCCGACCTCGCCGAATGCCACGATGCCGCGCGGCAACGGCTTGTTGCGCAGCGACGAATGAATCGCCAGCAACACGGCCAGATCGGCCGCCGGCTCCGAAATCTTCACGCCACCGACAGCGTTCAGGAACACATCCTGATCGAAACAGGCGATGCCCGCATGACGATGCATCACGGCGAGCAACATTGCCAGCCGGTTCTGCTCCAGCCCCACGGCCAAACGCCGCGGATTGGGCACCTGCGCCGTGTCGACCAGCGCCTGCACCTCGACGAGCAGCGGGCGCGTGCCTTCCTGCGTGACGAGCACGCACGAGCCCGGCACGCTTTGCTCATGTTGCGAGAGGAACAGGGCCGACGGATTCGCCACGCCGCGCAGGCCTTTCTCCGTCATCGCGAACACGCCCAACTCGTTGACGGCACCAAACCGATTTTTGAACGCCCGCACCAACCGGTACGACGAGTGCGTATCGCCCTCGAAATACAGCACCGTGTCGACGATGTGTTCGAGAACACGCGGCCCGGCGAGACTGCCTTCCTTGGTCACATGGCCGACCATGATCACCGTTACGCCGCTCTGCTTGGCGCTGCGCGTGAGTTGCGCCGCGCATTCGCGCACCTGCGCGACCGATCCCGGCGCCGAACTGAGCGCTTCGGAATAGACCGTCTGGATCGAGTCGATCACGACAACGTCGGGCTTCTCCGATTCGATGGCGCCCAAAATCTTCTCGAGCTGGATTTCCGCCAGCAAATCCAATTCCCCGCCGCCCTCGCCCGCGGCGCCGAGGCCCAGGCGCTGCGCACGCAAGGCGATCTGCGCGCCCGATTCTTCGCCGCTCACGTAAAGCGCACGCCGTTCGCGCGCCAGATGCGCAAGCGACTGGAGCAGCAGCGTCGACTTGCCGATCCCGGGATCCCCGCCGATGAGCACCACGCCGCCGGCAACCAGACCGCCGCCCAGCACGCGGTCGAATTCACTCACGCCGCTGGAGAAGCGCGGCACATCGGCCGCCTCGATCTGCGCGAGCTTGCGCACCGGCGTACTCTTGGCGAGCGATTGGTATCGATGACCTGTTGGCGCTTCCGCCACCGATTCGACGAGCGAATTCCAGCCGTTGCAGTGGGGGCACTGCCCAGCCCACTTGGGCGTCTGCCCGCCGCATTCGGTACAAATATAGACAGTCTTGGCTTTGGCCATGCGTGGCGATCCTGTCCTGATGCTCAGTTCGCGTACACCGGCACGCGGCGCGCCACGGCACACATCAGCTCATAGCCGAGCGTGCCGGCCGACGCTGCGACCTCGTCGATGCAAAGGCCCCGCCCCCACAACGTGACAGGCGCCCCCACGCGTGCCTGCGGCACCGGCGTGAGATCGACGGCCAGCATGTCCATCGACACGCGGCCCACGGTGCGCGTGCGCACACCGTCGACCAGTATCGGCGTGCCCGAGGGGGCAACACGCGGATAGCCGTCGGCATAGCCGCAGGCAACTGTGCCCACGCGCATCGGCGTCTCGGCGGTGAAGACGCTACCGTAACCGACCGTACCGCCCGCCGGCACGTCCTGAATGCCGATCAACTCGGCTTCGAGCGTCATGGTCGGTTGCAGATCGAGCGCGGCCGCCGGGACTTCGAGACCTTTCGGCGAGGAGCCATAGAGCATGATCCCCGGGCGCACCCATGCTCCGTGCGCTTCCGGATGGAACAGCGTGGCGGCCGAGTTGGCCAGGCTGCGCTCGCCCGGCACGTCGCATGCGCCACGCTCGAACGCTTCCATCTGATACGCGATGCCGCGCGGACCGTCGGCATCGGAAAAGTGAGTCATCAGCACGATCTGGCTCACGCCAGGAATCGCGCGAGCGCGCTCCCATGCGGCGCGAAAACGCTCGGGGGCGAAGCCGAGACGGTTCATGCCCGAATTCATCTTGAGCTGCACGTTGAGCGGCTTGCTCAGGCGCGTGGTCTCCAGCATGCGCAGTTGTTCGTCGCTGTGCACGGTCGTCGTCAGCCCATACTTGTCGACGACGGCCAGATCTTCGGGTTTGAAGAACCCTTCGAGCAGCAGAATCGGACCGGCCCAGCCGAGTTCGCGCAAACGCACGGCCTCATCGAGATCGAGCAGGCCGAAGCCATCGGCGTCGCGCAATCCGGGATACGCGTTTTCAATGCCATGCCCGTAGGCATTGGCCTTGACCACGGCCCACACCTTGGCGCTAGGCGCACTGCGGCGGGCGACATCGAGATTGTGAGCGAGGGCTGCGGTGTGAATCGAGACTTTGATTGGACGAGGCATAAGCGGACACGGGATCGAAGGAGACGCTCGCCAGGACAGGCCGGCGGCATAACGCATCGGCATATTTTCGTGTTATAAAGCCGTGCGCACAACTTGTTTTGCCAAATTTTTCTCCCGATAACAAGACCGGTCTCAGACCGAGGGCGACCGGGCGCCCGACACGGGGAGCATCAAGGCCGAATATACGGCTGAATAACGACAGTTGATTGGCCGAAGCGCGCCGATACCCCGATGTTTAAGCCCGGTTTCTTCCGTGGGAAGCCCGTTGCGGGCGCTGCGGATACCGACAACCGAGACACGCAAGTTTTACGCAGCACGGGATCGACTCAAGGAACGATGAAGAAAGGCTTTTATACCATCATGGCCGCGCAGTTTTTTTCGTCGCTGGCCGACAATGCATTGCTCATCGCCGCAATCGCGCTCCTGAAAGATCTGCACTCCCCGCAGTGGATGACGCCACTGCTCAAGCTCTTCTTCGTGCTCTCGTACGTCATTCTCGCCGCCTACGTCGGGGCCTTCGCCGACTCGATGCCCAAGGGCAAGGTCATGTTCATCAGCAACTCGATCAAGGTCGCGGGCTGCCTGATGATGCTGTTCGGCTCGCATCCACTGATCGCGTATGGTGTAGTCGGCTTCGGCGCGGCGGCCTACTCGCCCGCGAAGTACGGCATTCTTACCGAATTGCTGCCCGCGGAGAAACTGGTCGCGGCCAATGGCTGGATCGAAGGGCTGACGGTCAGCTCGATCATTCTCGGCACCGTCCTCGGCGGCACACTTATCAGCCCGCATATTTCCGAATGGGTGCTCCAACGCACGCCGGAGGTCATCAACACGCCGGCGATGGCCTCGATGGTGGTCATCATGGTCATCTACGTGATTGCCGCGCTGTTCAATTTGCGTATCCCCGACACGGGCGCGCGTTACGCGCGTCAGCAACGTAATCCAATCCGACTCGTCTCCGATTTTGCCGACTGCTTCACCACGCTGTGGCGCGACAAGCTGGGCCAGATCTCGCTCGCCGTCACGACCCTGTTCTGGGGCGCGGGAGCAACGCTCCAGTTCATCGTGCTGCGCTGGGCCGAAAAAGCGCTGGGCATGACGCTGTCGGAAGGAGCCATCCTGCAGGCGGTGTCCGCTGTGGGTGTGGCCATCGGCGCCATCGCCGCCGCCTCGCGCATCCCGCTCAAGCGCTCACTCTCAGTGCTGCCGGTCGGCATCGCCATGGGCATCGCGGTGATGGCGATGGCCTTCTTCTCGAAGGACCTGCTGCCGTGGGGCGCCGATTGGAAAGTGCCGCTGTACCTGATCGTTGCCTACATCTTTCTCATCATCGTCGGCGCGCTCGCGGGTTTCTTCGTGGTGCCGATGAACGCCCTGCTCCAGCATCGCGGTCACGTCTTGCTCTCGGCGGGCCATTCCATCGCCGTGCAGAACTTCAACGAGAACCTTTCCGTGCTCATCATGCTGTGTCTCTACGCGCTGCTGATCTGGTTCAACGTGCCGGTGGGGGTCGTCATCATTCTGTTCGGCGTGTTTGTCTCGGGCACGATGTGGCTCGTCATGCGGCGTCACCAGGCCAATCAGCGCGAATTCGATTCGGTCGCGCTCATCGGCGAAATCAAGCATTGATATGTCTTCGCGTCAGTCGTCCGTTCCCATCGTCCTCACCATTGCCGGCTCGGATTCCAGCGGTGGCGCAGGCATCCAAGCCGATCTAAAAACGTTTTCCGCGCTCGGCGCCTACGGCGCCAGCGTGATTACCGCCCTCACCGCGCAGAACACGCGGGGGGTCACCGCCATCCACACGCCGCCGGCCAGTTTCGTCACTGCGCAAATGGATGCCGTTTTCCAGGATCTGACGGTCGATGCCGTCAAGCTGGGCATGCTTGGCAATGCCGACGTCGTACACGCCGTTGCCGCTGGATTGCGGCTGTACAAGCCGCGCTTCGTCGTGCTCGATACCGTGATGATCTCGAAGAGCGGCCACGCGTTGCTGCAACCCGATGCCGTCGCCGCATTGCGCGATGAACTGCTGCCGCTGGCCGATCTGATCACCCCCAACCTGCCGGAAGCCGCGGCGCTGCTCGGCGTCGAGCCCGCGACCGACGAACGCGAGATGGAACGGCAAGCGCAAGCGCTGCGCGCGCTGGGCGCACGCCATGTGCTGGTCAAGGGAGGCCATCTGGCCAGCGATCTCAGCCCGGACTGGCTCGTGAGCGCGACAGGGGTCGAGCGCTTCACCGCCCCGCGCATCGCCGTGCACAACACCCACGGTACCGGCTGCACGCTCTCCGCCGCGCTGGCCGCGTTGCGACCCCGTCGCAACGACTGGTCGGACACCGTGCGCGACGCCAAGGCGTATCTCAACGGCGCGCTTGCCGCCAGCGACACATTGCACATCGGCCACGGTGTCGGCCCCGTGCATCACTTCCACGCCGTCTGGCCCAAGGAGTGAGGCGCTGACGCGCTGAATGCTCGCAATACGCGCAATGCGCCGACTCAGATCGACGGCGCGCCGTCGTCGGCACTCTGCGCCAGCGCGCGACGCGCGGCCGCGTCGGCCCGTTCGCTCAATTCTTCGATGCGATGCCGCGCGCGCGGCGCCCAGAAATCGGGCACGATAAATCCGCGCTCATCCTCGAACCAATCCCCCTCGCCCGCCCGCCGGTTCAGCGACACGACGAGCAACGGCTCGGCGCCGCGTTCTCGCCAGTGCGTCTCGATTCGGGCATGCATCGCCGCCAGCGATAGCGCCGACGAATCGCTGACGCGCGCGGGGGCCAGCCAACGCGCGCGCGGCAATAATGCCCACGTGCGTTCGCGTGCGGCGCTCGGCGCATGCTGTGTCGACTGCGCGTGCGCCCACCACTCGTCGAGCGTCGCCCACCAGCCTCGACCGTGCGCTTCGGACGCCACCGCCGGCAACTGCCCACGTTGCGCGAGTGGATGGAAAAGCCAGCCCTTCAGATAGACCTGCGGCAGCCACGGTCCGGCGACGGGTAATGCGCTAAGCGCTGCGTCCAGCGTGGTCAGGCGCAATTGATGATCGAGCAACCGCGCCACCTTGTCGGCCAGGCTGTCGGCCAGGTTCGGTCCGAGCCAGTGAAACTGCACGGCTCGTTCGTCGAGTCCCGACGATGGCGTCGCTGGCGGCACGAACAGATAGAGCTTCACCGCCAGCTCCCAATGCAGCAATTGACGGTCGGCGCGCCGGGCCAACAGGAAATCGCACTCGCCGAGCGTCATATTGCCGCGCCGGGCGTCACGCACCTGCAAACCGGCGGCGAGCAGATCGAAGCGAGGACTGTGCAGCAGTGCGAAGTGCAGCAATTGCTCCGCATAGCGCCCCAGGCGATGGCTTTCGCCGCGCGCAAGAAAATCGCGCAATGGCTCGACGTCGGCATCGCAGGCCAGTAGCCAGTCGTGCAGGATTCGGGAATGAGGAGCGGGGTCGGCGATGTCGGGCTGGCGCGCCGCATCGTGCACCGCCTGCACGCCGTCGAACTGCGCCAGCGCCGCCGGAAAGCGGGCGGCACTGAGCAGATCGGAGGACAACAGCAGCCACGCGAGGTCGCGCACCGGCGCCTCGCGCAGCGTCTCGATCAGTTCGCCGTAGGCGTGTTGGAGGGAGTCGATTCGCACACAGCCTCATAGGTGGCCCGCGCCAGGCACCAATCCGTCCAGGCCTTGGCCTTGTCGGGCAAACTGCGCAACAGGTAGGCGGGATGGTACGTCACGATCACCGGCACGCCTTCATATTCATGCACGCGCCCGCGCAGGCTGGCGATACTCGCCTGCGTGCGCAGAATGCTCTGGGCGGCGAAACGCCCCATCACCACGATCACGCGCGGCTTGAGCAGTGCCACCTGACGCCTCAGGTAAGGCTCGCAGCTCGCGACTTCGGTCGCCTCGGGATCGCGGTTGTTCGGCGGACGGCACTTGAGCACGTTCGCGATATACACGTTCTCGCCGCGCTGCAATGTCACGGCGCGCAGCATGTTGTCGAGCAGCTTGCCGGCCTGACCGACGAACGGCTCGCCCTGCAAATCCTCCTGCTGCCCCGGGGCTTCCCCCACGAGCAGCCAGTCGGCCTCGCGGTCACCCACACCGAACACGGTTTGCGTGCGCTTTTCGCACAGGCCGCACAGGCGACAATTGGCGACGCGCTCCGTCAGCGCCTCCCAGTCCAGTGTCTCGACGCCCGGCAGCGCAGGGCGCGACGGTGCCCCGGCCTCGCCTGCATCGCGCATGATCGACCACAGCGCAGCATCGGCCGCTGCGTCGCCGTCGCCGCTGCCATCGTCGTCGAGCCACATCGGCCTGTCGTCGGGCGGCAGGTCCTCCGTGCGGCGGTTGGCCCCACGCGACTCGGGTGTCTGTGCCGACACGGGTGCCGACTCACGGCGGACAGGGGCGGCGGGCACTTCGTCCGATATCGCGGTGCTTCCCGTAGCACGCGCCATCGCTGGAGCGACGCTTGGCGTCACGTCCCACGGCGGCAGGTCGTCGGCATGGGTTTCGCCCCCAAGGGGGGAGGCCGCATCGACGCGTGTCGCGACGTCGCCTTCCTCGTCAGTCGACGTTACCATCGCCGCCTTGGCCACGGCCTCGTGCGACATCCACACCGGCCACAGCCCGAACTCTTCCAGAATCGCTTTAGGCCACGGCACGATCAGTCTCCCACGTCAGGCGCATCACAATGGCGTCTTCACGACGCCCGCTCGCCGGATAATATCCCTTGCGCCGGCCAATCTGCACGAATCCGAAACGCTCGTACACGCGCAGCGCCCTTACGTTCGACGGACGCACCTCCAGCAATACGCCGCTCATGCCGTGAGCACGCGAGACGCGCACCACCTCGTCAAGCAACTGCACGCCCAGCCCGTTGCCCTGCATTTCCGGCACGACGCACACGTTGAGCAAATGCGACTCGTCGACGACCGGCATCATCAAAAAATAACCGAGCAGTGTGCCGTCGACCGCGCGCAGGCAGACGCCCTGATGCCCGGCGTCGAGCGAATCGGCGAAGTTCTGGCGGGTCCAGGGATACGGATACGCGCGCACTTCGACGGCTACGACCTCGTCGAGATCGGCCAGCGTCATCGGCGAATAATGGTTCGGACCGGTCTGGCGCATCAGGGCACCTCCGGGGCATTTGCCTTCGCGGTCTGGGCGGCAGCCTGCTTGATCGCTTCGCGCTCGGCGGTCGTTTGCGCCACCTTGTTGCGGATGTAGACCGGCATGGCCTGATCGGCGGGAATGGCACCGCCCCGCGCGAAGGCGCGGGCCGCGAGCGCTGCGACGTAACGGGCACGCGGCATGGCGTTGGCCAGGACTGCCTGCGCCTGCGCGCTCGCCTGCAAACGATCGCCGAACGCCAGCGCGGCATTGCCCGCGATGACGAAATCCACGTCGGGTGCGCGTACCCGTTCGGCAGCGTCGAGCGACGCAGGCAGAACTTCGCGCCAATCGTTCGTGGCGCTCTCCCAGGCGTAATCGGCCCAATAGGCCTCATTCATGCGGGCATCGAGTGCGACGAGCACTCGTCGCGTGTCGACGCGCAATGCGCGCGCCGCTTCGGCACACGCGAGCAACGTCCCCACCGGCACCACGGGCAGTGCGGCGCCAAACGCCAACCCCTGCGCGACACCGCAGGCCGTGCGCAACCCGGTAAACGACCCCGGCCCCGCCCCGAAGGCGATCGCGTCGCAATCGGCAAGCGTGACGCCGGCCTCGCGCAGCACGTCGCGCGCGGCGGGCAGAATATGGGTGCTGGAGACCGGGCCGGTATCGAGGTGGCGCTCGACCACAAGGGCCGGGGCACCGCTGGCGAGATCGTGACGGTATACGGCAACCGAACAGAATTCGGTCGAGGTATCGAGGGCGAGAAGCGTAATCGAAGACATGGCGCTATTGTAATCGGGTGGGCGGCGAGCCACCTAGCGGCACCGACGGTCGCCCGCCCCTGGACGGTGCCAGCTTGCCGCATTCCGCATAGCCGAGCATCGCAACCGCCCCATCACTCCGTGCAAATCCGAACGTGCATTTCCCCAAAAACACTGCTATAATCCGCGCTTCGCTTCGCGGATCGTCATTGGACTTCCTGCGAGGCGACGAAAAACTGCGTTTTGCCCCAATCCTGTGATAAGCCGCTGTAGTTCTTGCCGGTACTGGCGTTCCTGATAGAGGAACGACCCGCCACCGTCCCTGGCTTACGATACGGATTTCGATCCGCTTTCTGCCCCATCCGCGATTTGCTTCCTGCTTGCGACGAATTGGGTTTGCCGATTGGCGCCAACGCCCCGACATCACCTTTTTGATCCGCAAGAGGCTTCATGGAACAAACTTCCAAGATGTCTGCGCTCGCGCAGACGTATTTCCCTTCGTCCGAAGAAAACGCTAACGCTATTGTTGTCGATGCCGCTCCGGCAGCCAGCAACGACGGCACGCCCACGTTCGCCGAACTCGGCTTGAACGCGGCGATTCTGTCGACGCTCACCACCGCAGGCTATACCCATCCGACGCCGGTGCAGCAGCGCGCGATTCCCGCCGCGCTCGCCGGTCGCGATCTGCTCGTGTCGAGCCCGACGGGCTCCGGCAAGACGGCCGCCTTCATGCTGCCCGCCATCCACCGCTTCGCGGAAATGCAGGCCAGCGGCGAGCTGAACAGCCGCGCCCCGGCCGCGCATCCGCGCAACGTGCCGGCAGAGCCGGGCGAAAAGCCCCGCAAGGGCCAGCGCGTGCGTCGCGTGGCCGCCCAGCCGCTGCTGCTCGTGCTCACGCCGACGCGCGAACTGGCGCAACAGGTCTCGACCGCGGCCGACACGTACGGCAAGCAACTGCGCCGCCTGCGCACGGTGAGCATTCTCGGCGGCATGCCCTACCCCCGTCAGCTCGAAATGCTGGCGAAGCAGCCCGAGATCATCGTGGCGACGCCGGGCCGTCTGCTCGATCACATCTCCAGCGGCAAGATCGATCTGTCGCAACTGATGATGCTGGTGCTCGACGAAGCCGATCGCATGCTCGACATGGGCTTCATCGACGACATCCAGACCATCGTCGACGCCACGCCGGCATCGCGCCAGACACTGCTGTTCTCGGCAACGATCGACGGCCGCATGGGCGAAATCACGCGTCGTCTGCTGCGCGATCCGGAAACCATCGAGATCACGCGCGGCTCCGACCAGCGCACCAACGCCAACATCGAGCAAACGCTCCATTACGTGGACGATCGCGCCCACAAGGATCGCCTGCTCGCACACCTGCTCGGCAACGATTCGCTCGACCAGGCCATCGTGTTTACGTCGACCAAGCGCGACGCCGACCTGATCGCCGACCAGCTCGAACAAGCCGGTTTCGACAGCGCCGCGCTGCACGGCGACATGCCGCAAGGCGTGCGTAACCGTACACTGCGCGCCCTGCGCGAGCGTCGTGTGCGCGTGCTGGTCGCCACCGACGTGGCCGCACGCGGCATCGACGTGCCGGGCATCACGCACGTGTTCAACTACGATCTGCCGAAGTTTGCGGAAGACTACGTCCACCGTATCGGCCGTACAGGCCGCGCCGGTCGTCGTGGCGTGGCCGTGAGCCTGGCCGCGCACGCCGAAATCGGCGCGGTGCGTCGCATCGAACGCTACACGCGTGAACTGCTGCCGGTGAATGTCGTGGCCGGTTTCGAACCGCGCCGTGCCGCACCGAAGGCCGGTGCCGGCGGCAAGCGTCCGGGCCCGAGCCGCAGCGGTCCGCGTCACGGTCAAGGCAACGGCGGCGGCAGCCGCTGGAGCAACAACGGTCCGCGTCACGCCAGCAGCGCCGGTAACGGCGGCAGCGGTAGCGGCGGTTATCAGGGCGGTCAGCGTTTCGGCGGCAACAAGCCGGCCGGTGCCCCGTTCGAGCGTCGCGAGGGCAATGGCTTCCAAGGGGGTTACCAGCAGAACGGCGCGGGTAACGGCGGTAATGGTGGCAATGGCTTCTCGAACGGCAGCGCGACCGACCGCTTCGAGCGTCGCGCTCCGCGCCCGGCCGAAGGCGGCTATCGTCAGGATCGCGGCACGCGCAGCTTCGACGCCCCGCGTCAAGATCGTGGCTTCAGCAATCGCAACGGTGGCGGCTTCAACAAGCGTCGCGACGACTGAACGGCCTGAGGTCGTCAGGACCGATACCCCATCGGTCCTGCGCAAATGCCTGAAAACCCCGGATGTTGACGTCAACGGTCAACGCCGGGGTTTTTTGTTACGCGCGCCGGATCGAAAGAGGCCGACACGTAGGCGCAAGCACTGCCAATCGGCGCTCGCCAGACGACCCCGTCGATCTCAGCGCGTCGACACAAACTGATCGGTCGCTTCGATCAACCAGTGCAGAATCGTGGGCTCGTTGAAGGCATGTCCGGCGTCGGACGCCCAATAGAAATCCGCCTCCGGCCACGCCTTGTGCAAGTCCCAAGCCGTGCGGGCAGGGGTCGCCACGTCGTACCGGCCCTGGACGATCACACCCGGAATGTCGCGCAGGCCGCGCGCACCATCGATTAACTGGTTCGGCGCGAGAAACCCGTCGTTGACGAAGTAATGATTCTCGATGCGAGCGAACGCAATTGCGTAGCGCGGATCGCCGAACGCCTCGGCAAGATGGTCGTCAGGCAGCAGCGTGATGGTGCTGCCCTCCCACATACTCCATGCCCGCGCCGCCTCGATTCTCACGGCCTCATCGCGATGGGTCAGCCGCTTCTGGTAAGCACGCATCAGATCGCCCCGCTCTTCAAGCGGGATCGGCGCGAGGAACGACTCCCAGCGATCCGGAAACAGCCACGATGCGCCCTTCTGGTAATACCACTGCAACTCGTCGCGGCGCACGGTGAAAATGCCGCGCACGATCAATTCGCTTACTCGGTCGACGTGCGCCTGCGCATAGGCCAGTGCCAAGGTGCTCCCCCACGAGCCCCCTAACACCAGCCACCGGTCGTATCCGAACTTGACGCGCAAGCGCTCGATGTCATCCACCAGGTCCCACGTCGTGTTGTGGTCCAGACTCGCATGCGGTAACGAGCGTCCGCAGCCACGCTGGTCGAACAGCGTGACGCAGTATTTGCCCGGATCGAACAACCGCCGATGCTCCGGCGAGCAACCGCCCCCGGGACCGCCGTGCAGAAACACCGCCGGCTTGCCCTGCGGATTGCCGCACCGCTCCCAATACACTTGGTGCCCATTGCCCACATCGAGCACGCCGTGCTCGAAAGGCTCGAGCGGCGGGTACAGGCCGCGCAGCGTTTCCGGGCGAATCTCTACAACCTTGCCAGGCCCCCGCGGTACAAGCGCCTGCGCGCGTGGACCGTTTGGCAGGCTGCGGGCGGCATCATCGGGAAAGTCGAGCGACATCGGCATCCTCACATGAACACGGGGCTGGGCATTGTCGACGTCACGCCCCAGCGCAACGCCGACCATGGAAACTCGGGCGAATAGCACGAGAATCCATCCGTCGAAGTTCAGTGTAGCGCGGCACCCAAGACAAGACAAAACTCGCGCTCAAAACGAAATGGGACGATGTAGCCATCGTCCCATTCGTACAGCGATGCGATCACCGAGTCACGATAAGGGCGTGAATCGGACTCAAGCCTAGTCAGACCGTTTCAGCCCCCATCGGAGCCCTTCATCACGCTTCAAACCACTTCGTACAGCGGCAACGTAAGGAACTCGACAAAATCGTCGCTGGTGCTCATTTGCTCGAAAATGACGGCCGCGCGATCATACGTCGGCGCCACTTGCCCCACGAGTGCTTTCACATTGGCAAGCTCCTGCGGAATCAGCTCGCGCACCAGCTCGGCGGTGACCTTGCGGCCGTCGTCGAGCTTGCCCTTCGGCGAGCGGATCCACTGCCACACCTGCGAGCGCGAGATCTCGGCCGTTGCCGCATCTTCCATCAGGTTGTGAATCGGCACGCAACCATTGCCCGCCAGCCAGGATCCCAGGTAGTGGATGCCGACATTGATGTTGTTGCGCAGCCCCGCCTCGGTAATCGGCGCTTCCGGCTGGAACGTCAGCAGGTCACGGCCCGAGACCCTCACATCGTCGCGTTGCTTGTCGATCTGGTTCGGACGCTCGCCCAGCACCTTCACGAACTCTTCCATCGCCACGGGCACGAGCCCTGGGTGTGCCACCCAGCCGCCGTCGTAACCGTCGGCGGCGTCGCGCGCCTTGTCGCCGCGAATGCCGGCCATCGCCCGCTCGTTCGCTTGCGGATCGTTCTTGATCGGAATCAACGCGCTCATGCCGCCAATGGCAGGCGCATTGCGGCGGTGACACGTCTTGAGCAGCAGCAGCGCGTAGGCCCGCATGAACGGCACCGTCATGTTGATGCGGCTGCGATCGGCCAGGCAGAAGTCGGCATCGACCTTGAACTTCTTGATGCACGAGAAGATGTAATCCCAGCGGCCGGCGTTCAGGCCCGCGCTGTGCTCGCGCAGTTCATACAGAATCTCGTCCATTTCGAACGCGGCGAGAATCGTCTCGACGAGCACCGTCGCCTTGATCGTGCCCTGCGCCAGGCCCAGTTCGGTTTGGGCGAGCACGAACACGTCGTTCCACAGGCGCGCCTCGAGGTGGCTCTCCAGCTTCGGCAGATAGTAGTAAGGCCCGAAGCCGCGCTCGAGCGACGTCTTCGCGTTATGGAACACATGCAGGCCGAAGTCGAACAGGCTGCCCGACATGCGCACACCGTCCACGCTCACGTGCTTCTCGTCGAGATGCCAGCCGCGCGGACGAACGATCAGCGTGGCGACCTTGTCGTTCAAGGCGTAACGCTTGCCGTTCTGTTCGAGACTGATGGTGCCACGCACGGCGTCGCGCACGTTGATATGCCCTTGCAACTGGTTATGCCAGTTCGGCGTGTTCGAGTCCTCGAAGTCGGTCATGTAGCTGTCCGCCCCCGAGTTCAGCGCGTTGATGATCATCTTGCGCTCGACCGGCCCCGTGATTTCCACACGACGGCATTGCAACGCCGCCGGCAACGGCGCGATGCGCCATTCGCCGTCGCGGATCGCTTGCGTCTCGGGCAGGAAATCGGGCACTTCGCCGGCGTCGAGTCGTGCGGCGCGGTCCGCGCGGGCCGCAAGTAGTGCCTGACGGCGCGGTTCAAAGGCGCGGTGCAGCTTGGCGATGAAAGCGAGTGCCTCGGGGGTCAGGATCGCTTCGTACTCAGAACGAATATCGGTGCTGGCATCAACATGCAATTGCATGCCGGGGGGCAGAATCAGGGACATCAGGGATCTCCAACGATCTTCATTTATATAAGGGAGTGCGCCGCAAGGAAGAACTTCAGGGGCTTTGCACTAGGCCTCACACCGCGTTGGGCGTCAGGCGCGCGCTCCCGTCACTCCCTCGACGAACCGCTGCAAGTCGCGCATGTCGCGCCCCATCCCTTGCGGCGTGACGCCGAGCTGTTCGACCGGCAGCCCGGCCCGGTTGACCCAAAACGTCGGGTAACCGAACCAGGTAGCACCGGCCGCGTCCCAGCCGTTGCTGGAGACGAAAACGATGGCGTCGGCAGGCAGGCCGAACGCGTCGGGGCCGAGTTGATAGGCCTCCGGGGCGGTCTTGAATTTGCGTACCGCGTCGACCGACAGCACATGCTCGAACAGATCCTTGATCCCAGCGCTCTTCAGGCCGACGTCGAGCATGCGAGGATCGCCATTCGAGAGCACGCCGAGCCTGAGACCCATTGCACGCAACGCGCGCAGCACAGACGGGTTCTCGGGGAAGACGGACAGACAGGTGTACTCGTCCATCAGGCGCTTCTCGGCGACAGACGAGAGCGTGAGATTCAGACGCGCCGCAGCGTAGCGCAACGCGTCGACGGTGATGTCCCAGAACGGACGGTAGCGTTCGCCGCGCGGGCCCGAGAGCGAGCGCAGTTGCGTGTATTCGATCTGCTTGGCCCGCCACAGCTCGGCAAGCGCCGCCCCGCGTCCCGGGAACTGCTGCTCGGCGGCCGCCGCGACGGAGTACACGTCGAACAACGTGCCGTAAGCATCAAAAATCACTGCCTGAATACGCGAAGCCATAACTTGGGTATCACTCAATATTGCTTGTCATTGCCTGCCAATTGTATTATTGATAGCAATCACCATAAAAGTTCACAAAAATCACTTTATCTTTGACTTTTTAGTACATAATCCCCCGCGTGGATCGCTTCAAACAAATCGAAACGTTCGTCGCCGTGGCCGCCAAGGGGAGTCTGTCGGCGGCCGCAGCGCTCGAAGGCGTGGCGCCGGCCGTGATCGGGCGGCGCATCGACGCGCTTGAGTCCCGCTTGGGCGTGAAGCTGCTCGTGCGCACGACGCGGCGGGTCACGCTCACGTTCGAGGGATCGGCGTTTCTCGAGGACTGCCAACGCATTCTCAACGAGATGCACAACGCCGAGGCTGCCGTATCGGCGGGCGGGGTCAAGGCCAGCGGCCATCTGCGGCTCTCGGCACCGGCCGGGTTCGGGCGACGGCACGTCGCCCCGCTGCTGCCGGCGTTCATCGAATCGCATCCAGACGTCACGGTCACGCTCGACCTCTCCGACCGTCTCGTCGATCTGGTCAACGAAGGCTTCGATTGCGCGATCCGGCTGGGCGAGTTGCCCGATTCGAGCCTCGTATCGCTGCGGCTGGGCGAGAACCGCCGCGTGTGCGTGGCGGCGCCGGGGTATCTCGCACGCCACGGACGCCCCGAATCGCTCGATGCCCTCGCGCGTCACAACTGCCTCGCTTTCGGATCGACGGCCAATCAGCAGCGCGGCTGGACCTTCTCGCAGGACGGCAAGGTCGTGACTATCCGCGTGAGCGGCACGATGGAATGCACGGACGGCGCCGTGCTGCACGACTGGTGCCTGGACGGCTACGGCCTCGCGTGGCGCTCGTGGTGGGAGGTTGGCGACGATATCCGCGCGGGCCGGCTCATGAGCGTGCTCGACGATTTTGCCGCGCCGCCCATCGGCATTCACGCCGTCTTCCCGCAACGCCGTCACCTGCCGCTGCGCGTGCGCCTGTTCATCGACCATCTCAAGCACCATTACAGCAGTTCGGTCTACTGGCGAGATGACGCGGCACCCGTCGCGCCGCACAGCGCGGCCGTCTGAGCGGCGGCGCGCCGCGGTGCGAGGGGGCGTGAGGGCGAGTGAGGGCGCGTGAGGGGACCTGAGGGATTACCGCCCTATCGGGACTATCGGGTTTGCCCCCGTTGTTGCGTCGCGCCAAAGCCATAGAATCGAAACGAAGGGTCCGCTGGCGATGCGCAGGCTTGAGGGCAAGACATGGCCCTGACTGGCACCGGATGTCTCGGGACAGCGGACGGGCTGCAAGACCGTGATACCTGCGCGAGCCTGTGAACGCGTGTTCAGCAACGCCAACTGCGGGAGGTCATATGCTGTTTACCCACATCCTCATTCCGACCGACGGCTCGGAGCTTTCCGAAAAGGCGGTCACGGGCGGACTCGAACTGGCGCGCGCGCTCGGTGCGAAGGTCACGGGCTATTGCTGCCTCGCGGAGTATCCGTATTCGCCCTTCAGCGAGTATGTACTGGAAGCGCCGGCCACCTTCAGCGAGCGCATTGCCGAAGAGGCAAGCGCACACCTCGACAAGCTGGCCGAAGCCGCCGCGGCGGCGGGCGTGCCGTTCGAGCGCGACAGCTCCACCTTCCCGGCGCCTTATCTCGGCATCATCGACGCGGCGCAACGTCACGGATGCGATGTCATCCTGATGGCCTCCCACGGACGGCGCGGGCTGACCAGCCTACTGCTTGGCAGCGAGACGCAACGTGTTCTCGTGCACTCCAAGATTCCGGTGCTCGTCTACCGCTGATCCACTCGCGGCAACTCGGCCGCACATGAAAAAAGGCCCGTGAGCGGGATACGCTCACGAGCCTCCTCTCGTTCAGGCGTGCATGGCACCCTCACCGCGACGGGACCGCAGTCAGGGCCGCCCCCGGCCGGATAGGCCGGACGCGCGGTCATCGCGCGATGTCGCACCGCCGGCTGACGATGTGCCCCCACGCGCATCGTCGCTGGCGGGCGCACCGCGCCCTCCCTCAGCCCGGTCAGGCTGCCTTGACCTTTGCCTTCTTCTCGTCGAAGAACTGTTCGTCCTCCGTCGAACCCTTCAGGGCCGTGGTCGATGCGTCACGCTCAATCGTCTGCGTAACGGCATCGAAGTAGCCCGTACCCACCTCGCGCTGGTGCTTCACCGCGGTGAAGCCCTTGTCGGCCGCCGCGAATTCGGCTTCCTGCAACTCCACGAAGGCGCTCATCTGACGACGGGCATAGCCATGCGCCAGGTTGAACATCGAGTAGTTCAGGCTGTGGAAGCCGGCCAGCGTGATGAACTGGAACTTGTAGCCCATGGCGCCGAGTTCCTTCTGGAACTTGCCGATGGTCGCATCGTCGAGGTTCTTCTTCCAGTTGAACGACGGCGAGCAGTTATACGAAAGCATTTTGCCGGGGAAGTGCTTGTGAATGCCCTCGGCAAATTGCCTGGCGAATTCGAGATCGGGCTTGCCGGTCTCGCACCACACCAGATCGACGTACGGTGCGTAAGCCAGACCACGGGCAATCGCCTGATCGAGGCCGTTGCGCGTGCGGTAGAAGCCTTCGACCGTGCGCTCGCCGGTGCAGAACGGCTGATCGATCGGATCGACGTCGGCGGTGATCAGGTCAGCGGCTTCGGCATCGGTCCGGGCGATCAGGACGGTCGGCACGCCGAGTACGTCGGCAGCCAGTCGTGCCGCCACCAGCTTGGCCACGGCTTCGCGCGTCGGCACGAGCACCTTGCCGCCCATGTGACCGCACTTTTTGACCGACGCGAGCTGATCTTCGAAGTGCACGCCGCCGGCGCCCGCTTCGATCATCGCCTTCATCAGTTCGAAGGCGTTGAGCACGCCACCGAAACCGGCTTCCGCGTCGGCCACGATCGGCGCGAAGTAATCGATATAGCCTTCGTCGCCCGGGTTCTTGCCTTCCGACCATTGGATCTGATCGGCCCGCGTGAAGGTGTTGTTGATGCGACGCACGACTTGCGGCACCGAGTTGGCCGGATACAGCGACTGGTCGGGGTACATTTCACCCGCCATGTTCGCGTCGCCGGCGACCTGCCAGCCCGACAGATAAATCGCCTTGAGACCGGCCTTGACCTGTTGCATGGCCTGATTGCCGGTCAGCGCGCCGAGGGCGTTCACAAACGGCTCGTCGTTGATCATTTGCCACAGGCGCTCCGCACCGCGGCGGGCAAGTGTTTGTTCAGGCTGGATCGATCCACGCAGGCGCACCACGTCTTCGGCCGAGTAGCCACGCTTGATGCCCTGCCAGCGCGGATTGTTCGCCCAATCCTGCTCGAGTTGCTTCACCTGGTCTTGACGTGTCGTCATGATGATCTCTCCTGGTTTCTCGATACAAACAAAGCGGTGACGCCTGACTGCCTGTGCGGCTTGAAACCGGCATGTCTTGTATAAGAGTTTAGGGATTTTTCACGCAACGCAACAGAACGAACCACGGCATGGAGTAAAATTTTTTAACTATAAAAATCAATAATATACGAATATTATTTCTCGATGCGAAACGATATTTTCCGTTCTGAAATGGCATCGTTGTGCCGAGCAGCGCAAATTTTTACGCACCGCAAGATCGTTCCACATCATGAAAAAAGCGGGTGACGGCGAGTCCCGGCTTTGCAACCTCGCGAACAGGCGCGGGCGCGGTGGTTACGATGCGGCCCGACGGGCGGCCGTCGCCACCCTGGGCGGCTTGCACACGAACCAAACAGCGAGCGCGATGAAACAGCCGCCGACAACGTGCGCCATCGTGACTGCTTCATTGAGGAACAAGGCGCCCCACAGCACACCGAACGGCGGAATGAGAAACGTCACGGTCAGCGAGCGCAACGGGCCGAGATCCGCGATCAGGCGGAAGAACATCATGTAGGCCACCGCGCTGCAAAGGAAGCCGAGCGCGGCCATTGCGGCCCAGACGCCGCCGGTCGCCGGGCCGGGAATGCCGGACGTTGCCGACACGTAGCCGAAGAACGGCAGCAGCACGACGGCCGCCCCCAGTTGGCTGCCGAAGGCGACCAGCTTCGCATCGAGGCCGCCCCGGTCGGAAATCCAGCGTTTGGTCAGATAGCCCGCCAGGCCATAGCAGGACGTGGCGACGAGACACGCCAACGCCCCCATGACCACCGGCCCCGACATCGTGACCGGTCCGGCACGCGTCAGTACGGCGACGCCGACAAGCCCGAGCAAGACGCCCAACCCCTTGGCCCCCGTCAGGCGCTCACGAAAGAACAACGTGCCGATGATGACGCCCATCAGCGGCGTGGTTGCGTTGAGAATCGCCGAGTAACCGGCCGGGAGCACGCGCGCGGCGAGGCAGTACATCGCGAACGGAATGCCGGAATTGATGACGCCGAGCAGCATCGACACCCCAAGCCGCCCCTTGAACTCCCAGCGCACGCGCATGACCAGCAGGATGACCGCCAGACCGATGGCACCCAGGGTCACGCGAAGGAACGCCGTGGGCAGCGGCCCGAGCACGGGGACGATGATGCGCATGAAAAGAAAGCTCGCGCCCCAGATGGCGGAGAGCGTCAGCAAACGGGCAATGTCGGACGAACGCATAGTCGGCATGACGGCACGGTTGGCCGCCGGGAAGAATGGGAACGCATGAATCGTCCCACATCGACGCCAGGCCTGCTGGTCAAAATCGGACATGGCGGCAACGGCACAGTTGCGTTCATCGTCAACCCATATTGCCCGCCATGGTGGATCACACACGGTCCATTTTCGGAATCGGCGCATTGAGCAAACAAGCGGTCGCGCGCTATGGTGACTGACCGATCGATCGGAGATTTCACACTCATGACGCATCACGATTCACGCGCCGTCTCTCCTCACGAGGTCCGACCTCCGTCCGACGGGCCACCTCTCAGTCAGAAGACCATCATTCATCCGATTCTCCGCACCCGCCCTCCCACCCAGACGACCTCGCTGCACGCATCGCCCGCAGTGGTGCCACGCGGTTACGACCTATGGAATCACTATGAGGTCGCTTGGCTCGACATGCATGAGCGCCCCCAGATCGCCGTGGCGGAAATCGTGATTCCGTGCGATTCCCCGTACACGCTGGAGATGTCGGACGCGCAACGCTATTTCCTGACGTTGCGCGAGCGATGCTTCGAATCTCCCGACGCGCTGGAAGCGCACGTGGCGGGCGAGTTATCGCGCTGCCTGCAAGCGTATGTTCTGGTGCGCACGACACCGGTCAGGCACGCCGTTCGCACCACGGCCGCCTGCGGGCCGGGCGCGGAGAGTCTCGACCTCGCGCCGGTCAGCGTGGTACGCGGTGGCGTGCAGGCGAATGTCCTGTGCCTCGCCAGCGACGTCGGTGGGGCGCTGGCCTCGCCGATTCGCGAATGCCTGGTCTCCGACCTGTTGAGCGTGCGATGCCCGCTCACTGGCGGCGTCGACTACGGAACCGTCTGGTTCGACTACACCGGCGCACCCATCTGTCGCCGCGCACTGCTCGCGTACGTCCTGTCGTTTCGCGATAGCGCGATGCTGATCGAGCACTGCGTGGATACGCTCTTCAGTGACGTGCTCACGCGATGCGCGCCAACACGACTTGCGGTCGGCGCACGCTTCACGCGGCGTTACGGACTCGATATCAATCCCGTGCGCTCGACACATGCCATCGCTCTCACCAATCTGCGCACCATTCGCCAATGACCTCGACGATCTCCCCTGCCCCACTGCCCGCGGCACTCGCCGCACGCCAGGCCACGCGCATGACGCCCGCCGTCATCGTGCTCGCGATCGCCTTCGTGAGCTTCCTGCTGATCTCGAACGCATTGGGGGCTCGCGTATGCGAGGTCACGCTGCCCTGGTCGGTCGGCGACGAGCCGTTGCGGCTGACATTCTCGGCCGCCCTCATCAGTTTCCCGTTCGCCTACCTGTTTGCGTCGGTACTCACGGAGGTCTATGGCTATCGCATCAGCCGCATCGTGATCTGGAGCGGTCTCGCGGCCAACCTGGTGATGATCGGATTTTTATGGCTGATGACCCTGTTGCCGACCGAAGCGGCCTGGGCAGCACAAACCGGCTTCACGGACGAGGTGCAGCGCCACTGGTACGAGGCCATCGCGCATATGTTCCTGGCGTCGGTGTCCGCATGCTTCGTGGGCGAGTTCGCGAACGCCGCCACGCTCGCGCGCATGAAGGTGGCGATGCACGGCCGGCGGGCGAGCCTGCGCCTCATGGCGGGCAGCGCGCTGGCCGCCATGCTCGATACGGTCGTCTTCGTGACGGTGGCATTCGCCTACGTGCTCGACCTGGACGCGATGGCCCGCATGGCCGGACTCGAATTCGTCTTCAAATGTGCGATGCAATGGCTGGTGCTGCCGCTCACGGTGGGTCTGGCGCAAGTGCTCAAGCGCGTGGACGGCATCGACCACTATGACGTCGGCACCTCGCTCAATCCGTTCCGCTTTCGAGCATCGATGTCGCGGCAATCCGTGGAGATTCGATAGCGCATGTCGCTCGCGCGCTGTCACAGCCGTGCCGCGGCGACACCACGGCTACGCCAGAATTACGCCGCGTTGGCGTCGCGCGCGCGGCGATACGTGACCCAGTCCCCATCGGCAATCTGCGGCAATGCGTGGACGGCCGATTCGCTTACCGGATAGACGATGCAGGCGTAGGTTTTGCCGTCACAGGCGACCTCGCGCATGTCTCGAACGAACAACCCCGCCTCACCCGGATACACGGCTTCGATCTCGTCGAGCACGGGGACCAGGGCCGTTGCGATGCGGTAGATGTCACCGGTGACGCGGCCTGCGCTGTGGCCGTCGCACGCCGTGGCGTCGAGCACCATGCCCGGATAGTCCCCGAAGTCGTATAGCCGCCCGCCGAGCGATGTGGTACCGACATAGACAGGCGCCTCGATACCGTGTCGCTCGGCGGCATACGACACGTCGTTGATTTCTCCGGCACGCAGCGTGCCGTAGACAAAAACGTAGACCCCCTCGTCCTGCGAGTCATGGGCATCGTGGGCGTCGACCCGGTCACACGTTGCAGTATTCATCACCAGCATCCAAATCGGGAAAGCGGAAAAACGGGAAAGCAGGCCACGCGTCGGCCCTCAACTACGCCTATCGTGCCCGATACGTCCTCCGTCCGAGCCAATCGCCGTCCTGATGACCGACTGCCGACAGGATCGCACGCGCAACCCGCAAGAAAAAAATCCCCGCGCATATGGCAATACGCGGGGACGGATCATGCGGCCCATGCAATGCGCGGGAACCGCGTTCGCGCTTACTCGGCGGCCGGTGGCGTCGCTTCGGTCGCCTCGGTCACCGGCCGGGCGGCGTCGCCCTCGAACGTGAATCGCCCGTTGCGCCAGTCGACCGGGATGGTGTCCTTCGGCCCGAACTTGCCCGCCAGCACCAGCTTGGCGATCGGGTTCTCGATCTCCTGCTGGATCGCCCGCTTGAGCGGCCGCGCACCGAACACCGGGTCGAAGCCCTCGCGCGCCACATGCGTGAGTGCTGCCTTGGTCACGTCGAGCGTCATTTCAAGCTTGGCCAGACGTTGACGCAGGATCTCGATCTGGATCGTGGCAATCGACTCGATGTGCTTCTGGTCGAGACCGTGAAACACCACGACTTCGTCGATGCGGTTCAGGAACTCCGGACGGAAGTGATCCTTGATTTCCACCCACACGGCGTCCTTGATGCGGTCCTGCGGCTCGCCGACCATCGACTGAATCATCGACGATCCGAGATTCGACGTCATCACGATCACCGTGTTCTTGAAGTCCACCGTACGGCCCTGGCCATCGGTCATGCGCCCGTCGTCGAGCACTTGCAGCAGCACATTGAACACATCCGGGTGCGCCTTTTCGACTTCGTCGAGCAGGATCACGCTGTACGGCTTGCGACGCACGGCTTCCGTCAGGTAGCCGCCCTCTTCATAACCGACATAGCCCGGAGGCGCGCCAATCAGCCGAGCGACGCTGTGCTTCTCCATGAACTCGCTCATGTCGATGCGGATGAGGTGATCCTCGGCATCGAACAGGAACATCGCCAGCGCCTTGCACAGCTCGGTCTTGCCCACACCGGTCGGCCCGAGGAACAGGAACGAACCATACGGACGGTTCGGATCCGACAGCCCGGCACGCGAACGCCGGATGGCGTCGGCCACGGCCGTAATCGCCTCGTCCTGCCCGATCACGCGCTCGTGCAGCTTGTCTTCCATGTGGAGCAGCTTTTCGCGCTCGCCCTGCATCATCTTCGAGACCGGGATGCCGGTCGCCCGCGAGACCACTTCAGCAATCTCTTCGGTGCCCACCTGCGTGCGCAACAGGCGTGGATGCGACTGCTGGCCCGCCGCTTCCGCCGCGTCGGCGTCCTTCAACCGGGCTTCGAGCTGCGGCAGCTTGCCATATTGCAGTTCAGCCACCTTGTCGAGCTTGCCTTCGCGTTGCAGCTTCGTAATGTCGGCACGCACGCGCTCGATCTCTTCCTTGACCTGGGCGCTGCCCTGTACCGCCGCCTTCTCCGCGGTCCACACTTCTTCGAGGTCGGCGTACTCGCGCTCCAGGCGCGAGATCTCTTCCTCGATCAGCGCCAGGCGCTTTTGCGAGGCTTCGTCGGTTTCCTTCTTGACGGCTTCGCGCTCGATCTTCAACTGGATCAAGCGACGGTCGAGCTTGTCCATCACTTCCGGCTTCGAGTCGATTTCCATCTTGATCTTCGACGCGGCCTCGTCGATCAAGTCGATGGCCTTGTCCGGCAGGAACCGGTCGGTGATGTAGCGCTGGCTGAGTTCCGCCGCCGCCACGATGGCCGGGTCGGTGATCTCCACCCCGTGGTGCAGCTCGTATTTCTCCTGCAGGCCACGCAGAATCGCGATCGTTGCCTCGACACTCGGCTCGTCGACGAGCACCTTCTGGAAACGACGCTCCAGCGCGGCGTCCTTCTCGATGTACTTGCGGTATTCGTCGAGCGTGGTCGCGCCGATGCAATGCAATTCACCGCGCGCGAGCGCCGGCTTGAGCATGTTGCCCGCGTCCATGGCGCCCTCGGCCTTGCCCGCCCCGACCATCGTATGAATTTCGTCGATGAACAGGATCGTGCGCCCTTCATCCTTGGCGATGTCGCTCAGCACGCTCTTCAGTCGCTCTTCGAATTCGCCACGGAATTTCGCGCCGGCGAGCAGCCCCGCCATGTCCAGGGCAAGCACGCGCTTGTTCTTGAGCGACTCCGGCACCTCGCCATTGACGATGCGCTGCGCAAGTCCTTCCACGATGGCCGTCTTGCCCACCCCCGGCTCACCGATGAGCACCGGGTTGTTCTTCGTGCGGCGTTGCAGAATCTGGATCGTGCGACGAATTTCGTCGTCGCGGCCGATCACCGGATCAAGCTTGCCAAGCGACGCGCGCTCGGTCAGATCCAGCGTGTACTTCTTGAGGGCTTCGCGCTGATTCTCGGCATCCTGGCTGTTGACGGATTGCCCGCCGCGCACGCCTTCGATGGCGGCTTCGAGCGACTTGCGCGTCAGGCCACGCGCCCGCGCCAGCTTGCCCGTTTCGCCCTTGTCGTCGGCCAGCGCGAGCAGAAACATTTCGCTGGCGATATAGCTGTCGCCATGCTTCTGTGCTTCCTTGTCGGCCTGATTGAGCAGGCCCGCGAGTTCGCGGCCGACCTGGACGTTGCCGTCGGTGCCTTGAACTTGCGGCAGCTTCGCGAGGGCCGTCTCGATGTCGTGCGCGAGCGGCTGCACCTGCACACCGGCACGCTGCAGCAACGAGCGCGCGGCGCCCTCGGGTTGAGCAAGCAGCGCTGCGAGAAGATGCAGCGGCTCGATGTATTGCTGGTCGCGACCGACTGCCATGCTTTGGGCATCAGCCAGCGCTTCCAGGAACTGCGTGGTGAATTTGTCTTGTCGCATCTAGGGCTCCGGTAAGAAATCTCTCTGGATCGGATGTGCGGACAAGCCCCTGCGGTTTCAAGGGGCATGGCAGCGCGACGATTGACATTGTCGTGCGAGGCCGGAACGGGTCGGCACCTGCGCCGGCAGCGGGCGAGATGGCGCCATACGGAGGGGCGTGAAACGACCGCAGGACACGCCCGGCGTTGAAGCTCATAATAGCGATTTTCAGCCTCCCGCACCACGCGTCGCGCCGACGGCAGAACGTCGAGAAGTGCCGGCGCGCCCGCCCGGGTGCCACTCGCAATGTCAGCACAAACCTCCCGCCAGCCGCCGGATCCGTGGCCCGCAACGCGCCTTGCCGAGATCGACGAAGACGCCGTGCGACTGCTCGTGAACACCTTCTACGGGCGCATCCGCGACGACGAGATGCTCGGCCCGGTGTTCCGGCAGGCGCTCGAAGGCCGCTGGGATATGCATCTGGAAAAAATGGTGGCTTTCTGGTCCAGCATCGTGCTTGGCGCCAAACGCTACCGCGGCAATGTGACGCAGGCGCATCAGCCGTTCGGCCACCTGAGCGGCGAGCATTTCAGCCGCTGGCTCGCCCTCTTCTTCGATACGCTGGACAGGCTCTTCGAACCGCAGGCCGCGTTCGCCTTCGCGGAACCGGCCATCCGGATCGCGGAAAGTCTTCAGTTGAATTTGTTCGGATGGGAATACACGCTGCCCCCGGCGCAACGGGCGCTACTGGACAGCGTGAAGCAGGCAAGACCTGCACGGCCTCATGAATGACACGATCGGCGAAAATGCAAAATATTCGCCAATGTTATTGAATAATAAAAGCGGTAGTCAGCACTTGCCAGACGTCCCAGACGCATCGCCGGTGGCCCAGCGCTCGCGCGCTGCCGTGTCCGTCTCGCGTGCGTCGACCCAGCGCTCGCCCTGCGGCGTCGCTTCCTTCTTCCAGAAGGGTGCCTCGGTCTTCAGATAGTCCATGATGAACTCGCAGGCAGCAAACGCATCCCCCCGATGGGCGGACGTGACGGCCACCAGCACAATCTGATCGCCGGGGCCCAGTTCGCCGTAGCGGTGAATCACCAGCGCGTCGAACAAGCGCCAACGCGCGCACGCCTGCTCGACGATCGCCGCGAGCGCCTTCTCAGTCATGCCAGGGTAGTGCTCGAGCGTCATGCGCGAAACGTCGTTGCCGTCGTTCAAATCGCGCACCGTGCCCACGAAGCTCGCCACGGCCCCCACGCGCAGATCATCGGCGCGCAGCCGTCGAATCTCCTCCGACAGGTCGAAATCCTCGGTCTGTACACGAATCGGCATGCTGGTGGTATCTCCTGTCCCGTGAATCGCTACGCTGGCGACGACATGTGGCTCAACCGCCCGTCACGGGCGGGAAGAACGCGACTTCACAGCCGTCGGTCAGGCGCGTGGCCGCCGGCACCATCGTATGGTCGAGCG
Organism: Pandoraea cepalis; assembly: GCF_902459625.1. Taxonomy (NCBI): domain Bacteria; kingdom Pseudomonadati; phylum Pseudomonadota; class Betaproteobacteria; order Burkholderiales; family Burkholderiaceae; genus Pandoraea; species Pandoraea cepalis. Next base: position 96,136 of record NZ_CABPRY010000010.1, read on the forward strand.
CCATGCGCAGCGCGCGCTGCGCGCCGAGCGTCTCGGCCCACACCGGTCCACGGCCGCACAGCCACTGACGCACGTCGCCCACCGTGGCAATCCCGGCGGGAACATCCACACGCTCCTCAGCGACATTGAGCGCCTCGCGGACGCTGGCGAAAAAGCGAAGTTCGATCTGCATAGTCTGGCTGGCGCGCCGCATCGGCGACGCACCTGTCTCTCAATATAGGAGGTCGGAGAACGGCAGGAACGCCACCGTCTGGCCGGCTTCGATGCGATGCCCCGGCGGATTGTCGATGAGGCCGTCGCCCCACACGGTCGACGTCAGCACCGCCGAGCTCTGGTTGGGAAACGCGTCGAGGCCACCCTGCTCGTTGATGCGGGCGCGCACGAATTCATTGCGACGGTCCGCCTTCGTCTGCGTGAAGTCCGCGCGCATGGGAATGCGACGCGGCGTCACCGCCGTAGCCCCCTGCAAACGCAGAATGAACGGGCGCACGAACAGCAGGAACGTCACGAAGCTGGACACCGGATTGCCGGGCAGGCCGATGAAATGCGCCGTCTCTCCGCCAGCCCGATTGACCTCGCCATATGCGAGCGGCTTACCCGGCTTGAGCGCGATCTGCCACAGATTGAGGCGGCCTTCGGCTTGCACGGCGGGTTTGACATGATCCTCCTCGCCCACCGACACGCCGCCGGACGTGATGATCAGGTCGTTGCCGCGCGCCGCATCGCGCAGAATCGCGCGCGTGGCGGCCAGATTGTCGGGCACGATGCCGTAATCGGTCATCTCGCAGCCCAGATTCTCCAGGAGCCCGCGCAGCACGAAGCGGTTCGAATTGTAGATGCTGCCTGCACGCAGCGCCTCGCCAGGCATGGTCAGCTCGTCACCGGTGAAGAAAACGGCCACACGCAAGCGACGCGCGACTTGCAGCTTCGCCATGCCTACGGACGCCGCGAGCCCCAGCGCCGGGGCCCTCAGCCGGGTTCCGGCGGCGAGCACGACGCTGTCACGGCGAATATCCGACCCTTGGCGGTTGATGAACTCCTCGACCGCCGGCCTATGGCGAATCACGATGGTCCCGTCCTCACGCGCTTCGCACTGCTCCTGCATGACGACGGCGTCGGCACCCGGCGGCACCGGCGCGCCCGTGAAGATGCGCGCCGCCGTGCCGCCGGCGAGCGGTTCAGGGGCGTGCCCCGCCGCAATGCGCTGCGAGACCGGCAGCACGGTCTCGTCCCCGATCAGGTCCGCGACCCGCACGGCGTAGCCGTCCATGGCACTCGTATCCATCGGCGGCACGTCTAGCGTGGCGATCACGTCGGCGGCCAGCACGCGAGCGTTGGCCGCAAGCGTGTCGACCGTCTCCTGCCGATCCAGCGGTCGGGCTGCTGCCAGCACGGCATTCAGGGCGTCTTGTGTACTCAGCATGGTGAAGGCGCGCAAGTCAAGGGAGACATCAGGAGGACAGGGCGAGCGCCGCCTTACAGGCCGGTGTGCTCGGCGATATAGGCCTTCACGCTCGCGACGTCGTTCGGCACCGTCTCGAAGCGCTGCGGCAGCGATTCGAGCTGCTCGAAGCCGGCCGGGCGCGGCGGCTCGCGATGCAACGCCTCGCGAATCGTCTCGGCGAACTTCGCGGGCTGGGCGGTCTCGAGCACCACCATCGGCACGCCGGGTTCGAGCGCTTCGCGCGCGACCTTCACACCGTCGGCCGTGTGGGTGTCGATCACCACGTCGTAACGCTTGGCGACGTCCTGGATCGTCGCCAAGCGATCGGCATGCGTGCTGCGCCCCGAGACGAAACCGAACTGTGCCACGCGGGCGAAGGCTTCGGTGCCCGACAGGTCGAAGCCGCCTTCGCGCTCGACTTTCGAGAGCAGCTCGGCAGTCGCCTTCGCGTCGCGACCGAGCAGATCGAACAGGAAACGCTCGAAGTTCGACGCCTTCGAGATATCCATGCTCGGGCTGCTGGTGTGGAACGTCTCGGCGGACTTGCGCACGCGGTAGTGGCCGGTGCGGAAGAACTCGTCGAGCACGTCGTTTTCGTTCGTGGCCACGACCAGCTTGCGGATCGGCAGGCCCATCATGCGGGCGATATGGCCGGCGCAAACGTTACCGAAGTTGCCCGACGGTACCGTGAACGACACCTCGCCATCCTGGCCCGACTTACCGCCCGTCGCGGCAAAGTAGCCCTTGAAGTAGTACACGACCTGCGCCACGACACGCGCCCAGTTGATCGAATTGACCGTGCCGATCTTGTAGCGCGCCTTGTAGGCGTGATCGTTCGACACCGCCTTGACGATGTCCTGCGCGTCGTCGAACACCCCTTCGACGGCAAGATTGAAGATGTTCGGATCCTGCAGGCTGTACATCTGGGCCGTCTGGAACGCACTCATCTTGCCGGCCGGCGAGAGCATGAAGACGCGAATGCCTTCCTTGCCGCGCATGGCATACTCGGCCGCGCTGCCGGTGTCGCCGGACGTCGCGCCGAGAATGTTGAGTGCATCGCCATGCTGCGCCAGAGCATACTCAAACAGATTGCCCAGCAACTGCATGGCCATGTCCTTGAACGCCAACGTCGGGCCGTTCGAGAGCGCCAGCAGCGAGAGCTGCGTGCCCCCTTCGACCCCCAGCGGCAGCAGCGGCGTGATGTCGGCCGCGTCTTCGCCCGGACGCACATTGCGGTACACCTCGGCGGTGTACGTGCGCGCCGTCAGGTCGGCCAGGATCTCGGCCGGAATGTCGCCCGCGAATTTGGCCAGCACCTTCGCGGCCAGCTCGGCGTACGACAACTGGCGCCAGGCGCGCAGCTCGTCGGCCGTCACCTGCGGGTATTGCGTTGGCAGGTACAGGCCGCCATCCGGCGCCAGGCCGCCAAGCAAAATGCTGGAGAACGATTGCGGCTCGCCCGAGGTCAGGCCCGCGCCGCGCGTGGAGATGTATTTCATGTGGGTCGTGTCCTGTCGTATCGGTTCGTATGGGCCGGCGCTCAGCTCAGCGCCTCCATGCGGATGCGCGTGACCTTCGAGAGCACCGTCTCCATCGCCTCGATCTTCGCAATGGCCGTATTGATGTGCTTCTCCTGGGTCTGGTGCGTCAGGATGATGATGTCGGTCTGATGCTCACCTTCGCGCGATTCCTTCTGCAGCAGCGCGTCGATGGAGATATCGAGATCGGCGAGGATGCGCGTGAGCGCCGCCATCACGCCCGCACGATCGAGCACGCGCAGACGCAGGTAGTAGCTGGTCGTCACCTCGTCGATGGGCAGCACCGGCGTGTTCGACAGCGCGTCGTGCTGGAACGCCAGATGCGGCACGCGATGCTCCGGATCCGCCGTTTGCAGACGCGTCACGTCGACGATATCGGCGACCACGGCCGAGGCGGTCGGCTCGGCGCCCGCGCCCTTGCCGTAATAGAGCGTGGCGCCCACGGCGTCGCCCTGCACCAGCACGGCGTTCATGGCGCCTTCCACGTTGGCGATGAGGCGCTTGGCCGGAATCAGCGTCGGATGCACGCGCAGTTCGATGCCGGCCTCGGTGCGACGCGTGATGCCCAGCAGCTTGATGCGGTAACCAAACTCTTCCGCATACTTGATGTCCAGCGCCGAGAGCTTGGTGATGCCTTCGACATAGGCACGCTCGAACTGCACCGGCACGCCGAACGCGATGGCGCTCATGAGCGTGAGCTTGTGCGCGGCGTCAACGCCTTCGATGTCGAACGTCGGATCGGCTTCCGCGTAGCCCAGACGCTGCGCGTCGGCAAGGGCCACGTCGAAGTCGATGCCCTTGTCGCGCATCTCCGAAAGAATGAAGTTCGTGGTGCCGTTGATGATGCCGGCGATCCACTCGATGCGGTTGGCGGTCAGGCCCTCGCGCAGCGCCTTGATGATGGGAATGCCCCCAGCGACGGCTGCTTCGAAGGCGACCATCACGTTGGCCTTGCGCGCGGCGGCGAAAATCTCGTTACCGTACAGGGCCAGCAGCGCCTTGTTGGCCGTGACCACGTGCTTGCCGTTCTCGATCGCCTTGAGGACCAGTTCCTTCGTGAGGTCGTAGCCGCCGATGGTCTCGACCACGACATCGATGTCCGGGTCGTTGACCACGTCGAACGGATCGCCCGTCACGACAGCGGCGCTGCCCACGAGGCCTCGGGCGCGGTCGACATTGCGCACTGCGACCTTCGTAATCTCGATCCCCCGGCCGGCGCGACGTTGAATTTCTTCCTGGTTGCGAGCCAGTACCTGGAAGGCGCCGTAGCCTACCGTGCCAAGGCCGAGCAGGCCCACTTTGATCGGTTTCATGCGGTTTTACTCAAAAGTCGAAATCGGGTGGCGCGCATCACTTGCCGTGGCGACGGCGATAACCGTCAAGGAAGCGGGCAATGCGACTGATGGCGTCTTCCAGGTCGCCCTCGTGAGGCAGGAACACTACGCGGAAATGGTCGGGATGCATCCAGTTGAAGCCGCTGCCCTGCACCAGCAGGACCTTCTCTTCAAGCAGCAACTGGAGAATGAAGTCCTGATCGTTGGCGATGGGATACATCGCCGGATCGAGACGCGGGAACAGGTACAGCGCGGCCTTCGGCTTCACGCAGGTCACGCCGGGAATGTCGGTGAGCATGCGGTGCGCGATCTCGCGCTGCTCGTACAGGCGTCCGCCCGGCACGATCAGGTCCTTGATGCTCTGGTAGCCGCCGAGCGCCGTCTGAATGGCGTACTGGCCCGGCACGTTCGGGCACAGGCGCATCGAGGCCAGGATGTTCAGCCCTTCGATGTAGTCGCTCGCCGGACGCTTGTCACCCGACACGACCATCCAGCCCGCGCGGTAACCGCACGCGCGATAGCTTTTGGACAGACCGTTGAACGTGATGGTGAGCACGTCCTCGGACAGTGAACCGATCGAGGTATGCTCCGCGCCGTCGTAGACGATCTTGTCGTAGATCTCGTCGGCATAAATGATGAGCTTGTGCTCACGCGCGAGCTCGACGATGTCTTTGAGCAGTTCGTCCGAGTACAGCGCGCCGGTCGGGTTGTTCGGGTTGATGATGACGATCGCACGCGTATTCGGCGTGATCTTCTTGCGGATGTCGGCGAGATCCGGCTGCCAGTCCGCCTGCTCGTCGCAGACGTAATGCACCGGCGTGCCGCCCGACAGGCTGACGGCTGCCGTCCAGAGCGGGTAGTCGGGCGCGGGCACCAGCACCTCGTCGCCATCGTTGAGCAGCGCCTGCATGGCCATCACGATCAGCTCGGAGGCCCCGTTGCCGAGGTAGATGTCGTCGAGCTGGACGTCCTTGATGCGCTTTTGCTGGCAGTAGTGCATGATCGCCTTGCGCGCCGCGAACACGCCCCGCGAGTCCGAATAACCGGCCGAATTCGGCAGATTTCGGATCATGTCCTGCACGATCTCGTCGGGCGGCTCGAAACCGAACGGCGCCAGATTGCCGATGTTCAGTTTGATGACGCGATGCCCCTCTTCTTCCATGCGCTTGGCATGTTCGAGCACGGGTCCACGAATGTCGTAGCAGACATTCTGCAATTTCAGCGATTTGAGGATCGGTTTCACGGCGATTGTGGTCTTGGCGGGCGGCGCAGGGGTCCGGGCGAGCCGGCAGGCAGGCGGCACGCACGACGCACCGGCGGTCGAACGGCGATGTACGCGAAGCGCACAGGGCACCGCATTTCCCCGGTTTAGGCGTGGCAAATGCCGCACTGCAACGGTTTTGCCGTGCTGCGTACGGCAAAAAGCTATAATTTAGCCAATTATGACAGAGTTCGGCAATGCATCATTGACGGTTTGCGCCATGCGAGGCAAGATGCCCGCCCGTTGAACGATCTGCCGACGTGCATCCACCCCCGGGCAAGCCCTGGGCAGGGAATCTTTCTAAAGTGAAACTGCATCAAGACCCGTCGCAAGCATTGAACACGGTCACCGGCTACGGCCGGGGCTATGTCGAGGTCAACAAGATTCGTCACGAGCACAGCGTGATCATTGCGCCCGAGGGCGAGATCCAGGCCTGGCCGGTGTCGCGCTTCGACGCGCTCGAATCCGCCCATTTCGACCAATTGCATGCCCTCGACCCCGAAGTCGTGATCTTCGGCAGCGGTGAGCGCCTGCGCTTCGCGCATCCGCGCCTGACCACGTCGCTTACCAGCCGGCGCGTTGGCGTCGACTCCATGGACACCCAGGCCGCCTGCCGCACCTACAACATCCTGATGAGCGAAGGGCGCCGCGTCGTGCTCGCCCTGCTCATCGAGACCGAGGCGACTGCGTGAGCCGCCGCCCGCTCGCCTCCGGCCTGTCGGCTGCTGCCCCCCTCGCGTCCTCTCCCCTGCCCGCCCCCGCGTCGCCGCCCGCGGCCTACCCGCTCTCGCCGGCCGCCTTCTGGCTGCTGCTCGTGGCGTTCGCGCTCGTGTGGTTCGGCGTGCTCGACTACCGCCACCTGATCGCGAGCGACGAAGGCCGTTACGCGGAAATGGCGCGCGAGATGTGGATCACGGGCGACTGGATCACGCCCCGCTATAACGGCTACAAGTATTTCGAGAAGCCGCCGCTGCAAACGTGGATGAATGCGCTCACGTTCGCGGCATTCGGGCTTGGGGAATGGCAAGCCCGGCTGTGGACCGCGCTCACGGGGTTCGCGGGCGTGCTGATGGTCGGTTTTACCGGCCGGCGCGTGTTCAATGCCCGCGTGGGTCTGTTCGCGGCCGTCGCACTCGCCAGCGCGCCACTGTGGTCGTTGCTCGGGCACTTCAACGTGCTGGACATGGGCCTGTCGTTTTTCATGGGACTCTCGCTGTGCGCCCTGCTGCTGGCACAGCGCCCGGGGCTTGCGCGCCCCGCCGTGCGCGCCTGGATGTGGCTGTGCTGGGCGGCCATGGCGCTCGCCGTGCTGAGCAAGGGGCTCGTCGGCATCGTGCTGCCGGGCGCCGTGCTCGTGCTCTATACGCTCATTGCACGGGACTGGGCCTTGTGGCGACGCCTGTACCTGGGCAGCGGCCTGATCGTTTTTTTCGCGCTGGCGGCCCCGTGGTTCGTGCTGGTGCAAATGCGCAACCCCGAATTCTTCGACTTCTTCTTCATCAACGAGCACTTCCGACGCTTCGCGATGGAGGGCCATAACCGAGATGGCGCGCCGTGGTATTTCGTGCCCGTGTTCCTCGTCGGCTTCCTGCCCTGGCTGTCGGTCCTGCCGGGCACCGTACGCGCCACGCTGCGCATGCCCCGCCAGCCCAACGGCTTCGCCCCCGCGCTGATGCTGTGGGTATGGTCGGCGTTCATCTTCGTGTTTTTCAGCGCCTCGCACTCGAAGCTGATCTCGTATCTGCTGCCCATCGCGCCGGCCATGGCGCTGCTCTTCGGCCTGTATCTGGCGCAATTGCGGCGCGACACCGTGCGCCTGCACCTGGCCGGTTACGCGATCCTGCTGATTGCCGCGCTCGTGATGGTGGCCATCTTCGCGGGGCGCCCCGGGAGCGTGCGCAATCCAAACGAGCTGTACAAGGCGTTCCAGATCTGGCTGTATGTCGCGATCGGCCTCGGCCTGGCCGGCACGCTCGTGGCATGGCGACTGGCGCGACATAGTGCCCGGCGCGCCCTGCTCACCTTTGCCGGCGGCATGCTGTTGCTCGTGAGCGTCGGCGGCATGGGGCACGAAGTGTTCGGGCGCCAAAGCTCGGGCGTATTGCTTGTGCCGGCCATCAAGGCCGAGATGCAGCGTCTCGGGCCGAACGTGCCGTTTTATTCCGTCAATGTGCTCGATCACACCCTGCCGTACTACCTCGGTCGCACGATGATCATGGTGCAGCACCCGGACGAACTGGAATTCGGCGTGAAGCAGGAACCGCAGAAATGGCTGCCCACGCTCGACGACTTCTACGCTCGCTGGCGCGCCGATCCGAAAGCGCTCGCGCTGGTCGATCCGGACACGTTCGGCAAGCTCGAAACCGAGCACTTGCCCATGCGGATCGTCGCGCGTGATGCCCGCCGCGTCGTGATCACGAAACCACAGGCGGAAGACAACGTAAAATAGCGCATCTGGCTGTCGTTTGATCCGCTTGCCGTCAACGGCTTTGGCCGGCGACAGCGACACGAACAGGTTGGCGCGCTTAGGGAAACTAAGCGCCAGCCAATTTGCGGTATCCATAATTATTCACAAACGTTCATCAACGTTCCATGAATCTCGCCACCTTTTCACTTATTCTCACGGGCGTGCTGCTCAATGCGTGCGCCCAGTTGTTGCTCAAGGCGGGTGCCAGCTCGATCGGCGCGCTTGAGTTCACGCGGGCCAACATCGTGCCCATCGGCCTCAAGCTGGCCACGCAAGTGCCGATCATGGGCGGGCTCGTTTGTTATGCGATCAGCGTGGTCGTCTGGATTCTGGCACTCTCTCGCGTCGAGGTCTCGATCGCGTACCCGATGCTCTCGCTCGGCTACGTGGTGAATGCCTTTGCCGCGTGGTACCTGTTTGGCGAGGCACTGTCCATGCAGCGTGTCGTGGCCATCGGCATCATCCTGGTCGGCGTTTATATTCTTGCGCGCAGCTAAGGCTGCTGACGGACCGAAATCACGGACGCGCCGCAACAAGCAAACGCCGGCGCGTCTCCCCCTGTTTATCTGAGGCTTGGTCTTAATAATGAGCGACTCGGCAACCGCCCAACCGAATCTTCCGTTTCTGCCGTTCACGCGGCCGAGCATCGACGACGCCACCATCGCCGGCGTTACCGAGGTGCTGCGTTCTGGCTGGATCACCTCCGGCCCGCAAGTGCAGGCCTTCGAGAAGGCCTTGTCCGATTATTTTGGCGCACGCCCGGTGCGCGTCTTCAACTCGGGCACCGCGACGCTCGAAATTGGCCTGCGCCTGGCCGGCGTGCAAGACGGTGACGAGGTGATCACCACGTCGCTGTCGTGGGTCGCCACGTCCAACGTGATTCTGGAAGTCGGCGCGACGCCCGTATTCGTCGACGTCGACCCAGCCACCCGCAATCTCGATCTCGATCTGCTCGAAAAGGCGATCACGCCCAGGACGCGCGCGATCATCCCGGTCTATCTGGCCGGGCTGCCGCTCGACATGGACCGGCTGTATGACATCGCGCGCCGTCACAACCTTCGCGTGATCGAGGACGCCGCGCAAGCCATGGGCTCGACCTGGGGCGGCAAGCGCATCGGTGCCTTCGGCGACCTCGTCTCGTTCAGCTTCCACGCCAACAAGAACCTGACCTCCATCGAAGGCGGTGCGCTCGTCTTCAACAATGAAGACGAAGCCCGCCTGGCCGAGAAGTACCGTCTGCAGGGCGTGACCCGCACCGGCTTCGATGGCATGGACGTTGACGTGCTCGGCGGCAAGTTCAACCTCACGGACGTCGCCGCACGCGTCGGCCTCGGCCAGATGCCGCATCTGGCGGAATTCAACCGCCGTCGCACGGCGCTGGCGCGGCTGTATTTCGATACGTTCGCGGGCGGCGCGGCCGTGGCGCTCGGCCTCGGCCTGCCGCACGCCGACTTCACGAACTCGAACTGGCACATGTTCCAGGTCGAGTTGCCGCTGGCGCGCCTCACGATCGATCGCGCGGGTTTCATGGAAAAACTCAAGGCGCGCGGCATCGGCAGTGGCGTGCATTACCCGGCCATCCACCTGTTTACGCTCTACCGCAGGCTCGGCTTCCGGGAAGGGCAGTTCCCGCATACGGAGCGTCTGGGCCGTTCGATCCTGACGTTGCCTCTCTTCCCCGCCATGACGGATGCCGACGTTGCGCGCGTCTGCGAAGCCGTCAATGCCCTCTGCGCCGACCATCAAAAATGACCTGTCCACAACTCTCCATCGTCATCCCGGTCTATAACGAAGAGGCCGGACTCGCCGCCCTGTTCGCCCGGCTGTATCCGGCGCTCGACAAGCTGGGCGTGGCTTATGAAGTGGTGTTCGTCAACGACGGCAGCCGCGACCGCTCGGCCGCATTGCTTGCCGAGCAGTTCCGCGCGCGCCCGGACACGACGCGCGTCGTGCTGTTCAACGGCAACTACGGACAACACATGGCCATCCTGGCCGGCTTCGAACACACGCGTGGCGAATGGGTCGTCACGCTCGACGCCGACCTGCAGAACCCGCCCGAGGAAATCGGCAAGCTCGTCGAGAAGCTGGCGGCCGGGCACGACTACGTGGGCACGGTGCGCATGAACCGTCAGGACACATGGTTCCGCCGCCATGCCTCGCGCGCCATGAACCGCCTGCGCGAGCGCATCACGCGCATTCGCATGACCGATCAGGGCTGCATGCTGCGCGGTTACAGCCGTCATATCGTCGACACGGTCAATCAGTGCCGTGAGATCAACACGTTCATCCCCGCGCTGGCCTACACGTTCGCGCAAAACCCGACCGAAGTCGACGTCGCCCACGAAGAGCGCTTCGCCGGCGAGTCGAAGTATTCGCTCTATAGCCTGATTCGCCTGAATTTCGACCTCGTCACCGGCTTCTCGGTGGTGCCGTTGCAATGGCTCTCGGGCGTCGGCATCACGCTGTCGGCGGCCTCGGGACTGCTGTTTATCGTGCTGATCGCCCGCCGCTTCCTCTTCGGCTCGGAAGTTCAGGGCGTGTTCACGCTGTTCGCCGTCACGTTCTGTCTGTTGGGCGTGATCCTGTTCGGCATGGGCCTGCTGGGCGAGTACATCGGCCGCATCTATCAGCAGGTTCGCCAGCGTCCCCGCTATCTGGTGCAAGCCGTGCTGGAGGACCCGTCGTCCGGCCAACCGGACAAGGGGACCGGCGCGACGTCGAGCGTGCGTCAGACGACCGGCGCCACGGAACTGGGATCGCACGCCTCATGAGCACCCAAGTGCCCCAAGCCGCCAAAGCTGTCGTCTTTGCCTACCACAACGTGGGCGTGCGCTGCCTGCAGGTGCTGCTCGCGCGCGGTGTCGACGTCGCACTCGTCGTCACCCATCAGGACAATCCGAACGAGAACATTTGGTTCGGCAGCGTGGCCAGTGTCGCCGCCGAGCACGGCATCCCGGTCGTCACCCCCGACGATCCGGCCGATCCCGCGCTCGCCGCACAACTGCGCGCCATCGCGCCGGACTTCATCTTTTCCTTTTACTATCGCCACATGATTCCCGTGGCGGTGCTCGAAATCGCCTCGCGCGGCGCCTTCAACATGCACGGGTCGCTGCTGCCGAAGTATCGCGGCCGTGTACCGGTGAATTGGGCGGTTTTGAAGGGCGAAACAGAAACGGGCGCAACGCTGCACGAGATGGCCGCCAAACCGGATGCCGGCGCCATCATCGACCAGACCGCCGTGCCGATCCTGCCGGACGATACGGCGGGCGAGGTCTTCGAGAAAGTCACGGTCGCCGCCGAGCAGACGCTCTGGCGCTGCCTGCCGGGCCTGATCGCCGGCACCGCACCGCGACAGGTGAATGAACTGAGCGCAGGTAGCTACTTCGGCGGACGCAAACCGGAAGACGGCCGCATCGACTGGTCGAAGCCCGCAAAGGACGTCTACAACCTCATTCGCGCGGTCGCGCCGCCCTACCCGGGGGCGTTTACCGACGTGGCGGACCGTCGCTGGGTTGTCACGCACGCCCGTTTGTCACGTGCGCCGGCGCCCGCCGGTTTGCCCTGCGGACTGCAAGTAGTGGATAATGCGCTCCTTGGCGTTTGTGGCGACGCAAATGCTGTCGTCATTCATGAACTAATGCTGGACGGCAAAGCAGTCACGCCGGCACAGTTTTCCCAGCTCAATCACTGACCGCAATATGAAAAAAGTCCTGATTCTCGGTGTCAACGGGTTCATCGGCCACCATCTGTCGAAGCGCATCCTGGAGACGACCGACTGGGAAGTTTATGGCATGGACATGCTCACCGATCGCCTCGGCGATCTGATCAACCACGAGCGCATGCACTTCTTCGAAGGCGACATCACGATCAACAAGGAGTGGGTCGAGTACCACGTTCGCAAGTGTGACGTGATCCTGCCGCTCGTCGCCATCGCCACGCCGGCCACCTACGTGAAGGCTCCGCTGCGTGTGTTCGAACTCGACTTCGAGGCGAACCTGCCGATCGTGCGCTCGGCCGTGAAGTACGGCAAGCACCTGGTGTTCCCGTCGACCTCCGAGGTCTACGGCATGTGCACCGACGGCGAGTTCGATCCGGAAAACTCGCCGCTGATTTACGGTCCGATCAACAAGCCGCGCTGGATCTACGCCTGCTCGAAGCAACTCATGGATCGTGTGATCTGGGGCTACGGCATGCAGGAAGGCCTGAATTTCTCGCTGTTCCGCCCGTTCAACTGGATCGGCGCCGGTCTCGACTCGATCTACACGCCGAAGGAAGGGTCGTCGCGTGTGGTCACGCAGTTCCTCGGCCACATCGCTCGCGGCGAGAACATCAGCCTGGTCGACGGCGGCAGCCAGAAACGCGCCTTTACCGACATTGACGACGGTATCGACGCCCTGGTGCGCATCATCGATAACAAGAACAACATTGCCAGCGGCAAGATTTACAACATCGGCAACCCGACGAACAACTTCTCGGTGCGCGAGCTGGCCAACATGATGCTCAAGCTGGCCGCCGAATATCCCGAGTACGCCGACACGGCCAAGAAGGTTCAACTCGTCGAGACCTCGTCGGGCGCCTACTATGGCAACGGCTATCAGGACGTGCAGAATCGCGTGCCGAAGATCGAGAACACCATGCAGGAACTCGGCTGGGCACCGACCACGTCGATGGACGACGCGCTGCGCAAGATTTTCGAAGCATATCGTGGCCATGTCGCCGAAGCGCGCCGTCTGGTCGAGGCCGAGTAAGCGCCATCAGGGGCGCGGTCAGGCGGCAGCCGCCTGGCCCTCCGCCTCGGGGTTGCGGGCCGCCAATTGCAGCTCATGGCAGCCCGTTGCACCCCATCGCATTGCACGCCCGGTGCGCCCTCGGCGCATCGGGCGTTTTTGACTCGGTAGTTTGTTTCGTAGTTCAGGATATCGCCGACAGTCATCGCGATATCTCACTCAAGGGCGGCTATGGCCAACATTGTCCTGAAGATCGACGTCGACACGCTGCGCGGCACACGCGAAGGCGTGCCCAATCTGCTCGCCGCACTGGCCGAGCACGAGGCGCAAGCGACGTTCCTGTTCAGCCTCGGGCCGGACCACACCGGTTGGGCACTCAAGCGCGTCTTCCGTCCAGGCTTTTTGAAGAAAGTTTCACGCACCTCGGTGGTCGAGCACTACGGCTTCAAAACGCTCATGTACGGCACGTTGCTCCCCGGCCCGGACATCGGGCGGCGTGCGGCCGACGTCATGCGCACCGTGCGAGACGCGGGCCACGAGACCGGCATCCACACGTGGGACCACACGTACTGGCAAGACAACGTGCGCACACGCGACGCCGCCTGGACGCAGCATCAGATGTCGCAAGCCCATGCGCGCTTCCTCCAGGTCTTCGGTGCGCCACCGCTCACGCATGGCGCGGCTGGCTGGCAGATGAATCATCACGCGTTTCGGCAGATCGACGCCTGGGGCATGAAGTATGCGTCGGACGGACGCGGCATCGCCCCGCACTACCCCATCGTCGATGGCGTGCGTCTACAGCATGTGCAAATGCCGACGACCCTGCCGACGGTCGACGAGTTGCTGGGCATCGACGGTCGTGACCTCGACGGCGTGGCCGAGCATCTGCTTGCCCTGACCCGCGATCCGGCGCAACATCACGTGTTCACCCTTCACGCAGAACTCGAAGGGCAGAAACTGGCCCCGCTGTTCCGTCAATTGCTGGCTGGATGGCGCCGCCAAGGGCACGCCCTGGTGACGATGGGCCAATACTACGAGACGCTCGATCTTGCCTCGCTACCGGCGCATCCCGTCGTGTGGGGCGAAATTCCGGGCCGCTCGGGCGATCTGATTCTCGAGGGCCGGGCCACTGCCTGAACCCGCTTTCGATCCACTTCCCCGTTCCGGCCTTGCAAGGCCACCCAAGGAGACCATAGTGACGGTAGCCATCGACACCCCCGTGCCCGATTTCACCGCACCGGCCACCGGCGGCGATTTTTCGCTCAAGGCGTATCGCGGCCAGAAGGTGGTGATCTATTTTTACCCGAAGGACAATACCCCCGGGTGCACGACGGAAGGCATGAACTTCCGCGACAACTACGATCAGTTTCAGGCCGCCGGGGCGCAAATCGTCGGCGTGTCGCGCGACAGCCTTCGCTCGCATGAAAACTTCCAGCGAAAACTCGAACTGCCCTTCCCGCTGATCTCGGACGGCGACGAAGCGGTTTGCCAATTGTTCGGTGTCATCAAGTTGAAAAAACTGTATGGCAAGGAACATCTGGGGATCGAACGCAGCACGTTCCTGATCGACGAAAAAGGCGTATTGCGCAACGAATGGCGCGGCGTACGTGTGCCCGATCACGTTGCCGAAGTGCTGAGCGTCGTGCAGGCGCTCTGATCCGCTGGAGGGCTTGTCAGTGCCGCGGCGCATCGGGCGCCGGGCATCGTCGCCGGCCCCGCGCAAGTGCGCTTCCGTCGCGTGTTGCACGAGGACGGAAAGCGACCGCCAGTGCGGACATTCGGCGCTATACAAGCACGGCAAGAGACGTTATAGTCAGCCGTAATGATGAAGCGCATTGAACCAGACTATTGCAGGCGTTGCCACGGCGGCGCCTTCAGCCAAGCCGCCTCTCCGGTGCGTCCGGGCAGGCGGCTTTTTTGTTGCCGGGACGTGGGGTACCGCAGTCTGTCCCGGCCGAGTCGTGTTGTGTTTTCTTGAAACGGGAAATCTATGCCATTGCCATCGGCGCCGACCAAACCGGGCTCGTTGCTTGCCCCGGAACAATTCCCCACTCGCCTCAAACCTTCGCGCACGGAGGCCAAGAAACCGATCCCCTCGTCTGAGCAACTCGCACTGGGCGAGACGTCCGGTGCCACGGGTGCCGGCGCGGCCGAATTGAAGGTCGTGCCTAAACCCTCCGCGGCACCGCAGACGACAGTACAACCGTCGCCCGTCGCACGCTCGCCCCAGTCGCCGCCGGCGGCCGAGTCGAACGGGGCAACGCCGTCCCTCAAGGCCGTCAAGCCTACGTCAACAGGCACGGGCTCGAAACGGGCACGTCTGAAGGACCAAGAACCCGCCAAGCTCTTCGTGCTCGACACGAACGTGCTCATGCACGACCCAAGCAGCCTGTTCCGCTTCGAAGAGCACGACGTCTATCTGCCGATGATGACGTTGGAAGAGTTGGACAATCACAAGAAGGGCATGTCGGAAGTGGCGCGCAATGCGCGTCAGGTGAGCCGCACCCTTGACGGGCTGGTCGCCGAGAGCGGCACGAAGTCGATGACCGAAGGCATCCTCCTCTCGCGGCTCGGCAACAAGGACGCCACGGGCCGCCTGTACTTCCAGACCGACCTGACCGACGTGCCGCCGCTCGACGGGTTGCCGCAAGGCAAGGCCGACAATCAGATTCTCGGCGTCGTGCGGGCATTGCAGGACAAGTTCCGCGATCGCCAGGTCGTGCTGGTGTCGAAGGACATCAACATGCGCGTCAAGGCGCATGCGCTCGGCCTGCCCGCGGAAGACTACTTCAACGACAAGGTGCTCGAGGACAGCGATCTGCTCTACTCGGGCGTGATGCCCCTGCCGACGGACTTCTGGACCAAGCATGGCAAGGGCATGGAGAGCTGGCAGGACAATCGCACCGGCACCACGTTCTATCGCATTACCGGGCCGCTCTGCGCGAGCTTCCTCATCAACCAGTTCGTCTATCTGGAGACGAACAACGGCGAGGCGCCGTTCTACGCGCAGGTTCGCGAGATCAACGGCAAGACGGCGCTGCTGCAAACGCTGCGCGACTATGGACACCACAAGAACAACGTGTGGGGCATCACGGCGCGCAACCGGGAGCAGAACTTCGCGTTGAACCTGCTGATGAATCCCGAAGTGGACTTCATCACGCTGCTCGGTCAGGCCGGTACCGGCAAGACGCTGCTGGCGCTGGCCGCCGGTCTGGCGCAAACGCTCGACGAGAAGCGCTACAACGAAATCATCATCACGCGCGCGACCGTGCCCGTCGGTGAAGACATCGGCTTCCTGCCGGGCACCGAGGAAGAGAAGATGCAACCGTGGATGGGCGCGTTCGACGACAACCTCGAAGTGCTGCAAAAGACCGACGATTCCGCCGGCGAATGGGGCCGCGCGGCCACACAGGAACTGATTCGCTCGCGACTCAAGGTCAAGAGTATGAACTTCATGCGCGGTCGTACGTTCGTGAACAAGTTCGTCATCATCGACGAGGCGCAGAACCTTACGCCGAAGCAGATGAAGACGCTCGTCACGCGTGCCGGCCCGGGGACCAAGCTGATCTGTCTGGGCAATATCGCGCAGATCGATACGCCGTACCTGACCGAAGGCAGCTCGGGACTCACCTATGTGGTCGATCGATTCAAGGGGTGGGGACACAGCGGGCACGTCACACTGGCGCGCGGCGAACGTTCGCGTCTGGCCGACTACGCGGCGGAAATCCTCTGACGTCTGCCGACCGTGGACGGCGAACCGCTTCGTTCTACGCGCTTCGCTCCACGCTCAACACGACGGCGCCTTCGGGCGCCGTTTTTTTTAACTGCCGGCGTCGCCAAGGCGGCGCGCACCGACGACAGCGTCATCCGGGAATCCGCTGATTTGTGACGTCGATGCCACAGAACGCCCGTCTTTCGGCGCTTTTACGGTGCATCGGCCCGTTAAGCGTCGTAAACTCGTCGCATGCGACTCCTCTCTCGCCTCCTTGCTCGCGACGTGACGCATCCGGCCGTCCTGCCGAACGCGTGGGGCCGTTGCGTGGGTGCGCTGGCGCTGACGTTGCTGGTCGCGGCTTGTTCGTCGGGTCCATCAATCCGACAAGGCGGCAGTGCGAACTACGGCAACCGCACGATGGGGCCGGAGCGCAGCGCGGGTCAGGAGGAAATCACGCTCGAAGCGATGAGCCTCGTTGGCATTCCTTACCGCTACGGCGGCAATACCCCGGATTCCGGTTTCGATTGCAGCGGCCTCGTGCGCTACGTCGTGGCGCGCGCCGCCGGTGTGAACCTGCCCCGCACAACGGCCGACATGAGTGGTGTGGGCACACCGTTGGCGCGCGACGACCTCGCCTCGGGCGATCTCATCTTCTTCAACACGACGGGACGCGCCCACTCGCACGTAGGCATTTACGTGGGTCAGGGGCAGTTCGTACACGCGCCGAACACCGGCGGCACGGTGCGCCTGGAGAGCCTCTTCATTCCGTATTGGGCACGCCGGATCGATGGTGTGCGACGCGTCGCAGCGAACAAGGCACCCGCGGGTAATACGACTTACGTGAATCGGTCGGCGCCAGCCTCGCTCGCTCAGACGCCCGCCGCGGCAACGCCGCCGAGCGAGCCCGTGAACCCGCCGAACATCGCACCGAACCGCCCGCTTACCGGGGCGCCCCCGTCCCCGATGGTAACGCCGCAGGTCTTGGTGCCGAGTCGCACAGCCAACCTCACCCCCCCAGCCCCGCAAGACGACGATCCGATCGCTCGCTTCGCCAACAGCTCGATGTAATCACTTCAGGCGAACGAGAATCGGTTGAGCGTGAACTGAAGGGTCAGCGCAGGTGCGCAAGCAGCGTCGCGGCGCCGCCGACATTGATCGCGACGCCCACCAGCGTGGTGACCGGACGACGATACAAGCAACGATGGATCAATGCAGCCATGTCAGCCTCCCATGAGGATCGATTAAATACTATGGCGAGATAATAATTGATCGCCATTGGCTATAGAAATTGATTCTCTCGATGGCGTCGATGCGGCCTGTCAATGGGGCCACGCCGACCGCGGGGGCTGAAGCAGGACACAAAAAAAGCGGCCGAAGCCGCTTATTTTGTTGCCCGGGCGGGTCACACCGTCATGAGACGGCAGCCCGCCGAACCGACATCACAGAATCTGCTTGCCGACCCACCACGCGATCGCGGCGATGAATGCCGAGGCCGGGATCGTCAGCACCCATGCCCAGACGATGTTGCCTGCCACCCCCCAGCGCACCGCCGAGAGCTTGCGCGTGGCGCCAACGCCCACGATGGCGCCGGTGATGGTGTGCGTGGTCGAGACCGGCACGCCGAGCCACGACGCGAAGAACAGCGTAAACGCCCCGCCGGTTTCGGCACAGAAGCCACCGACCGGCTTGAGCTTGGTGATCTTCTGCCCCATCGTGCGCACGATGCGCCAGCCACCGAACATGGTGCCCAGACCGATCGCCAGATAGCAGCCCACGATCACCCACAGCGGCGGTTCCGCAGCCTCCTGCGGCCACATGCCCGCGGCGATCAGCAACATCCAGATGATACCGATGGTCTTCTGGGCATCGTTACCGCCGTGTCCCAGGCTGTACATACCGGCCGAAATCAGCTGCAGGCGGCGGAACCAGCGGTCCACGCGCGCGGGTGGCGTTCGGAAGAACAACCAGGACACCAGCAGCATGAAGAACGAACCGAGCACGAAACCGAGCAGCGGAGAGATGAAAATGAACGCGACCGTTTGCAGCAGTCCACTCGTGACAAGCGAACCCGTGCCGGCCTTGGCCACCGCAGCGCCGACCAACCCACCGATCAGCGCGTGCGACGAACTCGACGGAATGCCGTAGTACCAAGTAATCACGTTCCACGCGATCGCCCCGACGAGGGCGCCGAAGATCACGTAGTGATCCACGATTTCGGGATGAACCGTCCCCTTGCCCACCGTCGCCGCGACTTTCAGATGAAAGACGAACAGCGCGATCACGTTGAACATGGCGGCGAAAGCCACCGCCTGATGCGGCTTGAGCACGCCCGTCGAGACCACCGTAGCGATCGAGTTGGCGGCGTCGTGGAAGCCATTCATGAAGTCGAACAGGAGCGCAAGTGCGACCAACAGTCCGATCAGCCAAAGGCTGATGTGCAGCGTTGCCATCGAAAGTCTCCGCTCAGGCGTTTTCCAGCACAATGCCTTCGATGATGTTGGCAACGTCCTCGCACTTATCGGTCACCGATTCGAGCAATTCGGACACGGCCTTTTGCTTGATCAGCTCCTTCACGTCGGATTCTTCGCGAAACAGCTTCGAGAGCGACGCACGCAACAGGCGGTCGGCGTCCGATTCGAGCCCGTCGATTTCCTCGCAGAGCTTCAGGATCTCGCGCGCGCGATCCATGTCGTTGAGCAGCGCCACGGTGCTTTGCACCCGTTCGCAACACTTCACACAAATCTCACCCAGCGTGCGCGCCTCGGACGGCACGCTCTTGACGTCGTACATCCACACGGCTGTCGCCACGTCTTCCATCAGATCCAGGATGTCGTCCATCGTGCTGATCAACTTGTGGATCTCATCGCGATCGAACGGCGTGATGAACGTCTTGTGCATCAGGTCGATGGTCTCGTGCGTGATGCGATCCGCTTTCTTCTCGTTGTTCTGCACGGCAACGGTGCGTGCCTCGGCATTGGGCAGATCGTTGAGCATGGCAGACAGCTCGCGGCTGCCGGCAACCATACACGCCGCGTGCTGGTTGAACAGCTCAAAGAACTTGCCCTCGGTGGGCATGAAGCGACCGAACATTATTGGAAAACTCCGGATATTAATAGGGGACGGGTCGACACAAAAACGTCACATTCTACCTCGTTGCGGGCGCGCGTTACCGCACGCCCTTACGAATGGGCGGAAATCAATGCGTCAATATTGGGGACCGGCCAGATTGTCGAACTTTGTATACGCACCGATGAACGCCAGACGCACCTGACCGATAGGACCATTACGCTGTTTTGCGATGATGATCTCGGCGGTGCCCTTGTCGGGCGTATCGGGGTTGTACACTTCGTCGCGATAGATGAACAGGATGATATCGGCATCCTGTTCGATAGCGCCCGATTCACGCAGGTCCGACATGACCGGACGCTTGTTCGGGCGTTGTTCAAGACTACGGTTGAGCTGTGAGAGCGCGATCACCGGCACGTTCAGCTCCTTGGCGAGCCCCTTGAGCGAACGCGAAATCTCGGAGATTTCGGTCGCGCGGTTCTCGCCGTTGCCCGAACCGCTCATGAGCTGGAGGTAATCGATGATGATCAACCCCAGCTTGCCGCACTGACGTGCCAGACGACGTGCGCGCGCGCGCAATTCCATCGGATTGAGCGCAGGCGTCTCGTCGACGAAAAGCTGCGTCTCGTTCATCTTCTGCATGGCGTGCGTGAGCTTTGGCCAGTCTTCGTCGACCAGCTTGCCGGTGCGAAGACGATGCTGATCGAGACGCCCCACCGACCCCAGCATACGCATGGCCAACTGCGTGCCCGGCATTTCCATCGAGAACACGGCGACGGGCAGCCCTTCTTCCACGGCGATATGCTCGCCGATGTTCATCGAGAAGGTTGTCTTACCCATCGACGGACGGCCCGCCACGATGATCAGATCGCCGCCGTTGAAACCCGACGTCATGCGATCCAGGTCGACGAAGCCCGTCGGAATACCGGTGATGTCGCTCCCGCCTTCGCGGTGGTACAACTCGTCGATGCGCTCGACCACCTGCGTGAGCAGCGGCTGCAGTTCAAGGAAGCCGTTCGTGCTGCGCGAGCCTTCTTCCGCGATGGCAAACACCTTCGCTTCCGCCTCGTCGAGCATCTGACGCACTTCCCTGCCCTGTGGATTGAAAGCATCTGACGCAATTTCGTCGGCCACTGTCACGAGCTTGCGCAACACCGCACGGTCGCGCACGATTTCCGCGTAACGACGAATGTTCGCGGCACTCGGCGTATTCTGCGCCAGGGCGTTCAGGTAGGCGAGCCCGCCCACGTCCTCGGCTTTGCCGGCCGAGGTGAGCGATTCGAAAACGGTGATCACGTCGGCAGGACGGTCGCTGGCGATCAGCCGACCGATGTGCTGATAGATCAGCCGGTGGTCATAGCGGTAGAAGTCCGATTCGGCCAGAAAGTCGCCGATTCGATCCCACGCCCCGTTATCGAGCAGCAGCCCGCCGAGCACGGATTGCTCCGCCTCGATAGAGTGCGGCGGCACTTTGAGGGAATCGAGTTGGGGATCGGGAGCGTTCATGCCGGGCATTATACCGCCCCCGCGCTCACGATCCGATCCGGCGAAATCGCGCTTGCGCGGCGATTTTTCCGAACGTGTTTTGTTCAGCAGTTTCCCGGGAGGCAACATAAGGCGGCGCTATCGAACGTGAGGAACGTGGAAGGGAGTGCGCAACCGGGACGCGGTCGGCATAGACCTGCGCATGCGCGGCCATCGGAAAGCCCGGCAACCGACACCACAGAGGGGACAGACATAAAAAAACGGAAGCCGGCGGACCGACTTCCGTTTTTTTGTTCGCGTCGGGAAGCTGACGCGGATACGGCTTACGCGTGCTCGCCCAGCACCGACACGTTCACGTCGACGACGACGTCCGTGTGCAGCGACACTTGGACCGGGAAGTCACCCACGGTCTTGAGCGGGCCATTCGGCAGACGCACTTGCATCTTTTCAACCTTGAAACCTTGGGTGCCCAGGGCTTCGGCGATGTCGAAGTTGGTGACCGAACCGAACAGACGACCGTCAACACCGGCCTTCTGCGAGATTTGCACGGTCAGGCCCGACAGCTTTTCGCCTTCGGCTTGTGCGGCAGCCAGCTTCTCGGTGGCAGCCTTTTCCAGGTCGGCACGGCGAACTTCGAACTCGGCGATCGCGTCCTTGGTGGCGCGACGCGCCTTCTTGGTCGGGATCAGGAAGTTACGTGCGAAACCATCCTTGACCTTCACGATGTCGCCCAGGTTACCCAGGTTGACGACTTTTTCCAGCAGAATCACTTGCATTATCTATTCTCCTTCGTCGACTGGCGATTAAGCACCGTGCAGATCGGTGTACGGCATCAGCGCGAGGAAACGCGCGCGCTTGATGGCCGTGTCGAGCTGGCGCTGGTAGTGCGCCTTGGTGCCCGTCAGGCGAGCCGGGGTGATCTTGCCGTTGTCGCCGATGAAGTCCTTCAGCGTCTCGATATCCTTGTAATCGATCTGGTCAACACCAGCGACGGTGAAGCGGCAGAACTTCTTGCGCTTGAACAGCGGGTTTTGCTGTTGGCGGCGGCGATCAAACTTCTTGTTTTTACCGTTAGGACGCGGCATGTTCAACAATCCTTTTCAAATACTTGCAATGCTGTGATGTGAAACACCAGGGTGCGGCTATTGCGATGCTTCTTGGCCAGAAACCCTGCCCACTGGGCCGGTTTCTCAAGTCCCAACGCCATGACTTTGGCACTGAGGGGACCGATCGCAACGGCTGGCATCGAGAACTCGACCTGCCGGGCCACGCCCGACTCTTCGACGGTTCCCGCATA
This sequence comes from Pandoraea cepalis, assembly GCF_902459625.1. Lineage (NCBI taxonomy): Bacteria > Pseudomonadati > Pseudomonadota > Betaproteobacteria > Burkholderiales > Burkholderiaceae > Pandoraea > Pandoraea cepalis. The sequence goes on from NZ_CABPRY010000010.1 coordinate 118,470, forward strand.
GGCCAGCGTGACCTCGATCACGGGAAGCCCGGCTGGGGTATAGCGCAGCGTGCCGATTTCGACAATGCTGGCTTCAAGCCGTAAGCGATTCACGCGGTCGACGTTTCCGTGGATTCCCTGATGCGTTCCGGTGCGCTAATTACGATGCGGCAGCTTCGGTCGCGGGCGTCGCGGCAGCCTTCTTGGCTTCTTCGCGGGCCACTTCCTTCATCATCGGCGACGGTGCGGTCTCGGCCTTCTTCATGCGAACCACGAGGTGGCGCAGCACGGCATCGTTGAACTTGAATGCGTGTTCCAGCTCGTCCAGGGTTTCCTGGTCGCATTCGATGTTCATGCAGACGTAGTGAGCCTTGGCCAGCTTCTCGATCATGTACGCGAGTTGACGACGGCCCCAGTCTTCGATGCGATGGATCTGACCGGCCTTGGCCGTCACCATGCTCTTGTAGCGCTCGATCATCGCAGGCACTTGCTCGCTCTGATCGGGGTGAACGATAAATACGATTTCATAATGACGCATATATAAGCTCCTTATGGACAAAGCCGCCCGGGCGTCAAAACCAGTGCAGCAAGGTTGCAGAACCCGCGATTCTAGCGGATTTCACGTCGATCATCAACTGCCGTCTCATCAGGACCGGTCAAGTGTTTTCCAGCCAATAGTTCGGACGGGCATAGATTTGCCGCAGTTGCTCGATGAACAGACGCACTCGCGCGGGCTGGAAGCGCTGTTGGGGGTAGACGGCGAGGATGTCGTAGTCGGGTAGCGCATACTCGTCGAGCACGGTCTCCAGTTCGCCGGAGAGCAGTTCGCGCTGGATTTCCCACGTTGAGCGCCAGCCCAGACCGATGCCCTCCAGCGACCAGCGGTGCAGCAACTCCCCGTCGTTGCAGTCCAGACTGCCCGCCACACGAATCGTCACGAGCTTGCCCTGGCGCTTGAAGTACCAACCGCGCTGCTGGCCGCCTTGCAGGTTGAACGCGAGGCAGTTGTGCCTGGCCAGGTCTTCGAGCGTCTTCGGACGACCGTAGCGGGCGAAATATGCCGGGGTGCCGCACACCACGCGCCGGTTCTGGGCGAGTTTGACGGCCACGAAATTCGGGTCGACCGAGCCGCCGATGCGAATGCCCATGTCGTACCCCTCGCGCACGAGGTCGACCACGCGGTCGGTCAGGTTGAACGAAATCTGCACCTCGGGGTGCAGGCGCAGGAACGCCGGCGCATGCGGCGCGACGTGCTTGCGCCCGAACGCCGCCGGCGCCGACACGATCAGGTGCCCCGAAACGGCATGACGCCCCGCGCTGATTTCATTCTCGGCCATCTCCCAGTCGCCGAGCAACTGTTTGCAGCGCTCAAGGAACGCGCCCCCCTCTTCCGACAACGCAAGCCGACGCGTCGAGCGGTACATCAGCTTGATGCCCAGACGCTTTTCCAGCGCGTCGATGCGCCGCCCAAGAATCACCGGCGAGACCCCTTCCTTTAGGGCCGCGGCGGCCAGACTGCCCGCTTCGGCCACCTGCACGAAGGTTTCGATCTGTTTGAAACGGTCCATGCCCCCTCCATTCGATACTTTTTGTTCTTAAAAAAACGATCTTTTGTGATCTTATCAAACAAATCGTACCGGCTTAAAGTGGCTCCCAACACATTGACTCATTACCCATTGGAGACGTCACATGGCCAAGATGACCGCCGTAGAGGCCGCAATTCGAGTGCTCGAGAAAGAAGGTATCACCACCGCATTCGGTGTGCCCGGTGCTGCCATCAACCCGTTCTATTCGGCCATGCGCAAGGCTGGCAGCGTGGAGCACGTGCTGGCACGCCACGTCGAGGGCGCGTCCCACATGGCCGAAGGTTACACCCGCGCCGAAGCCGGCAATATCGGCCTGTGCATCGGCACGTCGGGTCCGGCGGGCACCGACATGATTACCGGCCTGTACTCCGCCTGGGCCGATTCGATTCCCATCCTGTGCATCACGGGTCAGGCGCCGCGCGCTCGTCTGTACAAGGAAGATTTCCAGGCCGTCGACATCGAGACGATCGCCAAGCCGGTCACCAAGTGGGCCGTGACGGTGCGCGAGCCCGCGCTCGTGCCGCGCGTGTTCCAGCAGGCATTCCACCTGATGCGCTCGGGCCGTCCGGGTCCGGTGCTCATCGATCTGCCGTTCGACGTGCAGGTCGCCGAGATCGAATTCGATCCGGACACCTATGAACCGCTGCCGGTGTACAAGCCCGCGGCCACGCGCGCCCAGATCGAGAAAGCCATTCAGATGCTGGTGGCGTCCGAGCGCCCGCTCATCGTCTCGGGCGGCGGCGTGATCAATGCCGACGCTGCCGACCTGCTCGTCGAGTTCGCCGAGACGGTGAACGTGCCGGTCGTGCCCACGCTCATGGGCTGGGGCACCATCGCCGACGACCATCCGCTCATGGCCGGCATGGTCGGACTGCAGACCTCGCATCGCTTCGGCAATGCGACGATGCTCGCCTCGGACTTCGTGATGGGCATCGGCAACCGCTGGGCCAATCGCCACACGGGCAGCGTCGACGTGTTTACCAAGGGCCGAAAGTTCGTGCACGTCGACATCGAGCCGACGCAAATCGGCCGCGTGTTCGGCCCCGACTACGGCATCGTCTCCGATGCCAAGGCAGCGCTCACGCTGTTCGTCGAAGTCGCCAAGGAACTGAAGGCCGCCGGTCGTCTGCCGGATCGTGCGCAATGGGTGGCCGAATGCCAGAAGCGCAAGCGCACCATGCTGCGCCGCTCGGACTTCGATCAGGTGCCGATCAAGCCGCAGCGCGTGTACCAGGAGATGAACGCGTTCTTCGGCCGCGATGTGCGCTACGTCTCGACCATCGGTCTGTCGCAGATTGCCGCTGCGCAGTTCCTGCACGTGAACAAGCCGCGCCACTGGATCAACTGCGGCCAGGCGGGCCCGCTGGGCTGGACGATACCGGCCGCCATCGGTGCAAAGGTTGCCTCGCCGTCGTCGGACGTGGTGGCGATCTCGGGCGACTACGACTTCCAGTTCATGATCGAAGAGCTGGCCGTGGCCGCGCAGTTCAAGGTGCCGTACATCCACGTGGTCGTGAACAACTCGTACCTGGGCCTGATTCGTCAGGCGCAGCGCAACTTCGACATGGACTACTGCGTGCAGCTTGCGTTCGAGAACGTGAACTCGCCGGAAGTCAACGGTTACGGCGTCGATCACGTGAAGGTGGCCGAAGGCCTCGGCGTGAAGGCGATCCGTGTGTTCCAGCCGAACGACATCCAACCGGCGTTCGCCCAGGCTCGCAAGCTGATGGCCGAGTTCTCCGTGCCGGTGATCGTGGAAGTGATTCTCGAGCGTGTGACCAACATTGCGATGGGCACCGAGATCAACAACGTCAACGAGTTCGAAGACATCATCGACGTCGTGGAAGAAGACAACGCAGTGTCGGCCTAAGTCATCGGGCTGGATCAACGCTGTAAAACGGTTTGCGGGGCGCATGCGTCCCCTGCGCTCTCGGCTAGACCCCTTGAACGAAAAAAGCAGGCGCTCCGCAACCTGGTAACACCCTGGCATCGAAATCGTCGAAACCACCCCCTAAAAGAGAGAAAGAGGAGTCAGCGCAATGCCGAAATTTGCCGCCAATCTGACCATGCTGTTCAACGAGGTGCCGTTCCTCGACCGCTTCAAGGCGGCCGCCGCAGCGGGCTTTCGCGGCGTGGAGTTCCTGTTCCCGTACGCGTTTCATCGCGACCAGATCGCAGACAAGCTGAACCAGTACCAGCTCGACCTCGTGCTGCACAACCTGCCCGCCGGCAACTGGGATGCGGGTGAGCGCGGCATCGCGATCTTCCCGGAGCGCGTGGCCGAATTCCGCGACGGTGTGGGCGAAGCCATCACCTACGCCAAGGCGCTGGGCGTGAAGCAACTGAACTGCCTCGTGGGCAAGCAAGGCGCGGATCTGTCGACGCAAGTCGCGCAAGACACGCTCGTCTCGAACCTGCGCTTCGCCGCCGATGCCCTCAAGGCCGAAGGCATCCGACTGCTGGTCGAGCCGATCAATACGTACGACATTCCCGGCTTCTTCGTGAACCGCACGAAGCAGGCGCTGGAGATCTTCGACGCCGTGGGTTCGGACAACCTGTTCCTGCAGTACGACATCTATCACATGCAGCGCATGGAAGGCGAACTCGCCAAGACCATCGAGACGAATCTGGCGCGCATCGCGCACGTGCAACTGGCGGACAACCCGGGCCGCAACGAACCGGGCACGGGCGAGATCAACTACGCCTACCTGTTCGCGTTCCTCGACCGTATCGGCTACCAGGGGTGGATCGGTTGCGAGTACAAGCCCGCCACCACCACGACCGAGGGCCTCGGCTGGTTCAAGGCAGCGGGCCTGCGCGAAGCGGCGTAATTCCTACGCTCCCCCATACACCCCGCACGGCATCTCCCCCGGTGGCGTGCGGACGAAACGAAGGCGTATCCGCCCGAGGCGGTGCGCCGGCTGACAGGGTTTCGACGAGGAAGGGCCCCGCCGGCCGCATGCAGGGGGCATGCGGCCGGAGCACGGGGGCCACGAAGCTGCACCACCGCCCCGCTCGTCTGCTCGTCAGCGACAACACTTCAAACTTTGGCAACAAGGAGTCTCGAAATGGCACAACTCGGTTTCATTGGTCTGGGCATCATGGGCGCGCCGATGGCGAAGCATCTGCAGAACGCCGGTCACAAGCTGTTCCTGTATGAGCGCCGCACGCCCCCGCAAGACCTGATCGACGGTCAGGCCACGGTCTGCACGTCGGCCAAGGAAGTCGCCAAGCGCGCCGACATCGTCTTCGTGATGGTGCCGGACACCCCTGACGTGGGCGCCGTCCTGTTCGGTCAGGACGGTCTGGCCGAAGGCCTCACGGCGGGCAAGATCGTCGTCGACATGAGCTCCATCTCGCCGATCGAAACGAAGGAATACGCCAAGAAGGTCAAGGCGCTGGGCTGCGAGTACCTCGACGCTCCGGTCTCCGGCGGCGAAGTCGGCGCAAAGGGCGCCACGCTGTCGATCATGGTCGGTGGTTCGCAAGCGGCGTTCGACGATGTGAAGCCGTTCTTCGAGCTGATGGGCAAGAACATCACGCTCGTGGGCGAGAGCGGTGCCGGGCAGACCTGCAAGGTCGCCAACCAGATCGTGGTCGCGCTGACGATCGAAGCCGTGGGCGAGGCCCTGCTGTTCGCATCGAAGGCCGGCGCCGATCCTGCAAAGGTGCGTGAGGCCCTGATGGGTGGCTTTGCGTCGTCGCGCATTCTCGAAGTGCACGGCGAGCGCATGGTCAAGCGCAACTTCGAGCCGGGCTTCCGCATCGCGCTGCACCAGAAGGATCTGAATCTGGCGCTGCAGAGCGCCAAGGCCCTCGGCGTATCGTTGCCGAACACGGCCACGTGCCAGGAGCTGTTCAACGCCTGTGCCGCCAACGGCGGCGCCGCGTGGGATCACTCGGGCATGGTGCGTGCGCTGGAAATGCTGGCCAACCATACCGTGGCGTAAGGCATTGACCACGTAGGCAGCGTCAGGCCATCAGGGAGATGCGGTGGATGACGATGGGCGCCGGGCCGCAAGGTCCGGCGCCAGATCAACGCCTTCAGATAGAAGCTGGCGCCTAAGCTGAAGCGTAGCGCGCCGCTCGACCCGCTAATGGCGGTGTTCAGAACTCGTTCGGTCGCTCCGAATCAGCGGCACAGCGCCGCAGGGGAGCAAACGCTGCGAAATCTGGCAGGACGCCACGTTCCAACGCAACTTCAGCTTCTGCACCTCTGCATCTCTTCACGATTGTCAATAACCTCGTAGCCGGGATCGCCGGTCATGTCGGCGTCCTTGCCACACACCGAGGCGCGAGCTCGCGTGACATCGCTGACGTTGGCCCCATGTCCACCACGAAATGGGCCAGGCTCGAGTCGGCATCGACGCCGATATACCCTTTCATATCGAAGTGCCGCTGGTTGCCCTTCTTGACCTGATGCAATTCGGGGGCTCGTTCGCTGCTTTGCTTCTTCATTGAGCTGAGCGCGGCTATTAGCGCCGCATCCACCGCCGTGCCTTCCTTGAGCAAATAACGTTGGGCACAGAGTGGCGCGTTGACGATCAGCAGGAATTGGTCGTCCAATTGTTGCAGCTCCAGCGAATGGGGAGAGCACAAAATGCTGCCCCTGTCCGGAAGCCGGCGCTTCTGCCTACTCCTGCGAATTGTCGAAACAACGGCACATCGTGCGGCGCTTCTTCCATCGCCACGTCCGACGGCCCGAAATTGTGCATGAAGTGGGTGCGAAGCATCCCCCGACTCGAAACGGCCTCTGACGTGTGGCTTTGACGGGCGTACACGGCGCTATCAATGCGGGGAACTCCCGCCACGGAACCTCGCGCCCTGTCTCATCCAGAAATGCCTGCTTACACGTGCGCCGGATGCTCAGGTCCAGACATCAGGAAATACTGATTTTTCGGGCACAGCGGTCCTCGGAGAAGTGTCCGAAGAGGTTGTCGCGATGGCTTACAGCAGGGGCCAGACATTCACATCTACTCTACGAGGTTGGCATCCTCGTATTGTCTGCGTATTGCAATCATTAGTCGGCGAACACTAGGATTCGATGAAGGCCTTCAGACCTGAATCGGCTGTCGAGCTCCAGCGTCTTGCTTTGCTGCTGCTCAGCAGCGCTCGCGCTGTCACGCCACCCGGAATCGTGCTCGTGCAGCAAACCCAGCTCAGAAAAATCTGCGGCATGTGGCAGATCTTGACAGCGATCTACCCGACAACCGCCCGCTGAGACAGTTGATCGTTGCGCGCTTCGCTGACCATGCGAGCTGCGCATACGACATTTCGGGTAGAACTTGACTGATTTCTTCAGGGCTTCATTCACTCAGAAGGTGGAGTCTCCTTAAAACCCGGGGCGGTTCATATTGCCAATGAATTTATTAAGTTCCTCAATGACAAGCGTTGCAAACTCCGCCGCTTCACTGTTGACACACCCATTTTCCGCATCGCGGCGCAGCCTAAGGAAGCGCCACGTTGCTTGTCAATCATGATGAGTCACAACGGCTTTACCTTTCGCCGTGAGGTGCGTTCCCTATTCACTCTGGCGTGGCCATTGGTTGGCAGCAATCTGCTGATCTCGGCGATGCATTTCATCGACATCATGATGGCAGGACATATCAGCGGCCGCGACCTGGCGGCCGTTGGTATCGGCAGCAATGTCTGGCTCTTATTGTTCCTGGCCTCGCAAGGCGTGCTGACGGCGCTGTCGCCACTCGTTTCGCAGCACTACGGTGCAGGAAATCATGACGAGATTGGTCGTTATGTCCGCCACGGACTGTTGCTGGCCTTGCCTCTATCTCTGCTCATATTGGCGGCCCTGCAGTTTCTGACAGCGCCCTTGTTGGTGGCGATGGGAATTGACCCCGCTCTGCGTGAGATGGGAGAGCGCTTTGTGCACGCGATCTCTTGGGGCGCGCCAGCCGTCTGTTGTTTTCTCGTCTTTCGCTTCGTGTTGGAAGGAATGGGCCTGACCCGTCTGATTCTCGGCATCTCCGTCGTAGGGTTGCTGTCCAATGTCGCAGGCAATGTCGTCTTTATGTATGGTTATCTGGGCGCGCCCGCACTGGGAGGCGTAGGTTGCGGCGTCGCCAGTGCTCTGTCGATGTGGTTGATGCTGTTGCTGATGCTGGGCTATATCCTCGGCTCGCGCCGCTTTGTGCTGTTGCGGCGCGCGCCGAGCGCCAGGCCGAGGCCGCTGGCGGTGCTAGAGATTCTCCGCTTGGGCTTGCCGATTTCTGGCACGGTGTTGGCCGAGAATGGATTCTTCATAGCGGTAACCCTGATGATGGGCACTATCTCGATCGGCGCAGTGGCCGCGCATCAGATTGCGATGAACTACACCTCGATCATGTACATGATCCCGATGGCGCTGGCGGCGGCAATTTCGGTGCGGGTGGGGCATGCAGTGGGTGAGGGCAACCTGAGCGAAGCGCGCTGGCGAGGCGTCTGCGGGATCCTAGTCTGTTTCGCCGTGATGACCGTGTCGGCCCTGTTCTTACTGATCTTTCATCGGCAGATTGCGCTGCTGTATTCCGCCGATCACAAGATCGCCGCGCTTGCCGCTTCGCTGTTGCTGATCGCTACCGCCTTCCAGTTGTCGGACGGATTGCAGGTTGGATGCGGCGGCGCCCTGCGCGGCTTCAAGGATACCCGGCTGCCTTTACTGATCTGCATCGTTGCCTACTGGTTGATTGGTTTTCCGCTCGCCTGGCGCGCTGCGCATCGGCCAGATGCGGCGGCGCAGCAAGTTTGGTGGGGATTCGTCATCGGTCTAACCGTAGCTGCGCTACTGATGCTCGCCCGCTACCTACTCCTTTCCCGGCATCTGGCACGAGCCCCTTCACGGCGGTTGGCCACGAAGGGAGGAACCGCATGAGCGCGGACCTATTGCTGAAACTTCCGGCTGAGGCCAGCGGCCTCGAACCGGCGCTTGCCTGCGATCTCCGAGTTTGCAACCCGGGCGCCGTCTTTGCTCTGCCGGAATTGAGTCTGGGATTGACGCCGGTAGCGGTCGGCATCCGGCGCCTGCCGACCCTGATCGGCTTGGGTCGGGCCAAGGAAATGATCCTGTTCCAGCATCGCCTCGACGCATTTCAGGCTTGGAATTGGGGGCTGGTGGCCCATAAGGGCTAGGATTATCTCAGCTACGCCATGGCGCTCACGGAACCGGCGGCGGCAGTCGATCCAATGGCACTGCGCTTAATTAAAAAGTTGCTGGACGCGGAAACGCATTCCATGCAGCGCGCAGCAGTTCACACCCATGACGGACGACTCTTATGTGCTGAAAGTAGCCCGTTTCGCGCAATCACCAGATTCGCCAGGGCGAACAGACTGAACAGTTGCACCTCAGTTCATCTAGGAGCAGCAAACGCCAGAACTTCAGCAGCATGGTCGCATCCAGCACGTTCTCAACACTCAGATCGATTCCGGAAAACGATCGCATCGTGGTGCTGTCGTACAGCGCGTCTGCCCGCTTCGGATAGTACGGCTCAATTGCAGTGAACAATCGCGGCCACGGCACGAGCTACCCCATCTCGTCCAGGAAACGTTGACGCCGGGTCATTCGCTTCTTGTCTGCGCCGTCCGCTTCCACATCGCCGATTTGTCGCGCCATCGTCGTGGGCTACTGCTGTACGCCATCGCGACGACCTCTTCGGACACGTCTTCGAGCACCGCTGTGCCCCAAAAAAAGCAGCGTTTCCTGAGATCTGAACGTCAATACTCGTCGAACAGGCTCTGCATGCGCTCGCGCGGCACGCCGGCCTGCAAGGCCAGCATCAGCAAGACACGCGCCTTGAACGGGTGCAGGTTGCCGGCGCTCACAAAACCGTACTGATCGTCGGGTGCGGCACCGTTATGCATCACGTGCCCGCTGCCCACGCGCGCCGCCCGCACGACCGCCACGCCGCGCTGCACGGCCTCCGAGAGTGCCTGTTGCAGCAGCGAATGCAGCGAACCGTTCCCCGTGCCCGCAACCACAATACCCTGCACGCCCGCGTCGACCAGCGCATCGACCGCGATACGCGACACGCCCGCGTAGCTCGACACCACTTCCACGGCCGGCAATTCGCCCGAGAGCCCGACGAACTCGCTCTCGACGGTGTGGTACTGCAACGCCGCGCGTTGATACGCCACGCGTTCGTCCTGCACCCAGCCGAGCACGCCGATCTCCGGCGAGTGGAACGCATCGACCTTATAAGTGCTTGTCTTGATGACGTCGCGCGCGCAATGAATCTGGTTGTTGATGGCGACCATCACGCCGCGTCCGGCCGAAATCGGGTCGGTGGCCACGCGCACGGCGTTGAGCAGGTTGAGCGGGCCGTCGGCCGAGAGCGCCGTCGCGGGGCGCATCGCCGCAGTCAGCACCACCGGCTTGCGGCTGTTGACCGTCAGATGCAGGTAGTACGCCGTTTCTTCAAGCGTATCGGTGCCATGGGTAATCACCGCACCGGCCACATCGGGCTGCGAGAGCAACGCATTCACGCGCGCGGCCAGCTTCTGCCAGAGCGCCACGCTCATGTCCTTGCTATCGATCTGCGCGACCTGCTCCGCGTGGATATGCGCAACGCTGCCCAGCGCCGGAACCGCCGCGAGCAAGTCCTGGATACCGAGCGCCCCGGCCTGATAAGCGGCCGTGCGCGTAGCGTCGGACGCGCTGCCCGCGATCGTGCCGCCCGTGGCGAGCAACGCGATGCGCGGCAGATCGCCCGACGACACCGTGTAATGGGGAATCGGGTTGAATGAGGTCGAAGTCATGGCAATGATTGTATCCAATACTGCCCGGCTTCCCAATCGCTGAAAATAGTGATCCCGCCGCGTTGGACGGAATCGTGGCCGGGCCACCCCCGGCCGGCAGCGGCGGGCCGAACGACGCCTCACGACCCCTGATAACGCCAGACAACGCCTGTCGCCGCTTACCCATGCGCGCATGCGCCCCGGCACGACGGCGCGTCAGGCCGCGAAGTCGAGCGCTTCTCGCAGTTGCGTCGAGATGTCCTGCTCCTTGAGCGCCGGGGCCAGCATTTCGATGAAGCGGTAGGCATACGAGCGCAGGAACGCACCGCGACGCATGCCGATGCGCGTCGTGCTAGGCTCGAACGCGTTGTCGAGTTCCAGCACCGCCAGATCCTGGTCCTTGCGCGGATCGACGGCCATCGCCGCCACGATTCCTACCCCCAATCCAATCTCGACGTAAGTTTTGATCACGTCCGTATCGAGCGCGGTGAGCACGATGTCCGGCACCAGGCCCTGGTCCGAGAACGCCTTGTCCACATGCGAGCGACCCGTGAAGTCGCCGTCGTAGGTGATGATGGGATAGTCGGCGATATCCGCCAGCGTGACGCGCTCGCGCCCGGTGAGCGGGTGATCCTTCGGCACAACGGCGACGTGATGCCAGGAATAGCACGGGAACGTGACGATATCGGGAAAGCGATCGAGCGCCTCGGTCGTGATGCCGATGTCGGCCTCGCCGTCGATCACCATCTGCGCGATCTGACGCGGGCTGCCCTGCCGTAGCGCCAGATGCACCTTTGGATAGACGCTCGTGAATTGCTTGATCACCTGCGGCAGCGCATAGCGCGCCTGCGTGTGGGTCGTTGCCACCACGAGATGGCCGCTGTCCTGATCCGCGAACTGACGCGCCACACGGCGCAGGTTCTCGGCGTCGAGCAACATGCGCTCGATCAGTTGCAGCACGGCCTTGCCGGGCTCGGTAAGTCCCGTGAGCCGTTTGCCGCGACGCACGAAAACATCCACGCCAAGTTCGTCTTCGAGATCCTTGATCTGCTTGCTCACGCCCGACTGCGACGTGTACAGCGCACTGGCGGCTTCCGTCAGGTTGAGGTTCTGCCGAACGGCTTCGCGCACGTAGCGCAATTGCTGAAAATTCATGAGGGGACTCCACCCTGGTGCTTATCGTTTCGTGACGTCTTGTTCATGACGTCTTCGTCGTAACGTCTTCTTCGATCGTCGATCATGTCTTTCGGGTTGACGACACGGCTTGCGCGGGTCCGCCCCGTCGATGTGCCGTTCGGCTCACGCCGGCGCGGCAAACACCCGCAACTGACGCGGCACCGCCCGCAGCGGCGCACCACTTTGCGCGCCAAGCGCCTGCCAGCCCGAGCGGGTCAGTTCCGCCTCCCACACCGCCCCGCCCGGCGCGGCAAGTTCCACGCGCACCGTGCCGCCCAGCGGAATCGCCCGGCGCACGGCCACGTCGATCCCAGGCCCGCCGTCGTGCGCCGGCAGCAGCGCGAGATCGTGTGGGCGCACGTACGCCATCGCACGACCGTCCTGCGGCGCGGCAGGCAGATCGTCCTTGTGCACGGTCACGCGAAATGCACCCGCGCCGGCATCGACATCAGCAATGAAGTCGTGCGTGCGCAACTCGCCCGGCAGACGGTTCACGGCGCCTAGAAACTCATAGACGAACGGGCTGCGTGGCGTGTCGTACACGTCTTGCGGCGCGCCGATCTGTTCGACCTTACCGCGATTCATCAGCACGATACGGTCGGCCACTTCGAGCGCCTCTTCCTGATCGTGCGTGACGAAGATCGTGGTGATGTGCAGCTCGTCGTGCAGCCGGCGCAGCCAACTGCGCAACTCCTTGCGTACCTTGGCGTCGAGCGCCCCGAAAGGTTCGTCGAGCAGCAGCACTTTCGGCTCGACGGCCAGCGCACGCGCCAACGCAATACGCTGACGCTGCCCGCCCGAGAGTTCCGCCGGATAATGATCGGCCAGCCAGTCGAGTTGCACCAGGCCGAGCAGCTCATGCACCTTGGTGCGGATCTGCGCGTCCAAAAGCCGCTCGCGGCGCGACTTCACGCGCAGGCCGAATGCCACATTCTCGAATACGGTCATGTGACGGAAAAGCGCATAGTGCTGGAACACGAAGCCGACCTGACGCTCGCGCGTGCCGACCGTCGCCACGTCCTCGCCGTTGAGCACCACGCGACCGGCGTCGGCGAACTCCAGCCCCGCGACGATCCGCAGCAGCGTGGTCTTGCCGCAGCCGGACGGCCCGAGCAGCGCGACCAGCTCGCCGGTGGGGAATTCGAGCGTGACGTCGTCGAGTGCCGCGAAATCGCCGAAACGTTTCGACACCTGTTGTACCTGAATGCTCATTGTCTTGCTCCTCGAAGCGATATCGGCTCAGGCCTGCACGGCGTCTTCGCGACGCGCGGCCTTGTCCTGCGCCAGCTTGCGCTCAGCCCACAGCTTCAGCGCCAGCGTGGCGAGCGCGAGCAACGCGAGAATCGACGCCGCCGCAAATGCGCCCACCGTGTGGTAGTCGTTGTATTCAATTTCCACGTGCAGCGGCAGCGTGTTCGTCTCGCCGCGAATATGGCCGGAGACGACCGACACGGCACCGAACTCGCCCATGGCCCGGGCATTGCAAAGGATTACGCCGTACAGCAGGCCCCATTTGATTTTCGGCAGCGTCACGCGCGTGAAGACCTGCCAGCCACTGGCCCCCAGCACGCGCGCTGCTTCCTCCTCTTCGCTTCCCTGCGCCTGCATGAGCGGAATCAGTTCGCGCGCGACGAACGGGAACGTGACGAACACCGTCGCGAGTATCAGTCCGGGCAGCGCGAACACGACCTTCAGGTTGTGTGCGTCGAGAAAGTCCCACAGCGGTCCCTGACGGCCGAAGATCAGCAGGAACGTGATGCCCGCGATCACCGGCGAGACCGAAAACGGCAGGTCGATGAGTGTCGTGAGTACGCTCTTGCCCTTGAAGTCGAAACGCGCAATCGCCCACGACGCCGCCACACCGAACACCAGGTTGAGCGGCACCGCGATGACTGCGATCAGCACCGTGAGACGAAGGGCTGACAGCGCGTCGTCGTTCGTCAACCCAACCCAGTACGCGACGAAGCCTTTGCCCAGCGCGGTGACGAAAACCGACGCGAGCGGCAAGAGCAGAAACAAGGCGAAGAACAACAACGCCACGGCAATGAGTGCGGCCTTGACGAACGCAGGCTCGTCGGTCGGATCGGCCCAGCGGACCTGGGTCGGTTGCAGCAAGGCGGGCGACAGTGCAAGTGAATCGGACATGATCGAAACGTTTTCCTGAATCACGCGCCACTGGCGCGCCGGCCCGTATGACGGCGTTGCAGCCACCATTGCAGGGTATTGATCAACAGCAGCAACACAAACGAGATCACCAGCATCACCACGGCCAGCGCCGCGGCGCCCGCATAGTCGTACTGCTCGAGCTTGGTGACGATCAGCAGCGACGTGATCTCCGAGACCATCGGAATGTTGCCGGCAATGAAGATAACCGAGCCGTACTCCCCCACCGCGCGCGCAAAAGCCAGCGCAAAGCCGGTCAGCAGCGCGGGCAGCACCGCCGGGAGAATCACGTGACGCAGTGTCTGCCAACGGGTTGCGCCCAGGCACGCGGCGGCCTCTTCCTGTTCGCGTTCGAATGCCTCGAGCACCGGTTGGAGCGTGCGCACGACGAACGGCAGTCCGATGAAGGTCAGCGCCACGAAGATGCCCAACGGCGTAAAGGCAATCTTGATATCGAGCGGCGCGAACCAGCGTCCGATCCAGCCGTTCGGCGCGTAGATCGCGGCCAGCACGATCCCCGCGACCGACGTCGGCAAGGCAAATGGCAGGTCGATCAGCGCATCAACGAAACGCTTGCCGGGGAACCTGTAGCGCACGAGCACCCAGGCCAGCACGAAACCGAACACCGCGTTGAGAATGGCCGCCGCGAGCGAGAGGCCAAACGTGAGGCGGTAAGAGGCCAGCACGCGCGGCGAACTCACGGCGGCGACAAAACTCGCCCAATCGAGCGAGCTGGCCTTGAAGAACACCATCAGCAACGGCACCAGCACCACAAGGCTCAGATAGGCGACGGTGTAGCCCATCGTCAGGCCAAAGCCCGGCAAGGCGCTCGGCTTGCGCCAGAGAGGAAACAGTGCGGTACTCATGCGTGCGTCCCTTTGTCTTCCGAGATTCCGGGGTTACTTCTTGGTGTAGATCTGGTCGAAGATGCCGCCGTCGGCAAAGTGCTTGGCCTGCGTCTTCGTCCACCCGCCCAGGTCGGCGTCGACTGTGTAGAGCTTGAGCTTCGGATACTGCGACGCATACTTCCTGGCGATCTCCGGCGAGCGCGGGCGGTAGAAGTGCTTTGCGGCAATCTCCTGCCCTTGCGGCGAATACAGCCATTGCAGATACGCTTCGGCGGCCTTGCGGGTTCCGTGCCTGTCGACGTTCTTGTCGACGACGGCGACTGGCGGCTCCGTGAGAATCGATGACGACGGCACGACGATGTCGAACTTGTCCGGACCGAGATCCTTCACCGAAAGCAGCGCCTCGTTTTCCCAGGCAATCAGCACGTCACCGACGCCGCGCTCGACGAAGGTGGTGGTGGCACCTCGCGCGCCAGAATCGAGCACCCCCACGTTGTGGTAGAGCGCCGCGACAAAGGCCTTCGCGGTCTGCTCGTTTCCGCCCGGTTGCTTGAGTGCGTAGAGCCACGCGGCGAGATAATTCCAGCGGGCACCGGCCGACGTCTTCGGGTTCGGCGTAACAACGCTGATGCCCGGCTTAATGAGATCGTTCCAGTCCTTGATCTGCTTTGGGTTGCCCTTGCGCACGAGCAACACGATGGTCGACGTGTACGGCGTGGCGTTGTCGGGCAGGCGCTTCTGCCAATCCTTGTTCACGAGACCGGCCTGCGCCAGTTCGTCGATGTCGGCGGAAATGCCGAGCGTCACGACGTCGGCCGGTGCGCCGTCGAGTACGGTGCGGGCCTGCTTGCCCGAGCCGCCGTGCGAGGCCTTGAGCGTCACCGTGTCGCCAGTGGTCTGCTTGTAGTGCGCCTCGAATGCCTTGTTGTAGTCGGCATACAACTCACGCGTCGGGTCGTACGACACGTTGAGCAGCGAAAGACTTGCGGCCTGTGCCTGAATCGACAGGCCGGCGGTCAGTGCCAGCCCTCCCAGTGCGGCACCCAGACGCCTGGCTCTCCATCCCCATATGGCTTGGCTCATGACTTGCACTCCCTCTCGTTTTTCATCTGTAGGAGGCCAGTCTATGGGGACGTCTAAATAATTAAAAATAATCTTTAAGCGATTGTTTATATCGAATCATGGATTAGCGCGTTCGCGCCGGCGGGGGGATCCTGCGGGAATGCAACGTTTCACGCGCGGGACAGCAACTTCATGCAGTCCATGAAGTTTTCCCTTGCGTTTTTGCAAACACTGTACAAAAATACAGCCACCTGTGCTTCCATACAGTGATGCCATGATCAAACTTACTGCTCGTCAACAGCAGGTCTACGAACTGGTCCGACAAGCGATCGAGCGCACCGGCTTTCCGCCGACGCGTGCCGAGATCGCCGCCGAACTCGGCTTCTCTTCCGCCAATGCCGCGGAGGAGCACCTGCGGGCGCTGGCGCGCAAAGGGGTGATCGAACTGGCCGCCGGCCAATCGCGCGGCATCCGCCTCAAGCGGCTCGACGAAGCGGGCGGCATGCATCAGTTCACCTTGCCGCATATGGGCCTGATGCAACTGTCGCTGCCGCTCGTCGGGCGCGTTGCCGCAGGTAGCCCGATCCTGGCGCAGGAACATATCGAACGCAACTTTCAGTGCGACCCGAACATGTTCGCGCGCCAGCCCGATTACCTGCTGAAGGTGCGCGGTATGTCCATGCGCGACGCGGGCATTCTCGATGGCGATCTGTTGGCGGTACAAAAAGCCGCTGACGCGCGCGAGGGCCAGATTGTCGTGGCACGCATTGGCGACGATGTGACCGTCAAACGTTTTCACCGTGTGCCCGGCGGCGTCGAGTTGATCGCCGAAAACCCCGACTTCGAGAACATCGATGTCAATGAAGGCAGCGGCGACTTTGCGCTGGAAGGGATTGCGGTCGGCCTGATCCGCAACAACGACCTCTAGACGCAACCCCGGGTGCTGCGCCGCGTCTCGATAACGCAGCGCCCCACTCACTGAAGATTTGCATTTCCGACTGCGCCGGGCTGGGTCCGGCGCCCGTGCCCTGCTGTGCCCGCGATTCGCGAAGGTCGTGGCAGGACGCGCCCCTCAGACCCACATTGGAGGAAGGATCGCATCATGGCTCGACTCTTTGGTTTGCTGCGTACGTCTTTTGGTCAACCCCGCGTGCGCGTGCCGTCGCAGGCGCGGCTGTCTGCGGTGTACGGTCTCTCGGCCCTGTCCGGCCCGTTTGCCGCCGCCCCGGCCATCGCACGCTCCTACACCGTGCCTGCGCGCTCGCGCTCCACAGCCCTGCCCCGCACACTCGCCGCCGCCGTGGCATCGGCGACGCGTCGCGCATGCCCCACCGCAAAAGCGGTCAAGGCATCGCGCAGCGTGCGCGATGTTCAGCAACGCGACGCGCAAACCGGGCACGAGGTACGCGTCTATCGCGACATGTCGCACATCGTCATGGTCGGCAGCATCGCCGACATCTGCCGCAAACTCGATCTGGCCGTTGGCGATCAGTTCTGTCAGGCTGCGGTATAAGCCCTCGGGCCAGCGCTACCCTCCACGGCGCGACGGGCTTATCGCCCGAGTTCGCGCAGTGGATGGTCCGCGCCAAGCCGATCGCCATCGAAGAATCGCGCGATGTCGGCAGATGTGACCGCTTCGATGCTGGCGTGCTGCCAGCGCGGCGCATGATCCTTGTCGACGACCATCGCGCGAATGCCTTCAATGCCCTCCGCCCCGGTACGGCCGTCAAGATTGAAGACACAGCGCATCATCAGCCACTCCTCGCGCAACTCGTCGGCGAGCGACAGCTTGCGTGCGCGGCGCACCTGTTCCAGCGTGACGCAAACCATCAGCGGCGAGCGCTTGGCGCGCAACAGATCTTCCGTCTCCTGCGCCCAGCCGACGAACTCGCAGCGGGCTTCACGCTTGAGCGACGCCAGGATCGCCGGCAGATCCGGCAGACCGAAGTGATGGTCGATCACGTCGCGCAGCGGCGCAAGTTTGCCCGGGGCCAGTCCGGCGGGCGGCACGCTTTGCCGGGCGAACGCGCGCGCCGCGTCGAGTACCGCGTCACTGTCCGGCCAATCGCCGCTCGCCAGCCGTTCACAGAGCACCGGTAATTCGGTACGCGGCACCACCGCGTCGGCCAGACCGATTTCGCATGCGTCAACGGCACCGAACACCACGCCCGTCGTGCCAAGGTACTCGCCAAGATGACCGGCAAGACTCGCGAGAAAGCGTCCGCCGCCCACATCGGGAAACAGTCCGATGGCCGTCTCGGGCATCGCCATGCGCGTGGCTTCCGTGACCAGTCGCAACGCCGCCCCCTGCGAGATGCCCATGCCGCCGCCCATCACCACGCCGTCCATCAGCGCGATATAGGGCTTCGGGTAGGTGGCGATCGTGTAGTTCAGCGTGTACTCGTCAGTGAAGAAATCCATGATGTCGGTGCGCCCCGCGGTCACCGCCTCGTGGAAATAGCGAATGTCGCCGCCCGCGCACAAACCCTTCTCCCCCTCGCCCCGCAGGACGACGGCGAGCACGTGCGGATCGTCGCGCCATGCATCGAGGGCCGAGGTGATCGCGCGAATCATGTCGTGCGAGAGCGCGTTGAGCGCCTTCGGTCGGGTCAGCGTGATGAAGCTGATGCGGCCGCGGATATCGGTGCTAACAAATTCGGTCATGTCTGGCGAATGCTTCAAGAACGTCAAGGGAACGGACAATAAAAAAGCCGGTGCGAGGCACCGGCTTTCTTTCCAACAGATTGGCATCGGCACGTAACAGAAGATTCTCCGCTACGCCGCGACACCCTCGCCGGCTTTACTTCTCTTCGCGCGACGCGCGCTTGCGCTCATGTTCCTTGAGGTAGCGCTTGCGCAGGCGAATCGTCTGCGGCGTGACTTCGACCAGTTCGTCGTCGTCGATGAATTCCACGGCGTATTCGAGGCTCATCGAGATCGGCGGCACCAGACGCACGGCTTCGTCGGTGCCCGACGCGCGCACGTTCGTGAGCTGCTTACCCTTGATCGGGTTGACCACTAGGTCGTTGTCACGGCTATGGATACCGATGATCATGCCTTCGTACAGGGCGTCGCCCGGCGACACGAACATGCGGCCGCGATCCTGCAGCTTCCACAGCGCGTAGGCCACGGCAGCGCCGTCGTCCTGAGAGATCAGAACGCCATTGCGACGCTCGCCCAGTGTGCCATCCTTGAGCGGTGCGTAAGCATCGAAAATGTGGCTCATCAGGCCCGTGCCGCGGGTCATCGACAGGAAGTCGCCCTGGAAGCCGATCAAGCCACGCGCCGGAATGCGGTACTCGAGACGCGTACGGCCACGGCCGTCCGACACCATGTCCAGCATTTCGCCCTTGCGGCGGCCGATTTCTTCCATGACCGCGCCCTGGTGATCGTCTTCCAGGTCGATGGTCAGCATTTCGTACGGCTCGTGCTTCACGCCGTCGATTTCCTTGAGCACCACGCGCGGACGCGACACGGCCAGTTCGTAGCCTTCGCGACGCATGTTCTCGATGAGAATCGTCAGGTGCAGTTCGCCACGGCCCGACACTTCGAAGACGGAATCTTCGGCGGTGTCTTTCACGCGCAGCGCCACGTTGTGGTTGAGTTCCTTGTGCAGACGGTCGCGAATTTGACGGCTCGTCACGAACTTGCCTTCACGGCCGGCCAGCGGTGACGTGTTCACGCAGAAGTTCATGGTCAGCGTCGGCTCGTCCACCGTCAGCAGCGGCAAGGCTTCCGGCGTGTCAACGTCGCAAATCGTTGCGCCGATACCCACGTCTTCAATCCCGTTGATCAGCACGATGTCGCCGGCTTCCGCGCCGTCCGACATCACACGCTCCAGACCGCGGAACGTCAGCACCTGATTGATCTTGCGCTTGAGGACTTCGCCCTCCGGACCGAAGCGCATCACCACTTGCTGGCCCGGCTTGATGCGGCCACGCGTGATACGGCCGATACCGATACGGCCAACGAACGTCGAGTAGTCGAGCGAGCTGATCTGCAATTGCAGCGGGGCGTCGACATCGGCCTCGCGGACCGGCACGTGCTCGAGAATCGCGTCGAACAGCGGACGCATCGTGCCTTCGCGAACATCGGAGTCGAGGCTCGCGAAACCGTTCAGGGCCGACGCGTAGACGACCGGGAAGTCGAGCTGCTCGTCGGTGGCACCCAGCTTGTCCATCAGGTCGAACGTCTGGTTGATCACCCAATCCGGACGCGCGCCCGGACGGTCGATCTTGTTGACCACGACGATCGGCTTCAGACCGAGGCCGAGGGCCTTGCGGGTCACGAAGCGCGTTTGCGGCATCGGGCCTTCGACGGCGTCGACGAGCAACAGCACACTGTCGACCATCGAAAGCACACGCTCCACTTCACCGCCGAAGTCCGCGTGTCCCGGCGTGTCGACGATGTTGATGTGCGTGCCTTCGTATTCGACGGCGCAGTTTTTGGCGAGGATCGTGATGCCGCGCTCTTTTTCAATGTCGTTCGAGTCCATCACGCGTTCAGCAACTTGCTGGTTTTCGCGGAAGGTGCCCGACTGGCGCAGCAGTTGGTCGACGAGCGTGGTTTTGCCGTGGTCGACGTGCGCGATGATGGCGATGTTACGGAGAGCGCGGGTCATGAAGAGGTGCTCGAAAAAAGCCTTTGGAGAATCCGCGATTCTACCACTTGCGCGTGTCTCACGTCATGGTCTTTCTGCGATGCAACAATGGCATCCTCCGTGGGAACGTCAACTACGCCGCATTCGCCGAGTTGCAACTCCCCTGCCACACCCCCGCAGACCTCCACGTCACACGGCAATTTAGAGCCTAGCCTCCAATTTCTATCGAAATATTTGCCTAGTCAACTATTGCATGGCCTTGAAATTAATTAAGTAACCGCTATAATCGTGACAAGTCAACTATTGCAGCAGCACGAAAATGATCGATCCGTCCGCTTCCACTTCCGATGCCGCGCCGACGTCGCCGCCGGATGCTCCCCAGAGCGATCCTCCGCGCTGCACCTACGATATCGACAACTCCCTGGGGTATCTTGTCGCCCGCGTGCGCCAGTTGATCCTGGCCGAGCTGACCAACGAAACGTCGCAATACGGCTTGACGAGCACCCAGGCAACCATGCTTTACAAGGTGGCCACGGGCAAGAGCAAGACGGCGGCCGATTTGGCTCGCGACTACTGTATCGATGCGAGTGCTGTCACCCGCCTTCTCGACCGGCTCGAAGCGCAAGGCCTGCTCGTGCGTGAGCGCAGCAAGATGGATCGCCGCACGGTGAACCTGAGTGCGACCGAGGCCGGATACGCCATGGCCGACCGGATGCCGGACATCTTCGTGCGTGCCGCCGATCATCTGATGCGCGGGTTCTCCGTAGAGGAAGTGGGTTTCCTGAAGAGCCTGCTGCGCCGCGTAATCGCCAACGGCGAAACCGGATGACGACGACGCCCCCTCAAGACTCCCCAAAAAAGCATGTCGAGTCCACTATTCCTGGTACTCGCCATCACCCGGTTTCCGATTATTGTCGGTGCCTAACGTCACTCGTAAAGGCTTTGCGATGAAAGTGGCCTCACCGTTCCTCCCGCATCTGCGGGCCCGCTCCATCATTTCCGCCGTCTGTCTGGCGGCGGTGACACTGGGGTTTGCCGGTTGTGCGAATTTTGCCGGCATCCACAGCGACAAGCAGATCAGTACCCCCGATCAGTATCAGACCCAGCGCAGCCTGCCCGCCGAGGGCGGCCAGTGGCCGGGCACGGATTGGGCAAAGCGGTTCGGCGATCCGCAACTCGTCTCGCTGATCGACGAAGCCCTTGCCGGCAACCCCGATCTGGCCATGGCGGTCGCTCGTCTGAAGGGTGCGCAGGCGCAGACCGAAGGCGCTGCGGCCGCGCTGCTTCCGGCAGTCAATGCCTCGGGCAGCATCTATCGCGAGAAATTCACCGAAAACACGATTTACCCGCCGGGCTATGGCGGCACGTGGTTCACGCAGGGCGACTTGACGGCCTCGTTGTCGTGGGAACTCGACCTGTGGGGCAAGAACCGCTCGGCACGGGCGCAAGCCACGTCGGCCGAACGCGCCGAAGAAGCCGAAGACCAGGAAGTGCGACTCGCGCTGGCCACCGCCGTGGCGCGTTCGTATAACCAGCTCGCCCAGCAATATGCACAGCATGACGTGCTCGATCGCATCGGCAAGCAACGCCAACGCCTCGGGCAACTGACGTCAGACCGTGTGCGAGCCGGTCTCGACACGCAAGTCGAGCAGAAGCAGGCCGAGAGCAATACCGCCGACATTCAGACGCAAATCGCCCAACTCGACGGCCAGATCCTGCTCACCCGCCATCAACTTGGCGTGTTGCTCGGCAAGGGGCCGGATCGCGGTCTGGCCATTGCGCGTCCGACGCTCGCGCAACTGGCGACACCCGCCCTGCCCGACAACCTGCCGCTCACGCTGCTCGGCCGTCGCCCCGATATCGTCTCGGCCCGCTGGGGCGTGGAAGCGCAGCTCAAGGGGATCGACGTCGCGAAGGCTCGCTTCTATCCGGACGTGAACCTGAACGCCGCCTTTGGCTTTTCCACCTTCGGACTGGGCAAGCTGATCGATCCGACCAGCCAGAACATCCAGTACGGTCCGGTCATTTCGCTGCCGATCTTCGATGGCGGGCGTCTGCGCGCCAACTTGAAGGGGCAGTACGCGGCCTATGAAAGCGCGGTGGCGAACTACGACTCGACGCTGAACAAGGCACTCGGCGACATCGCGGATCGCATGTCGTCGATCCGCTCGGCGGACAAGCAAATGGTCTCGCAACGCGTGGCCCAAGACGCCGCGCAACGCGCCTACGATCTGGCCATCGACCGTTACAAGGCCGGTCTCACGCCGCAGTTGACCGTGCTCGCCGCCGAGTCGTCGCTGCTGGCGCAGGAACAGGCGCGCGTGAACATCGAAAGTGCGCGCCGCGACCAGCAGATCGGCTTGATCAAAGCGCTCGGCGGTGGCTTCGACGCCAAGGCGGCGGGTCTCGTCGTGGGGCAGGAACGCCCCGCCAAGGCCGAAGGCGACGCCGTGCAGACGCACTGAGCGGCCGCCGCACATCACACAGAACAGACAAGACAACGTCAAAGCACATTAAGAGATCAGTACGGAGCGAATGATGAGCGAGAACCAACAACAAACGCCTGCCCAGCCGGCTCAGGCCAATGGCAAGCGCCGCCGCATGATGCTGACGCTAACGGCCGTGATCGCGATCGCGGCCATCGCCTACGGCGCCTATTACGGGCTGTATGCGCGCTTCTACGAAGACACCGACGACGCTTATGTCGCGGGCAATGTGGTGCAAATCACCCCGCAGGTGCCGGGGACCGTGACCGGCGTGAAGGTCGACGACACGCAAATGGTCAAAGCCGGCCAGCCGCTGGTCACGCTCGACCCGACCGACGCGCGCGTCGCCCTGCTGCAAGCCGAGGCCAATCTGGCGCAAACCGTGCGTCAGGTGCGCACGTACTTCGTGAACAACGACGCCTATGCCGCCACCGTGGCCATGCGCGAATCCGAATTGGCCAAGACGCAAGCCGACGTGAAGCGCCGTGAAATGGCGATTGCGACGGGTGCCGTGTCGCGCGAAGAACTCGCCCACGCCCAGGACGCCGTGAAGACGGCACAGGCGTCACTCGAGCAAGCCCGGGCGCAGTGGGTGTCGAACCGGGCGCTGACGGACAAGACGTCGGTGACAACCCATCCGAACGTGCAGCAGGCCGCCGCCAAGGTCCGCGCCGCGTATCTCGACTACGCCCGCACGTCGATCCCGGCGCCGGTCGACGGCTACGTGGCCAAGCGTTCCGTGCAGGTCGGTCAGCGCGTGGCGACGGGTGCACCGCTCATGGCGCTGGTGCCGCTCAATCAAGTCTGGGTCGATGCCAACTTCAAGGAAGTGCAGATCGCGCATATGCGCGTCGGCCAGCCGGTGACGCTCACGGCGGACGTGTACGGTTCGTCGGTGGAATACAAGGGCACCGTAGCGGGCTTCTCGGCAGGCACGGGCAGCGCGTTCTCGCTGCTGCCGGCGCAAAACGCGACGGGCAACTGGATCAAAGTCGTGCAGCGTCTGCCGGTGCGTATCGCACTCGACCCGAAGCAGTTGCAGCAACATCCGCTGCGTGTCGGCCTGTCGATGCAGGTCAAGGTCGACGTGCGAAATACGGACGGCAAGGAACTGGGTGAAGCGCCGGCTCTGCCGGTGTACGCCACCGATGTGTACGACAAGGTGGGTCATGACGCCGACGACATCGTCGCCAAGATCATCACCGAAAACGCCGGTGCCGCGGCTGCCTCAGGCGCAAACGGCGCCAGCGACACGCGCAACCAGCCGGCTCGCGCACGTCCCCTGTAAAGCGGAGGGGGGTGGCCCCCACCCCCTTTGACATCTCATGGCAACTCAAAACGCTCCTGGCCCCCTGACGGGGAGCCAGTTGGTATTCGGCACCATCGCGTTGTCGCTCGCCACGTTCATGAACGTGCTCGACACCTCGATTGCCAACGTATCGATTCCCGCCATCTCCGGCGACCTTGGCGTCTCGTCGAGTCAGGGGACGTGGGTGATTACGTCGTTCGCCGTGGCCAACGCCATCTCGGTGCCGCTCACGGGCTGGCTGACCGAGCGCTTCGGCGCGGTGCGACTGTTCATTTCGTCGATCCTGCTGTTCGTGCTGGCATCGTGGCTGTGCGGCATGGCGCCCACGCTCGAATTCCTGCTGGCGGCCCGTGTGTTGCAAGGTGCGGTGGCCGGTCCGATGATCCCGCTCTCGCAATCGCTGCTGCTCTCCAGCTATCCGAGTGCGAAGAGTTCGATGGCGCTCGCGCTATGGGGCATGACGACGCTGGTCGCCCCCGTGATGGGCCCGATTCTCGGCGGCTGGATCTCGGACAACTACCATTGGCCCTGGATCTTCTATATCAACATCCCGGTCGGCATTGGCGCCGCTTACGCCACCTGGCTGATCTATGCCAAGCGTGAAACGCCCACCCAACGCAAGCCGATCGATACCGTCGGGCTGGCCTTGCTCGTGTTGTGGGTCGGGTCGCTGCAGGTGATGCTGGACAAGGGCAAGGAACTCGACTGGTTCAATTCGTCGACGATTGTCGTGCTGGCGCTGGTGGCGTTGGTGTCGTTCTGTTTCTTCGTCATCTGGGAAATTACCGAGGAACATCCGGTGGTCGATCTGACGCTCTTCAAGCGGATCAACTTTACCGGTGGCGTGGTGGCGATCTCGGTGGGTTACGGCCTGTTCTTCGGGAACCTGGTGATTCTGCCGCAGTGGCTGCAGATCCATCTCGGCTATACCGCGACGGAGGCCGGCCTGGTGCTGGCACCGGTGGGCCTGTTCGCTATCCTGCTCTCGCCAGTGATCGGTAAAACGCTGCCCAAGCTCGATGCCCGTTGGGTCGTGACCGTCTCGTTCCTGCTGTTCGCGCTAGTGTTCCTGATGCGTTCGCACTTCAATACGCTCGTCGATACGCGCACGCTGATGATTCCGACGTTCCTGCAGGGCGTGCCGATGTCGATGTTCTTCATCCCGCTCACCGCGATCATCCTGTCCGGGTTGCCGCCGAGTCGTATTCCGGCGGCAGCGGGGCTGTCCAACTTCGTGCGGATCACGTGCGGTGCTGTGGGTACGTCGATTGCGACGACCGTGTGGGAGAACCGGATCATCCTGCACCATGCGCAGTTGACGGAGCATTTGACGCCCTACAACCCGACGTACAACGCGTCCGTGCAGACCCTGAATCAACTCGGCATGAGCACACCCCAGGCCAACGGTTACATCGACCGGCTGGTCACGCAGCAATCGGCGATGCTCGGCGCGAACGATATTTTCTGGATCTCGGCGCTGCTGTTCGTGCTGATGATCTCGATGGTATGGATCACGCGGCCGATGAAGGGGGGCGGCGGTGCCGACGCCGCGGCCGGCGCGCATTGAAGCGAAGTCTTCCCCAGTGTCTGGCCCTGCCCTGTGCAGCCGGACACCTCTCGAACCCCGCTGACGTTAGCGGGGTTTTTTTTGGCCACGCCGACGATGCGCGCAACGCATAACAGTGAGGTTGATTCGCGACGCGCGTCGGCAACGACCACGCAATCGAAGTATGATGGCGCACTCCCCGACGCGATACCGGAATACCGCACGACGCTCGGGAATGTCACATCCCCAGCCCAAACCAACATCATGACGACCCCGCAGAACCCGAACGAACGCTCAGAAGTCACTTTCCGCTTTCTGGCCGAACCGGCCGCCGTCAATTTCGGCGGCAAGGTGCATGGGGGCTCGCTGATGAAATGGATCGACGAAGTGGCCTATGCCTGCGCAGTCACCTGGTCGGGTCGCTATTGCGTGACGGTCAGTGTCGGCAACATCCGCTTCCGCCGTCCGATTCTGGTGGGCAATCTGGTGGAACTGCGTGCGCGTATCGTGGCCACCGGGCGCACCAGCATGCACATCCATGTCTCGGTGCACGCGGGCGATCCCAAGTGGGGCGAGCTGCGTCAGACAACCGATTGCCTGATGGTGTTCGTCGCCGTCGATGAGAGCAATCACCCGGTCGGCATTCCGTCGTTCGAACCGAAAACGGACGAGCAGAAAGCGTTGGCCAAGTACGCGATGGATGTCAAGGCAGCGCTGGACGCCATCGTGGAACTCAAGCCGGAGAACGTCGCCCACTGAGGTCGACGGCGGTCGCCCGACCGCTGAATGGCGCGAGGTGCGCCCCTCGGGAACCGACGAGGCGCGCGAGCATGTGCATCATCGCAACATCGGCTGGCCGCGGCTGAACGGCGCCGACTGCGCTTGCTGCGATGACTTCGCTTACTGGGTCTTCAAGAGCCGTTGCGGCGTGAGCAGCGCCTCGCCATCGAGTCGCGCAACGCCCAGCAACCGCGCGGCGGCGTCGCCATCGGCTTCGGCATACACCTTCACCTCGATCGCCTCGGATGCGCCGGCACACGCGCGCAGCGCCTGAGGACAGCGCACCTCGTCCAGACGCAGACGTTGTCCGTGGCTGAACCGCCTGGCGAGCGTTTCGTCGAGCCAGATCGTCGGCAGCGTCTTGAGCAACGCATCGACCGGTGCCAGCCTCTGCACACGTTGCGCGTGATCGAGCGCCCCCAAATCTTCCAGCGTCACCGCGCCGTCGAGCGTGAGCGGACCGACGGCCGTGCGGCGCAGCGCGCGCAAATGCGCGCCGCAGCCCAGCGCCTCACCGATATCTTCGGCCAACGTCCGCACGTACGTGCCTTTGCTGCAAGTCACGCGAAACGAGAACTCGGCGACGGCCGGCAGCGCGCACGCTGTCATCTCCAACGCGTGAATCGTGACCGCGCGCGCTTCGCGCTCGAGGGCCTGCCCCGCGCGCGCATATTCGTACAACGGCTTGCCGTCTCGCTTGAGTGCCGAATACATCGGCGGCACCTGCGAGATCGGCCCCGTGAAGCGTGGCAGCACCGCGCGAATCGCCGCTTCGTCCACCGTCACAGGGCGCGTTTGCAACACCTCGCCCTCTGCGTCGCCGGTGGTCGTCGTCTCGCCAAGACGCACCAGCGCTTCATAGGTCTTGTCGGCGTCGAGCAAGTCCTGCGAGAACTTCGTCGCCTCGCCGAAGCAAAGCGGCAACAGACCGGTCGCCAACGGATCGAGCGTGCCGGTATGCCCCGCCTTCAACGCCTGCAACAATCGCTTGGCACGGATCAGCGCGTCGTTGGATGACAGGCCCAGCGGCTTGTCCAGGAGCAACACGCCATCGAGCGCGAAACGGGGAAGTTTTTGGCGGGGTGCCTGCGAACGCGGGTCCGTCATGATGCGCAGAGTGCTTGAGAGAGTCTTGTGGAATTCAAACCCTGGCACTCATCGCAAGTGCAAAGGTCGTGCCGCACCGCCGGGCAGGCCCATCGGGCCGCCCGGCACGGGCCATCGTCAATCGACGGACTTGCCGTCGTCTTCCTTGTCGCTGTGCGCGTCTTCTTCGACGACGCCGTCGCTCGCTTCGTCGCTTGCTCGCGTCGCGTTCGCCGTATCGATCAGTCGCGACATCTCGATCGCACGTTCGATCGATTGGTCGAAGTGGAAATGCAACGTCGGCACCGTATGGATGTGCAACCGCTTGAACAGCAGATTGCGCAGGAAGCCCGCTGCCTCGTTGAGCGCCTCGCCGGTCGCCTTCGGCTCGCCGGTGAGCGTCGTGAAAAATACCTTTGCATGCGCATAGTCGGGTGTCACTTCCACGCTTTGCAGCGTCACCAGACCAATACGCGGGTCCTTCACCTCGCGCTGAATCAACTCCGACAGATCGCGTTGGATCTGATCGTTGATGCGAAGGTTTCGACCCGGAACACCACGTTTCTTTGCCATGACAAACTCGCTAGTAATGCAATGGCCCACCCCACCGGTTTCCCGGCTTGGTGGGCCATTCCACATTCATTGTGCAAATCGCGTTACAGCGAGCGCGCAACTTCCGTGATTTCGAACGCTTCCAGTTGGTCGCCTTCCGTGATGTCGTTGAAGTTCTTCACCGACAGACCGCACTCGAAGCCGGACTTGACTTCCTTCACGTCATCCTTGAAGCGCTTGAGCGAATCCAGCTCGCCCGTGAAGATGACGACGTTGTCGCGCAACACACGCACATGCGACGAACGCTTGACGAAGCCGTCGAGCACCATACAGCCGGCGACCTTCCCGATCTTCGGCACGCTGAACGTCTGGCGCACGTCGACGAGACCCGTGATCACTTCCTTCTTCTCCGGCGACAGCATGCCCGACATTGCCGCCTTCACTTCGTCCACGGCATCATAAATGATGTTGTAGTAGCGAATGTCGATACCGTTCGACTCGGCCAGCTTGCGTGCCAGCGCATCGGCGCGCGTGTTGAAGCCGATGATGACCGCCTTCGAAGCCGTTGCCAGGTTGACGTCGCTTTCGCTGATGCCACCCACGGCGGCGTGCACGATCTGCACACGCACTTCCGGCGTCGAGAGCTTGTTGAGCGACTGCGCCAACGCTTCCTGCGAACCCTGCACGTCGGCCTTGATGATCAGCGGCAGCGACTTGACTTCGCCTTCGGCCATCTGCTCGAAAATGTTCTCGAGCTTCGCGGCCTGCTGCTTGGCCAACTTCACGTCGCGGAACTTGCCCTGACGGAACAGTGCGATTTCACGCGCCTTGCGTTCGTCCTGGACCACGAGCACTTCTTCACCCGCGCCCGGCACTTCCGACAGACCCTGAATTTCCACCGGGATCGACGGACCCGCTTCCTTCGCGTTCTTGCCGGTTTCGTCCAGCATCGCACGCACACGGCCGTAGGCCTGACCGGCCAGCACCATGTCGCCGCGACGCAGCGTGCCCGACTGCACCAGAATCGTCGCCACCGGACCCTTACCCTTGTCCAGCTTCGCTTCGATCACGATACCCTTGGCCGCGGCTTCCGCCGGCGCCTTCAGCTCCAGCACTTCCGCCTGCAGCAGCACGTTCTCGAGCAGATCGTCGATGCCCGCACCCGTCTTCGCCGACACCGGCACGAACGGCGATTCGCCGCCGTATTCTTCCGGTACCACGCCCTCGGCCACGAGTTCCTGCTTCACGCGGTCCAGGTTCGCATCCGGCTTGTCGATCTTGTTGATCGCCACCACGATCGGCACACCGGCGGCCTTGGCGTGCGCAATGGCTTCCTTCGTCTGCGGCATCACGCCATCGTCCGCCGCGACCACGAGAATCACGATGTCCGTGGCCTGCGCACCGCGAGCCCGCATGGCCGTAAAGGCTTCGTGACCCGGCGTGTCGAGGAACGTCACCGTACCGCGCGGCGTATCGACGTGATACGCACCGATGTGCTGCGTAATACCGCCGGCTTCGCCCGCCGCCACCTTGGCGCGACGGATGTAGTCCAGCAGCGAGGTCTTGCCGTGGTCGACGTGACCCATCACCGTCACCACCGGCGGACGCGGCAGCGCTTCGCCTTCCGTCGCATCGTTGCCCAGCGCCAGCAGCGTTTCCGGATCGTCCAGCTTTGCGGCGATCGCGCGGTGGCCAAGCTCCTCCACCACGATCATGGCCGTTTCCTGATCGAGCACCTGGTTGATGGTCACCATCTGGCCCATCTTCATCATCAGCTTGATGACTTCCGAGGCCTTCACCGACATCCGGTGCGCCAGATCGCCCACGCTGATCGTTTCCGGCACGTGAACATCACGCACGACCGGCTCGGTCGGGGCCTGGAACGACGAACGATCGTCCTGCGAATGACGGTCGCCACGACGGCCGCCACGGCCACCGCCACGCCAACCATCCGAACCACCGCTCGTGTCGCCGCGCGTCTTCATGCCGCCACGCTTGTTGCGGTTATCGGCATCCTTCTGCCAGGCGCCTGGCTTCTTGTCCTTCTTGTCGGCGGCGCCCGCGGTCGTCGAGGCCGGAGCGGCTGCCGCCGGCTTCTTGTCCGCCGGTTTGGCCGACGCGGCACCTTCCGGCTTGGCCGGCTTGTGCAGGGTACCCTTCGCTTCCGGCTTGGCTGCAGCCGCCGGCGCGGCAGGTGCCGGCTCCGGCGCCTTGAGCACGCGACGCGGCGCGTTCAACATTTCGCGAATCGCACGCGCTTCGGCTTCGGCCGCCGCACGGCGCTTGCGAATCGCTTCCTCTTCGGCACGGGCCTTGTCGGCCGCCGCGCTCGCCTTTTCGGCGGCCGCGCGCGCTTCCTCGCTGGCCTTGCGGGCCTGCTCGCGCTCGGCTTCGGCCTTGGCCGCTGCCGCCTTCTCGGCTTGCTCGGCCTTTTCGGCGTCGGCCTTGGACACCTTCTCGGCTTCGACGTCGACCCCGGCCTCCACCTTCGCTTCGGCCTTCGCCTTCTGTTCGTCGGCCGCCTTGGCCGCCGCGGCGCGCTCCGCCTCCTCGCGCGCACGGCGCTCGGCGGCTTCCTTCTCTTCGCGCTCGCGACGCTCGGCTTCCTCGCGCTCCAGTTGTTCCTGGCGCAGCTTGAGCTCAGCCGCTTCCGCCGCCAGACGCTCCGCTTCGCGACGCGCGTCTTCTTCACGCTGGCGCAGGGCTTCGTCTTCGGCGGCAGCCGCCGCGCTCTCCGCGCCTTCCGCGACGTCGTCACGCTTGACGAAGGTGCGCTTCTTGCGCACTTCCACCTGAATCGTGCGCGCCTTACCGGTCGCGTCGGCTTGCTTGATTTCCGAGGTCTGGCGACGCGTCAGAGTAATCTTCTTTTTGTCGCCGTCGCCGGCGCCGTGCGAACGGCGCAGGTGCTCCAGCAGACGGGCCTTGTCGGCTTCCGTCAGGGAATCGTCGGCGCTGAGTTTTTCCACGCCGGCGGCTTTGAGTTGCTCCAGCAACACGCCGGCCGGCATTTTGAGTTCTGCAGCAAATTGGGCTACGTTGATGCTCGCCATTCAAACCTCTTCAAGCAAGGCCAGGCGCCTTGCGGTTAACTTCAAAGTTCACTGTTCCATATGCATGCCAGGGCAGGTCATCATTGGAACCAGTGCTCTCGCGCTTTCATGATCAGGGCTTTCGCGGCTTCCTCGTCGACGCCGGTCATCTCGGTCAGTTCGTCGACGGCCAGCTCGGCCAGATCATCGCGCGTCTGAATTTCGTGCTCGGCCAGTTGGGCCAGCAACTCAGGCGACATACCGTCGAGGCTCTTGAGATCGAGCGCAACGCCCTCGACCTTCTCCTCGGTGGCAATCGCCTGTGTCAGCAGGGCGTCGCGCGCACGATTGCGCAGCTCATGCACCGTGTCCTCGTCGAACGCTTCGATCTCGAGCATTTCGTTCAAAGGCACGTAGGCGATCTCTTCCAGGCTCGAGAAACCTTCCTCGATCAGAATGTCCGCCATTTCTTCATCCACATCGAGACGCTGCATGAACAGCGAGCGCAACGTGCCACGCTCCTCGTTCTGCTTCTCGGCCGACTCGTCCGGCGTCATGATGTTGATCTGCCAACCGGTCAGATCCGATGCGAGTCGCACGTTCTGACCGCTGCGACCGATCGCCACCGCCAGTTCGTTCTCGTCGACGACGACATCCATGCTGTGCTTTTCTTCGTCCACGACGATCGACTGCACCGACGCCGGCGCAAGCGCGCCGATCACGAATTGCGCGGGGTCTTCCGACCACAGCACGATGTCGACGTTCTCACCGCCCAGCTCGTTGCGCACCGCCTGCACGCGCGTGCCGCGAATGCCCACGCAGGTGCCGATCGGATCGATACGCTTGTCATATGCCACCACGGCGATCTTGGCGCGCACGCCAGGATCGCGAGCGGCCGACTTGATCTCCAGCAGACCCTGCTCGATTTCCGGCACTTCCATGCCGAACAGTTCGATCAGGAATTCCGGCGCCGTGCGCGAGAGCTCGATTTGCGGGCCGCGCGCCGTGCGGTCGACCTTCGCGATGTACGCGCGGACACGGTCGCCGATACGCAGATTTTCCTTCGGGATCAGTTGATCGCGACGCAGCAGCGCTTCGACACGCCCCGACTCGACGACCAGGTTGCCCTTGTCGAGACGCTTGACCGCACCGGTCATGATCTTCTCGCCGCGATCCAGGAAGTCCGTGAGGATCTGTTCGCGCTCGGCATCGCGGATGCGCTGCAGAATGACCTGCTTGGCCGCCTGCGCACCGATACGGCCGAATTCGACCGACTCCACGGGTTCTTCCACGAACTCGCCGATCTCGATGGACGGGTCGTCTTCCTTGGCCTCGAACTCCAGAACCTGCTTGTCCGGCTCTTGCAGGCCCGCCTCGTCCGGCACCACGACCCAGCGACGGAAGCTCTCGTGCTCACCCGACTCGCGGTCGATATGTACGCGAATGTCGACGTCCTCGGCATAGCGCTTCTTGGTGGCCGAGGCCAATGCTGCTTCAAGCGCGGCGAACACGACGTCCTTGTCGACGTTCTTTTCGCGCGCGAGCGCATCGACCAACAGCAATACTTCGCGACTCATCGTTTGCGACTCCTAAAATCAATCTGCGGCACTAGGCGCGCACGGTCAATATCCGCGAGGGTGAAGTCGAGCAGCGCCGGGCCGCCCTTGCCTTCGAACTCCAGGCTCAAGTTCTCACCTTGCGGCGCCTGCAAGATGCCGCGAAACTGCTTGCGACCTTCAAGCGGCACACGCAAGGTAAGACTCACTTCCGCACCGGCAAAACGCTCGAAGTCACGCAGCTTGCGCAGCGGACGATCCAGCCCCGGTGACGACACTTCGAGTCGGTCGTAATTGACGTTCTCGACCATCAGGACATGCGAGAGCTGACGGCTCACCGTCTCGCAGTCATCGATCGCGATGCCTTCCGGCTTGTCGATGTACACGCGCAGCAAACCACCGCCGGCGCGTTCAATGTCGACCAGCTCGTAACCCAGGCCTTCGACCGTGGTCTCGATCAGTTCTGGCAATTGCAACTTTGCTCACCCTAGAAAAACTCGCGCGCATTAGCAGCGCCCGACAGGTCTGCGCGCCCCGCATGGGGCGCCGCACGATACCGGCCCTCGACCGCCCGGGCCGGCGTACCCGTGTCGGCACGCCCACTCCCGAACGCGGCGGCATCGGCCGCGCGCAAAACG
This sequence comes from Pandoraea cepalis, assembly GCF_902459625.1. Classification (NCBI taxonomy): domain Bacteria; kingdom Pseudomonadati; phylum Pseudomonadota; class Betaproteobacteria; order Burkholderiales; family Burkholderiaceae; genus Pandoraea; species Pandoraea cepalis. Next base: position 151,593 of record NZ_CABPRY010000010.1, read on the forward strand.
CTCGCGGCAAAAAAAAATGGGCGAAACGCCCATTTCTTACAGCCTCATTGCGCATGAGGTGCGCGCCGCAACAGAAGTCACAGCACGCGGACCAGCTTATTCATTGATTTTATATGATTTTGGGCCGATTTGCAACGCTTGGCACCCCCAAAACCGGCAGGACAGGCGCCTTTGCCGCATTGCCGCATGCAGGATGGGCCCAACGAACGAACGTCCCCATTATTGCGGACGTCAGGCCAGGGGCAATACGCTGGCACCCCTGCCCGCCGCCGTCCGCCCTGGGGGCGTTCCAACGAAATCAACGTGAACGGTTGCCGCCGCGATTGCCACGGTTGCCTTGATTGCCACCGCCCGTATTGCCGCCGCCACTTCCACCAGCACGGTTGCCGCCACGACTGCGATTGCCATTGACGTTACCGTTGCCGCCACCACCGTTACCGCCGCGCGACTGACCGCCAAAACCACCGCCGCCCGCCGACGAATTCCCACCGCCGAAACGTCGTCCCTCACCTCGCGGCGAAGGCGACTGCCCCGGGTAGCCGCCGCTCGGGCCAACGAAGGCCGTCAGCGGATTGGGCCGGGGACGGCGCGACTGGCCCGGCTCGCGACTGAACACGCCCAAGGCCGTCTGCATCGGATCCGGTTGACGGCGCGGCTCTTTCGGTGCGCCGGCTTTGCCGCCACGACCACCCACACTGCTCTTGTCGTCCGAGCCGGTGCCCGGCATCTTCATGCCGACCGTCGCGAACAGGGAGCGCACCTGCGCCTCGTCCAGCTCTTCGTAACGGCCGCGCTTGAGACCGCGCGGCAGCGTCAGCGGGCCGTAACGCGTACGGATCAGACGACTCACCATCAGGCCCGCCGCATCGAACATGCGACGCACTTCGCGGTTGCGACCTTCGGTCAACGCTACGTGATACCAGTGATTCGACCCTTCGCCACCGCCGTCCTGCAACCGCAGGAAATTGGCTTTGCCATCGTCCAGCTCGATGCCGCGCAGCAGTTGCTGACGTGACGCCTCGCTCAATTGCCCCACGGTGCGCACGGCATATTCACGCTCGATGCCATAACGCGGATGCATGAACCGGTTCGCCAGATCGCCCGACGTCGTGAGGATCAGCAGGCCTTCCGTGTTGAAGTCCAGGCGTCCAACGGCGAGCCACTTGGCCGTCTTCATCGGCGGCAAACGATCGAATACCGACGCGCGGCCTTCCGGATCGGAATGACTGACGATCTCGCCCGACGGCTTGTGATAGAGCAGCACGCGCGGCGGTTTGCTCGTGATGCGACGCTTGACGAGCTTGCCGTTGATGCGAACCTGATCGGTCGGCAGAATGCGCTGACCGATGTGCGCGGGCTCGGCGTTGACCGACACGCGCCCGGCGAGAATCAGCTCTTCCATCTCGCGACGCGATCCCATCCCGGCCTCGGCCAGCACTTTGTGCAGCTTGGGCGCTTCATCGTCCGGCGACAGAACGCGACGGTCGGCCGGGCGGCGGCCGCGCTTGGCAGCCGCCTTGGCATCGCCTTCGGACTCGTCGCTATCGAAGCCACCCGACGTCACGAACGCGAACAGATCGTCGTCACCGCCCTTAGGCGCCTTGCCGCCCTTGCCGCCCTTGCCGCCACCGACACCTGCGCCGCCCCGGGCACCGCCCGTCGACTCCTTGCGACCACGGCCCTTGGCACCCTGCGGCGCCCTGCCTGTCGGCGTCGCACCATGACCGCTGGCTGCGCTGCCATCGCCTTGCGCCGACTGCGCCGGCGGCGAGGACTGTGCGGCACCGTCACGCTTGCCGCTGCGCGGCTTACGGGGTGCGGCATTGCGGCCTCGCGCCTGAGCGGCCAACGGCGCACCGTCGGCGCCCAACGCTTGCGCTTGCGGCGCATCGCCGTTCGGTTCCCCGCGTGGGGCGTCCGATGCGGCAAATTCACCTGCGCCGCCGTCGTCGCCTTCACGCTTGGATTGCTGAGCCGCACGACGGCGGGCAATCAGACTGCGCGGACCACGGCGCAAGCCACGACGCGATGCTTTTTCGTCGCCGCCCTCGCCTTCCGGCGCACGGGCTTCGGCACCCGCATCGCGTGCGTGCAGGTCCTGGGATTCTTCGATTTGTTTCAACACAACCTCATTGGAAAACGGGATCGTCGCGGGCAGGCGTAAATGGCTGCCCCGATCCGTGTTCGCACCATGAATGCGCGGCAAATGCTTGCCGCGACTTCGTTCTTATCGCTAACGGCCCTGCTGGTGCGCGCGACGCGATGCGCCGACGCCTCAGGTGCCCGTGACGAGACTCTTGTCGTCCCCGTCGCTCTCGTCGTCATCGCCCTCACCGGACAGGCGCTGCCCGGTGGCGGGTTCGTTCGCTGCCGAGTCGGCAGCGTGCGGGGAAACCTCTTGTGTTACCAACGCGGCGGGATCTGCCGCCGACGTCGCTACCTCCTGCGCATCTTGCGGCGGATCGTCGCCGACCGACACCGCAGACTCCGATTCTTCGGAAAATTCCTTGTCCTGCGCGACCTCCACCGACAATGCAGAATGGGAGGACACCGGCCCTCGGTCTGCCTCGCCGTCGCCAGACGTCGCTTGCGTCGCGTCGTCAAGCGCCGCATCGACCTGCTCACTGACGTGCGCCGCGCCCGCGAGTTCCGCGAGCGATGCCCGTTCAGCGTCTGCCGGCGCAATCTCCACCGGCGCCTCGACCGGGACTGTCACCCCATCGTCGCCTTCGCCTTCCGCCATCACGGCGTCGAGCAACGCGTCTTCCGTCGGCCCGTCGCCCACGACCGGCACCGGGCGCTGATCTTCGGGCAGCCCTTGTGCAAGCGGCAAGTCGTCGGCACGCGCTTGCGCCAGACGTGCCAGCGCTTGCGCATCGGCGACAGGCACGTCATCAGACGTCGCGTCGTCCCCCGCGTCGGCCTCGGCACGCTCGCCGAATTCGATGTTCTGCTGCGCGAGCAAGTCGATCTGCGCCTGTGCGGCCGGATCTTCGAGCGGCGGCAACGCATCGAGCGCCCGCAGCCCCAGATCGTCGAGAAAGTCCTTGGTCGTTGCGTACAGACCCGGGCGTCCCGGCACATCTCGATGCCCGATCACCTCGATCCAGCCTCGATCCTCGAGTTGCTTGATGATCTGCGTGTTGACCGTCACGCCGCGAATCTCTTCGATATCGCCGCGCGTGACCGGTTGACGGTACGCGATGATCGCCAGCGTCTCCATCACCGCTCGCGAATACTTCGGCGGCTTCTCTGGATTCAGGCGATCAAGGTATTCACGCATGCGCGGACGGCTCTGGAAACGCCAGCCGGTGGCCAACGCCACCAATTCCACACCTCGGCCTTCCCATTGCACGCGGATTTCCTCGAGCAGCGCGCGCACCGTGTCGCCAGACACGGCGTCATTGAAAAGCTTGCGCAGATCGCCGACCTTGAGCGGCTCCTGCGCGCAAATCAACGCGGTCTCGAGGACGAGTTTCGCCTCTTGGGTATTCATGTGCGACTAAGCAGACCGGGGGCTTGGCGACCCGGTATCAGGAATAAATGGATGCTTGGAACACGAGAAACGGTCGTAACCGCTTCGCATAAGCGCGCGCCCGATTGTGTTCGGTCGTAGTGACGGCGGCGCGACCTGAATGCTTCGAAACGACCTGCCGGGAAAACGCCCAGGCCGATTGTGCGGCGAGACGGACGTCCGGTATGTGCGCAATTATTACTGAAACACCGACGCCCGTAAAGCCTCGTCGACATTCCGACGTGCGGAAAGGGAAAACGATAGGTCAACGCCCCATGATAGACTCTCCAAAAAACTTCAGGGGCCCTCATGACCACAGAGATCGGTCGCACTCCCATCGCTCAGCCCCGCTGTTCCACATGTTCGCTCGGGCAATTCTGCTTGCCGGTCGGCATTCCGGAACCCGAATTGGAACAACTCGATGCACTGGTAAGCGAGCGCCGCCGCCTCAAGAAAGGCGAAGTGCTCTACCACGCGAACGACGATCTGCACGCCGTCTACGGCATTCGCTTCGGCTCGCTCAAAAGCTGCGTCACGGCCCCCGACGGCCGCGAGCAAGTCGTCGGCTTCCACCTCCAGGGCGAACTCATCGGCTTGGACGCCATTGCTGACCACCATCACCCGAGCAGCGCCATCGCGCTCGAAGACAGTGAGCTGTGCATCGCCCGCTTCGGCGAACTGGAGACGCTGTCGCGTCAGGTGCCGTCGCTCCAGCGCCAGCTGCACCGCCTGATGAGCCAGGAAATCCGCAACGAGCACCAGCAACTGCTCGCGCTCGGCACCATGCGTGCCGAGGAACGTCTGGCGGTCTTCCTGCTCAACCTGTCCGAGCGGCTGTCCGCGCGCGGTTACTCCGCCCATGAATTCGTGCTGCGCATGAGCCGCGAAGAAATCGGAAGTTTCCTCGGCCTCAAGCTTGAAACGGTCAGCCGACTGTTTTCTCGCTTTGCGCAAAACGGCATGATCGAAATCCGGCAGCGCCACGTCAAGATCATCGACGCCGCCGCGCTGCACGAACTCGCCGGCGTTCCCTGCTGACACCCCCAACGGGGATGCACGAGCGTCCCCGCAGCCGAAGATCCCGCCAGTACGCCGTCACCCGTCATCGCTGCCTCGCAGGTTAGCGATACGCTAACGGCCCCGCACCCGCGTCGTGTTGCGCCAGATCAAGCGTCGCGCGCGATGGCGCGATTTCGCCCTCCCTACGTTCGACAAGCCCCGGCAAACGCTCCATAATCGGCGCGTTCTCCAGGCGCCCCTCATTGTCTGGCGCTCCACCCCGTCGGAGGCTGCCGTTATGCCCGCTGCCATTTTTCTCAGTCCGGAAGACGCCGAGCGCGCCTACTACGAAGCACTGCGCGCCGGCGATACCGATACGCTGATGGACGTCTGGTCGGAAGACGAGGAAATCGTCTGCATTCACCCGGCAGGACCCCGCCACGTCGGCCCGGCGGCGGTTCGCGAGAGTTGGCGGCAGATCCTTGCCAAGGACGGATTGCACGTCACGGCCAGTCATCTCCAGGTCGCGCGCAATCCGCTGTGCGCGGTCCATAACGTGCTGGAACAGGTACAGGTCGAGACCCGTCCCGAAGCCCGTTACGCCTTCGTGCTCGCCACGAACGTCTACATGAAGGAAGCCGATGGCTGGCGCCTTGTGCTTCACCACGCCAGCCCGGCGATCGGTCACGAGGACGCCGGCGCACAACTCACGCGGCCCCATCACCTGCACTGACGCTTCGTCGCGTTACGGCCTCGATAGGCCAGCCGACGGGGCATCGCCGTCATCCCAATACGGCGTCGGCCCAAAGCGCGCCTGCAGGAATTCGATCAGCGCATGGGTTTTCGGCGGCACGAACGCCCGGCTCGGGTAGACGGCCCAGATCGCCACCTCCTCCGCGAGCGGATAGGCGGGCAACACCGGCACCAGCGCCCCGCTGCGCAGATGCGCGCCGACGTCCCACGTGGACTTGAGCGCAATGCCCAGGCCCGCCAGAACCGCGTCGCGCAGCACTTCCCCGTTATCCGACGCCAGACGCCCGCCGACACGCACGCTCAGCGGACCGCCAGGCGTCACGAACCGCCAATCGCGCTGCTCCCCCAGGATCAGGCAATCGTGCGCGGCAAGCTCGCCCGGGTGCTTCGGCGCGCCGTGCACCGCGAGGTACGCGGGCGACGCACACAATGTCCGGCGATTCGGGGCGAGCTTGCGAGCAACGAGCGTGGAGTCACGCAACGCCCCGACGCGAATCGCGAGATCCATGCCTGCCTCGATCAGGTCGACGACGCGATCCGTGAGCCGGAAGTCCAGCGAAATCCCCGGGTAGCGCGCCAGGAACGCCGACAAGGCGGGGGAAACATGCTGACGCCCGAACGACGAGGAGCATGACACCCGCAAACGCCCCTGCGGCGCTGCGTGTCCCTGCCCAACGCTTGCCATCGCTTGCGCCTCGGCCGCCAGCAAGGTCTGCGCCTCTCGCAGAAAGGCTTCCCCCTCTTGCGTGAGGGCCACCCTGCGTGTCGTTCGATGCAGCAACCGTGCCCCGAGCGCGCCTTCGAGTTGCGTCAGGCGCGTACTGGCCGTGGCCGGAGACAGCCCTCGCTCGCGCCCCGCGGCCGACACATTCCCGAGCGCCGCCACGCGCACGAACAACGCCACGGTATCGAGGTCCAATGCCATTTGATGGATTTTCCAAAAGATCTTTTCTGCATTATGCGAATTATCAAAGCAATCGACTAGTCTTAGTCTCTCGTTATCGCATCGGGGGCGTCGCCGGCCCACTGCCGGCGACGCCCCGCATATTCAGGAGAAAGCAAATGAAAGCCGTCGGATTGACCCATTACCTGCCGATTGACGACCCGAAGTCGCTCGAAGACATCGAACTGCCGACGCCAACACCCGCGGGGCGCGACCTACTGGTCAAGGTCGAGGCGATTTCCGTGAACCCGGTCGACACCAAGGTTCGCGCCCCGAAAGATAAGGTCGAAGCCACGCCGCGCGTGTTGGGGTGGGATGCGGCGGGCACCGTCGCAGCCGTCGGCCCGGACGTCACCCTCTTCAAGGTTGGCGACCCGGTGTACTACGCGGGCAGCATCACGCGCCCAGGCGCGAACAGCGAGTTCCATCTTGTCGACGAGCGCATCGTCGGCCACATGCCCACGTCGCTCGACTTCGCGGGCGCGGCTGCCTTGCCACTCACGACGATCACGGCGTGGGAAGCCCTTTTCGACCGCCTTGGCATCGCTCCCGACGGCAGCGACGAGGGCAAGTCGATCCTCATCGTCGGCGGTGCCGGCGGCGTCGGCTCGATCGCCATTCAGCTCGCGCGACGCCTTGCCAAGCTGCACATCGTCGCTACCGCGTCGCGCCCGGCATCGGCCGACTGGTGTCGTCAGCTCGGTGCGCAACATGTGATCGACCATACCCAGGACATTCCGGCGCAGTTGCAGTCGATCGGTATGCCACAGGTGGATTTCGTGCTGTGCCTGAACGACACCGACGAGCATTTCCCCGCCATGGCGCAGGTCGTCGCCCCACAAGGCAAGATCTGCTCCATCGTGGAGAATGCAGGTCCGCTCGACATCGGTCTGCTCAAAAACAAGAGCGCCACGTTCGTCTGGGAGTTCATGTTCACGCGCGCCATGTTCGCAACGCCGGACATGATCGCCCAGCACACGCTGCTGACCGAAGTGGCACGCCGGGTCGATGCGGGTACGCTGCGCACGACGGTGGGCGAGGTTCTGGGCCCGATCAACGCGGTGAACTTGCGCCGCGCCCACGCGCAGCTCGAAGGCGGACGCACCATCGGCAAACTCGTGCTCGCCGGATTCTGACCGGCGCGCAGGGCGCTCATGGTTCCCGCCGTGCGCGCCAGCAACGAAAAACGGCGCTTGCCCTTCACAGGCAAGCGCCGTTTTTATGCGCTCTCGCAGCAGTAACGCCCGCCCGTCAATTGCCCGACGGCAGCGTGCCTTCGGGCAGCGCGAGCGCCTCGGTCGGATGCAGGATCTCGCCGCCCAGCGCATTCACCCCGGCAATCAGTCGCTCGAACGCCGCGCCAACCCGTGCGGGGTCGCCCTTCACGCCCAGGTCGATATGTCGGCGCGCGTAGATCGCGCCACGCTGCGCGTCGCCCACGCTGGGCAGACTGAACACTTTCACGCCGCCGTATTCGGCTTCGATGGCCTCCATGAGCGGCGTCAATGTCGACTCGGCCAACCCGAACACCAGCACCGATCGCTCGGCGTGCTTCGTCAGGTGATGCAACTCGGCGTAGTCCGTGTCGAGCACCCACGCCATCATCGGCCACGCCATGACCGGGAATCCCGGCATGAAGTGATGCCGCTCGACCGAGAACCCCGGAATCTTGTTGTACGGATTCGGTAGCACGCGCGCGCCGACCGGAAACTCGCCCATCTTCAGACGATGCCGGTTATCGGGCTGGCTCATGTCCGCACGTCCGTCGGGACTGGTGTCGGCGATGCGCTCCATGATGAGCGCCTCGGCTTCCGGCGTGAGCACGAGCGGGACATTGAGTGCCGCCGCGGCACACTGACGCGTGTGATCGTCGGGCGTCGCCCCGATGCCGCCGGTGACGAAAACGATATCCTCGCTCGCAAACGTGCGTCGCAGCGTGGCCGTGATGCGCTCAGGGTCGTCACCCACATATTCGGCCCAGCCGAGTTGCATGCCGCGCTCGGTGAGCAGTTCGACGATCTTGGGGAGATGTTTGTCTTGACGGCGCCCCGAGAGAATCTCGTCGCCGATGATGATGATGCCGACCGCCATGATGCTTCCTTTATCTTGTCGTCAGGGCCTGGGGGGAGCGCGCGGCGCCGCCCGGCGGCAGCGCGCAGTCACACGATTGTGCCACTTTCACGGCGAACCGTTCGACGACCCTCGTCCCGGCGGCAACGCAGGCGGCAGGTCCTCGCTCTCTCGCGACGGAGGGCTCGCCACAGGCAGCAGCGTTGCCGCGAGCATCGGCTCATGACGCGCCGCCTCCGCCGCACGCAATCGCGACAATGCCCGCAGGCAATAGTGCGCGAACCACAACGCTGAAAATATAAAGATCACCACGTACAGCCAAATCGCCAGCAGCGCGATGACCGGGAACATCACGATCATGATGACCGACGACACCCACAGCAGCGTCGGCAATGAGCCGAGCAGCCCGGTTGCCACGCCGATCACCAGCAGTGGCAGACGCCGCTCGCGCACGATCCGGCGACGCTCCTCGGCGCTCGCGTGATACGCCAGCGCGTCGTACGTCATTACGCGATATGTCAGCCAGCCCCATAACAACGGCGGCACGATGGCGAAGAACGGCGGCACGAGCCACAGCGGCAGCGTGAGCAGCGCGGCGACGAGAAAGACCACGGTGGCGCCCAGCGACTGGCCGAGACTGCCCCAGAACGAGCCGCCCTGCCGCGCGTCCAGATGAATGTAGTGGCGACGCGAGAGGTGACGCAACACCGCGGGCATCGACCACCCCGCGATGAGCAGCAGCGCCGTGACCACGATCAGCGGGATGAGCAGCGCGACGAGAATGAACGGCGCGAGCGCCATGCGCACGCTATCGATGCCGAAATAGCCGAAGAAGCGGTAGATCCATTGCGTGAACTGCCACTGTTCGAGCCAGACGCGCAGAAAATCGGTGAACGGCACCCAGCCGAACCAGATCACGGCGCCCCAGATCAGGCCGGAGACCACAAAGGGCATGGCGGTGAGCCACAGCATGCGCGGATGCAGCAGGCTCACGAGCGCGCGGCCCAGCGCGCGAAGAATGTCATTCATGCAGTATCGATACGGTCGGTGCCGTCAGGACGAGAATCGGAATCCATCGCGTTGAGGAACGTGCGCCCCGAGCGGGGACGCTCGGTCGGTGTGGCGCCCTCGTCGCGATGTCCCGATGTTACAGCACCGGCGCGCGGTCGAAGAAATAGATCCCGTGCGGGGATCGTCCGACCGGAATGGTGTTGATCAGCTTGCGCTGCGTCATATCGATGATGCCGACCTTGCGGGCCCAGCGGAACGTTACCCAAAGCGTCTTCCGGTCGGCCGAGAGTTCCATGTCGTCCGGTCCCGGCAGCAGGCCGGTGATGTTCCCGACGTTCGTGAGCGCCTCCTGATCGACGATGCTGATCGTGCTCGACACGCGATTCGAAATCAGCACGTGCTTGCCGTCGGCAAGCGATCGGAAGTTGTGCGCCCCCTTGCCCGTCGGGATCGTCTTGATCACCTTCTGATTGCGCCAGTCGACCACGGCGGCATAGTCCGCGCCGGTCATTCCCACGAGCAGGTATTTGTCCCCCGGCGTGAGCCACACCCCTGCCGGGCTGTCGCCCACCTTCATCGTCCAGAGCACTTTCTGGGTGGCCAGATCGATGGCGGCGATCTCGTTGGACTGCTGCAACGAGATGAAGACAAGTTTGCTGTCCTGGGTGAAGACCAGATGGCTCGGCATCTTCTTGATGGGAATGCGCTGCGCCACGCTCAGGTTCTTGCCGTCGTAGCGATACACGTCCACGCGATCCAGTCGCAGGGCGTTGGCGACGAACCACTTCTTGTCCGGCGAGAAGCCAATCTGGTAGGGGTCCTCGACGTTCTCGATCTTGCGCTGCACCTGTCCCGTCTTCGGGTCGAGGAAGATGAGGTTGTTGCCGACCGAATTCGCCACGATGAGCGACTGATTGTCGGGCGTGGCCATGAGGTGATGCGGCTCCTTGCCAACCGGGAACGTCTGGATGACCTTCTGCGTCGCCTTGTCGATCAGGCTGACGCTGGCGTCGGCCGAGTTGAGCACGACCACGACACTGTCGGGCGCCGGCGCCGCAGCCTTGGCCGGCGCAGCGAGCGCCGCCAGACCGAAGGAAGCGGCCAGACCGGCAGCGATCAGGAGTTTGCGCATTAGGGCGTCTCTCAGGAGAAAATTGGGCAGGAAGAGTGGCGAAACCGGCGCGTGGACGGCGCATGGACCGCCCGGTCTCGATACGTCGTGGCGACTCGCCATTGTAGGCTGGGAACGCCCCGTCAACGCGCGTCCGGCGCGCCTTTTTTTACGTATCGAAACACAATTTCGACACTTTCTGACGTAGCGCAAACCGGCAGGCGGATGACCGATCGAAATGGCGTTAGGGGTTGGCGCCGGGGCCGAACGCCGTAATTACACGCGTGGGTTGGCATCCACCGAATCCGCTTGGTCGCCAAGTCCGCGGCGCTCGCCGGGATCAACGAGATCGCAGCGCTCGCAGCCATCGTTGCGCACGACGGCCGCGCCCCCAGCACGTCAGCGCTGCAACGCCTCCCAAACCTTGTGCAGACGCTTGACCGACACCGGCATGGGCGTGCGCAACTCCTGCGCGAATAGCGAGACGCGCAACTCTTCGAGCAGCCAGCGGAACTCCTCGAGTCGTGCGTCGCCCTGATCGCGGCGTTGCGACGTCGCCCGCTGCCAGTTCTGCAGCAACGGCCCCAGTTCGCTCATGGCACGGGCGTCGCGGGTCGGATCCGCCTTGAGCTTGTCGATACGTCCGGCCATCGCCTTCAGATAGCGCGGGAAATGCGCCAGTTGCGCGTACGGCGTGTCGATCAGGAACCGCTTGCCGATCAGCCGTTGCATCTGCGCCGTCAGATCCGCATACGCCTGCGCGAACGGTTTGGCCTGGGCCAGCTTCTTCTGCAAGGTTGCGTACTCGGTGAGAATCTGTCCGGCCAGCCGCGCGATCTCCTGCGCGAGCAGCGTGAGGCGTCCCCGCCCCTCGTCCTTTCGCGTGACGAACGACGCGTTATCGCTCGGCCAAGGCAACTGAAGGCACGCACGCTCCAGCGCCAGATCGACGATCTGCTCCCGCAGTTGTTCCTGCGTGCCCAGGTTCATGTACTGCATCGCCATCTGCTGAAGGCCCGGGATGTTTTTCTCCAGGTATTTCACCTGCTCGCGCAGTTGAATCGCGAAGAGTCGACGCAGCCCCGCGCGATGCTGCCGTTGCGCTTCGTGCGGATCGTCGAACACTTCGAGATCGCAGTGCTCGCCGCGGTCGACCAACGCCGGGTAGCCGAACAACGTCTGCCCCCCGCGACGGATTTCCAGCATTTCGGGCAGTTCGCCGAAGCTCCACGTTGAGAGGTTGTCGTAGCGGCCGGGCTCGATCGCGCCCGTTGAAGGCGCTGACTGTGCGCTCGCACGGCCCGCACCGCGCGCCGCCGGCGACGACGCCACCGATGCACCGTGTGCGTCGGGCTCGACGGCGGAACCACGGGTCGGCGTCGCGCCACTCTTCGCCGCCAACTGCTGAAACGTGCGCTGCGCCTGCTGACCGAGTTCGGCACGCAGTTGCGGGAGATTGCGTCCCATGCCGAGTTGGCGCCCGTGTTCGTCGATCACCTTGAAGTTCATCGACAGGTGCGCCGGAAGCATTTCGAGCTTGAAGTCACTGGACTTGAGCATGACGCCGGTCTGTTCGCGCGCGTCGGCGATGAGCGCATCGAGCAGCGCCCCCTGTCCGAACGCCGCCCGGTCGACGAAGCCGGCCGCGTACTCGGGCAACGGTACGAAGTGACGCCGCAGCTTCTGCGGCAGCGACTTCATCAGCAGGTGCGCCTTCTCTTTGAGCATGCCCGGCACCAGCCATTCGCAGCGGCGCGCGTCGACCTGATTGAGCGCGTAGAGCGGCACGGCGAGCGTTACGCCATCGCGCGGCGAGCCCGGTTCGAAGTGATAGCTGAGCACCATGTCGATGCCCGCAATGGCCGTCTGCTTCGGGAACAAGTCTGTCGTGACGCCCGCTGCCTCGTGACGCATCAGATCGTCGCGCACGAGGTAGAGCAGCTTCGGCGAGCCCTTGGCCGTTTCGCGATACCAGTGCTCGAAGCTCGCGCCGTCGTAGAGATCGGCGGGCACATGGGCATCGTAATACGCGTAGATCAGTTCGTCGTCGACGAGCACGTCCTGGCGGCGCGACTTGTGTTCGAGCTGTTCGATGTCGGCGATCAGCTTGCGATTGTGGGCGTAGAACGGGAGCTTGGTCTCCCATTCGCCTTCCACGAGCGCACTGCGCAGGAAGATTTCGCGGGCGCGACGCGGATCGCGCGGGCCGAAGTTCATCCGTCGGCGCGCATAGATCGTCAGGCCATAGAGCATGCCGCGTTCGTACGCCACGACTTGAGCGGCCTTTTTCTCCCAATGCGCGTCGGAGAGCGACGTCTTCACCAGGTGCTTGCCGACGCGTTCGATCCACTCCGGCTCGATCCGGGCGATGCATCGTGCATAGAGGCGGCTCGTCTCGACGAGTTCGCCGGCCATCACCCAGCGCCCGGCCTTCTTCACGAGCGACGATCCCGGCCAGAGGTGGAACTTGATGCCGTGCGCGCCGAGGAAATGCGGATCGTCGTCGGCCTTGCAGCCGATGTTGCCGAGCAGGCCCGCGAGCAGGGCAAGATGCACCTGCTCGTAAGTCGCCTCCGACGCGTTGATGCGCCAACCCTGTTCGCGCACGACGGTGAGCAACTGGCTATGCACGTCGCGCCATTCGCGCAGGCGCAATTGCGACAGGAAGTTGTCGCGGCAGGCTTGTCCGAGCAGCCGGTTCGACTTCTTGTGCGCGATCGCCTCTTCGAACCACTGCCAGATCTTGAGCCACGAGAGGAATTCGGAGCGTTCGTCGGCAAACTTGCGATGGGCGTTGTCGGCGGCGTCCTGCGCTTCGAGGGGGCGCTCGCGCGGATCCTGCACGGCCAGCGCACTCGCGATGATGAGGACTTCGCGCAGCGACTGCTGGTCGCGCGCCGCCAGAATCATGCGGCCCACGCGGGGGTCGAGCGGCAAACGCGCCAGTTCGCGCCCAAGCGGGGTGAGCTGGTTGGTGTCGTCGACCGCACCGAGTTCGCCCAACAGTTGATAGCCGTCGGCAACGGCCCGGCCGGGCGGCGGTTCGATGAACGGGAATTCCTCGACCTTGGCGAGCCGCAGCGACTGCATGCGCAGAATGACGGCGGCGAGCGACGAGCGCAGGATTTCCGGATCCGTGAAGCGCGCGCGCGCCTGGAAGTCGGCCTCGTCGTACAGGCGAATACACACGCCGTCTGCCACGCGGCCGCAGCGCCCCGCGCGCTGGTTGGCGGCGGCCTGCGAGATCGGTTCGATCTGCAGTTGCTCGACCTTGTTGCGGTACGAGTATCGCTTGACGCGCGCGGTACCGGCATCGACCACGTAGCGGACACCCGGCACCGTGAGCGAGGTTTCCGCCACGTTGGTGGCCAGCACGATGCGGCGCGCGTTGGACGGTTTGAACACGCGCTCCTGCTCGGGGCCGGAGAGCCGCGCGAAGAGCGGCAGAATTTCGGTGTGCGGCGGATGATGCTTGCGCAGCGACTCGGCCGCCTCGCGGATTTCGCGCTCGCCGGGCAGGAAGACGAGCACGTCGCCGGCGCCTTCGCGGCAGAGTTCGTCGACGGCGTCGACGATCCCGTCCATCAGGTCCCGTTCGCGATCGCGCGCGCTGGCGCGGCTGCCTTCGCGCCCCAGCGCGTTCGCGATGCGCGCATCGTCCTGGATCGGGCGGTAGCGCACTTCCACGGGGTACAGCCGCCCGCTCACTTCGATGACCGGCGCCGGACGCAGGTGGTCGCCCTCGCCCGTGCCGAAATGGCGGGCGAAGCGATCGGCGTCGATGGTGGCCGACGTGATGATGACTTTCAGGTCGGGCCGACGTGGCAGCAACTGCTTGAGGTAGCCGAGCAGAAAGTCGATGTTCAGGCTGCGCTCGTGCGCCTCGTCAATGATGAGGGTGTCGTACGCGCGCAACAACGGATCGGTCTGCGTCTCGGCGAGCAGAATACCGTCGGTCATCAGTTTGACGGACGCGCCGCGGGACAAGGTGTCGTTGAAGCGCACCTTGAAGCCGACGATGTCGCCAAGCGGGGTGTTGAGTTCGTCGGCGATGCGGCGCGCGGTGGCCGACGCGGCGATCCGGCGTGGTTGGGTGTGGCCGATCAGGCCGGTGCCGCCCGCGCCAAGCCCGCGCCCGAGCGCGAGGCAGATTTTGGGAAGCTGAGTGGTCTTGCCCGAGCCGGTCTCGCCGCTCACGATGACGACCTGATGGCCGGCGATGGCGCGCGCAATCTCTTCGCGCCGGCCGGAGACGGGCAGCGCCTCGGGAAAGACGATGTCGGGAAGCGGATTGGCGGCGGACTGGCGCGCCGCGAGGCGTTCGGCGTCGCGCGCGGCGCGCTCGGCCGGCGTCGTGCGTC
>NZ_CABPRY010000011.1:0-135219 GCF_902459625.1 Pandoraea cepalis
CCCCGCCACCGGCGGACGCCGCGGCGGCGTCCATCGGCAGCGCCACGGAGGAAGGTGCATCGGCGGGCCGGCTCGGGCGCGCGCGGGAGGGTTCAGTCATGTATCGGTCGATCCTTCAGCCGGCACGACGTCACCTACGGGACGCCGCTCCCATGGCCTGTGGGCGAGTCAGAGCCTGTCAGGGCGATAGCTTACACCGCGATGCGTGACAGGTCTCGTCGATAACGGCTCGGGCGCTGCCCCCGCCGCCCAACATTGCCACCGCGCGATTGCGCGCCGCTATGGGCATTTGATCTCCATAAATGCAATTTAATGTAGAATTCAGCGTTTTTACTGGTTGTTTGAACGAAGTTTTTCCTAAACTTCGATATCGAAGAGCGCCGCAAAGCGACACGTGCGCACCCCGAACCTTTCTGGCTCCGAAGAGAGTCGATTTGTGGTTCGAAGCATCGTGCGCGGGGGGAATAGAAAATGTACGTCGAACGGCACAGCCGTCCGGCAGGGGCACGTCTGACAATGCCGCGGCTATCGCGGCGCAACGAGCATGTCGTCGCGCGCGCGACGGGGCGACGGGGTGCCTGCGTGCGCCGCGCCGTCGTCGGTGTCCTGAGTGCCTTGCTGGGCACTGCCATGTTAATGACCGCGGGCCATGCGCTCGCCCAGACCGCGTCGGCGGCTACGCCCGCGTCGTCAGCGGCGTCGTCGCCGCTTGCCGCGACCACGAGTCCGGTCGTCGTGGCGCTGCCGTCGTCCGGCGCGGCCAAACCGATCCGACCGGCGGTGCCCATCGGTCAGGCGACGCTCACGCAGGGCGTGGCGCAGCTCAAGGAGCGCTACAACCTGTCTCATGTCTGGCTGCGCACGGAATCGGATGCCGGCGTGGGGCTCGAAGCGGCCACACCGGGCGACAGCGTCGAACAGTTGCTGCCCGTCGCCAGTCTGTCGAAGTCGGTCACGGCCATCGGCATTGCGCTGCTCGTGCAGCAGGGCAAACTCTCGCTCGACGCAACGCTCGGCGATCTGCTCGACACGTATTCGAAACAGCACGGCAAGCCGCTCGACCCGTCGTTGCGCGAGCTGACCGTGCGACGCCTGCTCGCGCATCGCGCGGGGCTCGCCACGAACGGCTACAACGATCCCGTGAACGGCCTGTTCAGCGGACTGGCGATCCGCCGTGTGGGCGGCAGCGCGGACTTCTTCAACTATCTCGACGCCGGCGACGCCGGGCACTCGACAGGCAAGTCCGATTTCGTCTACTCGAACGTGTCGTATCTCTTGCTCGGCATGGTGATCGAAGCGGTTTCCGGCGACGATTACAAGGACTTCTGCGAAACGCACATCTTCGCGCCGCTAGGCATTACCGGCGCCACCCTGCCCGACAACTGGCGTCTGCTGGCTCCGTTCGCCGGGTGGCAGATGTCGACGAGCGCACTGCTCAAGGTCTGGCGCGTGTTCGACATCCGCCGGCCGAGCCTGCTCACGGAGAAGACGCTGCGCACATTGTTGCTCGACAAGCGCTCCGGCCCGGTCAGCGCGGATCGCGACGTTTACTACACGCTTGGCGTATTCATGGTGCCCGGCGCGGGCGAGCGAAACTATCGCATCAGTCACGACGGCATCGCCGACTTCTTCCGCACCCAGTCGACCTACTACACCGTGGTGGAGAAGACCGTACCCGGCGACAGTTGGGCGCTCGTGGTGTCGCCAATTCCGTCGCGCGGCCAGTTCGGTGCGATCCAGCGCGACGTGCGCCGGATCATTCGTCAGGCACGCCTGGTGCCTTGAAGTCGGCGGCGGCGCGGACATCGCCGAGATCGCAAAGGAACGTGCCGGCAATGAGCGCTCGCTTCTGCGACGCGCTCAGTTGCTTGACGCGGTACTCGGCCCGCGAGGCAGCTGAGCGATCGGCAAAGGTGAGCGAGAGCAGGATGCGCGACGGCGGATAAGCGCGCGTGAAGCGTGCGCCCTTGCCCGCGACGTGCGCCGCATAGCGCGCTTCTACGTCGACGGTGATGCCGGTGTAGATGCGTCCGCCCGCGCACTCCAGCAGATAGACGAACCAGGGCTTCGGCGCGACGGCCATCATCGCGTCGCCCACGATTCGTAGCGGAAGTCGTGCGATCCGCGCGGTATGGCAAAGACGTTGGGGCACTGGGCAGGCGCGGGTACAGAGCGTGGCATGTTCGCGACGAATTTTGTCCTGATCGGGTGACGCTGTCGAAGTCGCTAGCATACGATATGCCCACGGCGATGCAAGCGCGCCCCCTCATCGCCGCCGGACCGCGTAACACGCCTGCCTGGCCCAACACCACAACGACAAGCGCCATGACCGAACCCGCCTCGCCGGACACCCCTGATCCCCGCCATCACCGCCCCTCGGCGGCCGACGTATTGCGCCGCGAACGCCTGCGGTCACGGGTGCGCACCCTCGGCGGTTACGTCATTTACGGGATGTTCGCTGCCGCCTTGTGGGCCGCCAGCCATGGCAGCACCTCGCTCGGCCTGTCGCCCACCGCCGCGCAGGCCGCCGTGCTCGTGCTGTTCACCATCGGAGCGTGGGCCTTCGGCCTGTTCCCGGAACCGATCACGACGCTGACGTTCTTCCTGCTCGCCGTCCTGCTGCATGTCGCAAAGCCGGAAGTGATTTTCGCGGGGTTTCATTCGGCTGCGTGGTGGCTCGTCTTTGGGGGTGCGGTGACCGGTATCGCGGTGCGCACGACAGGCCTCGGCGCGCGTCTGGCCGCAACGCTGTTCGCACTCAAGCGCCCAACGTATGCGCGTTATGTGGCGTCGGTGATGGTCGCCTGCGTGGGGCTGGCGTTCGTCATGCCCTCGACGACGGGACGCATTCTGCTGCTGATCCCCATCGTGCTCGCGCTCGCCGATCGCATCGGCCTCACCGAGGGTCGGCGCGGACGCACCGGTCTGGTGATGATGGTCGCCGCCGCGAGCTACATGCCGCCCACGACGATCCTGCCCGCCAACATTCCGAACAGTGTGCTCATGGGCGCGGCGGACTCGTTCTACGGCGTAAAGCTGCACTACGCGCCCTACCTGCTGCTGCACTTCCCTGTCCTCGGTGCGCTCAAGGCCGCCCTTCTGGTATGGGTGATCTGCCGCCTGTTCCCCGACGACGGCCCCCTCACCCAGGTGACCCACGGCGCCGCGCCTCCGCTGTCAAACGACGCCCGGCGCCTCTCGGTATTGCTGGCGCTGGCGCTCGCCGGATTCGCGACCGATGCCTGGCACGGCATCTCGCCCGCATGGATTTCCGTTGCCGCGGCCATCCTCTGCCTGCTCCCCGCGATTCACATCATCACGCCGAAGACCTTCACCGAGCAGATGCACATCACGCCGCTTATTTACGTCGCGGGCTTTCTCGGTGTGGGCGCGGTCGTCGCGGATTCAGGGCTGGGCGAGAAGCTCGCACGGCTATGCCTGGATGCGGTGAGCATGACACCGGGCACCCCCGCGATCAATGCCGCATGGCTCATCGCCATCGGCGCGGCCATCGGACTGGTGGCCACGCTTCCCGGCCTGCCGGCGGTGCTCACCCCGCTCGCGGGACAGCTCGCGAGCGCGAGCGGCCTGCCGCTCTACACTGTGCTGATGTTGCAAGTGCCGGTGTTCTCCACCGTCCTCCTGCCCTATCAGAGCCCGCCGATGATGATTGCGATGCATCTGGGTGGCGTCGGCATGCGCGATGGCACGCGGCTGACCGTCGTCATGACGGTCATTACGCTCGTCTTCCTCTTCCCGCTCGACTACCTCTGGTGGCACCTGCTCCGCATGTTGCCTTGAATGCCTCCTATCGACGGCTAGGTTCCCGACAGAAGACCAGCCATCGATCGCCATCTTCCTCACGCCAGAACGCCCCCTCGCGTTCGAGAATCGCACCGAGACGTAGACGTGTGGCTCGAACGCGCGTGTCGCTCACGCCGGGCAGGATCATGCCGCGCACGTAGCCGACATGGGGCACCGTGCGCAACAGTGTCCGGATCAGTTGGCAGAAGCGCCTCACGGCATGCTCGCTTGCCTTCGCTTCGGCGTCGAGGCGGAAGTCGGTGATCGTCAGCACGACACCGGCAGGCACACGGTCGAGACGATGACAAAGGGACAGCTCGCCGTTCTCGACGCGCTGTCCCAGTTCGACGTGCGTGCGTTCGCAGATTTCGACGCGCGCCGTAAAACGGTGGGCTCTGAAGAATGCCGCAACGGCGCGCTCGCAAACGGTCATGGGCTTATCGGATGGTGTCGTACATCTTCGTGACTTGCTGGCCGATCATGCCGTACATCGCGCGCGACACCTCACGGATGTCCGCGCTGGTCGCGTCAATGCGCTGACGCAGCCGATCGTTGGTGCGACGCGTCTCCTCGGTGAGCGACATCTCGAACTCGCCGAGCACATCCTTATCGCGTCCGGCAAGCGAATCGTCGTTGGACACGACATCGAACGGCGACTTCACGAACTGGCTGACGCCCTTGGTCGTTTCGCCGACCGCCGTGCCGACCACTCTCAACTTGCCCAACTCGCCCCCAAACCCTGCCGCGCCCGATCCCACACCGCCGACCAACGAGAAGGTACCGGAGACGATGCCGCCGATGGCCGAATACAACCCGGCGCGGTAATGCGAGTTGTTGGCGTTGTACTTCTCGGTGCGCGCGGTCTGGCCGCGCTCGAAGACCATCGCGTCGTGACGCGTGCGATACGACTGGTCGGTGTTGCGCTCGGCCACCCGCATGGCGAGAAACAGGGCGATGAGCGCCTGCGCGGATTGAAGTCCGTCGACCTGCTCGCGAATGCGCGGCAGCACGCGCGTGCCCTCGTCGTCGGTCGCCGCGCGTTGCTGGGCGTCGGGTGCGGCGATCCCGGCCTGACGCGGATTCGCCAACGTCGAACTCAATGCATAAGTCATGTCATCACTCCGTAGGTAGACAACGCGGCGCAACGCCGCGTCCGAAAGGTCCGCGCGGGTTCACGCCCGGGACAACGAGGCCGCGATACGAATACGCATCTCGCCCGTTTTCTGCACTTGCTCGCCGGTGGACACCGCGATGTCGCTCTGCTGACCCACGAGCGTTTCCATGCGTTTGGCCGCACGCTTCTTGTCGTCGCCATTCATTTGCATCAACAACTGCAACCACATCATGTCGACGGCGAGATCGCGGGCTTCAAGTTGCAGCTTTGCGCGCTGTACACCGACAATGCCCTGACCGAGCGCGCTGGCGCCCTTGAACACGCCTCGAGCAGCCATGGAGAGCGACCACGAACCCCGCGCAATGGCAAAGTAGCCCTGCATATTCATGCTCGACGTGAAGGCCTTGGTCAGTTCCTTCGATGTCACCGCCTTGCCCTTGGCGACTTGCTTCGCGGCGTTTTTCGCGACTTTGTTGAAGGCGCGCGAGGCCATCTGCTCGACCATCTGCTGCGTGAACTGCTCGGCCATGCGATTGAAGCCGGCCTTCGCCAGTCGACGCCCGCTCTGCGTGCCGCTTTGCAGCAGCGACTTGCCCACGCGCTTGCCGACCTCGTTGCCGACGACGAAGCCAATCTCGGAGACCACGCGAGACTTGATCGCTGCGACGGCTGTCTTGTCGCCCGATTTGACCGCCTGCTCCAGCGCCTCCCCCGCGCCCGCCTTGAACACACGGCTCGCGGCTTTGGTCGTTGCGCGCTTGGCAATGAAGCCCCTGATCGACGTACCGAAGCCGATGACCATGCCGAGCATCTGGAACGCCAATTGCGCGTGTCCCCACTTGGTCGCCTCGTTCTCGTGATAGGCGGCGTTCTTCGGATCGACCAGCGCCATCGTCCTGTGGAACGCCATGCCGAGCCCGGCAATGCCCGCGCCGACATCGGCCACCCCACCCGCGATCATCAACGGGTTCATGGTGAGCACACCCGTCACGACCTTGACCGCGCCGACCACCACGTCGACCGCTGCGATGAGCCAGTCGAACACCACACCGAAGATGCCCCCCTTGCGGGCCTTGTTGGCATCCTCGGTCTTCGCGTCCATCTGCTCGCGATACTTCTTGATGTCCTCCTGACGCAGCTTTTCCTGACGCTCGCCCATCAACGTCAGCGCCCGCTGCGTGGACTTCGCGGTGTCGCCCAGCGCGTCCATCGCGATCATCGACGCCATCATCGCCAGCGTGGACGGATCGACGTTCTCGAGCGCAGAGAGGGTTGAGGCGTTCGAAGCGCCGTCGGCGCTGGACGCCCCCAGCGCGTTCGCCGCCAGTCCGCTGCCCACGGCAAAGAGACGATTCAGCAGGCGGGAGAACGCGTCGTCGGCGCCTTGCCAGTCGACGCCGGTCGACGGGTCCGGTGCGAAGTCTTCGGTGCGCAGCCAGTCCAGGCGTTCGCGCCGTTGACGATTGGCGTCCGGCGACTCGATGCCGTTGTCCGCGACAGCGGCAGTGGCGTCAGCCGCGGGCGCGTGGCCGACGTTGCCGGTCCAGGCGGGTGCGTAAGCGGCTCGTGGGGAATAAATGGCGGTCATGTTGATTTAGGATCCGAAGTGGCATTCAGCGCATCGCGTCGCGCCCGTGCCGAGCGGGCAAGCTTGTCGTGGTGAGGCAGTTGTCCGCAGATGCGTAGCGTTGCGTCAAACGATTTGCGAGCGAACTCCCGGTTGCCGGTATGCACGTAACTCATCCCGGCGAGGTACGGCGGGCGCGGGTCCGACGCATGGATCAGGCCGGCCTTCGCGAAGCACGGCAGCGCCTGTTCGTGCTGCCCGAGTCGCTGGTAGCTCAGCCCAAGCCCATACCAATCGTCGAACGACCATTGGTCGAGCGTGGCGAGTACGAAGTACACCCGTTGCGCCGCGGCGATCTGTCCTTGGGCGAACCGCTGGCATGCGTGGGCGCGCACACGCGCGAGGTCTGCCTCGTCGAGATCGGCCAGCATCCGAAGCACGCCCCCGCTTTCGAAGAAGCGTGAAAGGATGGCTGGCGCTTCGTCTGCGCGGAGATCCGGCAGCGCGGTATCGGGGGACGTGGTCGCGGTCATGTGCGCATCGATCCGTTGATCTGGTTGAGCTGCGAGCCCTGCGAACTGTAGATCGTGTTCACCAACGTCGAGGCGCCGTTGTACTCCTGCAGCTTCTTGTTGATCTTGATCTGGTCGACGGTGCGGCTGTCGGACGCCTGTTCGGTGAAGCCCTCGGCCGCAGCCTTCAGCGTGCGCAGATCGGACGCGTTGTACTGCGCGCTGCTCCCCGTCGGCGTGGTGTAGCCGGGCTCGCCGACGCGCTTCGTACGCGACTCCCACTCCATCATCGTTTTCTTCGACCCGTCGCCGTTCACGGTGATCTGGATGTTGTGCTTGTCGAAGAACGCTCGAATGCCGTCACCGACGAGTTTCTTCTTCGATGTGTCCGAGCCGATATCGTTGATCAGTGATTCGATCAGGTTCGCTACCTCGCGCGCCTCCTGTCCTTCTTTCTGGCGTCGCTGCATCTCCTGGATCATGTGCTGCGCCTCGCCGTTGTTCATCTCCATCATCAACATGGCGTATTGCGCGAGCGTTCCGTGGAAATCGAGCGACTTCGTGACGCCGCCGACATTGATGTCGCGCGTGAGTCCGGTTTGCGGGGGCAGGAGGCGGGAAGAGGCGTACTGGATGATCGTCATGAGGCTTGAGTCCTGAAGTCAGTGAAATCGGGGCTGGCAGAGGAACGTCGATATCGACGTTCGACGGCGGACCTGCGCGGCCCTTTGAAACGGGTTAGATGCTGTTCACGATGCGCTTCGTGATCTCTCCAAGCTTGGCAATCACCGCGTTGTAGAGCGTGAGCGTGTTGTCATAGCGGGTGACGAAGCGTTTGAGCTGAATCTGTTCGCTTGTGCTCGACGCACTGTCGATCATGGCCAGCGACTGAAGCTGCCCTTCCAGTGCTTGCAGATTGGCCGCATCGAACGGCGCGTCGGCGACCTGCGGTGACACCAGTTCGTGTCGAATCACGAAGTCTCGCAGCGCGGGTGGCAAGCGCTCGGGTGTCGTGCCGGAGGACGCTCGCTGCGCCATGGCGCCCACCAACGTTGCGAAATCGCGCGCTTCGCGAGCAACGCCGACACGCGCTTGTGCCGACAGGAGCCAGGCGTCGGCCATCGATTGCAAGGCGGTCAATCGATCGCTGGCCACGGCAATCGTCGCGAGCAGCGGGTTTGAGGAATCGATGGGCGACGCGCCACTCGTGGATGTGACGTCGGGGTATGGACGCGATGCGGTGCCGGAGATTCGATCGATCATGTCGAACCCCGTCTCAGGCACACACGCGGCGCACGGCCGGCGCACGCTTCGCTGGGGCGGCCGACACCGGCGCGAGCGGTACGGGCGCGTCATCGCGCATCCGCTCAATCGTGTGCGCAAGGGCCGCCGTCATGCGACGGATCTCTCGCTCGTTGCGCTGGAAGGCCTCGCTCGCGACGAGCGCTTCGAGTCGCTTGAGCTTCTCGCGGGCGTCGGGGGTGCCGGCCGCTTCGAGACGCGCGACCTCGTCGAGCACGGCGTGGTAGTCCTGCATCTGCCGGTGCAACTTTCGTCCGGCCATCTGCATGTCGGCGCATGCGCGTTCGTACTGAACAAGAAGATCGTCCGCCGCGTCTTGCACCGGCTCGGCGGACGTGGGGGATGCGAGGGTGGAACGTTGCAACGGGTCAGACATGGGAGCGCCTCCGTATGTTGCGATCAGTCGTTGAAGACATAACGCATCGTACGAAGACGCTCGACGCTTGCCTTTGCAAAGGCAGCATTCCCTTCCGGTATCACGCCCTGCTTCAGCGATTTCCCATCCGCGTGGCGTCGTTACCCGTTACGAATCACTTACGCGACACCAAATCCCCCCCCTCCCGGCGTCTCGACAACGAAGATGTCGCCCGGCTGCATCTGCGTGCGGCCGATGTGCGCCAGCGTCTCGCGCGTGCCATCCACGCGCTCCACGTAGTTCGCCCCCAGCGCCCCCACCGCCCCGCCTTGCGCCCCGAACGGCGCATGCACGCGGTTGTTGGAGAGAATCGACGCGGTCATCGGGGTAAGGAAGCGAATACGTCGCACGGCCCCGTTGCCGCCATGCCAGCGCCCCGCGCCGCCCGACCCGAGGCGAATCCGATGGCTCTCAAGGCGCACGGGATAGCGCCACTCCAGCACTTCCGGATCCGTCAGTCGCGAGTTGGTCATGTGCGTCTGTACCGCGTCGGCGCCATGGAAGCCCTCGCCCGCGCCGCTACCGCCCGCGATGGTCTCGTAGTACTGATACGTCTCGTTGCCGAACGTGAAGTTGTTCATCGTGCCCTGGCTCGACGCCACACGCCCCAGCGCACCGTAGAGCGCGTTGGTGATGGCGGACGACGTCTCCACGTTGCCGGACACCACCGCCGCCGGGTACACGGGGTTGAGCATCGAGCCCTGCGGCACGATCACCGTCAGGGGCTTCAGGCAGCCCGCGTTGAGCGGAATGTCGTCGTCGACCAACGTGCGGAAGACATACAGCACGGCGGCCATGCACACGGCCCGCGGCGCATTGAAGTTGTTCGGCAACTGCGCCGACGTCCCGGTGAAGTCGATGGTCGCGCCTTGCGTGGCGTGATCGACGCGAATTGCCACCTCGATCACCGCACCGTTATCCAGTGCGTAGCGATAGTGCCCGTCGGCCAACGCGCCGATCACGCGGCGCACGGCGGCTTCGGCGTTGTCCTGCACGTGCCCCATATAGGCGAGCACCACGTCGCGCCCGAACTCGCTCACCATGCGACGCAGTTCATCGACGCCTTTCTGGTTCGCCGCGACCTGCGCCCGCAGATCGGCCATGTTCTGGTCGATATTGCGTGCCGGGTAGCGCGCACCGGCCAACAGCCCGCGCGTCTCGCGATCGCGCAGTTCGCCCGCCGCGACCAGTTGCCAGTTGTCGATGAGCACGCCCTCCTCCTCGACGTGCGTCGAATCCGGCGGCATCGATCCCGGCGTGATCCCGCCGATATCCGCGTGATGGCCCCGCGAGCCGACGTAGAAGAGCGGCTCGGCGTTCGCGGCACCTTCCGCGCCCACGAACACCGGCGTGATGACCGTGACGTCCGGCAAATGCGTACCCCCGTGATACGGGTCGTTGAGCATGAAGACATCGCCGTCGCGCATCTTGCCGCGATTGCGCTCGATCACTGTCTTGATGCTCTCGCCCATCGAGCCCAGGTGCACCGGCATGTGGGGCGCGTTGGCGATGAGGTTGCCGTCGCGGTCGAACAACGCACACGAGAAATCCAGACGCTCCTTGATGTTCACCGAATACGCCGTGTTCTGCAGACGCAGCCCCATCTGTTCGGCAATCGACATGAAGAGATTGTTGAAGATCTCCAGACGCACCGGATCGGCTTGCGTGTCCCGGTCAGCGGCATCGCGTTGCGTGGCGCGCGGCACCACGCGCGCCAGCACGAGGTTGCCCTGCGCGCTCATCTGCGCCTGCCAGCCGGGCTCGATCACCGTCGTGCCGCTCTTCTCGGCAACGATGGCGGGCCCGTCGATGGTGTCTCCCGCGAGCAGCGTATCGCGGGCAAACAGCGCCGCCTCGTGCCATGCGCCACCGGCGTAGAGCTTCACGCGATCGACCGCCTGCGGTGCGCCAGACGTGCGGGCATCGAGCGAAGCGATGTCGACGGGCGCATCCGAGCGACCGATGGCTTCGACCGACGCCACCTCGACGATCAACGCAGCGCCGTCCATCAGGAACGAATAGCGCTGACGATAGGCGGCTTCGAAGGCCGCGCGCATTTGTTCGACGTTACCGAACGGCACCGCCAGCGCCGAATCGGTCCCCGCGTAACGCACGTGAACGCGACGCACCGTGTCGATGCGCGACGGTGGCACGCCCTGGGACAGCAGGACGTTCACGGCGTCGTCGGCGAGCGCGCCAAGCGCGTCTTCCAGCGCCGCCAGTCCGTCGTCCGACAGCGGCGCTTCGATCATGCGCTCACGCATCGCCGTCTGATCCGCGAGGCCCATGCCGTAGGCCGAGAGCACCCCGGCGAGCGGATGCGCGAAGACCTTCGTCATGCCGAGGGCATCGGCCACACCGCAGGCGTGCTGGCCGCCGGCCCCGCCGAACGTCGTCAGCACATAGCGGCTCACGTCGTGGCCGCGCTGCACCGAGATCTTCTTGATCGCGTTGGCCATGCTGCCGATGGCGATTTCGAGGAAGCCTTCCGCGAGGGCTTCGGGCGTCTGGCGGCGGCCGGTCGCCTGCTCGATCTCCGCGGCCATTGCGGTGAACTTCGCCACCACGACATCGCGATCGAGCGGCTCGTTGGCGTTCGGGCCGAACACCTTCGGGAAATGCGCGGGCTGGATCTTGCCGAGCATGACGTTGCAGTCGGTCACCGTGAGCGGTCCGCCGCGTCGATAAGCCGCCGGCCCCGGATTGGCGCCGGCCGAATCGGGTCCCACGCGCAGACGCGTGCCGTCGAACGACAGCACCGACCCGCCGCCGGCGGCTACCGTGTGGATGCTCATCATCGGCGCGCGCATGCGAACACCGGCGACCTGCGTCTCGAACACGCGCTCGAACTCGCCGTGATAGTGCGAGACGTCGGTCGACGTGCCGCCCATGTCGAAGCCAATGACCCGCTCGAAGCCCGCCGCGCTCGACGCGCGCACCATCCCGACGATGCCGCCGGCCGGGCCGGACAGAATGGCGTCCTTGCCCTGGAAGTTGTCGGCACGGGTGAGGCCGCCACTACTCTGCATGAACTGCAGGTTGACGCCCGGCATCTCTTGCGCGACCTGTTCGACATAGCGTCGAAGAATCGGCGACAGATACGCGTCGACGACGGTCGTGTCGCCGCGCGAGACCAGCTTCATGAGCGGCGAGACTTCGTGCGAGACGGAGACCTGCGAGAAGCCCAGTTCACGCGCCATCGCCGCCAGCGCCTTTTCGTGCGCCTGATAGCGGTAGCCGTGCATCAGTACGATGGCGAGCGCGCGAATCCCCTTGGCGTAGACCGCTTCCAGCGCGCGACGCGTCGCCTCGGCATCGAGTTCGCGCACGACTTCACCATGCGCACCGACACGTTCGTCGATCTCGACGACCTCCGCATACAGCGCCTCCGGCAATGCGATATCGAGATCGAACAGGCGCGGCCGATTCTGATACGCGATGCGCAGCGCGTCGCGAAAGCCTTGCGTCGTCACGAGCGCGAGCGGCTCGCCCTTGCGTTCGAGCAGCGCGTTGGTGGCCACGGTGGTTCCCATCTTCACCATCTCGACCCGCTCGGGCGTGATCGGCTCGCCCGGCGCGAGGTCCAGCAGGTGACGGATGCCGGCCACGGCGGCGTCGCGATACTGCTCGGGGTTCTCGGAGAGCAGCTTGTGCGTGACGAGCGTGCCGTCCGGGCGGCGCGCCACGATGTCGGTAAAGGTGCCGCCGCGGTCGATCCAGAACTGCCAGCGCGAAGCGGTCTGGTGCGCGGGGGCCTGGTTTTGGGCGGAGGGCGTGAGGGCGTTCGTCATGGGGTCACTCGCAAAGCAATGGTCAAACGTGAATCGACGGGGTGACGGTGCGGGGGGCACCGTCGTCATGCTGTGTTGGCGCAGGGCGCGCGTGTCCCGGCGTGTGGCGCGGCCGATGTCGTCCGCCGCGCTACACACTCGCAAATCTCGTTATCGGGAGAATTAAAGAGAAGTCATCGGACGCGGCAGCGACGGCTGCCGCGGTATTTCATTGGCACAGGGTGTCGCGTGTCACTGCGTGTGCGCCTCGAGCGAATCGAGATCACGGCCGCGGGTTTCGGGAAGCGTAAGCGCTGCCAAAATCAGCACGCCGTAGGCCACGCCGGCGAAGATGCCGATGGTCGTGCCCAGGCCGTATTGCTTCGAGAGCATGCCGATCAGGAACGGGAACAGGGCGCCCACGGCACGGCCGACGTTGTAGCAGAAGCCTTGGCCGGAGCCACGCACTCGCGTCGGGAACAACTCGGTCAGGAACGCGCCCATGCCGCTGAAGATGCCCGAGGCGAAGAAGCCGAGCGGGAAGCCGAGCCAGAACATGGCGCTATCGGTCAGCGGCAGCGACGTGTACGAGAACGCGATCACCATCGAGCCCACAGCGAACAGAATGAAGTTCGGCTTGCGGCCGAGCCGGTCCGTCAGATACGAGCTGGCCAGATAGCCGACCCACGAGCCGAAGATAATCATGGCGAGGTAGCCGCCGGTGCCCATCACCGTGAGATGGCGCTCCGTCTTCAGGTACGTGGGCAGCCACGTCGTGATGGCGTAGTAGCCGCCCTGTGCGCCCGTAGTCAACAGCGCGGCGCGAATCGTCGTCGAGAGCAATGCCGGGCTGAAGATAGCGGCCAGGCCGGGCGCGTCGTCCGACGTCTGCTTGGCCTTCTCCTTCTGATAGACCTCCGGCTCCTGCACGTAGCGACGAATGAATAGCACGAGCAGCGCGGGCAGCAGGCCGATCAGGAACAATCCGCGCCAGGCCATTTCGGCGGGAAACAGCGAGAACAGCACCGAATAGAGAATTGCCGTCAGGCCCCAGCCGATGGCCCAGCCGGACTGCACAAGCCCCACGGCCTTGCCACGGTCGCGGGCGCGCATCACTTCACCGATGAGCACGGCGCCGGCCGTCCATTCGCCGCCGAAACCGAAGCCCATGAGCGCGCGCGCGGCGAGCAGTTGATGGTAGGTCTGCGCGAGTCCGCACAGACCGGTAAAAACGGCGAACCACAGCACGGTGAGCTGCAGCGTGCGCACACGACCGATGCGATCCGAAAGAATGCCGGCCGCCCAGCCGCCGAGCGCCGACGCGAGTAGCGTCAGCGTGCCGATGAAGCCGGCGTCGGCCAGACTGATGCCCCACGTCGCGACCAGCGTCGGAATGACGAAGCTCAGCATCTGGGTGTCCATGCCGTCGAGCATGTAACCGACCTTGCAGCTCCAGAAGGCGCGCTTTTGGCGCGGGGTGGCGTCGCCGTACCAGCCGAACAGGCTGCCGCCCTGCTCAGACGTATCGGGCGTGCCGGCGGAGACTGCCGCCGGGGGCGCGAGAGGGGTTTTGCTTTCCATGAGAAAAAAGGCTCCGGTGATGTCGTGACTTGCCGTGTGATGTGCCCTCGGGCCGCGCTCTCCGATGGGCGTGTGCGGTCACCGGCAGGCGATCGATCCCCTGCCGCCTCCCGTCATGGCGCGGTGTTTCTGTCGTACTTGGTGCTCGGGTGATGCTTTGGTGATGCTTGATGCCTGCGTGAAGTCTGCGTGGTGCTTCAGATCATGCGTCGCTGTCGTCGGTATTGCCGTGATGCCCGGGTGCCGTGCAACGCACGTCGCGCGCGATCAGAAAACGGCGAGCGACGCGTTCGGGATATCCGTCATCAGCATGTAGCCCGGCCGGTGCGCGATGGCGATCGGCAGCCTGGCCTCCATGATTGCGGTCTGCGGCGTCACACCACAGGCCCAGTAGACAGGCAGCTCGCCGTCGCGAATGGTGACGGCGTCGCCAAACTCCGGCTTGTTCAAATCCGTGATGCCGAGCGCCGCCGGGTCGCCGATGTGGATCGGCGCGCCGTGCACGCCGGGGAACCGGCTCGTGATCTGCACAGCGCGAATCGCATCGGCCCCCTTCATCGGACGCATCGACACGACCAGCTCGCCACCGAACTTTCCGGCGCGCTGATTGGCGATGTTCGTTCGGTACATCGGCACGTTGCGTCCCTCTTCCACGTGACGCAGCCCAATGCCTGCCTGTGCCAGCATGCCTTCGAACGAAAACGAGCAGCCGATGGCGAAGACGACGAAATCGTCCTGCCAGACCTCGGCGAGGTGATCGACCGTTTCGGCGAGCTTGCCGTTGCGATAGACGTTGTAACCCGGCACGTCCGTGCGGATATCCACCTCGCGGCCCAGCGCCGGCACATGCCATTGCCCCGGCTCGCCTACCCCCAGCAGCGGGCAGGCCTTCGGGTTACTTTGGCAAAAGCGCAGGAAATCGTGCGCGTGGGCCTCCGGCAGGATCGCGAGGTTGGCCTGCGCGAAGTCGCCGCAGTACCCGGCGGTCGGCTTCCGGAACTGGCCGCTGCGCACCGCCTGGCGGAATGCGAAGGGCGTGATGGCATCGCGTTGTGAGGCGAGGTCGTCGAGCACGGCGGGATGGTTCATGACTGCTCCGGCGTTTGAGGGGCGATGCCGCGGTGGCATCGGATGGCTGAAGCATAGAAAGAAAAAAAAGTTGTCGCTAACGAGTTTTTCTACGCGCTGCCGTATAGAATTTCTTAACAACGTCACGGGTTTTCCCGAGGTTCGTTGCTTTTTTTCTTCCTCGATCCGAGGTCAAATTTTGGGCGCGCTCCCGGCCCGCCGAGTCCCCGCCGAGTCCCATGAACACGCGATTTCTCGAAACGTTCGTCACGCTGGCCAAGCTGCGCAACTTCCGTGCAACGGCCGCGGCGCTGCACGCCACGCCGGCGGCGATCTCACAACGGCTCAAGACACTCGAGGAGGAGTTGAAAACCGTGCTGGTCGATCGCGACAGTCGGGAATTTCGGCTCACACCCAACGGCGAATACCTGCTGGGCTATGCCAAGGCGGTGGTGGAGGCGGCGCGACGTCTGCAAGCGGCGGCATCGGGCGAAAGCACCTTGCGCGGACGGTTGCGTCTCGGCGTGATCGAGACCGTCGTGCATAGCTGGCTGCCGCACTATCTGCGACGTCTGGCGGCCGACTATCCTTCGCTGGAAGTCGAGTTGACGGTGGACGTCTCGGTGCAGTTGCAGCGCCGCCTGATCGCGGACGAACTCGATCTCATCATCCGCGTGGAGGGCAGCGACGACAGCAGCGTGGTGTGCGATGCGCTCGCCAACTATCCGGTGCACTGGATCGCGCGCACGGGCATGTTTCCGAACACGCGCAGCGGGCTTGCGAAGCAGGTGCTGCAGCATCCGATCCTGACCTACGGGCGCGGCACGGCCCCGCACCGGGCGCTGGAGGACATCGTGGCGAAGCTGGCGGGCGTGCATGGCGTGCCGCTCTCGGAGACCCGCATTACGGGGTCGCCGTCGATTGCCGTGATCGTGCAGTTGGTGAGAGACGGCTTTGGTGTCGCGGCGATTCCGCGGCTGTTCGTCGACGATCTGATTGCGAGCGGTGAAGTCGCGGAGTTGCCGTTGCAGCCGGCGCCGCCGTCCATCGTGGTGTCGATGTCGCGACGCGCCGACGCCCCGCTCTTCGTGCATGGGGCGGCCACGGCCGCGCGCACGGCGTGCTCGGAATACTGCCGCAAGAGCGACCGGCGGCTGGTGGAATTGTTGTGAGGCGTTGCGGCGATCGCTCCGTGCGATCTACCCGAAGTGCGCCAGTCGCGTGAGGAACGTGTAGTCCGCTTCCGCCGCCATGAGGGCCATCAACACGAGCAATGCGAGCGGCGGAATGAGGATCGCGTAGACGAGCGCGAGCCGCTCCCAGCGCATGTGCATGAACACGGCCACGATCAGGCCTGCCTTGGCCACCATCAGCGCCAGAATCAACCCCCATCGCAAGTAGCCCTGCAGATCGGCGTAGTCGACGAGATATGAGAATGTCGAGAGCACGAACAACAATCCCCACACCTTGAGATAGATACCGACCGAATGCTGCTGCCCGCCGTGGTCGCTGCCGGAAGCCGCGGCGTGAGTGGCATTGGGTACCGGAGTCGCAGAGGATTCCATCGCTCCTCCTACCAGAGATAGAACAACGCAAAGATGAACACCCAGACGAGATCGACGAAGTGCCAGTACAGGCCCGCGATCTCGACGAGCTGATAGTTACCACGTCGCTCGAGTGTGCCATTGAGTACCTTGCGCATCACCGTGAGCAGATAGATGACGCCCGCACTCACGTGCAGCCCGTGAAAGCCCGTGATCATGAAGAAGCACGCGCCGAACTGCGCAGCGCCCATCGCATTGCCCCACGGCCGGATGCCTTCGTGCACGATCAGGTTGGTCCATTCAAATGCCTGCATGCCCACGAATGCGATGCCCATATAGGCCGTTGCGAGGATGCATGCGGCTGTCTTGTCGCGGTCGCGCTGGTAGGCGTAGTTCACCGCCATCGCCATGGTGCCGCTGCTGGTAATGAGCGTGAACGTCATGATGGCGATGAGCAGCAGCGGCACCGGATGACCGTTCACATTGAGCGCGAAGATCTCCGCCGGGCTTGGCCAGGGGGCGGTCGTCGAGATGCGCACCGTCATGTAGCCGATGAGGAAGCTGCTGAACACGAACGTGTCCGAGAGCAGGAAGATCCACATCATCGCCTTGCCCCACGGCACGTGGAACGCAGCGCGATCTCCCGACCAATCGGTGACGACGCCCCGCCAACCGGCGGGCAATTCAGTCGACGGGGACGATGCAGACGAAGGCGTATTCACGATGTCGCTCCTCGACGCGTTACGAGCCGACGGCGGCCGTGCCGCACAGTCGCTGCGCGATCTCCGGCGTGAGATTGACGATGGCCGCGAAAAGCACGATCCAGAGCACGAAAAGGAAGTGCCAATACTGCGCGGTCAAGGACAGGCGACGCGCGCGCGCGGCATGCGTGAGCCGATGCGACGCCAGGCACGCCCACGCGATCCCGCCCCCGAGCAGATGCAATGCGTGCAATCCAGTAAGCAGGAAGAAAAAACTGTTGGCGGGATTGCCGGCCACGCCGAAGTGACGCACCGTCAGGTCGTGCCACACCCAAAGCTGTCCGATGACGAACGCGAGCGCGAACCCGCCCGCCAGCGCCCATTCCCGGCGTGAACGTCGCAACTCGCCACGTCGCGCTTGCCAGGCCGACGACTGCATCACGAGGCATGCGGCCGCCAGCACTCCTGTGTTGATCCACAGTGCGTTGATCGACGGCAACGGACGCCAGTCGCCGAGACTCATGCGCATGACATACGCCACGAGCATCAGCGCGAACAGCATGCCGATCACGCCCATGAGCCACCAGAGTGCGATCTGCGACGCCGCGCGACGCTGCGGCTGAGCGATGGGCGCGCCCCCTGATGGCGGGGACGGCCATGAGGGAGCGGGCTTCATGGTGCGGCTCCCTTGGGCGACTTGCGCGGTGGAGGCGGCGGCGTGTCGCGACGGTGCAGCGCCGCCGAGTCGCCATCTACCAGCGTGGCGGGGCGTCGCGGATCGGGGGCGAGATTCTGCGGCACGACGTCGTCAATGTCGCCCGGCACGCTGTATTCGTAAGGCCAGCGATAGACCACGGGCAGCGTCGGTCCCCAGTTGCCGTGCACGGGCGGTACGTCGGGCGTCTGCCATTCGAGCGACGCCGCGCGCCACGGATTCGCGCCGGCCGGTTTGCCGTGTCGTACGCTCCAGGCAAGGTTGAACAGGAACAACAATTGCCCGGCGGCCACGATGAAAGCTGCGACCGAGATGTAGGCGTTCATCGTGTGCGCCGACTCCGGGATGAAGCTGTAGCCCTTGAACTCGTAATAGCGGCGCGGCATGCCGAGGATGCCGAGGTAGTGCATCGGAAAGAAGATCGCGTAGGTGCCGAGGAACGTGATCCAGAAATGCCATTGGCCGAGGCGGTCGTTCATCCGTCTGCCGGTGATGAGCGGATACCAGTGGTAGATGCCGCCGAAAATCACCAGCAGCGGCGACACGCCCATCACCATGTGGAAGTGCGCGACCACGAAGTAGGTGTTCGACAGCGGCATGTCGACGCTGACG
Source organism: Pandoraea cepalis (assembly GCF_902459625.1). NCBI lineage: Bacteria > Pseudomonadati > Pseudomonadota > Betaproteobacteria > Burkholderiales > Burkholderiaceae > Pandoraea > Pandoraea cepalis. Next base: position 18,706 of record NZ_CABPRY010000011.1, read on the forward strand.
TTGCCGAGGAAGAGTCCGGTGAGGCCGCCGATCACGAAGGTGCTGATAAAGCCGATGGCGAAGAGCATCGGCACGGTCAGGTGGATGTCGCCGCGCCACAGCGTGAGCACCCAGTTGTAGACCTTGATGGCGGTGGGAATGGCGATGATGAGCGTGGTCGTGGCGAAGAAGAATCCGAAATACGGATTCATGCCGCTGATGAACATGTGGTGCGCCCAGACAACCACCGAGAGCACGCCGATGGCGAGGATCGCCCAGACCATCATGCGGTAGCCGAAGATGTTCTTGCGCGCGTGCACGCTGATGAGATCGGAGACGATGCCGAACGCGGGCAGCGCGACGATGTACACCTCCGGGTGACCGAAGAACCAGAACAGGTGCTGGAACAGGAGCGGGCTGCCGCCGCGATAGTCGAGCGGTTGGCCCATCGACACGATGGCCGGCATGAAGAAGCTCGTGTGCAGGGTCTTGTCGAGCAGCATCATGACGGCGGAGACGAACAGGGCCGGGAAGGCCAGCAGCGCGAGCACCGTGGCCATTACGATGCCCCAGACCGTGAGCGGCATGCGCAGCAGCGTCATGCCTTCGGTGCGCGCCTGCAGCACGGTGGTGACGTAATTGAGGCCGCCCATGGTGGCGGCCACGATGAAGATCGCCAGGGAGACGAGCATCAGCACGATGCCCCACTCGGTGCCCGGCGTGCCGGGGAGAATCGCTTGAGGGGGGTAGAGGGTCCAGCCCGCGCCGGTCGGCCCGCCGGGCACGAAGAAGCTCACCATCAGCACGATGACGGCGAGCAGGTAGACCCAGTAGCTGAGCATGTTCAGGAATGGGAAGACCATATCGCGCGCCCCGACCATCAGCGGGATCATGTAGTTGCCGAAGCCGCCGAGGAAAAGGGCGGTGAGCAGGTAGATCACCATGATCATGCCGTGCATGGTGACGTACTGGTAGTAGTGATTGGCGTCGATGAACGAGAACTTGCCCGGGAAGCCCAGTTGCATGCGCATGAGGTTCGAGAGCACGAGACCGACGAGCCCCACGGCGATGGCCGTGAGCGCGTATTGCACCGCAATGACCTTGTGGTCCTGGCTCCAGACGTATTTCGTCCAGAAGCTGTGCGGGGCGCCGTGGTACCCGCCCGCGTGCGCTGCGCTGTCGGAACTGTCGGAGTCGCCGGTCATGACTTGTCTCCCTGTGGGTTCTGCGCTGATTTGAGTTGTGTTGTGTTGCGTTGTCTCGTGTTGTGTTGTGGCGTATCGCGCTATGTCGTTCGTCGTGTTGCGTCGTGCTACCCCGTGTTGTGCCGTGTTGTGCCGTGTTGTGCCGTGTTGTCCCTTGCTGTCCCTTGCTGTCCCTTGCTGTCCCGTGCTATCCCGTGCTATCCCGTGCTGTCCCGTGCTGTACCGTGCTGTACCGTGCTGTACCGTGCTGTACCGTGCTGTACCGTGCTATCCCGCGCTGTCCCGTGCTGTCCCGTGCTGTACCGTGTTGTCCCGTGTTGTCCCTTGTTGTGCAGTCTTGCGTCGAGGCGCTGACTTTGCAGAGCTTTTTCCGATCTCTCCGTAGTGATGGGTCTGCGACGAAACGTCTACAAAGTGTGAGGCCGATTTAAGGTGCGGGACGAATCATCGGCACGCGCGGCTGCACGGGTCCCGACGGCGGATTGACTGGCTGTGATGGCGGGATGGCAAGCGGCGGCAACGTCGTATTCGGGTCGTTCTGCAACGGCAGCCCCGGCGCTTGCCCCGACCGGCGTCCAGGCTGAGACGGCGGCTGCGAGCTTGAGCTGGACGGACCGGATGGCGTTAGCGGCGCGTACTGCGCGGGCGGTCGCGGTGTAAGCAGTGAATTTTGGGCGAGTTGTACGACCGGCTGCGATGTCTGGGGATTGGGCTGCGCGGAGGTGACCGATCCGGATGCCGATGCGACGGGTACGACGATTTCGGTAGGGCGATTTCGCCGAGGCGCGTCGGCCGGAAACCCCGCGGTGACGAACCCTGTCGACGCGCTCTGGGCCGCCTCTGGCGTCGATAGGGCGGACTGCGCACGAGCCGGCTGAGCCACTGGGGCCAAAGTTACCGGATGACGGGGCGCGGGTACGACTGCGGCAGGCGCAGGTGTTGCAGGCGGTGAAGGGGCGGCGTCAGGAGGTTGCGCGGTACCCAGCGTCCGAATGTACGCGATGAGGGCCTTTAGCTCGTCATCAGTGAGATCGAGCTTGGGCATGATCGGCGCGAAGCCCTTGGGCACGCGAGCGGTCGGATTGCGGATGAAGGTCGCCAGATAAGCGTCATCGACGTGCGCCGAGCTGCCATCCTGAAACGTCTGGATCGTGCCATACAGACCTTTCCATGTCGGTCCCACCCCGGGGGAGCCGTCGACCGTATGGCACGCGGCACAGCCCTTGGCTTGCGCCAGCAATTTGCCTTGGGTCGCGAGCGGGTCGGACGTCGCCGCCCCGGCATGTTGCGCTTGCAGTGCAGCAAAAGTGGGGAGTGTTGCCACCCAGGCATCGTAGGCGGGCTTGTCGTCGACGACAACGACGCCGCGCATGTTGGCATGGCCGACGCCGCAAAGTTGCGCACAAAGGATGTCGAACCGCCCGGTCCGCGTCGGCGTAAGCCACATCTGCGTGACCATGCCCGGCACCATATTCATACGCGTGCGAAATGGCGGGACATAGAAGTCATGGAGGACGTCTTTTGCGCGCAGCAGCAATTTCACCGGCTGGCCCACGAGCAGGTGCAGTTCGGGGGCGTCGACGATACGGTTGTCCTGATTCGCGGGATCCTTGGGGTTCAAACCGAGCGGGTTGTCGGCGGTGACATAACTCGGGTCGGAACTGCCGAGCCGCCCGTCTGGGCCCGGCAGGCGGAAACGCCATTGCCACTGCTGGCCGACGACTTCAACGACGCGGGCATTGGCGGGGGGATTGATGAGCTTGGCATAGACGAATAGGCCCGGCGCGAGCATGGCGGCTATGCCAATGGTGGTGATACCGATCAGCCAGGCTTCGAGACATCGGTTGTGCGGCTCGTAGGCCGCGCGGTGCCCGTCACGGTGGCGGTAACGGTAAATCGCCCAGGCAACGAAGAGATTGACGGCAACGAAGGCCACGCCGGTGATGACTAGCGTAATCGTGAGGGTGTCGTCCATCTGGCGCCAGTTCGACGCGAGCGGCGTTTGCCACCACGGACTCCAGAAGTGGAAGGCCAGGGCTGCGGCGACGACGATGGTCAGGAGGATGGGCAGGGCCATGGCGAATCGCCTCGACCTTGTTGACCCCAGCGGCACCACATGCCTAAGGCCTGATGACCTTCGAAGCCCAGTTCGCTAGTTGGAGCACACTTCACTTGGCTCACCTCCTGGTGACGCTTGCCCGGTCACATCGCGTTCGAAGTCGGATCCCACATTTCCAAGGCTATGCCGAATGCGTCAGGAGTCAAGTTTCAATGCAAGTGAAGAGTGCCAGAAGCGCCGTAAAGATGGTCTCGAATCTCCGCCTCGGGTCGGAAGCCGGACACGCAGCGGCGCAATAATGAGATGACTCGCTCGTGGTCAATACGCGCACATGCGGCCTCTAACTGCGCAAGCTCCTTTTCGAGATCGGGCCGGCTGATGAACATCTCGTTGGCCATCATGATCTTTGGATGCCGGGTGCCGCTCACGTCGTCGCCGATCAGTAATTCCTCGTACAGCTTCTCCCCTGGTCGGAGTCCGCTGAAGCGAATTTCAATGTCGCCGTCTGGATTCCCGTCCTCGCGTACCGAATAGCCGCTCAGGTGAATCATGCGCCGTGCCAGATCCACAATTTTCACGGGTTCGCCCATGTCGAGGACAAACACCTCTCCCGAAGCGCCCATTGCACCGGCCTGGATGACGAGTTGTGCCGCTTCGGGAATCGTCATGAAGTAGCGAATGATGTCTGGATGCGTCACCGTCACGGGCCCGCCAGCTTCGATCTGGCGACGGAACAGTGGCACCACTGAACCCGACGAGCCGAGTACGTTGCCGAAACGCACCATGCAGAAGCGGGTTCGGATAGTGGGGTCGCTGGCGTAGGCCTGCAATATCAACTCAGCGAAGCGCTTGCTCGCGCCCATGACATTTGTCGGCCGAACAGCCTTGTCTGTCGAAATCAGAACAAACGCTTCGACGCCGGCAGCAATGGCTGCTTGAGCCGTGGCATGGGTGCCGAACGTATTGTTCAACACACCTTCGATCATGTTGAACTCGACGATCGGCACATGCTTGTATGCCGCCGCGTGGTAGACCGTCTGCACCACATAGCGCGTCATTATGCTGCGTAACCGGACGGGGTTTTGCACCGACCCGAGAACCGGAACGATTTCCACGTCGAATTTCGCTTTTTGCAGCGCAGCATTAAGCTCGGCCTCGATCAGGTAAAGCGCATACTCCGAAATTTCGTAGAGAATGAGGGTACGCGGTTCCTGACGCAAAATCTGCCGACACAATTCCGACCCGATCGATCCGCCGGCTCCCGTAACCATCACACATTTGTTGCGAATGTTCGCATCGAGCATGCTATCGCTCGGTGGCACAATGTCTCGCCCAAGTAGTTCGTCGATTTCAATTTCGCGCGTATCGGAGGCCTGCACAACACCGTCGACCAGATCTGCCATCCCTGGAATTACGCGCACCTCAACCTTCAGCGGTTCGAGCTGGTCAATTATCTCGATTCGTCGCTGACGCGACATCGACGGGATTGCCAGCAGCACCTGACTGACATCGAATCGCTCGATCAACGTCGGCAATTGCGACGGTTCGTAGACCCGCAAGCCCATGATCTCCAGCCGTTGTAACGCTTTGTCGTCGTCGACGAACAGCAGCGGCTGATATTCGCGCCCAGCGCGAAGCGCCATTGCCAACTGGCATCCCGCGCTGCCTGCGCCATAAATAGCCACGCCCCTGCGACCGTACGGATTCCGAGAATTCGGCAGCAAACTTCGCAACAGAGAACGTGCCAAAAAGCGGCTGGCGCCAATGTATAAGACCGCGATCATCCAATAGACCAACAGCGCGCCTCGTGGCACCGACGGCAGGGTCAACAGCGCCAGCAAGCCCGCGAACAGCCACACCGAAATCGTTACCGCAACGCCGATCATCAGCAATGCACGCGTTTCCATGTAGCGAACGACTGCGCGGTAAAGCCCCAACCGAATGAAAATCGGGATAGCGACGATCGACGTGAGTAGATATACCCACCACGCATGCAACTGTGGGAAATGCCAAATATCGACCCGCAGGCCGATAGCAGTCCACAGGGATAGTGGAAGCAATATCGCATCGGCCACTAACATCAGGCCGGTCTTTACGCCGCGCGGTAGACCGATAATTTTGGTTAGCATGGCAAAATCAACGCGTGACTTTCTGAAGAACTTGCCCGATGGACGCGCAAACAGTATCAATTTCCTCGTCCGCCAGCGTTGGATGCACGAGGAACATAAGGCTGGTCTCACCCAATTCATGGGCCACTTGCAGCGGCGCTGCGGGACGCCAATTCGTACCGTCGAAGGCCTTCTCGAGATACACCTCCGAGCACGAGCCCTGGTAGCTCGGTACACCGGCCGCATTGAGCTTGGCGACCACGTCATCTCGCGAAATGTTCTCGCGAAGCGCTTCCGGGCGGATAAAAGCGTAGTGCTTGTACTTCGCGTGATCTATGTCGAGCGGCGCCTTGGCGAGACGGATCGAGGCGAACGGTTCGCACGCCTCGTCGAGACGACGCGCTATCGCTTGCCGCCGTGCCTTCCAAGTATCGAGTCGACGCAACTGGATGCGTCCGATCGCGGATTGCATTTCCGTAATTCGCCAATTGGTGCCAAACGACTCGTGCAACCAGCGAAATCCCGGCGGGTGCGACTTCTCATACACCGCCGCGTATGATTTTCCATGATCCTTGAATGCCCACGCGGCACGCCACCACATATCGTCGTCGAGCGTAACCATACCGCCCTCCCCCCCCGTCGTCATGATCTTATCCTGGCAGAATGACCACGCGCCAATGTGCCCGATCGTCCCAACATGACGCCCCTTGTAGCGGGCGCCATGCGCCTGCGCACAGTCTTCGATGACATAGAGATTTCGCTCGCGCGCGAGCTCCATGATCGGGTCCATGTCGCACGGCCAGCCGGCTAGGTGCACGCACATGATGGCTTTGGTGCGCGTAGTCAGGACCGCGCGAATCGTCTCTGCCGTGATGTTCTGTGAGTCACGATCCACATCGGCAAACACTGGCACCGCGCCGGCATTGACGATCGAACTGGCCGATGCAAGGAAGGTCCGCGACGTGACGATTACCTCGTCGCCCTTACCGATACCGAGTACTTTGAGCGCCAGATCGATAGCCAGCGTGCCATTCGCCAGCGCGATCGCATGGCGACTGCCCACGTAAGCGGCGAATTCCTTCTCGAACTCACGGCTCTCGTTGCCGGTCCAATAGTTGACCTTGTTCGAGCGCAGAACGCCAGCAACTGCGTCGATTTCCTCTTGGGTGAAACTCGGCCACGGGCTCAGTTTCGTATTCAACATGAAATCAAATCTCCAATTTCGTCACTGCCGGCACGCCATACGCCAGCGCGCTGGATGCGATATCCCTGACCACAGCGCTCCCCGCGCCGATGACAACATCCGAACCTATCTCAATCCCTTGCCGCACCGACGTCCCCACGCCTAGCGTGCTTCGCGAGCCGATAGTCACGTTACCCGCCAAGCCAACCTGGGGACAGATATGGACGGCGTCCCCGAGTTGACAATCATGCTCCACAACGGCGGCGGTATTGACGATGCACCCTCGTCCAACGGTTGCACCAATCTGAATGACGGCAGTCGCGAAAACCACCGTGCCTGCACCCAGTCGGGCGCGAGAACTCACAACCGCAGTCGGATGCATCAGAACCGGAGACACGGCCCCCGCCTCAAGTAACCTATTCAGCCAATCGTGACGCGCTCGATTGTTGCCGATCGCAACAATAAACCCGGAATCCGCATCGATTAGCTTTAGTGCGCTCTCGAAGTTTCCGACGACCGGCCAGTCAAACACTCTCGACAAGGTTCCGTAACGGTCGTCCAGGAATGAAATCGTCACATCCGGCCACACGGCCGAGGCGATGTCGGCCACAACGGCACCGTGCCCACCGGCACCCAGCACCATGAGCCGCTTCAATTACGATCTCCGTTGCCAGAAAATTTTTCCGCAGTTGCCTGTCCCACCTGCGAGATCCCTTCGCGCACGAATACCTTACGTACCGTCATATAGATGATGCGCAAGTCGAGCCAGAAGTTACGATGATCGACGTACCAGACGTCGAGACGAAACTTCTCGCCCCAATTGATCGCGTTGCGGCCATTGACCTGCGCCCAGCCTGTTACCCCGGGACGAACGTCATGTCGACGCGCCTGCTCGGAAGAATACAATGCAAGGTACTCCATGAGCAGCGGCCGCGGACCGACAAGGCTCATATCGCCCTTGAGCACGTTCCACAGTTCAGGTAATTCGTCGAGGCTAGAGGCACGCAAGAATTGACCGAACGGGGTCATGCGCTCAGCATCCGGCAGTAGATTGCCATTGGCGTCGCGCGCGTCCGTCATGGTCCTAAACTTAACCATCTCGAACGGACGCCCGTGAAGCCCCGGCCGCACCTGACGAAACAGCGCCGGCTTTCCAAGCCGGCGCGAAACCATCCACCAGACAAGCAGGATGACGGGCCCCAGGAGCAGCAACCCGGTCGTCGCACCAACGATGTCGATGAGTCGCTTAAACACAGGCAGTTTTCTCCAGCCAGTCCGCAAACTGATTCGATAGCCGTTCGCGATCAAACTGCGTTGCAAGCACACGACCGCGGACGCCCATCTCGCGGAGTTCCTCTCGGTCTTCGGCCATGCGCATGAGGGCGTCGGCGAATGCCGTCGCATCGTCAGGTGGTACGGCAACGCCGCATCGGCTCTCATCAATATAGTCCGCCAGCCAGCCAGGATAGTTGTTCAATACCGGCAGCCCAGAAGAAATATAGTCGAAGAACTTGTTCGGTGAAGTCCCGTAGTAGAAGGCCGGGATGTTGGCGAGGACCATGAGGCCCACGTCTGCCGCCGCCATCAGTGAAGCCAATTCTGTCTTGGACACAGGTTCGTGAAACAAGCAGTTGGTCAGGCCTTCGCGGTTCGCGCGCTCGGTCAACGCCGGCTTTTCTTTGCCGTCGCCGACGAACACCAGCTTGATATTCTCTGCGCCGCGCGACTTCAGGACTGCTGCCGCGTCGAGCACCGCACCCAAACCGTTGGCAGCGCCATGTGTCCCGGCAAATACTGCCATCAGGTGGCCCGCCTCGACCCCCTCGGGGCGATGCGCAACAACACTGTGTTGATCGAAAATACCAAGATCGCAACCGTTGGGTACCATGACGATGCGTTCCATCGGAATGCCGCGTCGGTGAATGCCTTCGACGATGCCCGGCGACAATCCGATACATGCATCCGCCGCGTGATAAGAGCTCCACTCGAGCATCGACATCAAAGTCAGCACGACCGGATTACGAATGACTCCCATCGCTTTAGGAAGCTCTGGCCAGAGATCACGCACCTCAAAGACGAACTTTTTGCGACGCAACAATTTCGCAACAATGCCCGGAATGCCCGCCGTGAGGGGCGTCGTCGTTGCAAACAGCAGATCGTATTCGCGCGAGAGTCCCAGCCAAGTGCTGCGGCAAGCGAACTTCAGAAAGGTACCGATGCGCTTCAGGAAGCCGTCTTTGTTGGAATACGGCAGCTCTAACTCAATGACGTGGATGCCATCGACGATGCCTTCGCGCACGCCACGCCGAAAAGACCCAGACAAACCGGTCCGACCAGCCGCGTAGCTACCACAAACCACGGTGACCTCGTGACCACGAGCGATGAGGCGCCGAGCCATCTCGTACGACCGCGTCCCCGCTGCACCTGACCGGGTTGAGAAATGCTGATGGAAGTAAAGAATTTTCATACTAGTTCAGTCGTATAGACGTCTCGATGCGCCCTTTGGCTGGAGCCCTGGCAACCAGCACTGGAATCTCGTCGCGCTGCCCGTAACAGAGCGATTCCCACCCCGTCTCCAGACAGAGTGTGCTTGCCCCGTCGACGCGCAGTGTGGTGCTCCCGTCGGTACATTCGTTGCCCCGCAATCGCCAGTTGCCTGGCGCCAAGCGCCAGCGGAGCGTTGTCTGCGACGCATTCGATGCAAACTCATCGGTGACTCGCACTTCGTTGCCACCGACGACCTTCATCTCGCGCTTGTGCCAATCGCCCACCCTATTACGGTATGCCGCGGTGACAACGCCTTGCTCAGGCAAGGTCGTCGCCTGTTCGCACTGCAACCAGTCCCCGAACAGAAAGCGGCTCAATCGCGGCATCTGATTACGGGCGTCGAACTGCAGCGTATTGTGCGATGCTGTCCCCGAGAAATAGTCGAGTGTCGTAGTGTCGGTGTTGTACGAGTATGTCCCGCCATCGCGCAACACATTAGTGCCTCGCCACCACAGATCCATGTGCAGGCCATCGGCGTGCGACGGACGAAACCGAAACGTCGGCAGGCGCAACCAGACACGACCATCGTCGCCCAGCGGCAACATCGCGTAGCCGCCGTCCGGGAAGCGTGTCCGTTCAGGCGTTGCGTCGATCCGTTCCGGAATTTCGATGCCCAGCCATCGGCCGGTCCTATCCCAAGGACCGGCCACATAACGACGGGCACGGAAAAATATGAAATACGCGGTCTGCACGGAAGGCCGAAAATCCCGGTACGGCGCACCGTCGAGATTGATCAGCCGTGCACCGTCGTTCGCGCCAAGATTGGGTGCGCCGCCGCTTCGCGGGTCAGTCATGGCACACAGCCAGCGCGCAGCCGCCTGCGTGCGCACCTGCCATTGCCCCCCCAACGGCTGATCACGTAAGCGGTCACACCACCACTGAGCGAGCGACAGCGTATCCAGCATCAACCGGTGGTAATTCGTCGAATGTTGCGAGAAGCTGCCGTCCGGCATCACCAGTCGGTCTACGCGGTTGGGCAACCACTTTCGACCAAGGGCATGCCATCGTCGCGCGGCGACGGCGAGCGCCGCCGGGGCATCTGCCCAGCGGATGCCCGCCAAGCCTGCCATATATAGCGCAGCGGCTTCTGACGTTGCGTGATTGTTGTCCTGCGCAATCGCGTACAACATCGTCGGCGCGATACGCGCGCAATGGGTATCAACGAAGGCCCAGAATCCTCCGCGACGCGCCACTCCCGCGTATCGGTCGAGCATTTCGGCTACGAGTAGCACGTGCATTAGACGGATGCCCGCCTCCTGTGCGCACTTCCAGTTGACCCCGCACGACACCGGATTTTCCCGACACCAGTCTCCAAGCCACTGTTCGACTGCGTTGGCGTATTTCGACGCGCGCGTAATTAGCCACGACTGAGCGAGCAGCACCAACCCGTCAAAACGCGAAGGCTCCCACAAGTCTTTGATGTCCCCCGCGTTAAGCGAGAACTCGTTGATGTCGGACCAGTGGGTGCCGCGCACATTCAGTGCGTCTTCCCCCGAACGCGGGTTGCGATGCCAGGCCGGCGGAAAACCGACCCGCCAATCTCGGTCACCATAAAACTTCAAAGTGCCTGCCAGCAACGCGTCGGCCTGCTCGACGATATCCGGGCGGGCGAGTTCAGAGAGGATGGCGCTCCCTTGCGGTGACGAGCGTGCGCTTTCGAACGCGAAGAACGGTTCGCTCGACGATGGCGACCGGGGCATCGTCCTGCGGTAGTACCCCGTGCGACCCAGCGCGCGATACGCCACGACCCGCGCCAAATTGGCAGGTCCGAGACGCCAAAGCGTCGTTGCCTGGGACAGTCGTCGCTTGACCATAATGTTAGCTGGCTTGCAGCCCCAGTTCGATCGTTACGCGCGCGACCTCAACGAGTTCTTCGTAAGGGATTGGCGAAGCCTGGCCCTTCGAGATGGCGTCGAGGAACGCTGCGGCGCACGCGTCCTGCCCCTTGTCTTGACGCCACAGCTTCATGTTTTTGACGGAAGCGTCAAAGCCACGCAACGCTCGATAGTTTTCAAGCTGCATCACGCCGTCTCCGGCGAAAACTTCCAACCGCTCCTTCGGAAATGCTTTTCCACCGTTGGCGAGGTAATGAATCGTACCGAGCGAACCATCTGCAAACGACAACGTGATGCTTGCCTTGTCGCTCACGATATCGCCCTGCGATTCGATGCATCGAATCGAGGCATCAATGATAGGTGCCCCAGCGAGATGGCGCAGCAAATCAATGAAGTGGCATGCCTCACCGATAATCCGCCCGCCGCCCACGGCCATGTCCTGCGTCCAATGGTTGGCCGGGATCGCGCCCGCATTGACCGTGTACACAAACACCTTGGGCTGACGAATGGCACCGAGGGCTCGCTTCATTTCCATGACGAGCGGCGAGAATCGCCGATTGAAACCGACCATCAGCAAACAAGACGCGCCCTCCGACTGGGCGTCTGCATAGGCGTCCTGAACCCGTTCCAGTTGCTCGATAGTGAGCGCCAAGGGCTTTTCGACAAAAACATGCTTTCCACCGCGCAGCGCTCTGACAACAAATCCCGCGTGCGTGTCGTGCCGCGTGGCGATGACAACCGTATTGACGGATGCATCCGTCATCACGTCATCAAGCTCGGTAGATGCGGATTCGAAACCCAGCTTCTTGCCATGATGAACGCCTGACACGCCGCCACTGGTCACGATGGTGCCGAAATGGCCACCCGCTTTCTTGAAGGCGGGCAGCAGCACGCGCGACGCATAATTGCCGGCACCGACAACACCCAGGACCGGCCTGCCCGGCGCAGCGCTCACGCTTGGCGACGCTGCCTGCAATGCGACTTTCTTCACGCGCAGTTCCGCCTCAAGCACATCCGGATACTGAAGCACAATCCCCAGCGCCGATTTGTCCGCACTCAACACCTGATAGGCGTCGATTGCGTCGTCGAACGGGAATCGGTGCGAAATCAGCGATGCGACGTTGAGGTGTCCCGCGGCCATCATGTCGAGCACGGCAGCGAAGTTGCGCTGCTCGGTCCAACGGACGAAGCCCACCGGATAATCGTTGCCCCCCTGTTCGTAGTCAGGGTCGTAACGGCCTGGGCCATACGAGCATGACACCTGGAATGTCAGCTCCTTTTCGTAGAACTCGGAGCGGTTGAGCTCGAGGCCGGTCACGCCGACCAGCACAATGCGGCCACGCTTGCGTGACATGCGCGCTGCCTGGCTTATCGGATCGCTAGATTTGGTTGACGCCGTAACGATGACGGCGTCAACACCCGCGCCCTGTGTAAATGCCATCGCGAATGCGACGGGATCTTGCCCTTGCGCCGGATTACACGTCTCGATACCGAACTGACGAGCCAACGCCAACTTGCTGGCGTCGAAATCGATCCCCAGCACCCGGCATCCATTTGCCTTGAGCAACTGAGCAGTGGCTAGGCCGATCAGACCTAGGCCAACGACCACCACGGACTCGCCCAGCGTCGGCTGCGCGAGCCGGATGCCCTGCAAACCAATCGAAGCGAGCACCGTGAAGGCTGCCTCTTCGTTGTTCACACCGTCGGGAATCCTTGCACATAGATGCTTGGGCACACGCACCAGATCGGCGTGCGGCCCGTTCGACACGACACGATCTCCCACGGCAAAGCCCTCAACACCCGCGCCCACTTCAAGCACGACACCAGCATTGCAATAGCCCAACGGCAGCGGCTGGTCAAGCTTGCTCCTGACCGCATCGATCGTCGTCAGCAATCCCTCAGTGCGCACCTTGTCGAGCACCATCTTTACCTTTTCAGGCTGCTGGCGCGCCTTGTCGAGCATCGACGCCTTGCCAAAGTCAACGAGCATTCGCTCGGTGCCCGCCGAGATCAAACTGTGCGTCGTGCGAATGACAAGGTTACCGGCTTGCACCTTCGGCGCTGGCGCCTCGACGATCGTTGTTTCGCCGTTGCCCATGTTTTGTAGAATTTGCTTCATCTTCTAATAGATGCGAGAGCGTTATTTTGGATAGCGGCCGTCAATGTACTGACGGCACCAGAGCTCGAGACAGAGCATAGCGAAGATCGGGTAAGTGGCATCCACTTGTTTCTGGGTGTCGAGCTGGCGTAGGCGGGCCACTGCCCGAGGATCGAATACGCCGCGGCGTCGCAACGACTCCTCGGATAGCGCGTCATCGACGAGTGGCTTGAGGCGAGTACCCAACCATTGTCTCAGCGGTACACCAAAGCCGGTTTTCGGACGGTAGATGATGTCGCGCGGCAAATAGCGCTCCATCGCCCTCTTGAAAATCGCCTTGCCTTCCCGCCCCTTCTGCTTCATTTCTGGCGGGATTCGAGCTGCCAACGCCACAAGATCCAGATCAAGGAGCGGCACACGCACTTCTATGCTCGCCGCCATCCCCATCTTGTCGGTGTAATTCAGATTGTGATCCGCGAGGAAGTGCTTGCACTCGAGATAGAGCATTCGATGCAGCGGGTCGACACCCTTTGGAAGATTGCCCAACGACGCCAGCATCGGCTGGGCCAGCGTTGCCGGCGTAAGCCCGGCGGCGAAGTCTCGATTGAGCAAACCAAGCGCCGTGTCCGGCTGCAACCAGTAAAAGTAACTCGCGAGACGATCGCTCGGGCTCAGATCCGCGTACTGCAGCGCCTTGCCAATGCGACGCATGAAGGGCGACGATGGCGGTAACGATCGGCCTGCGCCTGCCAACAATGTGCGTACTCCAGACGGCAGCCACGACCAATAACTCTCCTTCGAGAGTGCAAAGTGTCGCCGGTAGCCTGTGAAGATGTCATCGCCACCTGCCCCTGACAGCAAGACCGTGATGCCTTTCTCCCGCGCCAACTCCGAGATGAACAATGCATTGAGCGCTGCCGGATCGGCGGTCGGCTCGTCGAGATGGTAAATCATTTCGCCGAGGCGGTCGGCCATCTCCGGTCCGACTTGCACGGTATGCAAATCAACACCGAGATACTCTGCAGCACGCTTGGCGAAAGGAAGATCGTTCGCAAAACCTTCCGTCGCGACCGAGCCGTCCATCACTTCGATCGTGAAACATTGCAGTCGATTCGCCGGGTTGGTCTGTGCTGCACAGGCAACCACCGAAGTGGAGTCCAAGCCACCGGATAAGAACGCGCCAACGGGTACGTCGGCTACCATCTGACGGCGCACGGCTTCCTTCACCGCCGCCGCCACCTGATCGGCGACATCGTCTTCCGTGCCCATGAGATACGGCTGCCCGTAAGGTAAATCGTAGTACTTCCAGTTTCGCTCGATGCGACCATCGCGAACGATCATCGCATGGCCCGGTTCGAGTTTGCGCACAGCCTTCGCGATGGTTCGCTCGCCCGGTGACCACAGGAAACCGAGGTGCGCGAGTACCGCGGCCGGATCAAGCTCGCTGCTCGCGAGACCGCCGCGCAGCAGCACCTTCATCTCGCTGGCAAACGCGAATCCGAACGAATCACATGTGTAGTAGAACGGCTTGATGCCCAACTGATCGCGCGCAACGAACATCTGGCGCTTGCGTTTGTCCCAAAGCGCGAACGCGAAAATGCCGTTCAGGTGTGACAGCATTGCCTCGCCATGCTTTTCGTACATAACGAGCAGTACCTCGGTATCGGACTGCCCGCGGAATTCATATCCGTCGGCAACAAGCGCCTGGCGCAATTCGCGGTAGTTATAGATCTCGCCGTTGAAGACAATGCAGACGTTGCTGTCGTGCGAGAACATGGGCTGGTGTCCAGTCGACGAGAGATCGATGATCGCCAGGCGTCGTTGTGCCAGACCGATATTGTCCTCATGGAACACTACCTGCCCGCTATCGTCGGGTCCCCGATGGGCCATGATCGATCCCAACAGAGAGAGGTCCAGCGCCCGGCCGGAATGGCCAGCGTATCCTACGATTCCACACATAGTCGCGATTTAGTCATTGATTGCGCGGCAAAGAACGCCGCGGCACACAGATGTAAGCCAAGTGTTACGCAAGAGACTCCAGTTCACTGTACGGCAAGGCAGCAAACCTGCCGGGGCGAACTATCGAAGCCTTTCGGTCGATGCCGGTTAGTCAAGTCCGCGATCTTGCAATAGCGGCCGGTGTCCGCCGGCCCCAATCGAATGCCCGCCCAGCATACCGGAAAAACGGAGCGTTCCCAGATGCAGAATTGCCGAGATAAGCGAGCCCAGGAGAAAGGCCGCCGCAGCACCATACGCCCCAAATGTCCTCGCCAGGACGTAGGCCGGAACGCTCGTCAACATCACCTCGGCGACGTTAACGTACATCGAAGTACGGTAATGTCGCAGCGCCATGAATACGGTGCCCACTGACAAAGCAATACCGCGTAGCGGCAGCGCCAGCGAAATGACCACCAGAATATCTAGTGTTGCTGTATAGCTAATATGCAGAATCAATCGATTGACAATGCCCGCCAACAGGCTGACCGCGATACACAGCCCACCAATCTTCGCGAGCGCCCGCGTGAGTCGACGCAATCGGTCGGTCACCCGAAGCAAATCATGGGCCACAGTTACAATCCGCGGCAGTTCCACCTGACTGGTGACGGCCATCAAGAGCGTCGGCGCCATTAACACTAGCGTGGCGATACCGAAATATCCAATCTGATCCGGCTTGACCTTGGCGGCCGTCATACCAAGAATCGGGAGGTTGTCGCAAACGAGTCGCACCACCAGCGCAAGATTTGCCGTAAATCCAAGGATAACCAAACTCTTGCTTGGTAGATTCTTGCGGGAGAACAACGGGAATACCTTCCTGAAATAGTCCCTAAGGCAAAACACAAATGCCAGCAGCACAGTTGCTTCGCCAACATATCGGCCTACCACCCAACCACCGATACCGAACGAATACGCGCTGACAGTCACGATCGCCATTGACGCCGTTGTCGACACGATAAGGGGTATCGATACCTGCGTTGTAATCTGCAAGCCCTGAGCAAAGCCGGCGAGTACCCGAACACTGTTGGTCAACAGCGCCACCGCAGCGACCCGGCTCACAAGCCTTATCGTTTCAGTGTTGGGCAAGAATCGCTGAATCGTGAGGAGCACGACGAATGTCACGCCACCAGCCACCAATTCTATTATCAGCAAACGAGCCATTAAATGGGCTCGCTCCGAGTCGTCCGCATGCGCGGCTGCTTCGCGAATGGCGAGGGATGGAGCTCCGAAGGAAACGCCGAGTACGAGAATGGATAGAATGCTCTCCAACGCCCGAATCACGCCAACTTCCGACGATGTCAAATAAAGCGTCGTGAATAGCTGTGACGCAATGATGCCGCCCTGGATGCACATCGTCAAAATGAGCACCGAGAACACCGTCCGGTATGCTCCCAATTTTGTGAAAACTTTTTCCAAAACGCGGTGCACTCTCACTGCTGATATCGCTGCGCATGCGTCACTTTTCGCGAAGCTACGCGATCGATGATTTCCCCCAAATGCTCGCGACGGGCCTCAATGGAAAAAGTGCGATTAATATGTTCGAATTGCGCGATCTTGCGGTCCATAGTCAAGATCTCATCAACGGCCTTACGCATCGCAGTCGTCAACGCTTCCACATTGTTAGGCTCGACATATTGCGCAAAATCGACAGCCACTTCTGGAACAGCACCGGACGGACTCGTGATAACTTGGGCACCGCAGGCAAGCGCCTCGCCGATAGCCAAGCCAAAGCCCTCGAACAACGTTGGCTGCACATAGGCGATGCAGGCTTGGTATTTTCGAATCTTCTCCTCGTCAGAGATCATGCCCGGGAATTCCACTCGCTCAGCTACGCCGCAGGACTTCGCCAGTTCAACTAAGTTCTCGTAGTAGTCGCCCTTCTTTCCCGCCATCACAAGGCGCGTCTTCGCATTTGTTTTCGCGTATTCTCCAAATGCTTTGATAATCGATTCAAGGCATTTGCGCTGCACGTTAGTTTTGCTCGACCAAGACACAGTGAAGAAGAAGTCTTCGCGCGCGAGAGCAGGATTCGCCAAGCGATAGTGCTCGGTATTGATGGCCAACGGACAATTTACGGCATTTCGCACAACAAGGTTCGACGTCACCTTCTCGTACTCGCATTGCGAAATAAACAGATTGGCGCTTGCCGTACGGAGTGCGGCCGCCATCAAGGCGCGCTGCCACGTCGGCCTGTCGAGATAACTAAGGCCTGGAATTACGCCGTGACATGTGTCGTAATCGAATGCCCCGGTCACAACCACGGGCTTACGCCCAATTAGCGACTGTACGACGGGAAACATTGCATAGGTCCACCACCAGCAGTAGTACAAATCTGCCGTGCGATCAAACGTTTTGAAGTCCCCTGCCAGCACGACCTCATGCCCGAGCGAGCGCAAAATCTCGATGTCGACCCGGTAGAACTCCACTTTCTCGAACGCCTCACGCCAGTTGGAGTGATCGGTCATGTGCGAAAAGAAACAAATCTTCATGAAGAGAGGTACGTCAGACGACTAATAACCGCGCACGGTCATCACATCAAGCTAATCGGAGCATCGCCACCCGTTCTGGCGGCGGCATGCAGATACTGCTGGTACATATTGCGAACAAGCGCATCAAGGCCTACTGGAGACAGGTCACCAATGAGCTGCGCAAGGCGCTCCGGCGTGCCATACAGGACCGATACTTCGCCGGCGCGCCTGAGATGTTGCTCGCTCTCTATGACAATGGATCGGCCTGAAGCAGCCTCGGCGGCGGCGACAACGTCGCGCAACGAATAGGCCTTGCCGGAACAAATGTTTACCGTTTCTCCAGCAATGTCAGCGCTTAAAAGTCGCGCGTAAGCATCAACGACGTAACGAACATCCGAGAAATCGCGCGCCACGTCCAGATTTCCCAGTTTCAAAGCGCGATCACCACGTGAAAATGCCGAAACGATCTTCGGCACCAAAAAACTCTCCGATTGCCCGAACCCAGTGTAGTTGAAAGGCCGAGCCACAATGATCGGCAACCGGTCAAACCAGTTGCGCAACATCAGCTCCATCGCGAATTTGCTGATCGCGTAATGATTCGTCGGTGCAGGTGGTGTTTTTTCGTTAATCGGCAATATTGTGGCGTTGCCGTAAATATTCGCGCTACTCGCGACCAATACCTTGCGAGGCTGGACATCCGCAGCAACGATGGCCTCAAACAACGCTTCCGTGCCCAGTACATTGACGTTGTAAAAGGCGTCCGGCGCGCCGTGTCCGACAAACGCAATGGCCGCGAGATGCACCACATAATCCGGACGAAACGCCGACAAAATTTCCGTCATGCGCGACTTTTCAAACAGGTCGCAGGTCATCACGCCGTCTGCGACCTCGCGGCCGGTGCCCCGCACTTCCCAGCCATCAGCGGCGAAACGCTCACGAAGATAACTTCCGGTGAAGCCGGACAACCCAGTCACAAAGACGCGCGGCACGGTATCAGAACGAGTGACCACTGCGGTTCCTGCTAAGGTCAGCCACCACCATCAGCTCGCAAAGAGTCTCAAGTGTCGTCTCTGGAGCCCAGCCCAAAATTCTCTTGGCTTTCGCGGGATCGCCGATCAGCAGATCGACTTCGGCGGGGCGATAGAACTTCGGATTTACGCGCACCAGCGTTCGTCCCGTAGCGCAATCGATGGCTATTTCGTTCTCGGCGTTACCTCTCCATTCAAGCGCAATGTTCACCGCCTTGAACGACATCGTCACGAAGTCGCGCACAGTCTCGGTGCGGTTGGTCGCGAGTACAAACGTGTCCGGTTGATCAGCTTGCAGCATCAGGCGCATGCCTTCAACGTACTCCTTTGCATAGCCCCAGTCGCGCTTGGCGTCCATATTTCCAAGCTCAAGGATGTCTGCCTTGCCTAGCTTGATCTTTGCCACGGTGTCCGTGATTTTGCGTGTCACGAACTCACGTCCGCGCAGAGGCGACTCGTGATTGAAGAGAATCCCGCTCGACCCGAAGATGCCATAGGACTCGCGGTAGTTGATCGTCATCCAGTGCGCGTAAAGCTTGGCGACGCCGTATGGGCTGCGCGGATAGAACGGGGTGTCTTCGACCTGGGGAATCGCCTGCACCTTGCCGAACATCTCCGAAGTGGATGCTTGGTAATAGCGGATACGCGCGTTGACTATACGAATCGCTTCGAGCAGATTCACGGCGCCCAGCCCCGTTATGTTTGCCGTTGCAAGCGGCTGGTCAAACGAGACCCCGACGAAACTTTGTGCCGCGAGGTTATAGATTTCGTCCGGCTCGCACTGCTCGAGGAGGCGAATGGCGCCGGAAGCGTCAGTCAGATCAAACTCGACCAGATGCAGATTCGCATGTCCAAGAACGCCAAGCTCCTCCAGTCGCCAGAAGTTCACTGAGCTGGAACGGCGGTAAGCACCGTAGACGGTATAACCCAGCTCGAGAAGACGCGCGGTCAAGTAGGCGCCGTCCTGACCTGTGACCCCGGTAACTAGTGCTTTGCTCATGTGCTTGTATGCCCTGATCTACTGTGTTATCGGCCAACGCGAACGAGGCCGCGCGTATCGATGATCGGTTTGCCAGTATGTGCGCTCCAGTCCACGCGTTTGAACTGATCGTGGTCGACCAGCAGCACGATAACGTCGGCGACGCCGAGCGCTTCGTCGAAAGTCGACAACTCGACTGCGCCAACGAGTGACGCCGGCAGCGATTCGATGTGTGGTTCCACTGCGAGTACACGCAGACGCTCGTCGCTGGCGAGCGTCTTTGCGATATCCACGGCCGGGCTTTCACGCAAATCGTCAATGTTGGCTTTGAAGGCAAGTCCCAGGCACGCGACGACCGCGTCCGCGCGGCCTGCGACCGCATTGAGCACTTGCTCAACGACCCAATGCGGCTTGTAGTCGTTCACTTCACGTGACGTCCGTATCAGGCGTGCCTCGTCCGGGCTTGAATCCACAATGAACCAAGGATCTACGGCGATGCAATGTCCACCAACTCCTGGGCCCGGCTGCAGTATGCTGACACGGGGATGGCGATTGGCCAACTGAATCAGCTCCCAAACATCAATGCTCAGGCGGTCGCAGATTAGTGACAGTTCGTTCGCAAACGCAATGTTCACGTCACGAAATGCGTTCTCGGTGAGCTTTGCCATTTCGGCCGTACGGGCATCCGTCTGCAGACATTCCCCACGCACAAAAGTCCGGTAAAGCTGGACCGCCAATTCTCCGGCCTTCGGGGTGAGCCCGCCGACGATCCGGTCGTTTTCGACAAGCTCGCGCAACACATGACCCGGCAGCACTCGCTCGGGGCAGTACGCCATGTGGACGTCAGCTTGCTCGCCATACTCGTGCGGGAACTTGAGGTCCGGGCGAGCTTCGGCCAACCACTTCGAAAGCTTCTCCGTGGTGCCAACGGGCGATGTCGACTCGAGGATGACTAGATTGCCGGCACTAAGCGCAGGACCGATGGCCTTGCCGGCCTGCTCGATGTAGGAGAGGTCGGGCTCGTGATCGCCCTTGAACGGCGTAGGCACGGCGATCATGAAGGCGTCGGCCGGCTCGGGCACAAGCGTTGCCCGCAGCTTGCCATTGCGCACGACCTCGTGGACAAGCGCGTCAAGTTCCGGCTCAATAATGTGAATCCGGCCTTCGTTAATCGTGTTCACAACACGGTCGTTCACGTCCACACCCACGACCGTGACGCCGCGGCTCGCCAGGACTGTTGCGGTCGGCAAACCAATGTATCCCAGGCCAATCACGGTGACCGTTTTGAACTGCGTCATTGCCTCATACTCCCTTTACGAGAATCTCTGTGATTCGTTTTGCTGCCGCACCGTCGCCGTATGGATTGTGCGCGCGTGACATCGTTTGATAGGCCGTGGAATCGTCAAGCAATCGCGTGACTTCGCGAGCGATCAAGTCGGAATCGGTGCCTACGAGTCGAACGGTCCCCGCACTTACCGCCTCCGGGCGCTCAGTGGTGTCGCGCATCACCAGCACCGGTTTGCCCAGCGACGGAGCTTCTTCCTGAATGCCTCCGCTATCCGTAAGAATAAGGTAGCTGCGCCCCATCAAATAGACGAACGGCAGGTAATCGAGTGGCTCAATGAGATGTACGTTGCCCAGGCGCCCCAGAATGCGGCGAACCGGCTCCTGCACATTCGGATTTAAATGCACGGGATAGACGACCTCAACGTCCTCTCTTTGCGAAAGCTCGACCAATGCAGCGCAAATACTCTCGAATCCGTCGCCGAAATTCTCGCGCCGATGCCCCGTCACTAGAATCAGCTTGCGATTACTATCAAGGAATGCAAACTGTTCGTCGAAGGCGGCTCGCAGATCGGCATCGCCCCTGATGCGCTGGTGCACTTCGAGTAAAGCGTCGATTACGGTGTTGCCCGTGACATGAATCGACGCAGCGTCCTTATGCTCGGCCAGCAGGTTGTCGCGGGCGACGTTGGTCGGCGCGAAATGGAACGTGGCGATCGAGCCGGCAACGCGCCGGTTCATTTCCTCCGGCCACGGCGAGTATATGTTGCCCGTGCGCAGGCCAGCTTCGACGTGCCCAACGACTATCCGCTGATAGAACGCTGCCAACGAGGCGGCGAGCGTGGTAGTTGTGTCCCCGTGAACCAATACTATGTCGGGTCGGTACTTGGCGAAGATGTCGCGCATGCCGAGCAATACTCGCGAGGTCACATCCGTCAGATCCTGCCCAGGGCGCATCAAGTTCAGGTCGAAATCGGGCTGAATGCCGAACAGGTCAAGTACCTGATCGAGCATCTGGCGGTGCTGCGCAGTGACGCACACACGCACCTCGAATCGATCCGCGGCTTTCAGAGCGGAAATCACCGGTGCCATCTTGATGGCCTCGGGGCGGGTGCCGAAAATAACAAGTACTTTTTTCATAGCCATTACGCACAATACTGTGCCGTCCCGCAAGAATCGGTTGGCGATTGTCAAACAAACGAAAGGGGGAGGAGAATTCGTCCGAGCTGTGCCGATCCCAATCAGGGGGCTCGGCCATAATGATCCTCAAATCGGACGATATCGTCCTCTCCAAGGTAGGTGCCGGACTGGACTTCAATCAATTCGAGCGGCACTTTGCCCGGGTTCTCCAGACGATGGGACGTCCCCAACGGAATGTAAGTCGATTGATTTTCCGTGAGTAGTATGGTCTTGCCGTCACATGTGACGTTCGCGGTACCGCGAACAACGATCCAGTGCTCCGAACGGTGGTAATGCATCTGCAAGCTGAGGGCGGCGCCCGGCTTCACGAAGATCCGCTTCACCTGGAAGCGCTCACCTTCGCCAAGACCTTCATAGGCGCCCCAGGGACGGAACACACGGCGGTGCAGTGTCGATTCGGAACGCCCTTGAGCGATCAATGAGTCGACCACTTTTCGTACGTCCTGCACATGCTCCTTCCCTGCTACTAGCACAGCATCCGGTGTCTCGACAACAACGACGTTCTCGACGCCAACAGCCGCAACGATGCGGCTCTCGGAACGGATATAGGAGTTCTTCACATCGTGAGCGACCACGTCTCCCAACAAAGAATTGCCCTGTTCGTCACGCGGCACGATTTCCGACAAAGCTGACCAAGACCCGATGTCACTCCAGCCCAGACCCGCCGCATCGATGACGGCGGCGCGCGTCGCCTTTTCCATAACGGCGTAGTCGATAGAATCGGATCGGCACGCCTCAAGGCTTGCCCTGTCCAGCCGCAGAAAATCGACGTCGACGGCACCTTGATCAACGGCTGCCGTTACCTGCGCGAGCATATCGGGCTGCAGTCGGGCCATCTGTTCTAGATAAGCTTTAGCCTTAAAGAGGAACATGCCGCTGTTCCAGAAGCAGTTCCCCTCCTCGATAAACGAAGCCGCGAGTTCTGCATTCGGTTTCTCGATGAATTGCTCGATGTGAAACCCGCTGGCGCTGCCCTTCGTCCGGGCGCCGCGACGAATATAACCATAGCCCGTATGAGGTGTTTCGGGTGGAATACCGAAAGTGACGAGATAGTCGTCGGCCGCTAGTTCCCGCGCGGCTTCCACAACATCGAAGAACACGTCCTCGTTAGCAATGATGTGATCCGACGGCAGAACGAGAAGTACTGCATCGGGCATGTCGCGCAGCGCAAGCAGTGCCGCAGCCGCGACAGCCGGTGCGGTGTTGCGGCCGATGGGTTCGAGTACGATAGCGCCCGGCTTCAGATCGATCGATCGCAATTGCTCGGCCACGAGGAATCGCTGTTCGTTGTTCGCAATGATCAGCGGCGCACCGACATCCTTCAGCCCCCTAATTCTGCCGACCGTTTGCTGAAGCAACGTATCTGCCCCATAGAGTGCGAGATATTGCTTGGGATAGCTCGCACGTGAAAGCGGCCAAAGGCGCGTACCGCTGCCACCAGACAGGACGACCGGAATTATCGCCATAATTCTATTAAGCTCCAAGAACCCGCCAACTTTCGCATCTGAGGTGGTCACACACCACGCTTGGCAAAAATCGCCGCTTATGGTGGTCGAACGCGTACCCCCTCGTGGGATATGCACCACCCGCGCATGGCTCGCTGCCAAACCGAGGATTTTAATCCAACTCGCCAGCGGCAGGCGGATTCGATGTCAGGTCGACGCAATATTCGCAACAAGGCGTAACCGAAGCTGCCTCGGACAAGTCCACACCCCGTTAGGGCGCGCAGATTGCCAGAAACCCTGAAGAATCGGGGAGTCTGCACTTGTAACTGACTATCGGGCACACCCTGCAAGCCGAGATCGGCCTGTGTAATTCCCGTCTCCTACAGACGCGTGATACATATCGTTACATTGCAGCCACAACCTGCGCATATCACTCGCTAGAGGCCTGAGGCCAGGTAAGCGGCATGGCAAGTCGCCGTGAAACTGATTCCACCCAGGTTCGATTCGATGGTAGCCCAACACGAATACCGTGACACGGCCGGACGAAAGTGAGCAGGGCCCGCGATTTAATATATTGACAAGAAAAGATAGCGGCATTATCGGAATTGATTCATTGCCCCACGCTCGAAACTGAAGTTATTTTCTCTGGCGACTGACATAAAAGAATGCTTCGATGATCGATGGGACCACGCCATATAGTCAGCCCGCAAAAATGCCAATTTTCGTGCCTATATGCAAATGTAAATAATTCGGTGGACGATCCCCTTCACCAGGGCTTATTTGAGAAGAAACCCCACCTGTGACGATCAAGAGTCGATGGATGCTGAAAAAATCGCCGATCGTTTGAAGTCACCACAAAATGACAGCCCGGTTGGCCGATGGTCAGTGGTGCAACAGATTGCAAAACGTTCCCACGTCGCGCAGGCTAACCCTTATCGTGAGGTTGATTTCGCCGCAAGGAGCAAGACTGTGTTAATGCCTCGCGCTCACGGAACGAAAATCCAATCAACGAAGCAACACGCGTGGTGCCTACAGCCAAATCCCCACGTGTCGATCCAGAATCTTCTATCATCGCCAAACTGTACTGATTGCCAACACTTTCACCAATCCTGGAAATTCTGTGATGAGCAAATCGCAATGAAAATCCGCTTGAATTTCCCGGAAATCTCGCGACGATCGGCAGTATTGATTCCATATTTACAGCATGCACACGGTGTTCACGGATAATCTCTCGACGAAAAGAACGTGACCGAAAACAGGCGGAGGGAATTTAAACGCAAAGACTGCGATATTGCGCAGAAGCAGCGCACGCGCGCAAAAAGGGGACGTATGAAAGACCGAGAGGGGGGTGAACGTCCAGGAAACGCAGAACACCCACTTTCGACAAGCCACCGCGACACAACTTCATCACGAAGCTAACTTAATACACAAGAGAAACGGCAGAGACCTGCCGTACAAAGTGGTGGAGCGGAGGAGGATCGAACTCCCGACCTTCGCATTGCGAACGCGACGCTCTCCCAGCTGAGCTACCGCCCCACACGAGGCCCCAATTATAGCGGTTTTTGAATGCCCGACGAGCAGCCGACAAAAACGCTCGGGATTTGTTGGATTTTCGTATTTCCCGCCCTCAAGCCGCCCCCAAATTCCCCTTCATCCCCTTGATGGACGGCACTTTCGGCGCTTTCGCCACCACCGTCTTCTGCGCGCGCAGATGCCGCGCCACCACATCCCACACCGGTTCGCCCTGGGCCCCCTCGGCCACCGGCGCCCAGCCTGCCACCTTGTACGTCTTCCCCGCCTCGATCAGTTTCCCGTTCAGACGCATTTCCGTAATCCGCTGCCCCATCGGTGCCATCGGGTCGATCGCGTAATCCATCCCCCCCACACGCACCATGTCCCCGCCCTGCTGGTAGTACGGATCGGGGTTGAACAGGTTGTCGGCCACATCCTCGAGCACCGTCTTGATCGTCTCGCCAGTCATCGGAGTGAGCGTCGTGTACGGGTAAGTGATCGCCGTCTGATCGAGCAACTGCTCCATCGTGATCGTTTGCCCCGGCAGCAGCGACGTCCCCCAACGGAAACCCGGCGAAAAGCCAATCTCGGCATCCTTCTCCGCCATCACCGCATCGAGCAGCAGTTGATCGAAGGTCCCGTTGAAGTTCCCCCGCCGATACAGCACGCCCTCCGTCACCGCCAGCGGCTCCGCCAGCTTCGCCGCGAACGGCGCACGCACGCGTTCGATCAGCGCCTGCATCGGCGCGTCGGCCGGAAGCAGATTGGCAAAAATTGGCAACAGTTTGTAACGGAAGTCCACCGGCTTGCCGCCCTTCACGTCGAAGTCCAGGACCGCCAGGAACTTGCCGTTCGACCCGGCATTCGTCACAAGCGTCTTGCCGCCAGCGTTTTCCACGATGACAGGCTTCGGCACCCCGTCGTGCGTATGACCGCCCAGAATTGCATCGATACCCCGCACCCGCGACGCCAGCTTCAGATCCACGTCCATCCCGTTGTGCGACAACAAGACCACAACCTGCGCGCCCTTGCCGCGCACCCCGTCGACTATCGACTGCAGACGCTCCTCCTGTATACCGAACGTCCAGTCCGGCACGAAGTAACGCGGATTCGCAATCGGCGTGTATGGGAACGCCTGCCCGATGATCGCCACCGGCACGCCGTTCATCGTCTTGATCGTGTACGGCGCGAAGACCGGGTCGCCGAAATCGTTCGTCTGCACATTCTGGGCAACGAAGTCGATCTTGCCCTTGAGCTGCTCCTCGACCACCGACTTCACACGGTCAGCACCATACGTGAATTCCCAGTGCGCCGTCATCACGTCGACGCCAAGCGCCAGCGTGGCGTCGACCATGTCCTGGCCCTTCGTCCACATCGATGTGGCAGAACCTTGCCACGTATCGCCGCCGTCCAGCAGCAGCGCGCCAGGACGCGACGCCTTCATGCGCTTGACCAGCGTCGCAAGATGCGCGAACCCGCCCACTTTGCCGTAAGTACGCGCCGCCGCCGCAAAGTCGAGATACGTGAACGCATACGCGTCGGGTGTGCCGGGACGCAGGCCGTACGCCTTCAAAAACGCCTCGCCCACCAGATGCGGCGGCTTGTTCGCCTGGTCGCCAATCCCCAGATTGACGCTCGGCTCGCGGAAATACATCGGCAACAACTGCGCATGGCAGTCGGTGAAGTGCAGCAGATGCACATTGCCGAACTTCGGCAGATCGTAGAACGACGACGCCCCTGCGGCGGCCGCCGTCTCGTGATGCGAAAGCGCCATTCCGCCGGCTGCCGCCACCGCCAACACCTGCATGAACTCGCGTCGATTCATTTCGTCTCCGTACCGCAAACGTCGTGCGGCGCGCCTGCTTTATCGTTAGCCAATGTAGCCATACCCGCCAGCGCGTACCGCGCCAGCAAACCATCGACGCGATGCCGAGGTAAGCGTCCCGGGACGATTCGGTAACGATCATCTTCCGTCTCGTCCCGCCGACTCACCGAGCCCCCGACCACCGAGTTATCGATTCACCGAGTCGCCAAATCACTGATTCAAACCCTGAGTCCTCGTGTAACCGGGTTACCCAATCACCCAACCACCGGGGGCACTTGGGCACCTTGGGCACCTTGGGCACCCTGGCACCCTGGCACCTTGCCACGTGGTCACGTGGTCACGTGGTCATCTGGTCACTTTCCCGCGTAATCCGCCAGCGCCGCCACGTCCTCGCCAAACATCTCGCCCACCTCCTTGCGCAGCACTTTGCCGTTGCGGCCGATCACATACAGCTCCGGCAACCCGCGACGCTTACCCAGCACCGCCCGCCAGGCGTCCGTTTCCATACCCGCCGGAAACGTATAGCCATGCGTCTTGAGATAGTCGATGGCTTCCTGCGGTTTCTTGTCGATCGATAACGTGACGATCTGGATCGGCTTGCCGCGGGTGGCCTCGTACAGCTTCTGCACATGCGGATTCTGCTGCGCACAGAACGGGCACCACGATGCCCAGTACTCGACGATGACCGTACGGTCCTTGAACGCGCTCGCCGGCAGCGTCTTGCCATCGAGCAGCGTGAGCGACGGCAGCGTGACCGTGTCGCCGACCTCAAGCGCGTGCGCCGGTGTGCCAAGGGCCATCGCTCCCACGACGAACACCGTGCGCATCGTTGCGTCCAAACGCCCGAGCACGCCCATGTCGCGTCGTCGCGCAGCACGGCGCGATCCACGCCCCGTACAGGCATCAAATACGGCGTCCATTCCACTCAGCATCATGTGAACAGCCACTTGCCACAAACGCATTCGCGCCACTGGCGAGTCCGCGCCAGACGCAAGCAAACACCCACTTCGCCACCCCGCACGCGAGCAAGACCATCGCGACGGCCGGCGACGATCAGTGGCTTGATTCGAATATTCCAGGGATGTCATGCGGCACTCCGGAAGCCGGCGGCGGCCGTCGATCGCAACGATCTCGGGCCGCGCGCCGGAACGGCGGTGGCTTACTGGTTGACGGGAGACGCGGGGTCGAGCAGAAGCGCCATGACGTCCTTCAATTGCTTCTCCGTCAGGATGCCCGCTGCGCCAAATCGCGGCATGTTCGAGCAGGCCGTGTAGCTATGCGAGTCATAGACCTTCGCCCATGTGTACTTGACCACTTCGGTCGAGTCACCCCGCAGCTTGCCGTAGTGATACAGCGACGGTCCGATGTTGCCGAACGAGATTTCGCTCTTGGTCAATTGGTGGCACGCGTAGCAGTTGCCACCATTGACGGTATCGGCCTTGTCGGTGAACTGCAGGCCACGGCCGTTCTGGGCAACCTTCTCGCCTTCCTTCCAGTCGCCGAGATATTGGCCGTCGGCCGGTGCCTTGACCTTCGTCATCTCGGCTTTTTGCAGACGCTCGGCCACCTTCGCCGGCATCGGCTTGGTCGCGTACTGCGTGCACAGCTTCTGCAACTCGCTCTGATCGATGCGGTCAAGCTGCGCGATGCCCGAGGCGCGGAACGAATCGCGCAACTCCTGCACGACGGCCGCATCGGTCGTGCCGCTCACCAGCTTCGGACTCTCGTCCTGCGCGAAGGCCGTGCCGACGACGAGTGCCCCGGCCGCTGCCAGCGCGACGCCCGTCGCGCGCAATGCGAATGATTTCATGGGTGTGCCTCGCAATCGGTCAGCGCTTCAGGCCAGGGGCGTCCATCTTGCCGCCATTGGCCATCACGCCGAGAAAGGTAATCAGGTCAATGGACGCCTGCGAGCCGTAATTCAGCACCGGCATGCGCTGCTGGCGGAAACAGTCGTTCATCCGCCACTGCATCGTGCGCAGCGCACCTTGCGAGACGCGATAGCCCGGCCACGTCGCAAACGCCTGTCGCGCCGCCGCAGGCTTGGTCAGGTTCGGCAGATCCTGAAGACGAATACGCTTGTCATCCGCCCCGTGACACGACGCGCACGAGAAATCGTACGGACCGGAACGGTAATAGAAGATCTTCTGACCGCGCGCGTAGGCTTCCTTCTCCTCCTTGCGCGCCTGCGACACGTGAATGAGCGCGCCACGTGACTGACCCGCCACGTAGGCGGTGAGCGCTTCGAGATCGGTCGGGTCCTGCCCTTCCTTGGAGAACGGCTGCTTGATGACGTCCGCGCGCTTGAAGCCCTGCAGATGCACCATGCACTCGACGATGCGTGACTCGGCATCGAGCACGCGCTTCGTATCGGGGAAGTAGCGCGGTAGTTGCGCGTAAGCGTTCTTGACGACACCCGCACCAAGACCCAGGTCGCACTGCGCCATCGACACGTTGTTCGGGCCGCGTGGCGTTTTCCAGAGTTCCTCGCCTCGCATTTCGACGAGTTCCGCTGGATTGCCGTCGGCGAGCATCTCGCGATATTGCGCGATGGCGTCCGCCGTCGAGCTTTCTGCAGCGAATGCGGGGGCACTGACGCCCGCGATGACGAGCATGCCGCCAAGCACAGTCCGTCGCAGCCACGCTGCGTCTCCTGCCGTGCTCATTCGTTGGCTCGCCCGTGCGCTATGTTGCGCCTCGTTCATCTCGATCTCCTCTTCGTGGGGTTGGTCCGCGCAACGGGGAATCTCCCGAGAGCGCTCGTGCTTGCACACTGCACGGCGCGGATTACTCGTCACGCCGTCCCACCCGGCCGGATCCGCGTGGCAGCGCCTGTGACTCGCCGCCGCACGTCTGCCGACGTCCGCCCGTCAGGCGATGGCCGTCTCGTCGGTCCGGGAATCGCCCTTGTTGTCGACCCACATGACCGTGACCTTGTCGCCCTTCTTGGCGCCCTTGAACTTGAACGCCATGAACGGATCTTTCGACACCGCCGGACCCCATTCGGCCGACAGTACCGTCTTCCCGTTGCAAGTCACCGTGACGTTCTGGATGAAGTGTGCCGGGACGATATTACCGGAAGCGTCCTTGCGCTGGCCGGTTTCCATGATGTGACTCATCAGCACCTTGACCTCGACGACACCGCCGGCCTCGGTTGCGCGAATGCGCATCGGATTACCCATGTTGTGGCTCCTCTGTTCTACGATGCGTCGCTTAACCGCCGCAGCCGCCCAGCGTGACCTTGATTTCCTTCTCGGCCACGAGGTACTTGTTGTCCGCCTTGACGAGCGCATAGACCTTCGAGGTCTGGCCCATCTTCACGCGCGTGGTCACCGCCGGCTCGGTACCGTCGGGAATATCGAACGACGCCGCAAGCGTATTCGGATTCTTCTCGATCAAGATCGCGATCATCTGCGTATTCGGCGCCTTGCTCGCCACCGCCACCGGCACCACCGCACCGTTCTCGGCGATGTCAGGCGCGGTCAGCACGACCAGATCGCTCGGGCTGGTGCCCGTGCCGCCCAGGGCCTTGACCGTGTCGGCCACGCTCCGGGTCGAGAACGCCGCCTTGTTCCAATGCGCCTCTGCCGCGCGCGCCTCTTCGGGCTTGATCAGCCCGGCGGCTACCGCCAGTCCCATTACCGCGGAAAACCGCAGCATGTCGCGTCGCTGTTGGTTCATCTCTGTGTGTTTCCTTCTCTGAGGGCCGCCGGTACGAAGCGGACCATCGATCCGCCACGCACCGGCCGCCGTTCGCTCACCTGACCCGCCACCCGATCCTGCCGAGTAGCCCGCCGGCGAGCCCCCTGCCCCGGTGTTACTTCGCCGGGGCGCCGGCCAGAACCCACTCAACGAGGATCTTGGCGTCGGCATCCGACAGGTTCGGGTGCGCCGGCATCGGGATCGGACCCCAGACACCCGAACCACCGCCCTTCACCTTCTTGACCAGCTTGGCCACCGCGTCCTTGTCACCCTTGTACTTGGCGGCGACTTCCTGATAGGCCGGGCCCACCAGCTTCTTGTCGACGGCGTGGCAACCCATACAGGCGTTGGCACCCGCGAGCTTGGTCGCCGCTGCGACATCGACACCGGCATGGGCCAGCGAGGTGCCGGCCAGCATGGCCGCGGCGATCAGCATCTTTTTCATCGTATCTCCTTCGATTTGTGTAGGGGACGGGGGTCCTGCGGCGGCCCGAGAGCCCCTCGGTGCGTCCGTCGAACCTCCTGCCCGCTCAATGTGCACCACGGAGAATCCAGTCGACCATCGTACGGATATCGGTTTCGGCGACCTGCGATTGCGGCGGCATTGGCATGCTGCCCCAATTGCCGGCGCCGCCGGCACGTATCTTCGCCACCAGTTTTTCAGCCGCATCCGGCTGCCCATGGTACTTGGTGGCGACCTCCGAGAAGGCGGGTCCGATCTTCTTGTCGGTCACGCCGTGACACGCCAGACAACCATTCTTGTCCGCAAGCGTTGCTGCCGATGACGTCACAGCGGCGGAGTGGGCCGGCGCGTCCGAACTCGCCATGCCGAGCGTGGCGAGGGCCGCCGTCTTGCGCACCGACGCGTTTTGCGCGGCAGTGCCCGACAGCGGCGGCAGCTTCGTATCGACACCGCGCACCGGACCGATGATCCGGTTTTGCGCGGCCAGATCCCCATGTGCGTCGCGGGCGTACGCAGGGAGTGCGGACGTCACGATACCAGCCTCGGGACAATCCTGCATACAGGCCTTGTTATGAGTATCCGGTTTGTCGCCCACGCGCCACATGCCGTGCGCACGCGTCATCCCGTTGCGATTGGGCATCAGTTTCTGCACGTCGCCAATGGTCTTATCCGACAGCACGAAGTCCGACGGCACGATCTCCGCGAGATTCAGGAGATAGGCGGTGACCGCGTACACCTCGTCGGGCTTGAGCGAGCGTGGCGCGTTCCACGGCATGGCGCGACGGATGTAATCCCAGATCGTCGAGATCGTATCGACCTTCATGAAGGTGGTGCGCACCGGCTGATTGTTCGCGCGCAGCGACGCCACGTGCCCCGTCTTGATGTCATCGGCCGTGGTGCCACCCACCAGCGGGTTGAACACCTCGTTGCTCTCGCCGAACGTACCGTGACACGACGCACAGCGGGCGTCGTACACCTTCTGGCCGTCCGCGACAGATCCCTGCCCCTTGGGCAAACCCTTGAAGTCAGGGCGCACATCGATGTCCCACGCGCTCAATTCGGCCGGCGTGGCGTCGCGCCCGATCCCGGCCGGTGCCTTGATGGGCGTCTGGCCCGGCCCCGACGCCACCGTCTTCGCACTGCCGGACGCGTTGGCCGACGCTGCCTGCGCCGGGGCCGAGAACCAGGCCGCGACCGTCAAACCCGCGAGTGTCAATGCGGCCACCCACAGTCCGGCCAGCACCACCGACTGCGCGCGCCGGCGCAAGGGGCGCTGCAACTTGCGTTCAATCGACGTGGACATTGGTCACCTCCCCGTTCGCCGCCACTTGCCACGTCTGGATCGCGTTGTTGTGATAGATCGACTTCGTGCCGCGCACTTCGCGCAGTTGCCGATAACGCGGTTGCACGAAGCCCGTCTCGTCCATGGCCCGGCTTTGCAGGAGCGCCGGCGAGCCGTCCCATTGCCAGTCGAAATTGAAGCGCGTGAGGCACTTCGGCAGCACGGGCGATTCGAGCCGTGCCACGCGCCAGGTCTTGCCGCCATCGGTCGACACGTCGACCCGTTTGATGCGGCCCCGGCCCGACCACGCAAGTCCGGTCACGTTGAAATAGCCGCGATCGAGCAGCGCCTGTCCACCGGAGGGCGACGTGATGACCGACTTGCACTCCTGGATCGATGTGTACTGGCGATGCTGGCCGTCCGGCA
Organism: Pandoraea cepalis; assembly: GCF_902459625.1. NCBI lineage: Bacteria > Pseudomonadati > Pseudomonadota > Betaproteobacteria > Burkholderiales > Burkholderiaceae > Pandoraea > Pandoraea cepalis. Next base: position 51,329 of record NZ_CABPRY010000011.1, read on the forward strand.
TCAAGTCGACGTAATGGCTCGTTTCATCCTTGGTATTCCATGGCGCGTCACCAATCTTGATGCGACGCAGCCATTTCACCCACGACACACCCTGCACGCCCGGCACGACCAGCCGCAGCGGATAGCCGTTTTCCGGACGAAGCATTTCGCCGTTCATGCCCCAGGCGACGAGCACGTCGGAGAGTGCCGCCTCCATCGAGATCGTGCGGGTCATACCGGAGCCGTCGCCGCCTTCGGCGAGCACGTATTGGCCGCGCTTGGTATCGGCGCCCACCTCGTCGAGCAGCACCGACAGCGGCACCCCCGTGAACTCGCAGCAAGACAGCATGCCGTGCGTGTACTGGACGGTCGGCACGGCCGCATTGCCCCATTCCATGCCGGTGTTCGCACCGCATTCGATGAAGTGCATGCGCGACACGGACGGCAGGCGCATGATGTCGTCCATCGTGTACACCTTCGCTTCGCGCACGAGGCCATGTACCATCAGGCGATGCTGCGTTGGATCGATCTCCTGCCAGCCCTGATGATGGCGCTCGAAGTGCAGCCCACTGGGCGTGATGATGCCGAACAGGCCCTGCAGCGGCGTGAATGCCACCGATGCCTGCGCGGTCTGCGTCAGCCCTGGCGACTGCCGGCGCTGTAGGTTCGCCTCGAATTTCGACGGCATGCCGTACGGACGCGCCGCGACCGGCTGGCCCAGCGATGTAGCCCACGGACGCGGTTCGAGAATCATCGGATCCCCGGCAGCCTTGGGCGCGTCGGCGGCAAAGGCCGTGCCGCCAGCGAGCGCGGCACCGGCAGCCAGGAAGCTGCGCTGCAGAAAGCTGCGTCGGGTGGGACTCAACCCGTCGCGAGCGATGTCGTCGGCGAGCGTGCTGTCGACGAAGTTCTCCGGAGCCCGGCGCAAACGGCCGGCTCGCGATGTGCTATCGCTGGTCTTGCTCACCCTGTCTCCTCGCGTTTTGTGGCGTCCGCCCGCGTCGCGAGGACACGGGCGGATTACCGCTTGCGTTTCACAATATTCGCGCGGTCTGATTGCCGCGCTGACCTACGGGTGTTGCCATACTGCGGTGCTACGCCCCCACAAGCGCCTGCGGCATGCGTCAGTTCACGCGTGGCATGAAGCCATCGACGGCACGCTCCGGCAGCGCCTCCTCCTCGAGTCGGCCGGCGACCTGCACGCACACTGCGCGGCAGATCTCGACCACCCCGGTATCCGCGATCGTGTAATACACCTGATTCCCATCGCGACGGCGCGCCAACACGCCCGCCTGATACATCGCCCCGAGATGCCGCGATACGTTCGTCTGCGACGAGCCCACCTGCGTCACCACCTCGCTCACCGAGCGCTCGCCACCGCACAGCGCATGCAGAATCCGTAACCGGGTCGGCTCGGAGAGCAGGCTGAAGTAGTGCGACACCTTTTCGAATACGCGATCGAGTTCTTCCATGACGGTCAGTCTTTGAGTTCGTATGCTGGCACAAGGAGTTTCGTATATGCCTAATGACGCATATACGGATAATCAAAACAATAAGCGTCGGACGCAAGCTGCACTGCAGCACGTTGGAGACCGTCGCCTCGTCGCGGAGGACGTGCATTTGGCGCCGATCAGACGCGTTGCCGTATATATCCATGGATATAGCGCTCCACCTCGTATGCGTTTGCGTGACATGCAACGCCGAACGTACCGTCAGGTGCAGCCGCATGCGCGACGACCCGGCGGATTGGGGCATCAGGGAAAAACCCGATAAGAAAGTGGCGGGAGACAGCGTGCCAGAGCACCACATTTTGCGGACGTCGTCCGCGGGCGATGGCGCAACGGCGACGAATCGCCATCCCGTCTCACTCGAATTGATATGACCAGTTCGCATTGAACCGCAGCGGACGGCTCGGCGAGTTGGTCGGCGCGTCGGCCATCGGCTTGGCGACCGACAGGTCGAGCGAGTAGTACTTGCTGTCGGAGACCCGGACGCCCAGGCCGACGGAGGCAAGCTGGTTGTGGAACAACTGTCCCGAACTCAGATAGACGCGCGCCGTATCGAGCATCAGGTACGGCTGAATCGTCTTGAGGAAGCGGAAGTCGGTGCGGAACATCCGGTTGAGTTCGATCGACGCCCCCCAGCCCCTGTCTCCGGCGACTTCACCCGCAGGATAGCCGAGGCCGAAGCGCTGACCGCCGAACGTCGCCTGCTCGGACGTCGGCAGCGTGTTGGCACTGTATTGCGCGCCCGCAGCGACGACAACACCAAACTCCCACGGCAGCACGAGCCCCTGCTTGGCGTCGAGCGTGAAGCGCCAGAAGCCGAGATCGTAGGGACCGAGTATTTGCGCGACGCCCGCCGGCTGCGTCGTGTAAGACTGACTCGCCCCCATCCCGGTAAAGCCCTTGAACACACCGAGCGTGGCGCTGCGGGTCTGCTTCTCTGTGACCTCGTTGTACGAGAGCTGGACCTGCGCGGCCCGCACGTTGGTCTGTGAATTGATGTTGTTCGGCGAATTCGGCACTTCGTAGCGATCGCGCGAATTCACGCCGTACATGCCGCCGCTGACCGTCAGGTTGCGCTGGTTGTTGAGCAGAATCGGGTACGACACGGTCACGGCGACACGCTTGGTGTCCAGGTGTCGCGTCAGACCGGCCAGCGCCTGATCGTCTGGTTGTCCGCGATAGTGCGACGCGTCCACGCGCGCCTGCAAGCCGTTCGACCCGAGCGGCTGGATGTACGACCCCGCATAGAACTCTTCGTCGTTATGCCCCTTCGGGGCGATGGCCGTAAGCTGAATCTGTTCGCCGAGCGGGGTGAGCGCGTTGCTTGTCACCGTGAACACGCCGCGAATGCCCGGGTTGTTATAGGTGAGCGACGTGCCCAGCGCTACGGGCTGACGCGTAACGTCGAGCGAGAGTTCGGTCGCGCCGTCGGTCTGCGTCGGCGGTTGCACGTCGGCCTTGATCTTCATGCCGGGCACGAGCGTGAGCAGGTTCAGATAGCGCTCGAACGTGGCGCGCTTGAGCGGGCGCTCCGCCTCGATGTGCGCGGCAATGTCGCGCAGACGCTGTTCCGACGGCCCCGGCTTGCCGGTGATCTTCGTGCTCGAGATATAGCCTTCAACGATCGTCACGCGCACGAAGCCGTCTTTGAAGTCTTGCGCGGGGACAAAGGCGAAGGACAGCAGATAGCCCGCGTCCTGATACATCTTCGTGACCTGATTGGCCTTTTCGACCAGATCGCCAATGGTCACTTCCTTGCCCGCCAGCGGCGCGAAGACCCCGGCCACGTCAGCGAACGGCAACGACTTGACGCCTTCGATACCGAAACGCCGTGGGGTCATCTTGCGCGCGAGCAGCGACTTGAGCGCGTCTTCCTGCGTCGGCGGCTGAATGCGAAAGGTGGCGGCGGGCGCCTTCGGCACCTCGATTTTTGGAATGCTTTGCAGCGGGTCGCCACGCACGGGACTGCCGTCGGCCAAGGCGTCGTGCACGCTTAGCAGACCAATGGAACACAACGATACGGCGACGACTTGAACGACCTTGCGGCTTTGCACCGTCTTGACCGAATTCCCACGCGCGACGCGTGGCGCAAGACGGGCTGCTCCCTGGCGATGCGCCATCCCTATGCCCCTTGTATGCTTATTTTTTCGTGCGGCCAGTGTAACCGAGAGGCGTGAGGCCCCGTCAACGAAGGAATTTGCAGCGATGCGGCGCCTACACAACAACGCGATCACGCACTTCGGCAGCACGGTCGTTGCGCCGCTTAGAGAGTCGCCTCCAAACGCGCTTCAACGACGGCGAATGCCACCGGAACCCGCGTCACGCCAGCATGTCGGCCCAGATGCCCTGTGCCCATGCGAGTCCCAGGGCGAATTCGTCCGGTGTGGCGCGCGGCGATGCGCCGCCTGTGCCCGGCACCGGGAGCATGGTGCGCTGCGCGGCGTCGTATCGGTGCACGCTGGCCACGTGCATCGCTTCGGTCGCCGAGACGAACGTGTAACAGGTGTTGCTGTAGAGCGGCTCCGGGTTGATCGGACGCCCTGACAGGGCCGCCACGATCGCCGCGGCGCACACCTTGCCGTGCTGGTTGGCCATGTGGCCGGACTTGGGCATTTGCGGGGCAATCTGGATGGCGTCGCCCAGCACATGGACGTCGGGGTGCGCCGTCGACGCAAACGTCAGAAAGTCGACGTCGCACCAACGGCCGTTGGCCGTCGCCAGCCCACTGTCCACCGCAATATCGCCCGCCCGCATCGGCGGGATGACATTGAGCACGTCGGCCTTGATCTCCTCTCCCAACTCGAAGCGCGCCAGCCACTTCGCGCCATCGGCCGCGACTTCCGTGCAATTGAACTGCGGGTGATACTCAACGATTCCGGCAAATTGCGTGCGCCAGATCGCCTGAAACTGCTCCGCTTCCGCGAGCACTTGATCGTTGGTGTCAAAGACGAGCACTTTGGCACGCGGCTTGTGACGTTTGAGCCAGGCGGCCACCTGACACGCGCGCTCATACGGCGCGGGCGGACAGCGAAACGGCGCCTCGGGGATCGTGATGGCGACGACTCCACCGTCGGGCATCGCCTGCAGACGCGCGTGCAACGCGGCGCTTTCCCGGGCGTCGGTCCATCCCACCGGCAGGGCGTCGCGCACCGCGTGATCGGAGAGTCCGGCAATCGCTTCCCTGCGCAACGACACGCCCGGGGCAACGATGAGTTTGTCGTAGGCAAGTCGGCCACCGTCGGCAAGCCGCACCTGCTTGGCGGCCGCGTCGATGGCATGGGCACGCGTACGCCGCCAGACCACGCCATGCCGTTCGACGAGCCGGTCGTAGGGCACCGTCAGGTCGCTCACCCGCAAATTCCCGCCAACCACGAGGTTCGATAACGGGGCGGAGACAAAGGCGGGGTTCGGCTCAACGAGGGTGACATCAATCGTGTTGCCCGAGAGCACGCGCAGTGCCTTGGCGGCCGTCGCACCGCCGAATCCCCCGCCGATCACGACGACACGGGCACGCGTCTTGAGCGGCGTGGGCCAGAGCGGCGCTGCCAACGCGTGAGACGCGCCGCCCAGTGCGGCTGTCGAGCCCATGCCAAGAAGAAAGTCGCGGCGACGCATCGTTTCGGCCCTATCGAGACGTTTGAGACGTGCGCGGTGACGCCGGCGCGCTCGTGTCTGCCGGCTGCGATGCGAAATACGCGGCGATGCGACGCAATTCGTCGTCGCGATAGCCTTTGAGAAGCTGTGGCATCAGCGTGGCGGCACGCCGACCATCGCGCATGGCCTGCAACGCTGTCATGAGTTCCGTCGCCGGGCGTCCGTCCAGCGCGGGCAGCGTTGCCTTGCCCGCGCTCACCGGCGCCGACGCGTTGTGACACGTCATGCATGCCATCGCCCAGTCGCGGGCTTGCCAGTCGGGCTGAGATGCCGGCGGGGTCATCGGCTCGACATAGATGGGGGAAGCGGCACGTACCCCGGAGGCCGGTGCAGCCAACGCCGTCCCGGTGGCGACAACGCCGGTTCCGGCGGTCAGAACGAGCGCCGCCGCGAACGCCTGCGCCGCCCATCGTGCAGATGGACAAGGCAGACGATCGCGGCGGTTGGATGCTGCGCCCGTGACGGCACGCGTGCGCATGCAAGGTATCCCGAAGCGCTCGGGCAGCACGCGTCAGTTACCGGTCTTGTTCGACGGGCCGGGCTTGATCGGTGCGTCGCTGATCGGCGCGGGCGAGGACAACGGCTTGGCCGTCACGGTGTCGGTGTCGATCGGCGTGGTCGTGACGGTCGCGGCGCTCGAATCGTCAGTCACCGGGGCCGGGTTCTTCGAGGCCTCGGTCGACAGGCGCTGCGCCTCTTCCGGCTTGATGTATTCGTACAGCTTGATGACCTTCTGCACCCCGTCGATACGGCTGGTCACGTTGGCGGCGATGCGGCCCTCCTCTTCCGAGACGAGGCCCAGCAGATACACGTCGCCACGCTCGGTGACCACCTTGAAGACGTTGGCCGAGATTTCCTTCGTGTTGATCAGGTTGGCCTTGACCTTGCTGGTGATCCACGCGTCGTTCGAGCGCGAACCAAAGGAGCTGGCCGGTCCGATGGCAAGTTCGTCGACAATGCCGCGAACGTTGCTGATCTGCTTGACGATTTCGACGGCGCGCTGCTTGCTGGCGTCGTTCGGAACCTCGCCGGTGAGCAGCACGCGACGGTTGAAGACCGTTACGTTGACGTGGGCGGCGTCTGGCAGGTTATTCGCGGTATTGGCTTCGGCCTTGATCTGAATTTCACGGTCTTCCGTCTGCGCGCCGACGGAACGGCGGTCGGTGGCGACGAGTGCGCCGGTCGCGGCACCGCCGAGAATGATGGGGGCACAACCGGCCAGGGTTGCAGCAATCAACGCCGCCGCGGCGAGCGGCTTGACCACGCGTTGGAAATTCATCGGGCATTCTCCTTGTTGGATGATCGAACGGGACGGCCCCCGCCGCGCCCAGCCGGCACCGCCCGCCCCCGCGGCGCAGTACCTGTCATGCTCTTGACGCCGAATGACGGCAATAGGTTCACGCTTCGCCGAACAGCATCGCGTCGACCAGGTCGCACAGGCAGTGGATCGTGAGCAGGTGAACTTCCTGAATGCGCGCGGTACGATCGGCCGGCACGCAGATGTGCACGTCCAGCTCACCCAGCGCCCCATTGACCTTGCCCCCGCCCTTGCCGGTCAGCGCGATCACGTGCATGCCGCGTTCGTGCGCCGCTTCAATGGCGGCGAGCACGTTGCCGGAATTACCCGACGTGGTGATGGCGAGCAGGACATCGCCCTCGTGCCCGAGCGCGCGCACCTGCTTCGAGAAGATGGCGTCGAAGTTGTAGTCGTTGCCGATGGCCGTCAGGATCGACGAGTCCGTGGTCAGCGCGATGGCCGGCAATTCGGGGCGCTCGCGCTCGAAGCGGCCGACGAGTTCGGCCGCGAAGTGCTGGCAGTCGGCGGCCGAGCCGCCGTTGCCGCAAGCGAGAATCTTGTTGCCGTTGGACAGCGCTTCGAACATGACGTCCGCTGCGGCGGCGATATATTCGGGCAGCGCGTCGGCTGCCGCCAGCTTGGTCTCGACGCTATCCGAGAAGTGTTGCTGAATTCGTTCGATCAACATGGTCGTTTGCCAGGGTGTCGCAAAAGCGGCCGGCCTTGCATGGGTGCCCCGGGGCACTCACCTGCATCGGCCGGCGTTCAAAGGCCGTATCAGTCTTGAAAATCTTGAAAACGGCGCGTTCGCAAGTGTAACAGGCCGGCGGACGCGGGTTTCGTCAGAGGTCGTCGGCTCGGAAAGCGTCGGGCAGCCAGCGCACCACGGGCGGACGCCCGTCGAACGTCACCACGTCGAAACGACAACGCCCCGCGGGACGCCGCAGCAGATAGTGACGCGCGGCCAAGGCCAGGCGGCGGCGTTTGGCGCGCGTAATGCTCTCGGCGGCCCCGCCGAAGTCGCTGCGCGCGCGGGCGCGCACCTCGACGAATACCAGTACACCCGCGCAATCCCGCATAATGAGGTCGATTTCGCCGCCGCGACACCGATAATTGCGCGCGACGAGCCGCCAGCCGCGTCGCTCCAGCAGCGTCTGAGCGTGGCCCTCGAACGATTCTCCTAACTGATTCGACATGGTTGTTCCGATGTTTACCGTTGCCGGCGCTGCCGGTGTGACCCACGCCTGCGTGCCCCGCGCGGCAACGACGCCGTTTGCGGGAGTGCGACGCCATGGATGAGCGCCTGATGTCCCTGGCCGAGGGCCAGCATTACCCGGTGGGCACGCTGTATGTCGTCGCCACGCCGTTGGGCAATACCGCCGACATCACGGTGCGAGCGCTGTACATCCTTGGGATGGTTGACGCTATCGCCTGTGAAGATACGCGCAACAGCGCGCAGTTGCTGCAGCGGTATGGCATCGACAAGCCGTTGATTGCGGTCCACCAACACAACGAAAACGAAGGGGCGACGCGGTTGGTCGAGCGTCTGCGGGGTGGCGAGTGCATCGCTTACATTTCAGACGCTGGTACCCCGGGCATCTCGGATCCCGGCGCGCGACTGGTCGATGCGGTGCGTGCCGCGGGGCTCGGCGTGATGCCGGTACCGGGCGCGAGCGCCGTGATTACGCTGCTCTCGGCGGCGGGCGCGTGGGTGGAGACATTTACGTTCGTGGGTTTCCTGCCGTCGAAGGCGCAGCAACGTGCCCAGGCGATTGCCGCGCTAGCAGGGGCGACCTCGGCGCAGGTCTTCTACGAAGCGCCACATCGGATCGTGGAGACGGTCGCGGCACTGGCCGAAGGATTGGGCGGCACGCGCCGACTGTTGATCGGACGCGAGTTGACCAAGCGCTTCGAGGACATTCACGAATGTGCGCTGAGCGAAGGCGTGGCCTGGCTGAAAGCGGACGCGAACCGTCAGCGCGGCGAATTCGTGCTGGCGGTATCGGGCGCCGCAGCGAGCGCAAGCACCGACGGTGTCGATGCCGAAGCGCAACGCATCCTTGCGTTGCTGGTGGCTGAACTGCCGACGAAAAGCGCCGCGAAGCTCGCCGCCGCGATCACCGGGGCACCCAAAAATGCGCTCTACGAGCGGGCACTGGCGCTTAAGAACGCGTGAGTGCCCCGCGCGGGATGCGGTGCTTTGGGGGGCAAGGAATCGGACGTTTCTGGAGAAATTCTCAGCGACTCCCCAAACTCTCCCATCGATATTCCCCCTATGATTGGCTCGATCTCAGGGTCTCGGCCGATACGCGTCAACGAATCGGTCGCCTCCCCCCCGGGCCTGAGATGTGACGTGAAAATCATCCTTGCCCGCGCATCGATCGCGATCAGCGAATTGAAATCGAACCCCAGTGCCGCCATCCACCGGGCCGACGGCCCCGTCGCCATCCTGAACCGGAACACGCCGGTCGCCTATCTCGTTCCGGCAGCGGATTGGGAGGCGATCTGCGAACGCCTGGATGACGCCGAACTCGCCGACCTCATCCGTTCACGCGCCAGCGAAACGCCGGTGAGTACCCAGCTTGACGACCTATGACCTGCGATTCCTTCCCTCCGCCCTCAAAGAGTGGCGGGCGCTTGATCCCACGGTCCAGCGCCAATTCAAAGCGAAATTGCGCCAACGGCTGCAAAGACCGCAGGTGTCCGGCAGTCGGCTGAGGGCGATGCCGGACTGCTACAAGATCAAACTCGCGCCCTTGGGATACCGGCTCGTCTACCGGGTCGACGAGACTGCCGTCATCGTGTTGGTGGTCGCTGTCGGCAAACGAGAGAACCGCGCCACCTGTCGCACGGCCCGGAGGCGGGTCCAGTGACGCGGCCGATGAAATGCAACAAGCCCGCCGAAGCGGGCTTGAGACGGGCTTGAGACGGGCTTGAGACGGGCTTGAAGCAGGCCCGAAGTCCTTGCCTGGCGACGACTCAGCTCAACAGCAGTGCGTCGTCGTCGAGCTGCTCGCCGCGGGTGCGTTCGAACATCTGCAGCAAATCGGGAACGTCGAGGCCCTTGCGTTCGTCGCCCGACACGTCCAGCACGACCTTGCCCTGGTGCAGCATTACCGTGCGGTCGCCGTAGTCCAGTGCCTGACGCATGCTATGCGTGACCATCATCGCCGTCAGCTTGCCCTCCTGCACGATGCGCGCCGTCAACTCCAGCACAAACGCCGCCGTCTTCGGGTCCAGCGCGGCCGTATGTTCGTCGAGCAGCAAGATCCGCGACGGCTGCAACGACGCCATCAACAGGCTCACCGCCTGACGCTGACCGCCGGAGAGCAGCCCGATACGGTCCGAGAGCCGGTTTTCCAGCCCAAGGTTGAGTAGGCTCAGCTTCTCGCGGAACCGCTCACGCAGCTCCCGATTCAGCGCGAACCCGAAACTCCGGCGTTCGCCCCGCTTGACCGCCAACGCCATGTTTTCCTCGATGGTCAGCGCCTCGCAGGTGCCGGCCATCGGATCCTGGAACACGCGCGCCACCTGACTCGCCCGCTGCCACGCCGTCTTCTTCGTGACGTCGTTACCGTCGATGGAAATCGTGCCCGAATCGACTCGCAAGTCGCCGCTGATGGCATTCAGGAACGTGGACTTGCCCGCACCGTTCGAACCGATCACGGTGACGAACTGACCCGTCGGGATGTCCAGCGACATGCCGCGCAGCGCACGGTTCTCGATGGGCGTGCCCGGATTGAAAGTGATCTTGAGGTCTTTTGCGCTCAACATGATCAGGCACCTCCGTTCTTGCGGGGGAACAGCTTGCGGCGCGTTGCCGGCAGCACCAACGCCACCGCCACGAGCAATGCCGTCACCAAATTCAGATCCTGCGCCTTCAGACCGATGAAATCGCTGTTGAGCGCGAGCGCGATGAAGAAGCGGTAAAGCACCGCACCGACGACCACCGCCAACGTTGTGAGAATGAGGCGTCGGGCCGGCAGAATCGTCTCGCCAATGATGACCGCCGCCAAGCCGATCACGATGGTACCGATGCCCATCGAGATGTCCGCGCCGCCCTGCGATTGCGCGAACAACGCACCCGCAAGCGCCACCAGCGCATTCGAGAGCGCCATGCCCGCCAGAATCTCGTGACCGGTATTCACACCTTGCGCCCGCGCCATGCGCGAATTCGCGCCTGTCGAGCGCATCGCCAGACCCTGTTGCGACAGGAAGAAGTAATCCAGCCCAAGCTTCACCACGACGACCACCGCCAACAGCAGCAACGGACGCGTCACATAGTCAGGCAACCAGGACACATTGTCCGGCAGGAGCATCGTGAAGACGGTCGGCGACGTGATCAGCGGCACGTTCGGCGCCCCCATCACCCGCAGGTTCACGGAATAGAGCGCAATCATCATCAGGATACTGGCAAGCAGATCCATGATCTTCAGGCGCACATTGAGCCAGCCGGTGATGAAGCCCGCCAGCGCGCCCGCCGCCATCGCCGCCACAGTCGCGGCGAACGGATTGGTGCCGCCGGCGATCAGCGTAGCCGCGACCGCGCCGCCCAGGGCGAAGCTGCCGTCGACGGTCAAATCAGGGAAATTGAGGATGCGGAAGGAAATCAGCACCCCGAGCGCCACGAGACTGAAGATCAGACCGATCTCCAGGGCGCCCATCATAGAAAAAAGAGACATTGTCGTAATTCCACTGCGCAAGACGGCCCATGCCGGGTCTCGGCATCAGCGCTCACACGGCCGACGTCGGCCAGTTCGGGGCATCGCCGGTCGTTGTGCGACCGCTGTCGGGGGGAGCCGTCCCACCCATTCGATAGGAAAAGAGCGGCGGGGACAGAGGGTGTCCGGGCGCCGCCCTGTCGCGCTGCGGTGAGGCAGGGAGGTCACCCCGCCTTACCGCGCTCACGCACGCTTTACTGCTTGATGACCGTCTTGGCTTCCTTCACCAGATCGTCCGACAGCGTCACGCCTTGCTTGGCCGCCGCCGCCGTGTTGACGAACAGTTCCAGATTCGAGCTGGTCTGCGAGGCAATCGCCCCCGGCTTCTCTCCCTTCAGGATGCGCCCGACCACCTTCCCGGTCTGACGACCCAGGTCGTAGTAGTTCACGCCCAGTGCCGCAATGGCGCCGCGCTTTACGCTATCGGTATCCGACGCGACCAACGGGATCTTGCGGTCGTTGGCCACCTTCACCAGCGATTCATACGCCGACACGACGTTGTTGTCCGTGTTCGTGTAGATCACATCGACCTTGCCGACCAGGCTGTTGGCCGCCGAGCTGATGTCGACGGTGCGCGGCGCAGCCGCTTCGACCAGCGTCAGTCCGGCAGCGGGCAGCAACTTCTTCAACTCGTTGACGACCACGACCGAGTTCGCTTCACCCGGGTTGTACACCATGCCGACACGCTTGGCGTTCGGCACGACACGCTTGATCAGCGCGACCTGCTTGTCCAGCGGCAGCTTGTCGGACACACCGGTCACATTGGTGCCCGACGGCGCCCAATTCTTGACCAGTTGCGCCGCGACCGGATCGGTCACGGCCGAGTAGACCAGCGGCACGGACTTGGTCGCGGCCGCCACGGCCTGCGCCGTGGGCGTGGCAATGCCGATGATCACGTCCGGCTGGTCGCCCACGAATTTGCGGGCGATCTGCGCGGCCGTCCCGACGTTGCCCTGCGCGCTCTGATATTCCCACTTGAGGTTCTTGCCGACCTCATACCCTTCCGCCTTGAGTTCATCGCGTGCGCCATCGCGGATGGCGTCCAGCGCCGGGTGCTCCACGATCGCCAACACGGCCACCGATTTTGTCCCCTGCGCGAAGGCCGCGCCGGTCGTGCCCAACAACGTTGCGGCCACGGCGCACAGCAGGGTGCGCTTGGCGAATTTGCCCATCGTCGACATCAAAACTCCTCCAGGAATGCTCTTTGATAGGTGCGCTGAGCCCGTGTCTCGTCGGGTCTCATTCGGATGCACACAAAACGTGCACCGGCGCGTGGGGCACAGTCTACCCACATCCCCCTGAGCGAACAACGGTTGCCAACGCAACCGCCCAGAAGGCCCGTGGAATATCAGGTTGCGCCGAATCACTGGCAGATTGATGCGGCAATCGGAAAAAAATTAGTCGATTTGGTCGTCAAGCTTCCGATGTGCGCACATTCATGCGCGGCATTCGCCCTATCAGATTCAGCGAGAATCGGAATAATGCACGATTTTTTACACAGAATAGATGGATTTTGCACAACAAATGGGCGGCGAGCATCCCATTGCTCGGGAAGCCATCAATGCGATTTCAGAATTGGCCGTAGGGCAACGAGGCGCCGCGACGACGCACGTACGCCGGGTGGCGTCAGGGCGCGTTCTTGCTGTCGTCCAGGCCGAGGGCAGCGACTTCGGTGCGGGAAAGCCGGCGGATTTCGACCTTGGCGTGGCCGGCGCGAATAAAGCCGAGCTGCTTGGCCGCCCCGTAGGAAAGGTCGATGATGCGATTGCGCGCGTAGGGGCCGCGATCGTTGATCTTGACGACGACAGTCTTGTTGTTGGCGATATTGCGCACGAGCGCGAAGCTGCCCAGCGGCAAGGTCGGATGCGCGGCGGTCGGCTCGTTCATGTCGAACGTTTCGCCGGTGGCCGTGCGACGTCCATGAAACTTCTTGCCATACCAGGAGGCCATGCCAGTCTGGTAAAACGTGCCGGCGTCGGCGCGCAGATGCGCTTCGCCGTCGCGATCCGGCGCTTCGGGATCGCCCGGACTGAGACCTTCGGTACGATACGACTTGCCGGGCCACTGCAGATCGAAGTTCGACCCGACGGGCGCGTTGGCTTCGCGCGCACGGGCGCGCGCGCCTGCCGCCGAAGCGGCGGCAGCCGTGGGGCTGAGGGGTTCGAGCGGCGTTGTGCAGGCTGTCAACGTCAGGGCGAGGGCGCAGCCGACCGCGAACCGTGTGAGGATCTCGCGTGTTCGCATAGCGCGCAAGTTTAACACGACGCAAAATGCAACCTATCAGCGAGCGTTCACTTACGCGCCGAGACTCGCTGAATCAGCATCATACAGGGGTGGTCAGTCTCATCGAACACGGCTCGCTCAAGCGCTCCGACCCGCTTGGCGAGCAGCGCTCAGGCGTGTCGTCGATTGCGACGCGCCCGGCGGGTCCCTTCGCACCCGAATTACAATAGGGGAAAACTGCGTCCCCGATATCCCATGAACGTCACTCTGATTCCTGTCACGCCTTTCCAGCAAAACTGCACCCTGCTCGTCTGCGATGCGACGAAGCGCGCCGCGGTGGTCGACCCCGGTGGCGACATCGACCGGATCGTCGGCGAGATCGAACGCCAGGGTTTGACGCTCGAGAAAATCTTCCTGACGCACGGCCACCTTGACCATTGCGGCGGCGCGGGCGCACTTGCCGAGAAATACGACGTCCCCATCGAAGGCCCGCATCCCGACGACGCGTTCTGGATCGACCAGCTTCAGACGCAAAGCGCCCGCTTCGGCTTTCCCGAACCACAGCCGTTCACGCCTGACCGCTGGCTGGGTGACGGCGACACGGTCACGTTCGGCGAGGTCACCCTCGACGTGCTGCATTGCCCGGGGCATACGCCGGGTCATGTAGTGTTCTTCTCGGCGGACGAGCGTCTGGCCAGCGTGGGCGACGCTCTCTTCGCCGGCTCCATTGGCCGCACCGATTTTCCGCGCGGCAACCACGCCGACCTGATCGCGTCGATCCGTAACAAACTCTGGCCGCTCGGCAACGACGTGACCTTCATTCCCGGACACGGTCCTGTCTCCACGTTCGGTCAGGAGCGTCAGACCAATCCGTACGTGGCCGATGCCTTGCTCGCCGGGAGCGCCGCATGAGCGAGGCCGTGTCGCGTACCCCCTCGCGCATCATCCCTGCCGACGAGGAAATTTTCGTCAGCACCGACGTCGAGGCCGACGGCCCGATCCCCGGCCCGCATTCGATGCTGAGTTTCGCGTCGGCGGCCTACACGGCCGACAAGGAGTTGATCGGCACGTTCAGCGCCAATCTCGAGTGCCTGCCGGACGCGAAGGGGCATCCGCTGACGATGAAATGGTGGAAGACCGAGCCAGACGCGTGGGCGGCCTGCCGCGTCGATCAGGAAGACCCGACCAAGGCGCTCAAGGCGTATGTGAAGTGGGTGGAGAAGCTGCCGGGCAAGCCGGTGTTCGTCGCCTATCCGGCAGGGTTCGATTTCACGTTCATGTTCTGGTACATGATGCGTTTCGTCGGCCGTTGTCCGTTTTCATGGTCGGCGCTCGACATCAAGACGCTCGCTTTCGCCATGACCGGCATGCCCTACCGCAAGTGCATCAAGCCGCGGCTGCCGTCAGTCTGGCTCGACCCGCTGCCGCACACGCACGTGGCACTCGACGACGCGCTCGAACAAGGCGCGCTCTTTTGCAACATGCTCGCCGAGCTGCGCGAGCAGCAGAAAACGTTGACCGAACTCCCCGGTTGGCGCGGCGCCGGACTCACGGCGAATGCCGACGCGCCGGTGTTCAGGTCGCCCGAAGCTCAAGCGGCGGCCGACGCGGTGGCGCACGCCGAATCGCCAGACACCGGCCCCGGCAAGGACAGCGCGGCGCACGGCTGAGCCAGAACCTCGCGGTGCCATGCGCGAGGGGCTCGACACGCATCGCGCGGGGACCGCGTCCGCCGTCGGCCGATTACAGCACCTGGCTCGCCAACTCGGGCGGACGCGCAATCACTGCCTTGTCGCCGTTGACCACGATGGGCCGCTGCAACAATTTCGGGTGCGCCGCCACGGCGGCGAGCAAGGCGCCGTCGGTCATTGCCATGTCGGCCAATCCCAGCTCGGTGTACTCGGCTTCGTTGCTTCGGATCATCTCGCGCACCGGCACGCCCAGTAGATTGTGCAAACGCTTGAGATCGGCGAGCGTCGGCGGGGTCTTCAGATATTCGATGATCTGCAGATCGCGCCCGCCCACCGCCGGCGAACCTTCCACCAGGGCCAGCGCTTCGCGCGACTTCGAGCAGCGCGGGTTGTGATACACGGTAATCATGGTTCCTCCAATGCGATCGAAAGGCGTCGCGCGCGACGTTGTCATGCGCGCCTGAAATGGGCGCTGGCGAGTATGCATCGTATCGCCGGATACCGCCACTTGCAGACATCCGGGCCAGCACCGACGGCTACGTGTTAACCGCGCTGCGCTGCGCGCGTGGGCCATCTAAGATAGGCAATGAGGGCTTCGCGTTGTGTTGAAAGACGTTTCGCGCGAACGAATTCTCGATCCGCGAAACCGCGCCCGCCCGTTAGATGTGCAAGAAGACAAGTGTCGCGAATGTTGCGGGAGACGATGTATGTATGCGCAACCTTCTCAATGCCGGCGGGCACTGCATGCCGCCGGAGGCTTTACCGTCATCGCCTGCGTTCTGGCGGTGTCGGGCTGCGCCAATCCGGATTTCGAGCCCAAACAGCCGCTCATCCTCAACCTGACGCCCGCCCGGGTCCCGTACACGGCGCTCGATCAGTACAAGATCGCCGCGGCGCAACGCGTGACGGCGGTCAACGCCCGCCAGATCACGCCGGGCAATCCCCAGCCGATGCTGCGCTCGGTGGTGTCGCTCGAGTACTGGGTGGACCGCAACGGGAACATCACGGGCGTGGCGCTGTATCGCAGCAATGGCGACCAGGAAGCGGAGCGCATCGCGGTGGCAAGCCTGCGACGGGCCAGCCCGCTGCCGATGCCGAGCCGTGCGCTGGTCGACAGCAGCGGACGCGTACGCGCCGTCGAAACCTGGCTCTTCAACGATGACGGGCGCTTCCAGTTGCGCAGCGTGGCAGCGCCCCAGATCGACGGGCAGTGATATCGTGACAGGCATCGATCCACCCTGCCCGGCCCGCGCCGGGCGACGGAGATGCTCATGCCGCGATTTGCCGCGAACCTGACCCTGCTCTATCAGGAAGTGCCGTTTCTGGAGCGTTTCCGCGAGGCCGCAAGCGACGGCTTCCGGGGCGTGGAATGCCTGTTCCCTTACGATCATCCCGCACAAGAGGTGCGGGCGCGTCTGGACGACGCGGGGCTCACGCAGGTGCTGTTCAACACCCCCGCCGGCGACTGGGCCAACGGCGAGCGCGGGCTGGCAGCGCTGCCAGGGCGCGAAGCGCAGTTTCGGGACGGCCTCGAACGCGCGCTCGACTACGCCGATACGCTGGGCTGCCGCCAACTGCACGTGATGGCCGGATGCCCCGACCCCGCCGCGTCGCTTGAGCGCTGCCGCGACGTTTATCTCGACAATCTCGCCTACGCGGCCGGACAGGCTGCCGCGCATGGCGTCGCGATTCTCATCGAACCGATCAATCCGCGCGACTTTCCGCGCTATTTCCTGACACGACAGGATCAGGCGCAGGCCATTCGCCAGGAGGTCGGCGCGAGCCATCTCAAGGTGCAGTTCGACGTGTATCACTGCCAGATCGTCGAGGGTGACCTGGCGGTCAAGCTACGCCAGCACATCGACAATATCGGCCACGTGCAGGTGGCAGGCGTGCCTGCGCGTCACGAGCCCGACACCGGCGAAGTCAACTATCCGTTTCTCTTTAGTCTGCTCGACGAACTCGGGTACACGGGATGGGTCGGGTGTGAATATCGCCCGCAGGGCACAACGCGCGCCGGACTGGGCTGGCTCAAGCCGTGGCTCAGGGCCACCCGATAAGCTGTCGAATCGCCGCGCCGACAATGCCGACCACCGGTCGGCATGTCGCTTATCCATTTACGCAGGGATAAATCGATTTCCGAAAACTAAATCGGAGGGCGAAATAATCTTTTGGGATGATGACGAAAGGTGTAGGAAAGATGTAGGTCTGCGCAGGCAAAAAAAATGGCGGGACACTTAGGCCCGCCAAAACCACACGCTACGGGGTTAGCGCGAGGAGACCAGATTCAGAGCACTGCATCGAACCACCTTGCAGATCGCGCCGGGGGACGCGTTGCGCCGATACAGTCGCGCTGCTGTGTTACCGGGGGATAAGCACAGCAGCGTTGAGAAGCATTTTGGTGGAAACGTAAAAGGGGAGGGGTAACAAAGTGTTTCAGGTTGTAACACCTGAGACCTTTGCGCGACCCTCCACGTTACCGCTTAGCCTTGTCTGGCATGGGTTTCTGGCGCATTGACCGATGCGTCATTTAGTTCGCCATCCTGAGTAACTCGTCCGGCGAAGCATCGACACGGACGATGCCCGCGCGAGCCGGCCCATCACATCGAGGGCGGCATCGGCGACGCCCCCCCCCCGTTTCACGCGCGCGTCGTCAATGTGCTAAGTTCATTCCTTGTGCGTGGCAACAAAGTGGGCATCTGACATCCGAAGACATGTCAACGCCGCGGATCGGCAGCGCACCGAGAGCAGTAATTCCGTCAACGACCGCACCGGCCCCATCGGGTCGCACTCGCATGCAAACCATGGAACGTTTGGGGCAGATACTGGCGCGCGACCGCGTGATCGGGGTGGTGGGCCTGTCGCCGCGGCCGGACCGGCCGAGCTACACCACATCGCGCTACATGCAACAGCACGGATACCGGATCGTCCCCATCAACCCGCAAGCGGCCGGCGCGACGATTCTGGGCGAGCCCGTTTATGCGAGCCTGACCGAGGCGGCCAACGCCTTGCGCGCCGAGGGCCTGCGGATCCAGATGGTCGACTGCTTCCGTCGCAGCGGCGACATTCCGCCCATCGCGGATGAAGCCGTCGCCATCGGCGCGACCAGCCTATGGATGCAGTTGGGCATCGAAAACGACGACGCCGCAGCCGTCGCGCTGGCGGCAGGGCTGGACGTCGTGATGGACCGATGCGTCAAGATCGAACACCAGCGCTGGCAGATGCAAGCGGGCCACCCCCGCACCAGCGCGGACGCCCGCCCGCCGAGACAGCCGCTTCCGAAACGCTGAACCGCCGACCTCCAACGCCGCCAATGACCCGCTGATATGACCATCGACGCCGATCTACTTGCCTATTACGACCAAATGGCGCGCAAGTACCCCGCCAATGCCGACAACGGCGCGCCAAGCGCGCAAGACGTGCGCGCCCGGTTCGCCGCCGTTGCCAACGAGGCCTTGCGCCCGTTGCCGGCGGGACTGCGCAGCGAGACCTTCGACATTGCGCTGCCGGGCCGCACCCTGCGCGCAAGGCTCTATCGCCCGGTCGAACGCGAAGTGCCGCTGGTGGTGTTCTTCCACGGCGGCGGCTGGGTCGTGGGAGATGTCGACACCCATGGGACGTTGGCCGCCTTCCTGGCGCAGGACGGCGACGTGGCGGTGTTGAGCGTCGATTACCGGTTGGCGCCTGAGCATCCGTTCCCGGCGCCGATCGACGACGCGCGCGATGCCTTGGCCTGGGCGGCCGAGCAGCGCGCGCGGCTCGGCGTGCGCGTCGACCGTCTGGCCGTGGCGGGCGACAGCGCCGGCGGCCACTTGGCGGCGCAGGCGGCGGCGTGGTTCAACGACCGACATCCAGGGATTGTGGGGGCGCAGTTGCTGATCTATCCCGTGGTGCAGTGCCGGTTCGATACGCCGAGCTACGAGCGTCTGGCGAACGGCGTGGGCCTGACACGCGACGAAATGCGCTGGTACTGGAAGGAATTTCTGGGCAACGTGACGCCGTCGGCGGACGACGTGAGGGTCAATCTGACCGCACAAGCGCCGCAGCACGCCTTGCCGCATGCCTTGGTGATTGCGGCGGAATACGATCCGTTGCACGACGAAGCGGTATCGTACGCCCAGTTCGTGGCGAGTTCGGGCGGCCGGGCGGAGGTCATCGAGGCGCCCGGCCTGACGCATAGTTTCGCGAGGTTACAACCGTTCGTGCCGCAGGCGCGGCTGGTCATGCACGACGCGGCGCAGCGTCTGCGTGACTGGCTGGGATGAACCGCGCGGGACCCGCGCCGTCACTTCAGCCACTTGTCGACGACCTTCTGATATTCCCCGGTCTTCTGCGCAAGATTCAGCCACTGGTCGACGTATTGCTTGAAGATGTCGTCGCCGCGCGGCAGCAGGTAGGCCTTCTCACCGAACTGCAACGGCTTGTCGGGGTTGACCGGGCACAGTGACGGATTCAGCTTGTGCTGCAACAGCGTTTCCGAGGCGTCGGTCACCATCACGTCGGCTTTGCCGTCGACGATCTGCTTGAAGATCGTGACATTGTCCGGATAGATCGTGAGCGTAGCGTTCGGCAGGTACTGGCGGGCGAAACGTTCGTTCGTGCCGCCCGGGTTGGCGATGACGCGCGTGCTCGGTTTGTTCAGATCGGCGAGCGTCTGGTACTTCGCCACGTCGGCGCAGCGCACGATCGGCGATTTGCCGTCGACCATGACCACGTTGCTGTAATATGCGCGCGCCGCGCGATCCAGCGTGACCGACACGCCGCCGACGGCGATGTCGCATTTGCCGGCGGTGAAGTCGTCCATCAGCCCCTTCCAGGTCGTCGGAACGATCACCGGCTTCACGCCGAGCGACTTCGCCAGCGAGGCGACCAGGTCCACGTCGATGCCCTCGACCTGGCCATCCGGGCGTCGATACGAGTAAGGCTTGTAGTCACCCGTCGCGCAGGCGCGCAGCGTGCCCGATTTGACGATGTCGTCCAGCCGGGAGTGGATGGCGGGGGTCGCGGAAGGGCTCACGACAGCGGCCGATTGCGCGTGGGCCGCAGCGCCGGCGAGCACCGCCCCGGCCACGAAGGCCGCGCTGGCGGCCGTCAACATGACTTTCATGCTTGTCTCCTGAGGTTTGACGTGTTGGCGCACTGCGCTCCCGAACTGTCTGACGCAGCGCGTGGGGCTCAATACTAAAGACACTCCCGGCCCGCGCCAATCGGAATGACGCCACTGTTCCGCGCGCGCCACGCCGACGGGCCGCCGATGGCTGATGTGCGGCATAACAGCCCGCCATGCGTCCGGGCCGAGGATACGCGAGTAAAATGGCCGCTTGCCCCAACCCTCCTACCCACCGCCGCGACGTGTCCCAAGCTCTGCAAAACGATACTTTCCTGCGCGCACTGCTGCGCCAGCCGACCGAGTACACGCCGATCTGGCTGATGCGCCAGGCGGGCCGGTACCTGCCCGAATACAACGCCACACGCGCCAAAGCCGGTAGCTTCCTGGCGCTCGCCAAGAACCCCGCCTACGCCACCGAGGTCACGCTGCAGCCGCTCGAGCGCTTCCCGCTCGATGCCGCCATCCTGTTCTCGGACATCCTCACCATTCCCGACGCCATGGGCCTCGGCCTGTCGTTCGAGGCGGGTGAAGGGCCACGTTTCGCCCACCCGTTGCGCACCGAGGACGATGTGCGCCGCCTGCGGGCGCCGGACCTCGACAGTCTGCGCTACGTCTTCGACGCCGTCGCCGAGATCCGTCGCGCCCTGAACGGACGTGTACCGCTCATCGGCTTCTCCGGCAGCCCGTGGACGCTCGCGTGCTACATGGTCGAAGGGGCCGGGTCGGCCGACTTCCGCACCGTCAAGACGATGATGTACGAGCGTCCCGACTTGATGACGCATATTCTGGAGACCAATGCCCGCGCCGTTTCGGCCTACCTGAACGCCCAGATCGAAGCGGGCGCGCAGGCGGTCATGGTGTTCGACACGTGGGGCGGGGCGCTGGCCGACGGCCTCTACCAACGGTTCTCGCTCGCCTACATGCAACAGGCACTCGCGGGCGTGCATCGCGAATGGGATGGCGCACGCATTCCCCACATCGTCTTCACCAAGGGCGGCGGTCAGTGGCTCGAGGCCATCGCCGACACGGGGCCCGACGCCATCGGACTCGATTGGACCGTGGATCTCGCGGCCGCGCGCCGTCGCGTCGGCGATCGTTGTGCGCTGCAAGGCAACTTCGATCCCACCGCCCTCTTTGCGGCGCCCGAGGCCATTCGCGCCGAGGTTCGACGCCTGCTCGACGCTTATGGCAACGCACCAGGCCACGTGTTCAACCTGGGGCACGGTATTTCGCAGTTCACGCAACCCGATCACGTTGCGGCACTCGTTGACGAAGTCCACCGCTACAGCCGAAAGCTGCGCCAAACGGCGTAATTGGCGACACACACCAGCGGCGGTGCGGCTCGCGGGGCCATTTGCCTTGCAGACCCAACCGCCGTTTCAAGCACCGAATGTCAAGCGTAAACCTGTCGAGTAACCCCTCCAATTTACGGAGTTGTCCCGAAGACTTATGCACAAATTCTCGCTGCGCCGCCGCAAGAGAGGGGCAACGGGGAGTACGCGTCGACGCCGCTCATAAGCCATTGATCAAAAAGCATTTTTGATTCGGGCAAAGTCGAGGCACGACACCACGTGAGGGCCGCCCGGTGAGGCTGACGAGAGATAATCCCCACAGTTCTCAACATAGTTATCCACAAGCACTTCAAGTCCACCGGAAACCCGACTTAAATCCGGGGTTTACCGACACTTCTCAGGATTCACTTTAAGTTTGACCTGCGCCGACGACCTGCCCGCCCCGTCTCTTGCATCGACTGCGGATGCCCTGCCCCCGGTCGCCCAGCCGCGCCTCGGTGCGCCTGCTATCGCCCGCGTGGCGCTCGATACGCCGCTGCTCACGCTGTTCGACTATCGGCTCGATCAGGCCGCGAGCCCTGGGCAACTGGTGCAGGTGCCGTTCGGACGCCGACAGGTCGTGGGCGTCGTCTGGGAATTGACGCACCGCAGCGAAGTCGCCCCGGGCAAGCTGCGTGACGTCACCGCCGTCTGGCATGAATTACCGCCGCTCGGCGAGGATTGGCGCGAGCTGATGCAGTTCGCCTCGCGGTATTACCAGCGCGGTGTCGGTGAGGTGGCCCTGCCGGGCGTCCCGGCGCATCTGCGCACACCGATGCGCTGGCCGCGGCTGCTCGCCCAGCGGGGCGTGCAACGCTACCGGCTGGCCGACGGCGCCCTCGCCGCGCTCCTGGAGAACGTGCCCGCCAGGCTGCGCGCCCAGCGCCGCCTGGCCGAGGGCCTGGCGCAAGCCGGCACGCTCGATGCGGACGAGGCGCGCGCCTTGTGCGCGAAGGCCGCCGACGTGCTCAAGCAGTGGGCGGCCGCCGGTTGGGTCGTCGTCGACACCGTGCCGCGCCATGAAGCCGCACGCCATGCCGACGAGGCCGACGAGGCCGACGAGGCTGACGATGAGGATGGCGAATCGTGCGCCGCTGACGCCAACGATCCCACCCATTCCGCACTCGCCGATCCCTCGGCCAATATCGACCTCGGCACACAGGGCACGCCGCGCGCCGCCAGAACGTTGACTGTCGGGCAAGCCGACGCCGTCGCGGCCATTCACGACGCGCTCGAAGCCGCCGGCGCCCAATGCCTCGACGCCGCAGCGCCGTCGGGCAAGCTCGACGCCGGCGGCGCGGGGGACGCGGGCGATCCCCCCCCCTGCCCCCCCTTCCTGCTCTATGGCGTGACCGGCAGCGGCAAGACGGAAGTCTATTTGCGCGCCGTGGCCGAGGCGCTTCGCGAGCGCGACGCCCAGGTCCTCGTGCTTGTGCCGGAAATCAACCTGACGCCCCAACTCGAAGGCGTCTTCCGTGCGCGATTCCCCGGCGAGACGCTTGTCACGCTGCATAGCGGACTGGCCGAAGGCGAGCGAGCCCGGCACTGGCTGGCCGCTCATCGCGGCGAAGCGCGCATCGTGCTCGGCACCCGACTCGCGGTGATGGCGTCGCTACCGCACCTGCGCCTCATCGTCGTCGACGAAGAGCACGACCCGTCCTACAAGCAACAGGAAGGGTTGCGCTACTCGGCGCGCGACCTCGCCATCTGGCGCGCGAACCGGTTGCGCATCCCCGTCGTCCTCGGCTCGGCCACCCCGTCGCTCGATAGCTGGCGGCGCGCCGAACAAGGCCGCTACGTGCGCCTCGCGATGCCCGAGCGCGCCTCACCCGATGCCGTGCTGCCGCGCGTCTCGCTCATCGACATGGACATCGAGCGCAAACGTCAGCGCACGGTGCACGAGGGCTTGTCGCAATCGCTGCTCGCCGCCATTCGCGCCCGGCTCGAAGCGGGCGAGCAAAGCCTGCTGTTCCTGAACCGCCGCGGTTACGCCCCGGTGCTCAACTGCGATGCCTGTGGCTGGATCAGCGACTGCCGCCGGTGCAGCGCCCACATGGTGTTGCACAAGCCCGAGCGGCGGCTGCGCTGCCATCACTGCGGCGCCGAGTCGCGCATTCCTCATGCGTGCCCCGATTGCGGCAATCTCGATCTCGCGCCGCTGGGGCGCGGCACGCAGCGCATCGAGGAGGCGCTGGCCGAACAGTTCCCGGAGGCCCGGCTCGCGCGCATCGACGCCGACAGCACGCGCCGCAAAGGCAGCGCGCAAGCGCTGTTCGCGCAGGTCCATGCGGGCGAAGTCGACATCCTGATCGGCACGCAGATGGTCGCCAAGGGCCACGACTTCCGTAATGTCACGCTCGTGGGAGTGGTCAACGCCGACAGCGCCCTCTTCTCTCACGACTTCCGGGCGGCCGAACGCCTGTTTGCACAACTGATGCAGGTGGCCGGGCGCGCCGGGCGCGCTGCCCGTGCCGACGGCCCCGGCGACGTGCTGATTCAGACGCGCTACGCCTCGCACCCGTTGTTCGCGTCGCTCATGCGTCACGACTACGCGGGCTTCGCGGCGCAACAACTGGAGGAGCGGCGTGTCGCCCTGCTGCCGCCGTTCACGCATCAGGCGCTCCTGCGCGCCGAAGCCCGGCGCCTGGACGACGCCATGACGTTCCTCAAACAGGCCCGCGAGATCGCCGCCACGCCCGCGCTGCACGACGCGCGCATCTCCCTGTGGGATCCGGTGCCGATGACGATGGTCCGGATCGCGGGCACCGAACGCGCCCAGCTCGTGGTCGAGAGTCCGCATCGCGGCGCGCTCCAACGCTTCCTCACGCACTGGATGAGCGAGCTGCGCGCACTCAAGGCGCCCGTGCGTTGGCACCTCGAAGTCGACCCCCTCGAAATATAAATCGGTATATAGCGTTCCGGAAATTTGACAACATCGCCCGAATCTCCGACGATGCGGATAGCAGTCGATCACCGCACGTCGAACGGTTCACGTCATCTGCACGATAAGAAGTCCTACAGGAGACATCCCGATGAAATCGCACGACCGGCGCGCCGCCCCTACGGCGCCACACATCGCCACACCGCCCCTCCCGCCCACCGAATCGCCTTTGGCCGAGGCCTCCCGGCGCCGCTTCTTGCGACGCGCGGGTGCACTGGGCGTTGGCGCCAGCCTTGCGGGGCGCGCACTTGACGTCCTCGCCGCCACCACCGCACCGCAGATGGTGACGCTGCCCTTTGCCAATGGGGAACGCGAACTCGTCGCGTATCCGCAGAAGCGCCCGCTGATCCGCTTGACGGCGCGCCCCCCGCAACTGGAAACGCCGTTCGCGATCTTCAACGACGGGCTCATCACACCGAACGATGCGTTCTTCGTGCGCTATCACCTCGCGGGCATTCCGACCGACATCGATCCGGCGAAGCATCGGATTCATGTGCGCGGCAGCGTCGCCAAACCGCTCGATATCTCGCTCGCGTCGCTCAAGAAGGACTATGGCGCCCCGGTCGAGATCGTCGCCGTCCACCAATGCTCGGGCAATAGCCGTGGCTTTTTCGAGCCCCGCGTCGCCGGCGGACAGATTGCCAATGGTGCGATGGGCAACGCGCGCTGGCGTGGCATTCCGCTCAAGCGGATTCTTGAACGGGCGGGCGTGTCGGCCAGCGCAAAGCAAGTGACGTTCGAAGGTCTTGACCGGCCGATCGTCCCCACGACACCCGAGTTCGTGAAGGCACTCGACCTCGATCACGCGATGGATGGCGAAGTGATGATCGCGTTCGCCATGAACGGCAAGGATCTGCCGATGCTCAACGGCTTTCCGGTGCGGCTGGTCGTGCCGGGCTACTACGGCACGTATTGGGTGAAGCATCTGGCGGACATCAACGTTATCGACAAGGTGTTCGACGGCTTCTGGATGGCCACGGCGTATCGCATTCCGGATAACGACTGCAATTGCGTCACGCCCGGCAAGGCGCCCGAGAAGACAAAGCCGATCGAACGCTTCACCGTGCGCTCGTTCGTCACGAGTCTTGCCGACGGCGAGCACGTGGCGGCGGGCAAGGCGGTGCGCGTGCGCGGCATTGCGTTCGACGGCGGCGAAGGCATTCGCGACGTGCAGTTCTCGGCCGACGGCGGCCAGACCTGGCAGGCGGCCCAGCTCGGCCACGAACTGTCGAAGTATTCGTTCCGCGAATGGACGGCGTCGTTCACGCCCCCCAAGCCCGGCGAGTACGCGCTCCAAGTGCGGGCGACGAATCGTGCAGGGGTGTCGCAACCGCTGCAATCGCTGTGGAATCCGGCCGGCTATCTGCGCAACGGGGTGGAAACCGTGCGTGTGATCGCGGCTTGAGACGGGGAACGATCATGAACCTTTCGAAGATTGCGCGCCGCGCGGCCTTGCTGTCGGGCCTGTTGGGTCTGTTCGGCAGCTTCGCCGCCCCCGTCCATGCACTTGAGATCAAGCTGCCGCAGGAAACCTCGCAGTTGAAAGCCTCGACGCTCGCCGGTTATCAATCGGCCAACTCGTGGTGCGTCATGTGCCACTCGCTCGACTATGTCAACACCCAGCCGCCTATGTCGGCCGCCTTCTGGAGCGCGGAAGTCACGAAGATGGTGAAAGTGTATGGCGCGCCCATCCCGGAAGATCAGGTCAAGCTGATTTCGGAGTATTTGGGAAAAACGTACGGCACCGACCAGAAGTAACGCCTCTCCCCCGGCCCGCGGGCCGGGGCGCCACACGATGTTTCGCGTGTCGACCTCACACCTAGGTGCAACCCTAATATCGACCCAGGTTGCACCTCTTTTGAAACCCGGTTACGATGCCGAAATTCACCCGCTATGGGTGTCACGTTTTCGCGTCATCAGGTAACCCTTCCATGGCTAACACCACCCTCGGCGTCAAGGTCGACGACGTACTGCGTACCCGGCTCAAAAGCGCCGCCCAGCAAATCGAGCGCACCCCGCACTGGCTCATCAAACAGGCCATCTTCGCTTACCTGGAGCGCATTGAGAGTGGCGCGCTGCCGCCCGAATTGAGCGGCGCGACCCAGTCGGGCACCGAGGTGATCGACGGCCACGCGGGCGACGACACCGTGCCGCACCCGTTCCTCGAATTTGCCCAGAACGTGCAACCGCAATCGGTGCTGCGGGCGGCGATCACGGCGGCCTACCGCCGTCCCGAGCCGGAATGCGTACCCGTGCTCGTCGGTCAGGCCAAGCTGGCCCCGGCGACCGCAACGTCGGCCTCCGACCTCGCCCGCAAGCTCGTCGTCGCCCTGCGCGGCAAGAGCACCGGCGGTGGCGTGGAAGGCCTGATCCACGAATTCTCGTTGTCCAGCCAGGAAGGCGTGGCGCTGATGTGCCTGGCCGAAGCCCTGCTGCGCATTCCCGACAAGGCCACGCGCGACGCGCTCATCCGCGACAAGATCAGCAAGGGTGACTGGCACGCCCACATGGGCAATTCGCCGTCGATGTTCGTCAACGCCGCCACCTGGGGCCTGATGATCACCGGCAAGCTCGTGACCACCACCAGCGAAGCCGGTCTCACCAAGGCCCTCACGCGCTTGATCGGCCGCGGCGGCGAGCCGCTCATCCGCAAGGGCGTGGACATGGCCATGCGCCTGATGGGCGAGCAGTTCGTAACCGGGGAAACCATCTCCGAAGCCCTTGCCAACAGCCGCAAATACGAAGCCCAGGGCTTCCGCTATTCGTACGACATGCTCGGCGAAGCCGCGACGACCGAAGAAGACGCTCAGCGCTACTACGCGAGCTACGAGCAAGCCATTCAGGCCATCGGCAAGGCCTCGGCCGGCCGCGGCATCTATGAAGGCCCGGGCATCTCGATCAAGCTCTCGGCCCTGCATCCGCGCTACTCACGCAGCCAGCACGAGCGTACGGTCGCGGAACTGCTGCCGCGCGTGCAGGCGCTCGCCAAGCTGGCGCGCGCTTATGACATCGGCCTGAATATCGATGCCGAAGAAGCCGATCGCCTCGAAATCTCGCTCGACCTGCTCGAAGCGCTGTGCTTCGACCCCGAACTGGCCGGCTGGAATGGTATCGGTTTCGTGGTGCAGGCCTATCAGAAGCGTTGCCCGTTCGTGATCGACTTCATCATCGATCTGGCGCGTCGCAGCCGTCACCGCATCATGGTGCGTCTGGTCAAGGGTGCGTACTGGGACACGGAAATCAAGCGCGCGCAGGTCGACGGGCTCGAAGGCTATCCGGTCTATACCCGCAAGATCTACACGGACGTGTCTTACCTCGCCTGCGCGAAGAAGCTGCTCGCCGTGCCGGACGCCATCTACCCGCAGTTCGCCACGCACAACGCCTACACGCTCTCGGCGATCTATCACCTCGCGGGCAACAACTACTACCCGGGCCAGTACGAATTCCAATGCCTGCACGGCATGGGCGAGCCGCTCTACGAAGAAGTCGTCGGCCCCATCGCGGCAGGCAAGCTCGCGCGCCCCTGCCGCGTATACGCCCCGGTCGGCACGCACGAAACGCTGCTGGCCTACCTCGTGCGCCGTCTGCTCGAAAATGGCGCGAACACCTCGTTCGTGAACCGGATTGCGGATGAGACCGTCAGCGTCGACGAATTGATCGCCGACCCGATCTCGGAATCCGAAAAGGTGCAACCGCTCGGCGCACCACATGCCAAGATTCCGCTGCCGCGCGAACTGTATGGTGTGGCGCGCGCCAACTCGTCGGGCTTCGACCTGTCGAACGAACACCGCCTCGCGTCGCTGTCGTCGGCCCTGCTTGCCAGCGCGGGCACGCCGTGGCGCGCCGCCCCCATGCTGGCCGACGGTGAGCGCACCACGGGCACGCCGCGTGCCGTGCGCAACCCGGCCGATTTGCGAGATACCGTGGGTCAGGTCATCGAGGCCACCTCCGCCGACGTGGACGCAGCGCTTGCGCACGCCGTGGCCGCCGCCCCGATCTGGCAAGCCACGCCGGTCGAGGAACGCGCCGACAGCCTGATGCGCTCGGCCGATCTGCTTGAAGCCCACATGCCCACGCTCATGGGCCTGTGCGTACGCGAAGCCGGCAAATCGCTGCCCAACGCCGTGGCCGAAGTGCGTGAGGCGGTCGACTTCCTGCGCTACTACGCCGCGCAGATCCGTCAGGGCTTCTCCAATGACACGCACCGCCCGTTGGGCCCGGTGCTGTGTATCAGTCCGTGGAATTTCCCGCTCGCGATCTTCGTCGGTCAGGTCGCCGCTG
This sequence comes from Pandoraea cepalis, assembly GCF_902459625.1. Lineage (NCBI taxonomy): Bacteria > Pseudomonadati > Pseudomonadota > Betaproteobacteria > Burkholderiales > Burkholderiaceae > Pandoraea > Pandoraea cepalis. The sequence continues at coordinate 80,065 of NZ_CABPRY010000011.1, forward strand.
CGCTGGCCGCCGGTAACCCGGTCATCGCCAAACCTGCCGAGCAGACGCCGCTCATCGCCGCCGAAGCGGTCCGCCTGATACACGCCGCCGGCGTGCCGGCCGGCGCGCTGCAATTGCTGCCGGGTACAGGGGAAACGGTCGGGGCCGCGCTCGTGGCCGACGCCCGCACCAAGGCCGTCATGTTCACCGGCTCGACCGAAGTGGCGCGCATCATCGCGCGCACGCTGGCCGAGCGCCTCGACGCCAATGGCCGTCCGATCCCGCTGATCGCCGAGACCGGCGGTCAGAACGCCATGATCGTCGATTCGTCGGCGCTGCCCGAACAGGTCGTGTACGACGTGCTCGCGTCGGCCTTCGATTCGGCCGGTCAGCGCTGCTCGGCGCTGCGCGTGCTGTGCCTGCAGGACGACATCGCCGACAAGACGCTGCATATGCTCAAGGGCGCGATGCGGGAACTGGCCATCGGCAATCCGGATCGGCTGTCCATCGACGTCGGCCCGGTGATCGACGCCGAAGCGCAAAGCGGCATCAACCGCCACATCGAGCAGATGCGCGACAAGGGCTTCCCGGTCGAACAACTGCCGCTGCCCGACGCCGCCCGTCACGGCACGTTCGTGCCGCCGACGCTCATCGAGCTGACCGATCTGAAGGCGCTGCAACGCGAAGTCTTCGGCCCGGTACTGCACGTGATCCGCTTCAAGCGCGCGCAACTCGACAAGCTGCTCGACCAGATCAACGGCACCGGCTACGGCCTGACGTTCGGCGTGCATACGCGTATCGACGAAACCATTGCCTATGTGACTGAGCGCGCCCATGTCGGCAACGTCTACGTGAACCGGAACGTGATTGGCGCCGTGGTCGGCGTGCAACCTTTCGGCGGCGAAGGTCTGTCTGGGACGGGTCCGAAAGCCGGCGGTCCGATGTATCTGCCGCGTCTGCTGGCGACGCGTCCGGCTTCGCTGCCCGCCGAGCTGAACCGCAACGAAGCCGCGCTCTCGCCGTTGGTGAGCTACCGCGACTGGCTGCATGCTCAGGGCCACTCGGCCGATAGCGCCGCCGCGGTCCATCGCGTCGATCGATATCTGGCCACGTCGGCACTCGACGCCACCGCCGTGCTGCCGGGACCGACCGGTGAGCGCAACACTTACGGTCTGGAGCCGCGCGGCCCGGTCCTGTGCGTGGCCGCCACCCCGCTCGGTGCGCGCACGCAACTGGCTGCCGCGCTGGCGACGGGCAACAACGCCGTCTTCACGGAGAGCGTTGCCGCCCGCGAACTGGTGAGCGCCTTGCCGGCCGCGCTCAAGGGCCGTGCGTCGGTGTTGGCGGCAGGGGCGGACGCCGCCGCAGAGCCGTCGCTCGCCGCGGTACTGTTCGAAGGCGACAGCGACGAGTTGCGCGCCCTGAACCGCCGCATTGCTACCCGCAACGGTCCGATCCTGTCGATGCAGGGCCTCGCGCCCGAGGCGCTGGCCGCCGGTGACGACTACGCACTGGAGCGTCTGTTGTGCGAACGCTCGGTATCGGTCAACACGGCTGCCGCAGGCGGCAACGCCAACCTCATGACCATCGGCTGATCGCGGCGGACCGTCAGGTTTCGCGACGAATCCCGTCGGATTCGTCCGAAAGCTGGCGGCCAGATTCGACGCCCGGTCGCACCGTCGCCCCGATCGCGTGGTCCCCAGCGGTCGCCAACGCCCTGCATTTCGGGACGCTGGCGGCCGCGATGCGTTAACCGCCAGCCATCTTCCCGCCCCCCTCCCAGCCCGCCAAGCCGCAATTAGCGCCCCACCGCACATCCCGTAGCCACGCACGCCGCGCGCATTCGCGGTATCTTCGCGCCCGCCCCCGACATATCACGCGTCTCACCGCCATTGCGCGGTCAACCCGTGCCAGCGACACGTATCGCTGGCCATAGCGGTCGTCGTCCCGCGTCGTCGCCTCTTTCGTCATGCCGGCAGAGGCGCGCAACGCACGTGACACCGACGCTCGAGGAGGCTACATGTCCCTTTGGAATCCCACTGCGGTGTCATTCACCGTGTATTTGCTATTGATGCTGGTCATCGGATGGCTCGGCTATCGCGCCACCCACGATCTTTCCGACTACATTCTCGGGGGACGTCGTCTCGGCAGCTTCGTCACCGCGCTTTCCGCCGGGGCCTCGGACATGAGCGGCTGGCTCTTGCTCGGCCTGCCTGGGGCGATCTACATGGGCGGCCTGTCGGGCGTCTGGATCGCCATCGGCCTGGCGATCGGCGCGTGGGCCAACTGGCATCTCGTGGCCGCGCGCTTGCGTGTGCATACGGAGGTGTGCGGCAACGCGCTGACCCTGCCCGAGTACCTCACACAGCGCTTCGGTGACCGCAGCCACGTGCTGCGCATCGTCACGGCGCTCGTGATCCTCATCTTCTTCACGATTTATTGCGCGTCGGGAGTCGTCGCCGGTGCCCGGCTGTTCGAAACGATGTTCGGCCTGGAATACCGAACGGCGCTGTGGATCGGCGCCGTGGCGACCATTGCCTACGTCTTCATCGGCGGATTTCTTGCGGTGAGCTGGACCGATACGGTGCAGGCCTCGCTGATGTTCGCCGCGCTGGTCGTCACCCCGATTGCCGTGATTGCGCTCGACGGCAGCCCCGCGGCGGCCGTCGACGCGGTCACCGCTGTGCATCCCGCCCACACCGATTGGTTCGGCGATCTCGCGCCCATCGGCGTCATTTCGATGCTCGCCTGGGGTCTGGGCTATTTCGGCCAGCCGCACATCCTCGTGCGATTCATGGCCGCGCGTTCGGCGGCAGCGATTCCGCAGGCGCGTCGTATCTGCATGACCTGGATGGTGCTATGCCTGACCGGTGCGGTCGCCGTGGGCTTCTTCGGCCTGGCGTTCTACAGCGCGCGGCCCGATCTTGGCGCCGGTGTGGCGGCAAATCCGGAGACCATCTTCATGGCGCTCACGACCCAGCTCTTCACCCCGTGGCTCACGGGTGTGCTGCTGGCGGCGATTCTCGCGGCCGTGATGAGCACCTTGTCGTGCCAGTTGCTCGTGTGCGCCAGTGCACTGACGGAAGACCTCTACAAGACGTTTGCGCGCGGGCCGGTCAGCCAAGCCCGCCTCGTTTGGATCGGCCGGGCGATGGTGTTGAGCGTGGCGGTGATCGCCGTGGTGCTGGCCCTCGATCCGCAGAGCCGCGTGCTCGGCATGGTGAGTTACGCCTGGGCGGGTTTCGGGGCGGCCTTCGGTCCGCTGGTGCTGGCCACGCTGCTGTGGCCGCGCGTCACCCGTAACGGGGCGCTCGCGGGCATTGTCGTTGGGGCGGCCACCGTCCTGATCTGGAAGCAATTTGGCTGGTTCGACCTGTACGAAATCCTGCCGGGCTTTGTGCTGGGCGGTTTGGCGCTCATCGTGGTGAGTCGCTTCGACAAGGCCCCGAGCGCCGACGTGCTCGCCCGCTACGCGAGCGCCCAAGCGACGCTGCGCGCAATCCAGCAAGGCGCGACGGGCGAATCCGGTAGCACCGGTGCCCCGACGGCGCAACCCTCCCCATAATCCGGTAGCACCTTCCATCGGAACTTCTCCCTCTTGACCGGCGCGCGCAGCCAACCAATACTGCCGCGTCGGACGCATATTGCGTTTGATTGCGATTGAAGCCGTCCTGGGCCGACCGGCCTTGTGCAGACGGCGATCCAAGAAAGGCATGCCACGGCGATCCCGCAGGCATGCCACTCAACGACATACACATGCAAGGAGAGGGTTGATGCAATCGAAGCTTACGCTCAGCGCGGTCGCCGTCGCGGGACTGCTCGCGTTCGGTACGGCCAACGCGCAACAGGCGCAGGAAGTGAAGCTGGGTTTTGCCGCACCGCTCACGGGCGCCCAGGCGCACTACGGCAAAGACATGCAGAACGGCATTCAGCTCGCCGTCGACGAGTACAACGCCACGAAGCCGACCATCGAGGGCAAGCCGGTGAAGTTCGTGTTGCAGTCGGAAGACGATCAGGCCGACCCGCGTCAGGGTTCGCTGGTCGCACAGAAGCTGGTCGACTCGGGCATCAAGGGCATGCTCGGCCACTTCAACTCCGGCACGACGATTCCCGCTTCGCGCATCTACGCGCAAGCCGGGATTCCGGAAATCGCCATGGCGACGGCCCCGGAATACACGAAGCAAGGCTTCAAGACGACGTTCCGCATGATGACCTCGGACATTCAGCAAGGGTCGGTCGTCGGTACGTTCGCCGTCAAGAAGCTGGGTTTCAAGAACATCGCCATCGTTGACGACCGCACGGCCTATGGCCAAGGTCTGGCCGACGAGTTCGAGAAGGCGGCGAAGGCCGCGGGTGGCAAGATTGTTCGCCGCGAATTCGCCAACGACAAGGCCGTGGACTTCCGCGCCATTCTGACCAACCTCAAGCGCGCCAATCCGGACATGGTGTTCTACGGTGGCGCCGACGCGCAAGCCGGCCCGCTCGCCAAACAAATGCGCGAACTGGGCATGAAGAGCACGCTGATGGCCGGTGAAATGGTCAAGTCCGATGCGTTCCTGAAGATCGCCGGCGACGCCGCCAACGGCTCGGTGGTGTCGCTCGCCGGCCTGCCGCTCGACAAGATGCCCGGCGGTGCCGCGTACGAGTCGCGCTACAAGGCCAAGTTCGGCAGCGGCCCGGAAACGTACTCGCCGTACGCCTACGACGGTGCCATGGCCATGATGTCGGCCATGAAGAAGGCCAACTCGACCGATCCGGCAAAGTACCTGCCGACGCTCGCGAAGACCAGCATGCCCGGCGTGACCACGCGTGAGCTGGCGTACGACAAGGCAGGCGATCTGAAGTACGGCTCGATCACGCTGTACAAGGTGGTCGATGGTAAGTGGACCGTGCTGGAAACCGTCGGCGGCAAGTAAGCGCCTGACGATGGGCCGATAGCGCTCAACGACAAGGGCCGGTGAGGATGACTCACCGGCCCTTGTGCTTGGTGCGTGCCGTCGGGGCATTGCGCCGCTCCGGCCCTAGGACGTTACGACGTTATGGCGTTATGGCGTTATGGCGTCAAGGCGCTAAAGCGCAACGTCAGTGCGGCACGTTCGATGGCACGACCCCGTCACCAGACATCCTTTGGCAAACGCTCACGCATCTCCGGCGGCAGCGCATCGCGCGTGAAGACCGGCTCGGCGATGCCCGCACGGCGCTGGGCCTGATAGTCGCGCCACGCGACCAACGCATACTTCATCAACAAGCCGATGGCGACCAGATTGATGAACGCCATCAGCGCAGTGCCGACATCCGCGAAGCTCCACACCAGCGGCAGGCTGGCGACCGATCCGAGCATCACGGCCAGCAACACCAGCGCACGGAAGACATGGAGCAGCCATGGACGTTGCGTCAGGTAGTCCATGTTGACTTCCGCATAGGCATAGTTGCCAAGCACGCTCGAATAAGCGAGGAAGAACACGGTGATGCCCGTGAAGACGACGGCCCAGTTGCCTACGTGAGCGGCCAGGGCACGCTGGGTGAGCACGGCACCTTCAGGCGCGGCACCCGGCATGAACTCGCCTGAGAGCAGGATCATGAACGCCGTGGCCGAACACACGACGACGGTGTCGAAGAACACGCCGAGCATCTGCATCAAGCCTTGCTGCACCGGATGCTGGGTCGTGGCCACGGCGGCGGCATTCGGCGCGCTGCCCATGCCCGCTTCGTTGGAGAAAAGGCCACGCTTCACGCCCATCAACACCGCTTGACTCACGGCATACCCTGCGATGCCGCCGGCGGCCGGTTCAAGCCCGAGCGCGTGACGCATGATCATCGAAATCATGGCGGGGATCTGGTCGAGATTCACAATGCACACATACACGGCGAGCCCGACATAGGCGAGCGCCATGACCGGCACGATCCATTGCGCGAAGCGGGCGACACGCCGCACGCCGCCGTAGATGATGGGCGCGGTCATCAGCACCAGCGCAACGCCGATCCAGATCCGCTCCCAGCCGAACGACGCTTCCAGTGCCTCGGCAATCGAGTGCGACTGCACCGAGTTGAGTGCGAACCCGAAGGTGAAGAGGAGTGCCAGCGCAAAGACAATGCCAAATTTGCGCGAGCCCAGGCCGATCTGGATGTAGTAGGCGGGACCGCCGCGAAACGTGTTGTCATGACGTGGCACCTTGAATATCTGCGCCAGCGTCGATTCGACGAACGCCGACGCCATACCCAGCAGCGCGGTGACCCACATCCAGAAGATGGCGCCCGGCCCGCCGATGGTCAGTGCGACGGCCACCCCGGCGATATTGCCGGTACCCACGCGACTCGCCAATCCCGTGGCGAACGCCTGGAACGGTGAAATGCCCGAGGTGCTCCCCGAGGTGCGCAGCAGACAGATGCTGTGCCAAAGCGCCCGAATCTGAATCCCGCCGAAGCGGATGGTGAAGTAAAGTCCCGCGCCCAGCAAGGCGATCACAAGGGGGTATCCCGACAGCACCCCGCCGACGGTATCGACCAACGGCTTGAGCCAACGCTCCATGTCACATCTCTCCTGTCGCAACCACCTATCGACCCCGAAAAGCCAGGGGGCAAGCGACGAAGAATCTCAAGAATTGCCCCGGTGCGATAGCAGCCGCCAGGACTTTACGTCGATTCCCATACGCAAGTGCGCAACAAGAAAAAAAGCCGCCCGGCAAACGCCGCGCGGCTCAAAGACAAGGCAAGGAGACATCGGGACGTAGGTTAGCCAGTCAATGTGACGATCATGTGACGGTCATGCGCTTGCCTGAAAGCAAGAGCAGGCGACTTCTTTGGCCACAGGATGCCGCGAAACACGAAGCGATATGTCGGCTCAGTGCACGGCGAGCAGCCCGGCGCAAGAAAGCGCGACGGGTGTGACGTGCGAGGCCGGCTCAACGGCCGTAATTAGAAATTCAGCGAGCAATTCTGTGTGTGGGGGTCGCAAAGTGTAAAGCCTCGCGCGCGCGCATCCTCCTTTGATCTGAAGGCACAGATCAACTCACCGTACGTGTTCCCGAATTCGGCGTAGGGTGTACCGCCAACGGTGATCATTTGGCCCCTTTCGTTGACGTTGTAAACGCGCGCCTTGTCGGAATAACCCACTGAGTTACACCACCCTCTCGAGACAATGGTGCAGGACTGCGCGCCGGGAATTGTCCCGAACCATCCGCTCCACCGCCAACTACCTCCTCCGATTTTTTTGTAGCCGTTGCAACCACCCCATGTTTGGGTCCACTTCGCCATGACGAGTGGCTTGTCCTTTTCGACGATTCGCTCGACCTCTTTGTACTCGACCTTTGTGATGTACTCGGTGGTGCGAGCGAGTTGCCATGTCCAGCCGCCACCGGAGTTCTGGCACGAGAGCATTTTGCCGTTACCGTCGCGCCCGATCTCGCCGGGCTGGCACGACGCATCCTGCTGATTGGATCGATCCAGCCGGATAACGCCTGATTCGGATTGAAGTCTGTCCGCTGTTACCTGCCCCGCGTGCTCGATGTCGTTGCGTTGCATTCTCAGGGCGCCACCGACGGTTGCCCCGCGTTGTGCTCTCAGGTCGCCGTGAATGGTTGCGTTGCCCGCCACCGTCGCACCTTGCACCTCGAGGCCCCGCATTGTCAGCATGCCGTCGCCCTCGATGTTCCCCGCCCCAATGATGTCTTGCCGGTTCCGACCCTTGTCGTCGCTCAGATGAAGCGGGCCTTTCACCGTCGCCTTGCCCCCGATCTCAAGCTCGCCCATGCTGAGCTTTCCAACGCCGACAATGTTCTTGATCCCTTTGATACTCTGATGCGTATTGCCGTTCTCGAAGTCCAGATCGCCCGTGATGTTGCGCGATCCGTCGCGCCGAACATTGACGTCGAGACTGTGCGTCAGGTATCCGCCGCGCATGGCAACCAGTCCCGGTTTCCCCAGCGGATTGGGAACGGCGTCCGGAATCGGCTGCATGTTCTCGTCGACGAATCGAAATTCCTGCGGCTTGTCCATCGTGGATGTCCCACCGTAAGCACCCACCGTCTTTGCGACAATGGCAGCGAACGCGTAATCGGGCTCCGAGGAATACGCCCGCTTCGCCGGTTCGGTGAGATAAGTCAGCGAGTTGATTTGGCAATTGGGCGGGTTCTCCCGATCGCATTTCCGGTAAATCCGGATCTCGTAGTCGCCCAGGCCATGCGGCGGCTTGCTGCCCACGCCGGAAATATCGAGCACCTTGATGAGCGCGGCGGCGTTCAGGTTGCCTACGTGCGCGTAACCGAACGACGAAGAAGCGGGCACGTTGGTCAACGTGTGCCCCTTGATCGGAAATGTGTTTCCCGGTGCCGATAACAGCTCCGAGAGCTGCTTGTAATACTTCGCGACGAACGTATCGGCCGCGTTACCGACGATCTTGAGTCCATGCCCAACGCGCTCTGCCCGCTCGATGCGCATCTGCCGCATCTGATTCACGCCCCAAAATGTAATCAACATGCCGACCACCGCAATCGCAATGGCGGCTGAGACGAGAAAGATCCCCGACTGGTTTCTTCGCATTGACGCGCCCTCACTTGAATCGTCTGGCAAACACGCGACAACAGGCGCCGGTGATCGTCAGATCGTTGAAATAGGGCATTGTCAGTGACGTCACTCGCGAGAAGCTTGGGAAATGCCCGTTAACGTCTGATCGGTGACGGCAAATTCCGAAGCGAAAACCCGAAATGAAAAGCCGCGAGACTTTCGTCACGCGGCTTCTTCACATTTCGATTATCGACAAAGCTTCCCTGGCAAATGCCGCACGGCGCAAAGACAAGGCAAGGCAACGCGACATCGAGAGGTTGATGACCGGGCGTATGCCGCGGTCACGTGGAACGGTCGCCTCATCGATATCCTTGCGTGACACACATCAGTGGTGCCAAGGTCCGCCCTCGTTGAGGGCGCCGACGTTCTGCGTCATCGTTGCGCTGAAAAGGTTACGAAACTCCGGCGTGTCACCACGATACCAGGTCGGGCTTTCCATAATGCCGTGCCCGACGTTGTTCTTCCCCCAATCCCAGAAGGTCGTGCTCATGCCCCCTGATCTCCCGCCGTACGAGAAGCAATACAAGGCGCCTCCGGGACGCGCCATGCCGCGCACGACGAACCGGCTCAGGCGGTGGTTGTATTCGAGAATGCCGCCAGCATTCTTCGCCTCCGCGTCCAGCACACAGGCACTCGCAAAACCCACTTCATAGAGAACACTTGCGGCGCTGCGGTTAAGCAGTTTGCTCTTTCCCCAACGCAGGTCGAACTTCGACATCCACCACGACGCGTCACGCTGCGCCTCGGATGTGATCTGGTTCACCACGTCGTCCGGGACATTCTCCCGGGTAATCGTCGGGCTAGACAGCTTCCAGACGCGCCCTCCCCGGCCCTTTCGGTCGGGATCCTCGGCCTGGCACGACATCACCCGGCCCTGGGCATCAACGCCGATCCCCATTCCCGTGCACGAGCCGCCCGAAATGCTGGTGCCCAACTCGACCACACCTTCGGTCGACTTCAGTGCGCCCGATTCCACTCGTTTGGCATTGACGCGGGTTGCGTCCACATTGGTCGCATCCACATTAGTCGCATCGACGGTCTTTGCCCCTACGGTTCGCGCCCCCGTTATGTCGTTCGCATTCAGGCTTAGCGTTGATCCAACTTTCACGCTATCCGCCTCGACGCCCCGCATGCTAAGCGTTCCACTTCCGGTAATGTCACGCGCACCGATGATATTGTTGCCATTGTTCTGGCCGTTGTTCGGCGTGCCCTTGCTGAGATCCAACGTGCCGGCGATACGCGCGGACGACACTTCAAGGCTCGTCATCCGCAAGTTCCCTTTCCCCTCGATATTCCCCGCGCCGACAATGTTGTGATGGGTCGGCCCGTCTTTCCCAGCGCCGTTCTTATCCTCCAGATTAAGATTCCCCGTCATCGACTTGCGTCCATCGAGACTGAGCAAAGTATCCATCGCGCTCGTCTGGTGCCCGCCGCGCACGGCGAGCAGGCCCGGCTGCGCAGTCGGATTCATCACCGTGCGTGCTGACCCATCGCTTTCGATAAAGCGGAATTGGTCGGGCGCATCTTGGAGCGACATGCCGCCCAACGCACCGATTTTTCGCATCGCGGTGGTCGCCGCATCGTAATCGGGGGCGTCCGAATAGGCGCGCTTGATGGGCTGAGTCAGGTACACCAGCGTCTTGATATCGCACTTTTTGTCGACGCAATCTTCATACACACGAATCGCATATTCCCCCATGCCATTCGGCGGTTTGCTTGCCACACCGCGAACGTTCATGACCTTGATCAGGCTCTCCGCCGTCAGATTGCTCACCACTCGCGGCGCGGTTCCCTCCCTCGTGAATTGAACGCCGTCGATGGTGAAGGGCACGTCGTTCTCGAACAGCTTGTTCAGCCGGTCGTGATACGTCACCGCGAAACTCTGCGTCGCGTCACCCATGATCTTCAACGACTCACCGATGCGCTCCGCGCGCTCAACGCGCAACTGCCGCGTGTAATTGACGCCCCAGAATGTAATCAGCATGCCGGTCACCGCCACGGCGATGGCTGCTGAGATCAAAAAGATGCCGGACTGTTTTCTTCGCATTGACATGCCCCTCGAAACGGCTGGCAAACGCGTCGAGTCGTGTATCGGCGGTTGCAACAGCGTTAAAAGGTGACATTCTGAGTGGTGCCACTTTTTTAGGGGGTGGGAATTGGCCGATAAACAAGGTCGCCAGTCGCAGATACGGAAGCCAAGCCGCAAAAAGAAAAAAGCTGCGTGACTTTCGCCACGCAGCTTACGCATCGCCATCCGAAAAATCAGCACTCCACGATATTTACCGCGAGGCCGCCGCGCGCCGTCTCCTTGTATTTCGTCTTCATGTCGGCACCGGTCTCACGCATCGTCTTGATAACGGAGTCGAGCGACACATAGTGCGCACCGTCGCCACGCAACGCCATGCGCGCCGCGTTCACCGCCTTCACCGACGCCATCGCATTGCGCTCGATGCACGGAATCTGCACCAGACCGCCGACCGGATCGCACGTGAGCCCAAGGTTGTGCTCCATGCCGATCTCGGCCGCATTCTCGACTTGCTCGACCGTGCCGCCCTGCACCGCAGCGAGCGCCCCAGCGGCCATCGAGCACGCCACACCGACTTCACCCTGGCACCCCACTTCCGCGCCGGAAATCGACGCGTTGAGCTTGTACAGAATGCCGATGGCCCCGGCCGTGAGCAGGAAGTCGATTACCCCCTGCTCGTTCGCACCGTGTACGAAGCGATCGTAGTAGTGCAGCACCGACGGGATGATGCCGGCAGCGCCATTCGTCGGCGCGGTCACCACACGTCCGCCCGCGGCGTTCTCTTCGTTGACGGCAATCGCGTAAAGATTCACCCAATCCATCACCGACAACGGATCGGACAGTGTGCGCTCGGCGCGTTGCGTTAGCTGACGATACAACTCCGGCGCACGGCGTCGCACATGCAGCGGCCCTGGCAGTTCGCCGTCGGCGTCGTCGTTACCGATGCCGCAACCGCGCGTCACGCACGACTGCATCACATTCCAGATGTTGAGCAACCCGCGACGAATATCCGCTTCCGCCGTGGCCGCGTCGCCGTGATGCCAGACCTTCTCGTTCTCCCACATCAGTTGCGCGATGGTCTTGCCGCTCGCGCGGCACATCTCGAGTAGTTCCTTGCCCGTGCGGAATGGATACGGCAATTGATCGTGCGCGGCGAGCACCTGTGCGTTCGACGCGCCGGCCGTCACGACGAAACCGCCGCCGACCGACAGATAGCGCCCCTCGCGAAGCTTGTTGCCCTCGGCATCGAACGCGTGGAATTTCATGCCGTTCGGATGCTCGGCCATCGCCTCGCGGCGGTAGAACACCATGTGTTCCTTCTCGACGAACGGCACCTCGTACTTGCCGAGAATCGACAGCACCTTCGTCTGACGCAGCGTGGCCAGACGCCCCGCAATCGTCGCCGGATCGACCGTGTCGGGCGCCTCGCCCATGAAACCGAGCAGTACCCCCTTGTCGGTGCCGTGTCCCTTGCCCGTGGCGCCGAGCGAGCCGTACAGCTCGGCGCGCAGCGCTGCGACCTGCGGCAGCAGGCCGTCGCGCTCCAGACCTTGCACGAACATCAGCGCCGCGCGCATCGGCCCCACGGTATGCGAACTCGACGGTCCGATACCCACCTTGAACAAATCGAAAACTGAAACGGCCATGGGGCTGTCCTGAAGTGCTGAAACATTGGGGGGACGTGACGAATGCCACCGGCCCGGCGCATTCGCGCGACATCCATAGTGACAAAAAGGGGCCGGCAATGTGTCTGCCAGCCCCTGTCTGCCAAGCTTTTGCGACGCTTATTCGTAGTCGCTCATCGGCACGCAGGCGCAGAACAGATTCCGGTCGCCGTAGACGTTATCGGCACGTCCCACCGGGGGCCAATACTTGCGCTCGCGCAGCGCCTTCACCGGGTACGCCGCCTGGCTGCGCGCGTAAGCGTGCGGCCATTCGTCCGCCGTCACCACGTCCGCCGTGTGCGGCGCGTGCTTGAGCGGGTTGTCCTCGCGATCGGCGCGACCCTCTTCCACGGCACGGATTTCCTCGCGAATCGCGACCATCGCCTCGATGAAGCGGTCGAGTTCATGCTTCGATTCCGATTCCGTCGGCTCGACCATCAGCGTACCCGGCACCGGGAAACTCATCGTCGGAGCGTGGAAACCGAAGTCCATCAGGCGCTTCGCCACGTCGTCAACCGTGATGCCGCTGGTGTCCTTGAGCGGGCGCAGATCCAGAATGCACTCGTGCGCGATCAACCCGCCGGGGCCGCTATACAGCACCGGATAATGCGGCGCGAGCTTCTTCGCGAGGTAGTTCGCATTCAGGATAGCCGTCTCGGTGGCGGCCGTCAGGCCCTGCGCGCCCATCATGGCGACGTACATCCACGAGATCGGCAGAATCGAGGCGGAACCATACGGCGCGGCCGACACGGCACCGATGCCGTTGGCATCGCGTGAGTAGCCCGTCGAGCGCTGGTTCGGCAGGAACTGCGCCAGATGCGCGCCCACCGCCACCGGACCTACGCCCGGGCCGCCGCCGCCGTGCGGAATACAGAACGTCTTGTGCAGATTCAAGTGCGAGACGTCGCCGCCGAATTCGCCCGGTGCGCACAGGCCGACCATGGCGTTCATGTTGGCGCCGTCGACATACACCTGACCGCCGTTCGCGTGCACGATCTCGCAGATCTGACGCGCACCGGCTTCGAACACGCCGTGTGTGGACGGGTACGTCATCATGATCGCGGCCAGACGATCGCGATGCTGCTCGGCCTTCGCCTGCAGATCGGCCAGATCGACGTTGCCGTTGGCGTCGCAGGCGACCACCACGACCTGCATGCCGGCCATCTGGGCCGACGCCGGGTTCGTGCCGTGCGCCGACGCCGGAATCAGGCAGATGTCGCGATGCGCTTCGCCGCGCGACGCGTGATACGCCTGAATGATGAGCAGACCCGCGTACTCGCCCTGCGAGCCGGCGTTCGGTTGCAGCGAGACGGCGGCGTAGCCGGTCGCGGCCACGAGCATCTGCTCGAGCTGGTCGATCATCGTACGGTAGCCAACGGTCTGTTCCGTCGGTGCGAACGGGTGAATCTGACCGAACTCGGGCCACGTCACCGGCAGCATTTCCGAGGTGGCGTTGAGCTTCATCGTGCACGAACCGAGCGGGATCATCGTTCGGTCGAGCGCCAGATCCTTGTCGGACAGGCTGCGCAGATAGCGCAGCATTTCGTGTTCGGAGTGGTAGCGGTTGAACACTGGGTGCGTGAGATACGCGCTTTGGCGTGCCAGTGCCACCGGGTAGCCGTTCGAGACGGTGGCCTCGATGGCGTCGAAGTCCAGCGAGACGGCGCTCTTGCCGAGGCCCTCGGCCACCACTTCCCACAGGGCGATCACGTCGTCGCGCGTGCTCGTCTCGTCGAGCGAGATGCCGACGGTGTCGGCGTCCTCGCGACGCAAATTGAAACGGCGCGCGGCGGCCACCGTATGCACGGCATCGGCACGACCGGCCACGGGCACCGTCAGCGTGTCGAAGAACGTGGCGTTGCGCGGCGCGGCGCCCAGTGCGGTGAGACCAGCGGCCAGCACGGCCGTCAGACGATGCGTGCGCTCAGCGATGGTGCGCAGCCCCTGCGGGCCATGGTACGCGGCGTACATGCTGGCCATGATGGCGAGCAGCGCCTGCGCGGTACAGATGTTCGACGTCGCCTTTTCGCGGCGGATGTGCTGTTCGCGCGTTTGCAGCGCCAGACGCAGCGCCGGCTTGCCTTGCGCATCGATCGACACGCCGACCAGGCGGCCCGGCATCGAGCGCTTGAGTTCGTCGCGCGTCGCCAGGTACGCGGCGTGCGGGCCACCAAAGCCCATCGGCACGCCAAAGCGCTGGCTGTTGCCAACAGCGACGTCGGCACCCCACTCGCCCGGCGGCGTGAGCAGCGTGAGCGAGAGCAGATCGGCGGCGGCGATCAGCATGCCGCCCTTGGCGTGGATCGCGTCGGCCAGCGCGCGATAGTCGCGCACGTCGCCGCCCACGCCGGGGTATTGCACGAGCACGCCGAACGCATCGACATCGGCCGCGGCGGCCACCGGGCCGACCTGCACTTCGAAGCCCAGCGGCTTGGCGCGCGTTTGCACGACTTCGATGGTTTGCGGCAGCACGTCGTCGGCCACGAAGAACGTGTTCGACTTCGACTTGCCGGTACGCTTGACCAGCGTCATCGCTTCGGCGGCAGCGGTCGCCTCGTCGAGCATCGACGCGTTGGCGATCGCCAGCCCCGTCATGTCGATGATCATCTGCTGATAGTTGAGCAGCGCCTCGAGACGGCCTTGCGAGATTTCCGGTTGATACGGCGTATAGGCCGTGTACCAGGCCGGATTTTCCAGCACGTTGCGCAGGATCACGCCCGGCGTGAACGTATTGGCGTAGCCCTGACCGATGAACGACTTGAACACCTGGTTCTGGCTGGCCAGCGCGCGCAGTTGCGCCAGCGCCTGCGATTCGGTTTGCGCGGCGGCGAACGGGCCGAGCGACTGGGCGAAGCGCGCGCCGTCGCGACGGATCGACGCGGGCACCACGGCGTCGATCAACGCGGCACGCGACGCGTAGCCCAGCTCGGCGAGCATCGCCTGTTGTTCGGGGGTATCCGGGCCGATGTGGCGCGCGGAGAAGTTGTCGCGCTGCTCCAGCTCGGAGAGCGAGCGGCGCGGCGCTTGCAGGTCAGTCAAGGCATTCATGGGTCAGATCTCTCGTTCGATCACGGCAAGTGACGGCGGGGGCGGCAGCCGGGACGGTACCGCGCGAACCGAAGGTCTCGCGGCACCGTCCGGGGCATCAGCCGCCGATTTTCTTGGCGTATTGTTCAGCGCCCAGCAGCTTGTCCAGCTCGGCCGTGTTCGACGGCTTCACACGGAACAGCCAGTTGCCGTAAGCGTCGGTGTTGACCAGGTCGGGCGAGCCGGACACTTCCGTGTTGGTCTCGAGGATCTCGCCGCTTACCGGCGAGTGCACGTCGGCCGCTGCCTTGACCGATTCGATCACGGCCGAGGCTTCGTCCGCCGCCACGGTGCGGCCGGTGTCCGGCAGTTCGACGAACACGATGTCGCCCAGGGATTCCTGCGCGAAATCGGTAATGCCCACGGTCACGGTGCCGTCGGCTTCGAGGCGGGCCCATTCGTCGGACTCGGTGTACTTCAGGTTATCGGGGATATTCGCCATGTTGACGCTCCGGGATTCAGTGTTTGGGGTATTCGGTTATCGGTAATTCGTGTCGCCGCACCGTGGCGCCGATGTTACTCAGGCCACCACGGCCTTGCCGTGACGCACGAACGGTAATTTGACCACACGTGCGGGTAATTGCTTGTCACGAATTTGCACCTGGACGGTCGCGCCGTCCGGCACGCCCTTCGGCAAACGGGCGAACGCGATCGATTGCTGCAGGCTCGGACTGAACGTGCCGCTGGTGATTTCGCCGTCGCCCGCCTCGGTCACCACGACCTGGTGCGCGCGCAACACGCCGCCCTTGCCGTCGAGCACAAGGCCCGCGAAGCGCCACGTCTGGCCGCGCGAGAGCAGCGAATCCTTGCCGACGAACGTGCGGTCGCTCTCTTTCTCGACGGTCCAGCCCAGGCCGGCGTCCAGCGGCGACACGTCGTCGTCCATGTCTTGGCCGTACAGGTTCATGCCGGCTTCCAGACGCAACGTGTCACGCGCGCCCAGCCCGGCCGGACGCACGCCCGCCGCGACCAGTGCATTCCACAGCGCGGCCACGTGATCGGCGTTCACGATCACTTCGAAGCCATCTTCGCCGGTGTAACCCGTGCGCGCGATCATCAACTCGCCGAACGCCGTGTCCTTGGCGAAAGCGGCATTGAACGGCTTGAGCGCTTCGCTCGCGGCCTGGCTGCCCGGCACCGCCTGCCACACCTTGGCGCGGGCGTTCGGCCCCTGGACCGCGACGATCGACAGATCGCGGCGCGGAATGATCGTCAGGCTGTAATCGCCGTGCGCATTGAGCTGGCCGATCCAGGCGAGGTCCTTGTCGGCCGTGCCGGCATTGACCACCACGCGGAACCAGTCTTCGGCGATGAAATAGATGATGAGGTCGTCGATCACGCCGCCGCTCGGGTTGAGCATGCAGGTGTAGAGCGCCTTGCCCGGGGTTTGCAGCTTGTCGACGTTGTTGGCGACGGCGTAGCGCAGAAATTCGCGGCAGCTCGGGCCGTGCAGATCGACCACGCACATGTGCGAGACGTCGAACATGCCGGCGTCGGTGCGCACGGCGTTGTGCTCTTCGATCTGGGAGCCATAGTTCACGGGCATGTCCCAGCCGCCGAAATCGACCATGCGGGCGCCCGCGGCGCGGTGCGTATCGTTGAGCGGAGTGCGTTTGAGTTCGGTCATCGGGGCGTCAAGGCATCAAGGGTCAGGCATGTCGGAATACGGCGCCCGACAATGCAAAAAGGGGTCATCTCGACGACCGGCACTTTCCGCGTCCGGCGCGTGCGTGTGCACGTGCCCGGCGCAATGCCAGTTGGCGAGATGACCCCTCTGTCCTTGGTACCTGAGAGATTGCCCGGTGCGTGCGGCGCGCTGTGCGCCATGCCGCTCGTGCCGGCCCCTTCGGTGGGTCGCCCGCGTGCCACGCACGCTGCAACCGCTCTCCAGAGATCGAAGGCGATGCCTTCGGCGCGGACGGTCCTTGATGCCTGAGAGTTTGTGGGTATTACCCCTTCGGCGGCCCCGGCATGTGCTTCCCGGTGCGCTCTCCCGACCACGCTCGCGCACTTTACGGCGAAAGGCGAAGACTGTCAATTTGATGCGAATTATCTGAGCGCCAATCGGCGTTTAACACCGTCGGACGGGCTTTCCCGGTTCTTCGTCGCGCACGGGGAATTAGACGTATTTTTTGATCGCGCCGAGCGCGTGCGCCGGTCAGCGCGACTCGCCGGGATTCGTGCCCGCCGGACAACCATTCTTGCCCCAGCGTCCGTTACACACGGCCCACACGCAGCGCTGCTTCGGTATCACCTCATACCAGCGATAGCGGTCGCACTGCGCCAGTGCTGCGGCCACGGCACTGGCCGTCGACGGTGCCACTGCCGGTGATGCCACCGATGCCGCCGGTGCCGCGCCCGGCTGGGCTTCGGCGGCGATCGAGCCAATATCGTTGTTGTCGAAATGCGCGGGAAGATCGACATTGGCCGGCGCACGCGCCGTATTGCCGGCCGCCCCTGCCCCTGCGCGGCGGCTGAGCAGTTGCATCATGTCGTCCGGCGCGTTGTTGCGGGTCGGGGGCGATGTGGGCGCCGTGACAGCGGCAGTCAACGCTGCGGTGGCCGCCGAGGCGGTGAGCGGCGCGGGCTGGCTGGCCGAAGCGACGTCGGCCGCCGCACCGGACGCGGCCGCATCGACCGCCGCCAACGCCTGCGCCCGGGCCAGCGCGGCAGATGCCTCGCCTGACGCAGGGTTGGCCACCGCCGCCGCCAACGCGGCCGACGCGACGGCTGGCGGCGCATCGTTACCGGAGTTGAAAGGGGCGACGGTCATTGCGTCGGATGCCTTGGGCACCGGGTCGACGTAGGGGGCGCGCAGATTCCACCAGATGCCGAGCAGCGCGACGGCGGCGAAAACCGCCGTGCCGAACACGAGCGCGCCGGTGACCCAGCCGGAAGATTCGGCATCCGCGAGTCTTGCGCCACACTGCGCACAGTGCCGCGCACGCGGCGCATTGTTCGTCCCACAGGTTGGACATTGCACGGCGACCCCACCACGATGGCAACGTTGCTCATTATAGGCATCCGGTCTGCGTCAACGCCAGCCTTCGGCGTCGCGCCCGCCCCACAGTTGGCGTTCGCACAACGCCTGTCGGGCGCGCACGGCCGCGTGGCGCTCGCATGATAGACTTGCCCACCGCCCGGCGCTTGCCGATGCATCGCCCCGGCGGGCGGCCACGCATCGCCGTCACAGCCCTCGCCGTGCGCGCACCCTTGCCGGCCGCCGTCTTCATCTCCTTCGCGTCACACCATGTCCTCCTTCCCGCTCAATCCCGCTCAGAACGAAGCCACACGCTATTTCGACGGCCCATGTCTCGTGCTGGCCGGGGCGGGCAGCGGCAAGACGCGCGTCATCACGCAAAAGATCGCGTGGCTCATCGAGACGAAGGGGTTCGAGCCGAAGCACATCGCCGCCGTGACCTTCACGAACAAGGCCGCCGCCGAAATGCGCGAGCGCGTGGCCAAGCAGCTCGAAGGCAAGCTGCTGA
Source organism: Pandoraea cepalis (assembly GCF_902459625.1). Taxonomy (NCBI): domain Bacteria; kingdom Pseudomonadati; phylum Pseudomonadota; class Betaproteobacteria; order Burkholderiales; family Burkholderiaceae; genus Pandoraea; species Pandoraea cepalis. The sequence goes on from NZ_CABPRY010000011.1 coordinate 98,871, forward strand.
CCACGCCGGGCAAGGAAGGCCGAAAGGTGCCTGTCAACCAGCTCACCATTTGTACGTTCCACTCGCTGGGCGTGCAAATCCTGCGGCGCGAGGCGGCGAACGTCGGGTTGAAGCCGCAGTTCTCGATTCTCGACGCCGACGACTGCTTCGGGCTGATTCAGGAGCAGTTGGGCACGACCGACAAGGCGATGATTCGCGGCGTGCAGACCGCCATCTCGCTCTGGAAGAACGGACTGGTCACACCCGAGACAGCGCTGGCCGCCGCCGAAACCGCCGACGAACATCAGGCCGCACTCGTCTATCGCAATTACATGGCCACGTTGCAGGCTTACCAGGCCGTCGACTTCGACGACCTGATCCGGCTACCCGCCCAACTCTTCGAACGCGACGAGGAAGTGCGCGAGCGTTGGCAGAACAAGCTGCGCTATCTGCTCATCGACGAGTACCAGGACACCAACACCTGCCAATACCTGCTGCTCAAGCTGCTCGCGGGTCCGCGCGCGGCGTTCACCGCCGTGGGCGACGACGATCAGGCGATCTACGGCTGGCGCGGCGCCACGCTGGAGAACCTCAAGCAGTTGCAGGTCGACTTCCCGACGCTCAAGGTCGTCAAGCTGGAACAGAATTACCGCTCGACGTCGCGCATTCTGACGGCGGCGAACAACGTCATCGCAAAGAATCCGAAACTCTTCGAGAAGAAGCTGTGGAGTGAGCACGGCCTGGGCGATCCGATCACGGTCACGGCGATGAACGACGAAGAGCATGAAGCCGAGTCGGTCGTTTTTCGCTTGTCGGCACACAAGTTCGAGCGGCGCGCCGAGTTTCGCGACTACGCCATTCTCTATCGCGGCAACCATCAGGCGCGCATCTTCGAGCAAGTGCTGCGGCGCGAACGCATTCCGTACGTGCTCTCCGGCGGCCAGTCGTTTTTCGACAAGGCGGAAATCAAGGACCTGTGTGCGTACCTGCGGCTGTTGGCAAACCCCGACGACGATCCCGCCTTCATTCGCGCCGTGACCACGCCGCGCCGGGGGGTCGGCAGCACCACGCTCGAAGTGCTCGGCAGCTTCGCGGGACAGGCCAAGGTGTCGCTGTTCGAGGCCGTCTACATGGGGGCGGTCGAGGCGCGGCTGCCGCCGCGCCAGCTCGAACCGCTGCGTGCGTTTTGCGACTTCATCCAGCGTATTGCAGCGCGCGCGGCGCGCGACCCGGCCAATGAAGTCATCGACGATCTGATGGAAGGGATCCACTACGAGGCGTATCTGTACGACACATTCGACGAGCGCCAGGCGCAATCGCGCTGGACCACCGTGCTCGAATTCCTCGAATGGATGAAGCGCAAGGGCACGCGTGGCGACGAGGCGCAGCCCACCGGCTTCGACAAGGCCGATGGCCTCGACGACGATGGCAAGAGCCTGATGGAACTCACACAGACCATTGCCCTGATGTCGATGCTCGAAGGCCGCGACGGCGACGATCCCGACGCCGTGCGCCTGTCGACGCTGCACGCCTCGAAGGGGCTGGAGTATCCCCACGTGTTTCTCGTCGGCGTGGAAGAAGGTATCCTGCCGCACCTTCGCGAGGACGAAGAAGTCACCGCCGAAAAGATCGAGGAAGAGCGCCGGTTGATGTATGTCGGCATCACGCGGGCGCAGCGCTCGCTGCAACTGTCGTGGTGCAAGAAGCGCAAGCGGGCACGCGAAACCTATTCGTGCGAGGTCTCGCGCTTCGTGCCCGAGATGCAACTCGACGAAGCGCCGCCCCCGCCGCCCGAAGACGCGCCCATGTCGCCGAAGGACCGGCTCGCCAGCCTCAAGGCCATGCTCGCGGGCGGGGCGAACAAGACGCCGTCGTCCTCGGGTGCCTGACTCGACACGCGCCGACCACGCCCTACCTATGAATAGCCCCCGCGAGCGGGGGCTGGCTTGAGGAACGGCGACATCGTACCGGGGCTGTCGGCGGCGGCACGGCGTACCGATAAGTCAATGCTTGCTGCTATTTGCCACTACCCGAAGACGTCTGATCGCAAGCGGCTGCCGGGCTCGACGCCACGACCATCCCGACCAGACCGGTCAAACAAAGCAGAACAGCAACCAACAGTTTCCGCATAGGCTCGCCTCCACTCGTCAGGTGAAGTTTCACTATAGAAGCGCATCCTGCCGATGACAAAGACATCTTGACCATCGGCGTGACGCGGGCGATAGTCGGTAGAAAACGGGCGAAACAAAACGTGAATTGCCTTGATTTCGACCCAATGCCCACACCGCCCGCGCTCACGTGATGCGCTCGGCGCACACGGCGGCGGCGCGTGTGCGGCACCGATCCCGAGACTTTGTGGAGCTGGTGCGTGAGACTGCATATCCTGTCCGACCTGCATTTGTCCGTGGCGCCGTTGGCCATTCCCGAGGTGGACGCCGACGTCACGATTCTCGCCGGCGACATCGGCCGACCGGCGCAAGCCATCGAGTGGGCGAAAGCGTTGGGGCGCCCCGTCATCTACGTTCCCGGAAATCACGAGTTCTACGGCGCGACACTGGCGGGCACGCTGGCCGACTTGCGGCACCTGAGCGCGGGCACGAACGTGCATCTGCTTGAGCGACGATCGGTGGTGATTGGCGGCGTGCGCTTTGTCGGCACAACGTTATGGACGGACTTCGCGCTGTACGATGCCGACGGCAAGCACGACGACGTCGTGGAGGAGTCACGCAAATTCGTACGCGACTTCACACGCATTCGCGTAGGCGATCCGGCGGTGCCGTGGGCGGAACTGCCGTGCTTCTCGCCGGACGACTGCGCGGCGCTGTGCCGCGAAAACGTCGCCTGGCTTGCGCGCGTGCTCGCCGCACCCCACGACGGCCCGACCATCGTGGTCACGCATCATGCGCCAACGCCGCAGAGCATCCATCCCCGTTTCGCAGGGTCGCTCGTCAATCCGGCCTTTATTTCGGATTTGACCTCATTCGTCGAATCGTCGGAGGCGGTGTTATGGATTCACGGACATACGCACGATTCGTTTGATTACCGCATCGGCCCGACCCGCGTGCTGTGCAATCCGCGTGGCTATTGCTTCGAGGGACGCGTCGAGAACGCGGCGTTCGATCCGACGTTGACGGTACGCGTGTAATACGGCGTCGTTCACCGGTGGACGCTGGGTCTCGGAAACAGGAATCCCCGCCGAAGCGGGGATTCCTGTGGGTGGCGAGCGCCTCGCGTCGGACGGGGCTAAGCGCTTGGCGGCTTACTTGGCCGCGCTCACCATGTAGTCGACGGCGGCCTTGACGTCGTCGTCGGACGCGTTGGCGGCACCGCCCTTCGGCGGCATGGCGTTCAGGCCATGGAGGGCGGCGTTGTGCAGCGTATCGATGCCGGTGGCGATGCGCGGGGCCCATGCGGCCTTGTCGCCGAACTTCGGGGCGTTCATCACGCCGCTCGCGTGGCAGGCCATGCAAACGGTGTTGTAGAGCTTCTTGCCCGCTTCGAGATTACTGCCGGCGGCGGCGGGGGCTGCGGTCTTGAGCGAGGCCATCGCGGCAGCGGCAGCGGCGGCTGTGCTGGCGTCGGCGCCGGAGGCTGCAGCGGGTGCCGCCGATCCCGGGGCGGGTGCTGCGGCGCCCGAGGCGGGCTGTGCCGGAGCAGCCGGTTCCTGCAGCTTGCCGCCGGAGGCGTTGGCCATGTAGACGATCGCCCGGCCGATTTCGTAGTCCGTCACGTCGTCGGGGCTGGTGCCGCCACGCGCGGGCATGGCGCCTTTGCCGGCGAGAGCGATCTTGAGCATGCCGTCGTAGCCCTGCGCGATGCGCGGCGCCCAGTCGGCCGTGCCGACCTTCGGCGCGCCGGCGGCGCCCGAGGCGTGGCAGGCGGCACAGACGGCCTTGTAGAGTTGTTCGCCGGTCTGATAGACGCGTGGTGCGTTGGCGTCCTTGATATCGACCTTGGCGACGGGCGCGATGCGCTCGGCGATAGCCTGTTCGGTCATGGCGGAACTGCCCGCGCCGGTCAGGGCGTTATTGCCGACGTAATTGACCAGCAGGACGATGATGACGATCGGAACCAGGAAACCCGCAACGACGGCGGCGATGAGCTGCTTGGGTGTTTTGATCAGAGACTCATGCTCGTTATGTGCTTCACTCATGCGGGATCTCTCAATAGTATTTTTGTGGAAACCGAGTGCATCACCCCAGGTGGCTGGCGCCATCCGGTCAAAATATCGAGCCATTGTAGCAACAAACCCTTGACCGATGACACGCGAAGGCGGTGCGCAGACGCCGCAAAAGTCCCGTGTTTTCCCTAGCTTACGCGAAAGCCAAAGCGGTGTTCCGCGTGCTTCGTGCGCGAAGTGTGGGGGCTCTGCATGCACAGTAAATCCGCGCTCACGCGGCACTTGGCAACGAATTGCCGCATTGTGTGGCGAGACGATGCACGGGGCATGGACGGCGCGCGGCAAAACCGCTATGCTTCTACCTCTTTGCCTACCGGTCGCGCGTTCGCGCCTTCTTCTCCGGTGGTCAGCATAGCGCCCGTAGCTCAGGGGATAGAGTATCGGCCTCCGAAGCCGAGGGTCACTGGTTCGATTCCAGTCGGGCGCGCCAAACAAATCAAGCACTTACATCCGCTCTCACTCCGCATTCGGCGGGCATCCGGAATTTGCGGCGCCGCCGGAATTGAACACCTTGGAAGCGCCGGCTGAGAGGGCAAGAATGGCCGACTAGGCGCGAACCGCAATCTGGCCGCCTGAAGCCCCACCGCCCACTTCACCGCGGAACACCGTCGCAGGGAAACGTCACCCTTATAGCGAGTTACCTTACTTTGTATTACATTCGGTGTCCTATGCGCATTCAAATAGCGCACGCACCGATGCTCATCAATCGAAATATGCGCGGTCTCCCTGAGCGTTGGCGTCCCATGACTGCCGTAGTGCGGGGGAAAGACCGTATCTTCTCGGTCACCGGTCGCCATGCACGGCGCGATACGAGAGATTATTCGTGGTCCAAGGCAAACTCGGGCTCGTAGCCCGTCAGGCGCAGCTCGCCACTACGACGTCGGTGACGTCTTCGGCTCCCGATTTCGGCTTTGTGCCGGCGCGAGGTCCAGCCCGAGGACCGACGGGTAAGGGGTTCATTCGAACGGTCGGGAGCACAGCCATTGCGCTGGCCCTCGCCGGGGCTGCAGCCCCTGTCTGGGCTGGGGCCTGCACCCCCAGCGACACCAGCGGCTGCGGTGCACCGGGCGGCGACGGTTTCCCGGGTCGAAGCGGCGCGGGCGGCGCCGGAAATGGCCAGGGCGGCGGCTCCAGCCACATCGACGCCAGCACCGTGACCGTACAGGACCCGGGAAGCTGGGGGGCCCTCGGTACCGGCGGCGCAGGCGCCATCGGAGATATCGCTGGCGCGTCAGCCAACGGTCCCGCGCAAGTGATCGCCTCCAGCAATATCACTGTCAACGGACCTTTGACGGGCGACGCCGGCAACGCGGGACCGGACGGAACCAACTTCGGAAGCGGTGGGAACGGCGGCAACACCGGGCTGTATTACCTTGGCAGCAACATCACCGTCACAGGCGCGGCAGCGATCACGGGCGGGGCCGGGGGCAACGGGGGAAATGCCACCAACGGCGTGAGCGGCAACGGCGGGGGCGGTGGCGGAGGTGGTAGCGGACTCACCTCGGCCGGGGTCGCAGCAACGATCACCAACAACGGGACGATTACCGGGGGCGTCGGCGGCATCGGGGGTTCCGGTGGGTTCAGCGGCGGCGGCGGCGCTGGCGGCGACGGCCTGCTCTCGCTCGGCGGCAGCGCGTCCATCGTAAATACCGGCACGATCACGGGCGGCGCAGGCGCCGCCGCGGGCGCGGGCGCCTCGGGGTCCGCTGCAGGCGGCGCCGGGGGCACTGGCGTCGATCTTGCCCAAACCCACAATTCCCTCACCAATATCGGAACGATCTCGGGCGGTATGGGCATCGGGGGCGGGGTCGGCGTGGTGACGCGCGGCACGGATTCGATCACGAACGCAGGTCTCATCATGGGTGCGCTGACCGGCGCAGGTGGGACCCGAGCGGCGGCGATCGAGTTTGGCGGCACGGACAATTCGCTGAATCTGCTGACAGGCTCCTCGATCCTCGGAACGCTGCTCTTCGACGCGGGAGCGACGGCCACCATTACCGCAAGCAACACGGGGCTGACACTGAACAACGACGTCATCCTGAGCGACGCGGCGTCGCGCGTGACCGTCTCCACCGCGTCGACCGGCTTGACGATGTCCGGCGTGATTTCCGGGGCTGGCTCGCTCAGTGCCGTAGGCGGCAACACGTTGACGATTTCGGGCGCCAACACCTATGCGGGCGCGACCACGATCAGCAATGGCACACTCGCCCTGGCGGGAAGCGGCAGCATCGCGGCGTCGTCCGGCGTCGTGCTCAATTCGGTGCTAGATATATCCGCCGTCACGTCGGGGACGTCGATCAAGGCGCTTTCAGGCGCGGGTACGGTGCGGCTTGGCGCACAGTCACTTTCGCTCACCAACGCGGCCGGCACGTTCGACGGCGTCATCGACGGCACGGGCGGCGTTCGCCTGGCCGGCGGCACCCAGACGCTGACAGGCACCAGCACCTACACCGGCGCGACCGTGGTCGACAGTGGTGCGACGCTCAAGCTCAGCGGCGGCGGCAGTGTCGCAGCATCGAGTGGCTTGACCAATAACGGCGCGCTCGACATTTCGGCAACGACAAACGGCGCGTCGCTGACGGGCATCGCCGGCAGTGGGTCGGTCGCGCTCGGGGCCCGTACCCTTACGCTCACGAGCGCCTCGGGCGTCTTCTCCGGCAGCATCGGCGGCTCCGGTGGGCTGACATTGAATGGCGGCACACAGACGCTCTCGGGCACAAACGTCTACACCGGCGCGACCACGATCAATGGAGGCACGCTGGCATTGACGGGCGCCGGCCAATTGTCTTCGGTGACGAGCCTTGCCATGCTGGGCAGCGGCGCGACGTTCGATATGTCTGCCGCGGGTGCGCAAGCGGTCTCCGGGTTAAGCGGCGTGGCGGGCACACATCTGCTCATGGGGGCGAATTCGCTGAGCGTCGACGCCTCAGGCGACAGTACGTATGCCGGCGACCTTGCCGGCAGCGGGACCTTCACCAAGCTCGGCAGCGGCATGCTCGTTCTCAATGGCGCGAGCACGGCCTTCACGGGGACGACGAGCGTTGCGGCGGGCACGCTCGAAGTCGGCGATGCGAACCACGACACCGCCTCACTGGGCGGCGACGTGGCCGTCGGTGCACAAGGGACCTTGCGCGGGCACGGCACGATTATCGGCAGCGTGACCAACGGCGGCATCGTGGCGCCGGGAGGCTCCATCGGCACGTTGCGCATCAGTGGAAACTACACACAGGCGTCCAATGCAACGTTGGCGATCGAGGTGAGTCCGACGGCGGCGTCGCAGCTCAAGGTATCGGGAAGCGCGACGCTGAACGGGGTGCTGGCGATTACGTACGATCCCGGCACGTACCAGGCAACACGCTATACGGTGGTTACCGCGGCGAATGGCGTAAGCGGTCGCTTCTCTTCAGTCACCGGCGCACAGGCGGCAGGCGCCAATCTTGGCAGCCTGCAATCGTCGGTCGCCTATGGCGCGAACGATGTCATCCTGTCACTGGCCGATCCGTCCGTCAGTGATCCGGGGAACGGGGGGGCAGTCGTGATTGCGCCGAAAAACACGAGCGTCTACACCGCGCTGGGCACGGCGGCGCTGGCGAATGCGCAGTCAACGGCCGCGGCGCTTCTCGATCAAGCCACGCGACGCGCCGTGGATACAGGGCTTGCCACGGGCGACGCAGTGCCGCGCACCTCGCCCGTCTGGGCCACGGCCACCGGATTGCATGCCCGTGTGAACGGCTCGGGCGCTCAGTCTGGCTTCCAGGAGAATCAATACGGCTTCCTTGCCGGCGCGGAACGGCACGAAGAACGCGTCATGTTTGGGCTTGCGGGCGGCTATTCCCATGCCGATCTTTCGGAACAGGGCACGGCGAGCTCGGGCACACGGGACACGCTGCGCCTTGCCGCGTATGCAAGCCGTGAGATGGGCGCGGTCGATGTTGCCGCCACTCTCGGTTACGGCCTTCACTTCCTGTCGCAGAAACGCCCGTTCGCGGGCATCGGCACGGCCGAGGGCGATCATATCGGGCAGGAATTGACGGCGGCGGCACAGGTGAGTGCACCGATGGCGATCGCGGGCATTGTCGTCACGCCTCGTGCCGGCCTGCGTTACGCCTACTTCCACGCGAACGGCTTCGAAGAGAGCGGTGCGGGCGGGCAGAATCTGCGCATTGGCACGGATAACACGCGCAGCCTGCAACCGTTTGTCGGTGTGACGCTCGACAAGGCGTTCGGCGACGCAACGCGCCCCGTGAACGTCCAGTTCCGCGTGGCGTACGCACACGAACTGCTCGATGTCGCCCGCGTGATCACCGTGGCCTCGCAGGACGGGACGGCCTTCGTCGCACCGGGTGCGGATTTGCCGCGCGGCTTCCTGACGCTCGGCGCCAGCGTCGGCGTGACACTGGCCAAGCACCTGGATATTTCGCTCGCTTACGATGCGCTCGTCAATACGGCACGCGCATCGTCGCAGGCCGGGCGTCTGAAGGTGAGTTACCGGTTCTGAACGCCCTTTCGCGGGTGGCGCTTGTCGCCGCCCCTTGTTCGCTCAAAACACCACCAGCCGGTCAACCAGTTGCGCGATGCGCGAGTTTGACGCCGACCACGATTCGACCGTGCGCGATCGACCGTCGAAGTACACCGTATTGATCACTGTCCCGTTGCGACTGAGCGTCAGCGTTGCATAGGCCAGGTATTCGCTCGGCGTGTTGCCCCACAGAGCATCGCGCCAGGCGCGGCGCACCGAGTAATTGAGCACCACGCAGCCCGTCGGCCAAGTGCCCGGGCTGTAGATCGTGCTCACGATGCCATAGGCGCGCAGGCGACCCTGTATCGCCGGCAGCAGATCGGAAATGCCATCCGGCGCCAGCTCGATACACACATTGTGCGAGAGCAACTCCGGCGCGGCGGGCGTCGTCGGCGGCACGATGGACGGCAGTTGATCCGACAACATCACGCCCGTCGACACCATGCTGGAGGCCACTTGCGCGGCGAGCACCGGCACCGGCGTCGTGAAGAGGCACCCGCCCAGGGTGGCACTGGCGGCCGCCGCCAGCATCAGCACTTTCGCCAGTCGTTTCATCAGAACGGCGACACGCCGAGCAGAATGCCCTGCAGCCAGCCTCCGCTGCTCCCGTCGGCAACCTGCCCCTCCTCCACCCGCGCCACCTTCGCCTGCCCCACCTTGCTCGACGCGACCACATTGCCCGGCGAGATGTCGAACTTGTTGACCACGCCGGTGAAGCGGAACGTCTCCATATTGCGCCCTTGCAGGACCTGCTTTTCCCCACCCACGACATAAGCGCCGTTCGGCAATACGTCCACGATCGCCACCGCAATCGTGCCGGCCAGCGCGGTGCTCGAACTGTTGTTGCCGTTGCCCTTGAAGGCACTGGCCGATTGACCGATGTTGAACCAGCGCTCCAGCACAGAATCCGCCCCATTGGCCTTGGCGGTCTTGGCCGTCACGCTCGCGTTGCGCGAGATGTCGCTCTGCGACTTGTTTCCACCCGACGAGTTTTCGGACACCGCGATCGTCAGCAGATCACCGATGCGATGCGCGACCGGTGTCTCGAACCAGTTCGTGGCGGTGGTCGACTGGTAGATGGATCCGCCCGTCTGCACGTTCGCCACGCGCGGCATGGGCATCATGCCCATCGGCGTGGGCGCCGGCGCCGAGCTGGAACAGGCCCCCAACATGGCGCCCGTGGCGGCCAGCAGCGCAAGCGTCCGGAGAACACCGCGCGCCGCAGCGCGCGGTCGCATCGACAGCTTCGACATGGTGAGGCGCCCCCGCGCCGACCCCGGATGCCGGATCCGGTCGTCTTGGAATAGTGTTAACGGTTGATCGATGATGCAGCCGACCCGGCGGCCAGCGTCGAGAGGGATAGTAAGGAGTGCAGGTGCAGGTACTAAGCACAAATAGAGGAAAATTTGTGGAGGCCCGCCGCGCGCCACACCGATGCTGAGAAAATGGCGCGCCAACGCCGGCAGAGCCCCCTTGGTTCGCCCCGTCAGGCGCTCTTTCCCGCCATCACCGTTCGCCCAACCACGCAGCGCATGAACTCCGGCATCACCCGCAAGCTTTTCCTCGCACTCTTCGCGACGGGCCTGATCACCATGACGGCCACGGCACTCGCCGTGCGCGCCGCGCTCGGCGGGCATCGCTGGCTGTGCGGCGACAACCTGATGTATCTGACGGTCCTCGGCGTCGCGCTGCTCGGTGTCGTGGCGCTGCACCTCGCCCGGCGTCTGCTCGTGCCCGTCACCCCGCTGCTCGAGGCCACCCACCGCATGGCGATGGGCGACTACAGCGTACGCGCACCGACGGCCGGTGCCGACGAGCTCGCCCGTCTCGCCGTCGATCTGAATCGCCTGGCCGACACGCTCGCCCGCAACGACCGCTCGCGCCGCGACCTGCTTGCGGACATTTCCCACGAGCTGCGCACGCCGCTGTCAATCCTGCGCGGGGAAATCGAAGCGATGGAAGACGGCGTACGCCCGCTCACGCAAGACGCCCTCGCCTCGCTGCGCGTTGAAATCTCGCAGCTCTCCAAACTGATCGACGATCTGTACGAACTCTCGCTCTCGGACGTCGGCGCGCTGACCTACACGTTCGCCCCCGTCGACATGACCGAGCGCGTCGCCACGTCCGTGGCCGCGTTCGGCGACTGGTTCGACGCCAAGGGCATCGCGCTGAACGTTCACCTGCCCGATGACACGCTCATCATCGACGGCGATCTCCACCGCGTGACGCAACTGCTGGGCAATCTGCTCGAAAACTCGCTGCGGTACACCGACGGCGGCGGCGCCGTGCGCGTGTACCTGTCGGCCACGGCCACGCAGTTGCGTCTGGAGATCGAAGATTCTGCGCCGGGCGTGCCGGACGACGCGCTGCCGCGTCTGTTCGAGCGCCTGTTCCGCGTGGAAGCGTCGCGCAGCCGGCGAAGCGGTGGCGCCGGACTGGGGCTGACGCTGTGCAAACATATCGTCGAAGCCCATGGCGGCCAGATCACCGCGCGACACTCCCCGCTGGGCGGTCTCGCACTCACGATCACTCTGCCGTGTCATCGCCCTGCGCCGGCGGCCGCAGGCCGGGCGTGCGGCGGCGGATGTGGCAGCTCACCCGGCGGGCCGAGCCGACCCGGGACCGCGCGGCTCGACGACCCCGCCCTTGCGAGCTCGTGGTGAACCCTTCGCCCATGGCTTCGACCTCGCCGAACCCGTCGCCGGGCGCGTCGCACGCATTGACCCCGACGCCGCTTCCCACCCCAAGTTCACCGACCGACGCGATGCCCCTCTCCGACACTGCCCCGATTCTGATCGTCGAAGACGAGCCCAAGCTCGCCGCCTTGCTCGCGGAATACCTGCGGGTGGCGGGCATGCCTTGCCGCATTCTCTCGGACGGCCGCGACGTGGTTGCGGCCGTACGCGCGACACAACCGCGCCTGGTGCTGCTCGATCTCATGCTCCCGGGCATGGACGGCCTCGAAGTCTGCCGCGCCGTGCGCGAATTCTCCGAGGTGCCGGTCGTCATGCTGACGGCGCGCGCGGCAGAAACCGACCGGCTGCTGGGCCTCGAACTCGGCGCCGACGACTACATCTGCAAGCCCTTCAGTCCGCGCGAAGTCGTGGCGCGCGTCAAGGCAATTCTGCGCCGGGTGAGAGGCGCCGGTACCCCCTCCGGCCCCCAAGGAACCGCCAGTCTTGCGAATGCGGCACCGCCGCGCGCGCTCGTCATCGACGCGATGCGTCATCACGCACGGCTCGACGGACACGAACTGCCGCTCACGCCGGTGGAGTTGCGGTTGCTGGCGACGCTCGCAAGCCATCCCGACAAGACCTTTCCTCGTGCCCACCTGCTCGATCGCATGTACGACGATCACCGCGTGGTGGCCGATCGCACGGTCGATAGCCATATCAAGAACCTGCGTCGCAAGTTGCAGGCGATCCGGCCCGACGAGGAAATCGTGCGCTCGATTTATGGCGTCGGCTATCGGCTCGAATTGCGCACGGACCGCCCCGGCTTGGGCGCGGCGCGGCATGGCGTCGCGGGTATCGACAATCCCGCCGGGGCGATGCCAGAATAGGCGCACCCGCGCCGCAGCGCGGTTCCCTTGAGGAGATCGACGATGCCACGCCGCGCCGCTACGCTGTCCCCGATGTCCACTGCCCGCACAGCCTTCGCCTCATCCGCCTCATCCGCCTCATCCGCCTCATCCGCTTCATTCACGCCAAACGGCGTCGCAGCGTCGATGCTCGGCATTGCCGGGCTTGCGCGGTCTTACTCGCCGATCAAACGCTTTCTGCAAGCTTCCACTGTCGTCGCGCTGCTCGGTGTGAGCGGCGGCGCGTTGGCGCAGACGCCCGTGTGTTTCGATAGCGTCGGCCGCGCCCTGCCGCCAGAGCAATGCTCGCAAGCCGCGCGCGATCAGGCCGCGTCGCAGGCCAGCGCTTCCGGCGCGCGATCACCCTCACTGCGCGACGAGTGTCGCGCGCTCGCCGACAAGATCGCCAACACGCCGGACAAGCCGGTCTACCAGCGCGGACGACGCGTGGAGTCACCCGCCGGCGATCGCGTCGACATTCCTACACGCACCCGCCCGCGCAAAGCCCTCATCGAGGAATACAAGCGCAAGTGCACGTAGGTGGACACCTACACGTTGACGAGAGATGTCTGCAAGTTAACGGAACTTGTTGCCCTATTTTCTTGACAATAACGTCAGAGGCCGCATAATCGTCGTCACGCCGACGGGTTGTCTGCCACGATTTCATGCAGACACATCCGTCGGATGCCGAATTATCGTTCTCATCATCCGCTTCATGGCCGACACGACGCGTGCCGCGTGGAATGCGTCATCGGCCCGACGTTTTATCCGGATCCATGCCGCCGTGCTCAGCACGCGGCACACGCTACCTGGAGGGAGAAAATGCAAAAACGCGAATTCCTGATGAAGACTTCCGTCGCCGTTGCCGCCGCTGCATTCGCGCTGTCGGGCTGCACCACGACCACCCCGTCGCAGGCCAGCAAGAGCGACAACTCACCCGGCGCCAACGCGAACAAGCGCCGTGAGATCGATGCGTCCGTGAATGGCGCGCTCGACAGGATGTATGCGTCCGTACCGGGCTCGCGCGAACTGGTGAACAAGTCGCGCGGCATGCTCGTGTTCCCGTCGGTGCTGCAAGCCGGTTTCGTTGTGGGCGGCCAATACGGCGAAGGCGCGCTGCGCGTGGGCGGCGCCACGAAGGGCTACTACAACACGGTGACGGCGTCGTTCGGTCTGCAGATCGGTGCGCAGTCGAAGGCCATTATCTTCCTGTTCATGACGCAGGACGCCCTGGACAAATTCCAGCGCACCGATGGCTGGACGGCGGGGGCCGACGCCTCCGTGGCCCTGGTCAAGATCGGCGCGAACGGCGCGGTCGATCTGAACACCGCGACTTCGCCGGTCGAAGTGATCGTGATGACCAACGCCGGTCTCATGGCCAACCTGAACGTCGAAGGCACGAAGGTCAGCAAGCTCAACATCTGACGAGGCCCGGACACGGCGAGGCGTTCAGGAATCTGGCGACCTCTCGCGTCCCACGCCAAACGACAACGGCGCCATCCGCAGTGGATGGCGCCGTTGTTTTATGCGCAGCCGATGACCGTCGGCATTACTCGGTGCTGAACGCCGCCGGACGCCACTTCAGCAAACGTTTCTCGAGCGACGTCAGCAGATAGTCCGCCGCCAGCGCCACCACGGCAAGCACGATCATCGCGGCAAACACGCCACTCGCATTGAACGCGCCCTGCGCGGTCGAGATCAGCAGGCCAATGCCCTGCTTCGAGCCGAGGAACTCACCGACCACCGCACCCACCAGGGCAAAGCCGAAGCTGACGTGCAGGCTGGCGAGAATCCACGACAACGCCGACGGAATCACCACCGACATCGTCACCTGACGGCGCGACGCCCCCAGGATCTGCGCATTCGCGATCATGTAGCGATCCGCCTCACGCACGCCCTGGAAGGCGTTGGCGAACACGACGAAGAACACCATCACCACGGCAAGCGCCACCTTCGAGGCCATGCCCAGACCCAGCGAGATCACGAAGATCGACCCGAGCACCACGCGCGGAATCGAGTTGGCGATCTGGATGTAGAGACTGAAGACATCCGAGAGCAGCTTGTTGCGGCCGAGCACGATGCCGCAGATCACACCCGCCACGCCGCCGATCAGAAAGCCCAGCACGGTCTCTTCGAGCGTGACGAACACCTGCGTCCAGAGCGGGCCCTGCGAGGTGCCTTCCACACACCATTCATAGATCTGCGCAACGATCTGAGTCGGTTGCGAGAAGAAGAACGGGTCGATCCACCCCACGCGCGCGCCCACTTCCCAGCCACCCAACCCGATCACCAGAATGGCCACGCGCAGGAAAATCACCAGCGCGCGACGTTGTTTGATGCGACGCTGCGCGCTGGCTTCCTCGCGCGCGAGATCGGCGTCACTGAATCCTGCCACCATGGCCTGTTCACTCATGTTCATGCCCTCCTCCAGACGGCGTGGGCACGCGCGTCGATGCGCGGCCCGCAATATCATTGTCGATGCCCCTCGGGGGGGCGTCGCCTTCAACCGATCTTCACTTCTTCACGCAGATCCGCCCAGATCTCGCGCGAAATGTCGATGAAGCGCTGCTCGTAGCGCACTTCGGACATCACGCGCGGACGCGGCAGGTCGATCGTGTACACATTCTTCAACGTGGCCGGACGCGCCGTGAGCACGAACACGCGATCGGCCAGTGCGATGGCCTCTTCCAGATCGTGGGTGACGAACACCACCGAGCCGGACGTCGACGACCACAGTTGCAGCAACTCGTCCTGCATGAGCGTGCGCGTTTGCATGTCCAGCGCAGAGAACGGCTCGTCCATCAACAGGATTTCGGGGTTGTTGATGAAGGTCTGTGCCAGCGCCACGCGTTTGCGCATGCCGCCCGAGAGCTGGTGCGGGTAGTGATCACCGAACTTGTCCAGGCCCACGCGTTTGATCCATTGGTCGGCCAGTGCGTAAGCGGCGTCTTTGGACTGACCGCGAAAGAGCGGGCCGGCGGCCACGTTCTCTCGCACGCTGCGCCACGGGAACACCGCGTCGTTCTGGAACACGAAGCCAATGCGCGGGTCGATGCCGCTGACCGGCTGCCCCATCACGCGCACGCTGCCGGCGGTCGGGCGCAGCAGGCCGGTGATCATCGACAGCGTGGTCGACTTGCCGCAGCCGGTCGGCCCGACAATGGCGACGAACTCGCCGCGGGCGACCGACATGCTGAAGTTGCGCAGCGCGATGGTGGCGTGGCCGTCCGCCGAGATGAAGCGGCACGACACGTTGTCGAATTCGATGGCCGGGGTATCGCGCGAGACAGGGCTCGCAGCGCGCGCCGGCGCAGTGGGGGTGATGGTCTGGGTCATGCCCGGTTCCTCAGTAACGTCGAAGGGCAAACGGTGTCGTTGCGGTTTTTCAGGGGTGAGTCTGCCCACACACCGGACGGTCGTCGGGTGCGGGCGGCTCGGGTGGCGGCGCGTCGAGCGACGCGCGCGCCTGAACTACAGGGTCAAAAGGGTCAAAGGGTGATACGCGAATCGAACGCTTACTTAGGCACGTTCGCCGCGTCGACAAACGCGTTGGTGTAGGTCTTCGAGAGGTCGATGTGCTTGCCCTTGACGTTCGGATTGAACGCGGCGAGCACCTTGAGCACCGTCTCCGGACCATCCTTCGGCATGCGGCCGTCCGGCGAGTACATCGGCAGCGAGTTCTGCAGCGCCTGCAGGTACAGCGCCTTGTTGTTGGCGTAGTAGTCCTTCGGCATCTTCTCGGTGATCTCGGCGGCCGTGTGCGTGTTGATGTACTTGAGCGTCTTCACGAACGCACGCGCCAGCTTGGTCGCCTCTTCCTTGTGCGTGTCGGCCCACGCGCGCTGCACGTACAGGCTCGACGCCGGGTAAGCGCCGCCCAGCGCGTCCACCGTGCCCTTGAGGGTGCGCATGTCGACGAGCACCGCCGCATCGCCCGTGTTGATCAGGCGCGAGGCGGTCGGCTCGGTCGTCATGCCGGCGTCGATCCGGTTCTGCTTGATGGCGGCGATGAACGTGTTGTCGGCGCCGACGGGCAGCACCGAGAATTGCGACGACGTGATGCCGTGCTTGGCCGCGAGGTACTGCGTGAGGAAGTTGGTCGACGCACCCAGGCCGGTCACACCCAGGGTCTTGCCCTTGATGTCGGCCATGCTCTTGATGGTATCGCGGCTCTTGGCATTGACCAGCTCGACTTCACCGGGCACTTGACCGAAGACCGTAATGGCCTCCACTTCCTTGCCCTTGCTTTGCAGGTCGATGGAGTGATCGTAGAAGCCAACCACGGCCTGCACGGCACCGGCGAGCAATTCGTTTTCGGCGTCGACACCGGCCGGCTGCGAGAGCAGCTCGACGTTCAGCCCTTCGTCCTTGAAGTAACCGAGTTGCTCGGCAAGCTTGGCCGGCAGGTAGATCATCTTGGTGATGCCGCCTACCATGATCGTGATCTTGCCGCTGTCGGCGGCGAAACTCGGCACGGCGGCCAGCGCCAGCGATGCGCCGAACACGGCGGCCAGAACGGGTTTCACGAAGGCTTTCGGCGTACGCACGCCATGGCTTGCTCGCATTATGGTGTCTCCATCGTTTTTAGGGATAATGGCTCAAGCGTCGCGTTGCGGCGCCGGCCGACCTCCGTGGTTGGCCACAGGGCCCAGGCAGCGGTCCTCTGAATCGTTTCCTTTGCCTTGATGCGAATTGTAGAAAACCGAAGCTTTCATCGAGCTTTCGTCCCATGCAGGTTTTCTCGCGCAACCGATGGGTGTTTACCCGCTGTTGGCTTGCGCCGGTTCGGCGGGCACACTCGCCGTCGCCGTCGCTGTCTGCGTCACTGCCTCCGTCGCCCTACGCCTTTGCCGTCATGAAACTGCTGCTGATCGAAGACAACGACACCCTCGCCCACTGGCTCGCCCGCATGCTGCGCGACGACAACTTCACGGTCGACGCCGCGCGCGACGGCGACGCCGCCGACCGCCTGCTGCAAACCGAAACGTACGACGTGGTGCTGCTCGATCTCATGCTGCCCAAGCTCGGCGGCAAGCATGTGCTGCGACGCCTGCGTGAGCGTCGCAACAATGTGCCGGTGATCATTCTCACGGCCAGCGGTTCCGTCGACGAGAAGGTCGACTGTCTCGGCGCGGGGGCCGACGACTATCTGGTCAAGCCGTTCGAAGTGCGCGAGCTGATCGCGCGCGTCAAGGCGCTCGCCCGCCGGCATGCGCCCGAGCAGAGCGCGGATCTGGTGTGTGCCGATCTGGCCTATCACGCGGGTACGCGACAGTTCACGATCGCGGGCGCGCCGCTCGCGCTGCCGTCGCGCGAGCATGCCGTGCTCGAAATCCTCATGCGCAAGCAGGGAAAGACCGTTGCCAAAAGCGCCCTCGTCGACGGCGTCTTCGGCCTCGACGACGAACCGAGCGCCGATGCCATCGAGATCTACATCCATCGTCTGCGCAAGAAGCTCGAGACGAGCCACGCGGCCATCATGACGCTGCGCGGTCTGGGCTATCTGCTGCGCGCCAAAGATGCTTAGCCTTCGCGTACGGCTGCTGATGTGGCTGATGCTGCCACTCACGCTCTACATCGGCGCGAGTGGATGGCAGGCCTATCGCAGTGCGCGCGACACCGCCGCGCTCGTGCAGGACCGGGCCTTGCTCACGTCGGCACAAGTGATCGCCGGAGAACTCACCTGGGTCGATGGGGCCCTGCGCGCGAGCGTGCCGCCCTCCGCACTCGAACTGTTCGCGTCGCCGGCGCGGGACCGGGTGTTCTATCAGGTCGTCACCGAAGACGGCCAATTGCTCGCCGGGCCGCCGGATTTCCCGCGCCCGCCGCTCTTTTCCGGCACGACCCCGGCGTACTTCAGCGTCACCGTGAATGGCGAGCCGCTTCGGGCCGTCAATTATGTGCGCACGATGTACAACGCCGGCACACCCTATCAGGTCGCGGTCGTGGTGGCCGAGACGATGCACGCGCACGACGCGATGCTCTCGCAGTTGTGGGAACCGTCGCTGCACCGCCAGATCGCCATGGCCGCGCTGGCCGCCTTGCTGGTGCTCATCGGGCTGACGGTGGAGCTGCATCCGCTCATTCGCCTCAAGGACGAGGTCGCCGGGCGCGCGCCGCAGGAACTGGTGCCCATTCGCGCCGGACAACTCCAAACCGAACTGCGACCTATCGTCGACGCCATCAACCTATGCATCCAGCGGCTCTCGGCACAGGCGCAGCAACAGCGGCGCTTCGTGGCCGACGCCGCGCACCAGCTACGCACCCCGCTCACGCTGCTCGATACCCAGTTGCAGTTCGCCGCGCAGCTCGATGACCGCGCGGCGCTGGCCGACGTACTCGCCGCCATGCAGACGAGCAGTCGGGGGCTGGCCGATCTCACCAACAAGCTGTTGCTGCTCTCGCAGGCGGAGGCGGCCGACACGCCCGCGTTCTCGCGCTCGCGCGTCGATCTGGTGGCGGTGGCCGCCGCCGTGCTTGAGGAACTCGTCGCCCTTGCGCAACGACGCCATATCGATCTGGGATTGGAGACGACCGAAGCGCACGTGTGGGTCGAGGGCAATGGCGAGCTGTTTCACGCCATGGTCATGAATCTTGTCGACAATGCGATCCGCTATATCCACGAGGGTGGTCGTGTGACCGTCGCCATCGACAGCCCTCAAGACATGGCCCGCCTGCGCGTGATCGACGATGGGCCGGGCATCCAGGCCGAGGCGCGGCAGCGTGTGTTCGAGCGCTTCTATCGCAATGCGCCGCCGGGTCAGCCTGGCACCGGGTTGGGGCTGGCCATCGTCAAGGAAATCGTGGCGGCCAGTTACGGCACCGTGACGCTGGCGTCGGGCGACGACGGTCGCGGCCTGATTGTGACCGTGACGCTACCGCTCGCGGTAGAGGCTGAACGCAACGCCCTTTAGAAGACGTTGCCGGCGTCACGTCTCCGATACCTCACACCGCATGCCTGCACCGCCGCGTGATAGAAAATCGCAGCCGTATGAAGTCGCAGGAAAAACTCAGTCATTACCGTTGGTTAGATTGAAAAAATCGTTTGAAACACTGGCTCGACTCCATGCGCTAGGACAAACCCTGATATATTTTGGGGTCTTCGCAGAATTTCCCTTAAGCACGCCAATACTTTTTGATCCAAATCAAAGAGTTATGCTTCGACGTCCGTCATGTGCTTGTTTGCCACGTGTAATTGTGACGAAATGTAAAGTTTGTTAAATTCGGTGGGGTCTCGGCGCGCAAGTTGCGGCACGGGACTTTTTCTCTCAGGGATCTGCCTCCATGCCGTTTCTCGTCGATCGTGCCGCACAGGCTGCGAGACGTCGCGTGTCACTTGACGACGCGTTGCACACGCGCGCCGCGACGCCGACATCGGGTCCGGCGGCTGCGTGCGACACGGCGTTGCCCGCCGAGTCTGCCTCGCGCGCGGCAGCGGCGCGCGCGCCGGCACTGTCCGAGGCAGGCTCGATAGACGCCGCTCGCGAAGCCGAGCGCACGCGCCTGGCCAGGGAGATACACGACGGACTTGGGGCGCACCTCACGGCACTGCAGTTGGTGGTGGCGCGTCTTGCCACGCGCGCCCCGGCCAACGCCGCCGAGTGGCAGTCCCTCTGCACCCAGATTCAGCAGGCAGCAAACGCGGCTCAAGACGCGGCGGACGACCTCGTCTGCCGCCAACGCCCGCCCGCGCTCGACGCCGGTCTCGTCGCGTCGTTGCGCGCCTGGCTGCGTCGCTTTGGCGAACAAAGCGGTCTCACCTGCATTTGGCGCTGCGACGACGTGACGCGCGAGCGCGTCGCCAAGCTCACGCCCGACGCGGTGCTGGCGTTATATCGAATTGCGCAGGAAGCCTTGACCAACGTTGCCCGACACGCACACGCCTCTCGCGTAGTGGTGGCGCTCGACGGCGGTCATCGTTCACTCAAACTCACGATTTCCGACGACGGTTGCGGCTTGGTCCGCGGCGCGCGTCGCAAGCAGGGACATTTCGGATTGGTTGGGATGCGCGAGCGCTGCACGGCGCTTGGCGGCACGATACGTATTGGCAGTGCGCAAGGATCGGGGACGCTCGTGAGCGCGCGTCTTCCCTGGCACCAGATTCTGTCGTCCCCGGCCGCGGCACCCGCGACCTGCCATCATGCCCCGGAATCGCTTGCTCTTCACGGATACGCATCATGACGCTCAGAGTGCTCATCGTCGACGACCACGCCATTGTGCGTCAGGGCGTGCGACAGTTGCTCTCCGACAGCGGGAGCATCTCGGTCGTCGGCGAAGCCGACTGCGGCGCGGAAGCGCTGGAGATGACCGACGCCGCCCAGTGGGACATCGTCCTGCTCGACATTTCACTGCCCGACACGAACGGTCTCGAAATTCTCAAGACCCTGCGACGCAAACATCCGCGTCTGCCGATCATGATCTTCAGCATGTACGGTGAAGGCCAGTTCGCGCTTCGGGCCCTCAAGGCCGGCGCGGCCGGGTATCTGAGCAAACGCTCGAACGCCCAGCAGTTGGTGTCGGCCGTGCGGCAGGTCGCCGCGGGCCGCAAGTATGTCAGCCCGATGGTCGCCGAGACGCTCGCCGACTACCTCGGCCCGGACGCCGACCAGCCGCCGCACGAGCGCCTGTCCGACCGGGAATATCAAACGCTTTGCATGATCGGCTCGGGCAAGCGCCTGACCGACATCGCCAATGCGCTCTCGCTCTCGGTCAAGACGGTGAGCGTGTATCGCACACGCCTGCTGGAAAAGATGCGCCTGAACAACAACGCCGAACTCACCTATTACGTGATGCAACACGGCCTGGTCAGCGCCGAGATGGGACCGCTCTGCGCCTGAGCGTTCCGGCACCACCCCATCAGAAGTAAGCGATCACTACGTGGCCCGAGAATGCGGGCCACGTGCATTTCGGACCGCCGAACCGACCTCCGTCGTCGACAGCGTTGCGTCCGGCAACGCTTTCTCACCCAGGCGAAAAATTTTCTCGTGCGCCTTCAAAGCGTTGCCACCTGCCGAGAATTGGCGGTCGCGCCGCGGGGGCCAGGCAATCGCCTGCGCCTCTCCAAGCCTTACAGGGATTGAATAAGCGGCAGATTGCCCCTTTCCTTGCGGGATCGATCGGGGAAGAATTTTGTAGACTGATCCGCTAGCGTTTTTCCTACATCGACAGGGCCCGTCGATGGGGGGTGACACATCATTTTGTGAAATCACCCTAAATTTTCCCAATGGCCGTCCGATATCCCCTACAACGGCGGCTTTCGGCGAATGGCTGTAGAGCCGAAGTTACGGCGCCTAAGCCGGAGCCAAAAATTTTGGGAAAGGAGTGGCTAAATGTCATCTGTCATCAATACCAATATCTTCTCGCTGGTTGCACAACGTAACCTGAGCACGTCGCAGTCGGGCCTGCAAACCTCGATCACGCGCCTGTCCTCGGGTATGCGCATCAACAGCGCCGCCGACGACGCCGCCGGCCTGGCGATCACGGACCGCATGTCGGCCCAGATCAACGGCACGCAGCAAGCGCAGCGCAACGCCAACGACGGTATCTCGCTGGTGCAGACCGCCGCGGGCGCCCTGTCGGCGATCACCGATAACCTGCAGCGCATCCGCACGCTGGCCGTTCAGTCGACCAACTCGACGAACTCGGCTTCGGACCGTGCCGCGCTGGACCAGGAAGTTCAACAGCGTCTGGCGGAAGTGAACCGCCTGGCCACGCAAACGTCGTTCAACGGCCTGAACGTGCTCGACGGCTCGATGGGCACGGCGAACTTCCAGGTCGGCGCCAACGCAGGCCAGACCATTTCGGTCAACCTGCAACAAAGCATGACCATCTCGAGCATCGGTTCGGTCGCGCAAACGACGTCGGCCGCCAATCCGCTGAGCTTCACGGTTGCCGCACTGACCGTGCAGATGGGCGCGGGCGCCGCCGTCAACGTCAAGGCTGGCACGTACAACAGCTCGGCCGACCTGGCCACGGCCATCAACACCGCCGCACAGTCCGCCGGGTTCACGGGTAACGTCGCCTCGGTCAACTCGGCCGGTGAAATCGCCATCACCAACACCGACGCGGCACAAACGATGACGATCGCGGGTGCCGACGCCACCACGCTGGGCATGGCCGTCGCCGCTGCTACCTCCGGTACGACGACCACGTCGACCGCCGTCGCCTCGACGTTCTCGCAAACGCTGGCCGCAGGCGACCTGGTCCTGACCGTCAACGGCAAGGCCACGAACATCACCGGCAAGATGAACAGCGCCAGCGACCTGGCCAACGCGATCAACTCGTCGAACAGCGGCGTGAACGCGTATGTCGACACCACGGGCAAGATGCACCTCAGCTCGGGTTCGGCGTTCCAGATCAGCGGCGGCACGGCGGCAACGCTGACCAAGCTGGGTCTGCCGACGACTGCCACGACCTACGCCACGAGCGGTAGCCTGGCACAAGCCGACGTCAAGTCGGTCAACAGCGCCACGCTGATGCTGTCGCAGATCGACTCGGCCATCGGCACCGTCGACACGCTGCAATCGACCCTGGGCGCTATTCAAAACCGCTTCCAGTCGACGATTTCGAGCCTGTCGACCACGACGCAGAACCTGACCACGGCGCGTTCGGGTGTGCAAGACACCGACTACGCTGCGGAAACGGCCAACCTGACCAAGTCGCAGATCCTGCAACAAGCCGGTATTTCGATGCTGGCCCAGGCCAACCAACTGCCGCAACAAGTGCTGAAGCTTCTCCAGTAAGCGCCTGTTGGGTAGGGTTTGACGCCCGGCGGCAACGTGGCCGGGCCGCCGGCGGCGCCACCTTCACGGGGGGCGCCGCCGCAAACATTACAAAGGCAGTCTTTTTCCTGCCGGCGTTTTGTGAGTTGAGCAACCATTTGAGAGAGCGAGCAATTTATGGCGACTACCGGCAGTAGCACTACGGGCTCCATTTCGTCACCGGGCATCGGCTCCGGGCTGGACGTCAACGCCCTCGTGACCAGTCTGATGCAGCCGGCCACGCAAAAGCTCAGCTTGCTCAAGTCACAAGAAGCCAGCTATCAAACCAAGGTTTCCGCGCTCGGCAGCCTGCAATCGGCGCTGAGTTCGTTCCAGTCGTCGCTGTCTGCCCTGTCGTCGGCGTCGTCGTTCCTGCAGATGACGGCCACCCCGGGCGACGCGACCTTCCTGACGGCGTCGGCGGACACCACGGCGAAGGCCGGCAGCTATACGATCAACACGACGCAGCTGGCGCAGGCGCAAAGCCTGTCGACGTCCGGCGTGTCGGATCCCGCCGCGTCGATCGGCAGTGGCGCGTCCACCCAGTTGACCTTCAGCTTCGGCACGATATCGGGCGGCACGCTCGCGAACGGCACGTACACTGGTGCCAGCTTTTCGCCGAATGCCCAGCAGGCGCCGTTCAGTATCACGATCACGAACAACAATAATTCGCTGCAAGGTATTCGCGACGCCATCAACGCCGCCAAGGGCGGGGTTACGGCCACGATCGTCAACGACGGCAGCGCCACGCCGAACCGCCTGGTGCTGACCTCGACGCAGACCGGCCAGGCGATGAGCATGAAGGTGGACGTCGCCGCCGGCGGCGACGCCACGCTCACGAACATGCTGGCGTACGACCCCACCGCCACGCAGAACCTGACGCAGACGGCCGCGGGCCAGAACGCGAACCTGACCATCAACGGCCTGGCCGTGTCGAGCCAGACGAACACCGTCAAGAGCGCCGTGCAGGGTCTGTCGATGACCCTGCTCAAGACCGGCACAACCACCGTCAGCGTCAGCAACAACAGCGACGGCGTCACCAAGTCGGTCAACGATTTCGTCACCGCGTACAACACCCTGCATTCCGCGATCGGCCAGCTGACGTACTTCGACAAGTCGGGCGCCACGCCCGGCAGCACCTCGAACAACAACGGTCCGCTGATCGGCGACACGACCACGCAGATGATCACGACGCAGATCCAGCAGATCCTGAACGGCAAGCTGCCGGGGGTCTCGGGATCGGTGCTGACCTCGCTCGCGGACATCGGCGTGACGTTCCAGGCCGGCGACGGCTCCGGCAGCGCCACCGATACGTCGGGCCAGCTGGCGGTCGATTCGACCAAGCTGCAGAAGGCCATCGCCTCGGGCGGCTTCGCCCAACTCGCGTCGCTGCTTGCCACCAACGGCACGACCAGCGATAGCCTGATCAGCTATCAGGGCTCGACCACCAATACCCAGCCGGGCCAGTACGACGTGGTCATCACGCGACTGGCGACGCAAGGCACGCTCACGTCGAACGCCACGCTTGGCGCGAGCACCGTCATCAACGGCACCAACAATACGCTGACGGTGCAGGTCGACGGCACGAGCACGACCATCACCATCCCGAACGGCACGTACACACCCGACAAGATGGCCGCGGCCTTGCAGGCCGCGATCAATGGCAACTCGCAGTTCGTGGCCAACGGCTCGACAGTGACCGTCAAGCAGACCGCCGGGGTGCTGTCGATTACGTCGAACCGTTACGGCTCCGCCTCGAACATCCGCGTGACGTCGGGCAATGCCCAGACCACGCTGTTCGGCACGGGGGTGTCGCCCAGCACCGATGGCGTGGACGTCGGCGGCTCGATCGGCGGCGTGATCGCCACGGGCAGCGGCCAGTCGCTGACGGGCGCCGCGGGTTCGCTGACCGACGGCCTGAAGATCCAGGTCACGGGCACCAACCTCGGCAATCGTGGCACCATCAATTTTTCGCAAGGCTATGCGTCGCTGCTGTCGAACCAGGTCAGCAACTTCCTGGGTGCCAAGGGCGCCATCAGCACGGCCACGTCGAACCTGAATGCCAGCATCAAGCAGGTGCAGCAGCAGGAAAGCGACTGGCAGGACCAGATGACGCAGATGCAGAACCGCTACCTCGCCCAGTTCACGGCGCTGGACGCGACGATGGCCAAGTTGCAGAACACGAGCGACTACCTCAAGCAGGTGCTTGGCGGTTCGTCGTCTTCGTCGTCGTCCTCGAAGTAAGCCCGCGACGCACTCACGCCGCGCGCTTCGGAGAAAGTCATGTACGGTCAAAACGCCGCCAACGCTTATCGCAAAGTCGGACTCGAGACGGGCGTCATCGCCGCGAGTCCGCACCAGCTCATCATGATGCTGTTCGACGGTGCCAAGGCAGCCCTCACGAAGGCCCGCGTCCATTTCGAAGACGGCCGCATCGCCGATCGCGGACTTGCGCTCTCGAAAGCCATCGGCATCATTGGCGGTCTACGCGACGGCCTGGACATGGACGCCGGCGGAGAACTGTCGCGCAACCTGCGCGATCTCTACGACTACATGGGCCAACGCCTGCTCGAAGCGAATCTCGAGAACGACGTTATCAAGGTACAGGAAGTCGACACCCTGCTCGATACGATTGCGTCGGCCTGGCGAGCCATCACGCCGGCGGTCGGCACGGGGGCCCCCGCCGCACAGGCGGGCACCGGAGTGCGCTATGAGTGAAGCCAAGACGTTGCTGAACTGCTACGAGAGCATTGCCGGCCTCACGGAACGCATGCTCTGCGTAGCGCGTGATGGCGATTGGGATGCCCTCATCGACCTCGAGATGCAGTATCGTGCTCAGGTCGATTCGATCAAGCAGCTCGACGCGTCACTGCCGCTCAACGAGGACGAGCGGGCGCGAAAGCACGCCGTCATCCGTCGCATTCTGGCCGACGACGCCGCGATTCGCGATCTCGTGGTACCGCGTCTGGCGCATCTGGATGCCATGATCAACAGCACACGCCGTCAACGTGCCCTGCACGAAGTCTACGGCCTGAACCTGGGCGCCTGACGCGCCAGCGCGTCGCGTCGCCCATTCTTCGGAGTCAGTCAGGTATGGCCGGTCTCGATTCGGTGCTGGCCACAACGCTCGCACGACGGCTCGACACTTTGCTCGGCGTCGGGCAAGGGGCGGCCTCGACCACGGCGCCAGGCGCCGTAACGGGCTTGCCACCCACCGGCGACGCCACGTCCGCCCTCGGCGACCTTACCACCCGCACATCGGCGACGGCCGTCGGACTCGGTAACGCGCCGCCGCAGGCCGGTGCCCGGCTTCCCTCCCCGGTTCAGCAAGCGACCCTCTCGGCCGCCGCGCGCACCATCGATACGATTCTGCGGCTTGCGCCCGACTCGCCCGGCCCCGTGCAGGCGAGCACGCCCGTGTGGCCTGCCGCCCCCGGCACCGGCGCGCCCGCGCTCGCGCCGCTGCTCGCGGCGGCGTTGAAGGAGGCGTTGTCCGCGAGCGGGCTCTTTTACGAGTCGCATCTGTCGCAGTGGGCCTCGGGCAGCCGCTCGTTCGAGCAACTACAGGCCGAGCCGCAATTACGCTGGCCCGCGTCGGCGAATCTGGCCGCGCAGTTGCGTGCGGCCGGTGCCGACGCCACACTGCCCGGTCCCGGCCCGCTCACCCGACTGCTCGGCCCCGCGGGCGCCGACGCCGTGCTGGCCACCGGTTGGCCGACGCTCAGCCCGTCGACCCTGCCCGTCGCAGCCGCCTCCGGTGCCGCGCCGCCCGGTGTCGTTGCGCCGCCGGCAGTGGGCGAGGCAACCGATGGCGGTCTGCATGCGAGCGCCAATCTGCCCAACACGGCCAATGCGCTGGCGCATGCCGCAAGTGTGGCGCACACAACGAGCAGCGTATTGCCAGGCGCGCAGGGGGCCGACGCCACGCTCGCTGCGCTGAGCAACGGCTCACCGCCGAATGCTGCGCCGCACGGCCCGGCCGGGGCGATGGCCGCCGTGGCGAATGCGCCCGCGGAAAGTGTCACGCTGGTGCGTCAGCAGCTCGACATGCTGGTGAATCCGCAATTCCAGTGGAACGGCATGGCGTGGCCGGGAGCGCCGATGGCATGGCAGGTCGAAGAACGGGCCGGGCAACCGATGCCCGGCGAGGCGGCCACGCCCTCGACATGGCATACCCATTTGCGTCTCACGTTGCCGTTGCTGGGCACGGTCGACGTCACGCTCGGGTTGTCCGGGCAGCAGTTACAGGCGCGCCTGCTGACCGATTCGTCCGTGTCGGCCGATGTGCTGTCGCAAGAGGGTGAGGCATTGCGCCAGCGACTCGCGGCCGTCGGACTCATCGCGAGCCAATTGTCGTTCGGCGCGCTGACGGACGCGGGGGCAAGCGTCGGCGGGTCATCGGCAGGTGCCAACCCGGCCGACCCTGCGCGCCCAGCGCACGTTGCCGCCGCGCCCCCCGAAGCCGGGCGGCGGGGGCCATCGGCCGGCGATGTTCCGCCAGACGCAGCGACCGGAGGTGCGGCATGACGCTGCCACCGGAACGTCGCACGGCGATCGCGCTCGCCTACGGGGCGAACGACACGGCACCTCGCGTGGTGGCGAAGGGCTACGGCCTGCTCGCCGAAACGATCGTGCGCACCGCGCACGAGCATGGCCTGTATGTGCATGAATCGCCTGAGCTGGTGAGCCTGCTCATGCAGGTCGACCTCGATCAGCGGATTCCGGCGCAGCTCTATCAGGCAGTCGCGGAGTTGCTGGCGTGGCTCTACAAGCTAGAAGCGGGACGGGGTGGCAACCCGCCGCCGCTTCCGCCGGGCGTCGCTGCCCCGGAGTCCTCGGCCGACGTGCCGGCCGCCGCGCCCACGTCACCGTCCAACGCATTCGACAGTCCGTCCGCCGACCACCGCACGCGCTAAGTCGCGCCATTCGCACATCGGGCGAGAATGCGATGAAGTGTCTGAATTCCTGCCCTGCCCCTTAACCGCCGACCAGCGGCGCACCGCTGCGGGCAAAGGCTTCCCCGGCTTCCTCGCGATGGGCAGACGTTTTGCCATCCGCGCAGCACAAGCGATCTCACTAGGATTTTCTCTGTGTGTCGCGGCACCGCGTGCCGGGCATGAGCATTCGCTCGCCAACCCAACCTTGCGTGTCTGCCATGGAAGCCATTCAGAACCCTTTCAATCCCGGCGCGGGAACACCGCCGCCCGCCTTGTCCGGTCGCGATGACATTCGCGAGGAAGTACGTGTCTGCATCGAACGCCTTCGCATCGGACGCCACGCCAATGGTCAACTGCTGATCGGCCTGCGTGGTGTCGGCAAGACGGTACTGCTCGAACGTCTGCTTTACGACACCGAACAGCAAGGCGCGATCACTGTGCATCTCGAAGCCCCGGAAGTGAAGTCGCTGCCGGCCTCGATCGCCCCGGCGTTGCGCGTCGCGTTATTGCGCATGAGTCGAACACAGTCGGCGAAGGACACCGTCGTTCGAGGGTTGCGCGCGCTCGCCGGCTTCGCCTCCGGATTGAAAGTCACCTATGACGGCATCGAAGTCGGTCTGGATTACGCGCCCGAGCCGGGTCTGGCGGATTGCGGCATTCTCGACCTGGATCTTTGTGCACTGCTCGTTGAGGTGGGGCGCGCGGCCCGATCGGCGCAAACCGTGCTCGCCATTTTTATCGACGAACTTCAGGACATGCCGAAGCGGGAGTTGTCTGCGTTGCTTTACGCCCTTCACCGATGCGCGCAATACCAGCTGCCCGTCATTCTGATCGGCGCGGGCTTGCCGCCACTGATCCGGCAGGTGGGTGACGCCAAGTCCTATGCGGAGCGAATGTTCGAAATCGCCACGATCGGACCGCTCTCGAATGCCGGGGCACGCGATGCGATCGCCGTCCCCGCCGCACAAGCCGGCGTCGCCATCACGCCGGATGCGCTTGACGAGATCGTCGAGCGCACGGGCGCCTACCCGTATTTCCTCCAACAATGGGGAAAGCTCGTCTGGAAAGTCGCGCACGAAAGCCCCATCACTTCGGAACACGTCAGACTTGCGTCGAGGGCGGCCATCGAAGCGCTGGATAACAACTTTTACCGCCTCCGCTTCGAGCGGCTGACCCCGACGGAAAAGCGCTATCTGCGGGCGATGGCAGAGTTGGGAGAAGGTCCGCACGATCTGCACGCCGTCGCCGCGGAATTTGGCAAACCTGCCGAAGCGCTTGAACCGGTTCGACAGGCACTCGTCAACAAGGGCATGCTCTACAGCACCCCGTTGGACGACGCGGCCTTCACCGTGCCGCGCTTTCACGCATTTCTGAAGCGCATCATGCCGGCGCAACCCGTATGTGCGGGGGCGGCGTAACCGATGCGATGCACTGCCGGCCGGGGTACGTCATCGGCCGGCAGCGCATCGCCCCTCTCGCGAGCCCGCGCCCGACGACAATAAAAAAAGCCCCGTCCATGGTCGACGAGGCCTTTTCGGTGCGCACGACGCGCTCCGGCGCGCCCTCCCATGCCCTACATGGGCATTACACCTGCATGTTCATCACGGTCGTATAAGCCGACACGAGTTTGTTGCGCACTTGCAAGCTCATCTGGAAGCCGATGTTGGCTTTCTGCAGATCGACCATGACGTCGTTGAGCGCCACGCCCGGCTGCCCCATTTCGAACGCGCGGGCCTGTGACTCCGCGCCGTTCTGCGCCGACGAGACGCGCTTGAGCGAGTTTTCCAATTCGGACGCGAACCCCCCCGTCGCCGAGGCCGCGCCGGTGCCAGCGGTCGAGGTGCCCAGGATCGAGCCCGCCGCCTGCGACGCCACACTGCCCAGCTTCTGCAATACCGACTCGATCCCCGGAATGGCCATGATGCTCGTCCTCGCTTGTCTTCGATGGGCACCGGCAGCGCCGCGACACCGCGTCGCGCTCACCGGTTTGCCTTTTATCAGTTACGTCGGAGCTTACCACCGCCTGGCAAGCCCCCAAGACCCTAATTGGCGGCAAAACACCCGCCTAATCCTTAAAACGATTCCATATTCGGCAACGAATAATCAGGACCATCGGCATCGTGCGCACCGGGTACCGGACCTTTCCAATCCTTAGCGTCCGTCGCACGTGAGCGCGATGCCAAGCGTACCCCCGGAGAATTCTGTCGCATGTTAGTGAGCACTTCCACCGCGAAGAACGTTGTGTTAACGCCGCTGGCGTGGAGCCGCGCATGAACGCCGCCACCCAGCCGGCGGACGTCGCCGCCAAGCCGCCCCTGCTGGCGCAGCTGCGCTCGCGCGAGCGCCTGCCGCTGCTCATCGGTGGCGCGGCCCTCATCGCCTTGCTGATCGCCGTTTTCCTGTGGAGCCGTGCCCCCGACTACAAGGTGCTGTACAGCAACCTGGGGGATCGCGACGGGGGTGCCATCATCACCTCGTTGCAGCAGATGAACGTGCCGTACAAGTTTGCCGAGGGCGGCGGTGCCATCCTGGTGCCGTCCGAGCAGGTGCACGAGGTGCGGCTGCGTCTGGCCTCGCAAGGGCTGCCCAAGGGCGGGCTGGTCGGCTTCGAATTGATGGACAACCAGAAGTTCGGCATCAGCCAGTTTGCCGAGCAGGTCAATTACCAGCGCGCCCTCGAAGGCGAACTCGCCCGCTCGATCGAATCGCTGTCGGCCGTGCAGGCCGCGCGCGTGCATCTCGCGATCCCCAAGCCCTCGGTCTTCGTGCGTGAGCAGCAAAAGCCCAGCGCCTCGGTGCTCGTCACGCTGTATCCGGGCCGCGTGCTCGACGACGGCCAGGTCAGCGCCATTGTCCACATGGTCGCATCGGGTGTGCCCGAGCTGCCGGTCAAGAACGTGACGGTGCTCGATCAGAACGGCAATCTGCTCTCCGCACAGAGCGCCAATGCGCTGGGTCTGGACGCCAGCCAGCTCAAGTACGTTCGCGAGCTCGAACAATCGTATGCGCGCCGCATCGAGGCCATCCTGAACCCGATCGTCGGGCCGGGCAACGTGCACGCACAGGTGACGGCGGACGTCGACTTCAACCAGGTCGAGCAGACGTCGGAGAATTACAAGCCGAATTCGGGCGAGCAGGCGGTGCGCAGTCAGCAGAACAGCGAAGCCTCGCAAATCGGCATCAACCCCGCCGGCGGGGTGCCTGGCGCGTTGTCGAACCAGCCGCCGGGTCAAGCCACCGCGCCCATCACGCAAACGCAGCAGCAGTTCACCCAGCAAAACGCCGCAAACGCGGCAAGCGCCGCCAGCGCGCCGCAGGGCCCGCGCAGCGACCGCAAGGACGCCACGGTCAACTACGAAGTCGACCGCACGATTCGTCATGTTCAGCAAGCGACGGGCGGCTTGAAACGTCTGTCGGCCGCCGTAGTGGTGAACTATCGCCCGGGTACCGACGCGAAGGGCAAGGCCGCGATGGTGGCGCTCACGCAAGCGCAGCTCGACCAGATACAGAACCTGGCGAAGGAAGCCATCGGCTACTCGACCCAGCGTGGCGACACGCTCAACATCGTCAACAGCCCGTTCACGGTCGAGGCCGATCCGCAAGCCAACCTGCCGTGGTGGCGTCAGCGCCAGAACATCGAACTGGCCAAGCAAGTCGGCAAGTGGGTCTTGATTGGCCTGGTCGGCCTCTATCTGTGGTTCGGCGTCATTCGCCCGGCCATTCGCAAGCATCTGACCCCGCCGCCGCCGGCCGAGCCCACGCTGGCCGGTGCGACCGGTGCCGCAGGGGGAGAAGGCGTCGAGGGCGAGAATGCCGACGGCGAGGCCGGCAAGCGGGCCGAAGTCAGCGCCTACGAGCGCAATTTGCAGTACGCGCGCCAAGTCGCGCGACAGGATCCGAAGATCGTGGCAACGGTAGTCAAAACATGGGTGGGTGGTGGCGATGAGCGCGGCTGAGGGACTCGAACGCAGCGCCATCCTCCTGATGTCGCTGGGTGAAGACGAAGCGGCGGAGGTCTTCAAGTACCTCGCGCCGCGCGAAGTGCAAAAGCTCGGCGCGGCCATGGCCTCGCTGCGGCAGGTCACGCGCGACCAGATCGCCGATGTGTTGCAGGACTTCGTGCTCGAAGCCGAACAGCACTCGGCGCTTTCGCTCGATTCTTCCGAATACATCCGCTCGGTGCTCAACAAGGCGCTGGGCAACGACAAGGCTGCGGGCCTGATCGAGCGCATTCTGCAAGGCGGCGACACCAGCGGCATCGAGGGCCTGAAGTGGATGGACTCGACGGCGGTCGCCGAGCTGATCCGCCACGAGCATCCGCAGATCATCGCCACGATCCTCGTACACCTCGACCGCGATCAAGCGTCCGAAGTGCTCGCGCTGTTCACGGAGCGTCTGCGCAACGACGTCGTTCTGCGCATTGCCACGCTCGACGGCATTCAGCCTGCCGCGCTACGTGAGCTCAACGACGTGTTGACGAAGCTGCTTTCGGGCAGCGAGAACATCAAGCGCAGCCCGATGGGCGGTGTACGCACCGCGGCGGAAATTCTCAATTACCTCGGCGGGGTGCACGAAGAGTCGGTCATCGAAGCCGTGCGCAACTACGACTCGGACCTCGCGGCGAAGATCGTCGAAGAGATGTTCGTGTTCGAGAACCTGCTCGACGTGGAAGACCGCAGCATCCAGGTGCTGCTCAAGGAGATCGAGTCGGAGTCGCTCATCATCGCGCTCAAGGGCGCGCCGGTCGAGCTGCGCGAGAAGTTCTTCAAGAACATGTCCGCGCGTGCGGCCGAGCTGCTGCGCGAAGATCTCGAATCTCGCGGTCCGGTGCGCGTTTCGGAAGTCGAAGCCGAACAGAAGAAGGTGCTGCAAGTGGTGCGGCGCCTCGCCGATCAGGGCGCCATCATGGTGGGCGGCCGCGGCGAAGACGCTTACGTGTAACCGACCAGGGACCGCGCGCGCATGTCGACCATCATTCCGAAAGAACGCCTTTCCGCCTGGCAGCGCTGGGAGATGGCGTCGTTCGACCCGCCGCCGCCGCCGTCCCCGCCGCAACCGTTGCCGCCCAACCCGCTCGACGATCCCGCGCTCGCGGAACAGATCGCTGCGTGGCGTGAGGCGGCGCGCGCCGAGGGCCATGCGCAAGGCTACGCCACCGGGCACGCCGAGGGCTACGCCGCCGGGCAGGCTGCTGGACGACAGGAAGTCGACACGCGCGCCGCACAACTCGCCGATATCGCCCATGGGTTCGGCAACGCGGTGAACGCCATCGATCGCGAAGTGGCCGAGCCGCTGCTCGGACTGGCGCTCGACATCGCACGCCAGGCACTGGGCCAGACCCTCACGATTCACCCCGAAACGCTGCTGCCGCTCGTGCGTGAGCTGCTCTCCAACGATCCGCTGACCGGCTCGCCGCGTCTGCTCCTGCATCCCGAAGACGTCGCGCTCGTCGACGCGCATGTGGGCGCGGAACTGCGCGCTGCGGGCTGGACCGTGCGCGCCGATCCCACCATCGAACGCGGCGGCTGCAAGGCCGAAGCCGCGAGCGGCGAAGTCGATGCCACCGTCGCCACGCGCTGGCAGCGTGTGATGGCCGCGCTGGGCAAGGATCTGCCATGGTGAACGCCGACCTCACCCCGCTTTCCGCGCATGCGCCGGTGCTGCCCAGCACCGAGAACACGCACGATGCCGCCACGCCCGCCACGCCCACCCCCGCGAACGACGGCACGAAGCCCTCGGTGCGCCTGTGGGATGAAATCGACACTGGCGTCGGCTCGGGCTTCGATACGGCCACACCGACCGCGCAGGCCGGCGCGCTGCAACCCGACGACCACAACGACCACGCCGATCAAAGCGACCGTCCGTCTCAATGGCCAAGCGCCGACTCCGAACCGGGCAGTCCCGATCCGAGCGTTGCCATCGAATCCGCCGCACCGAAAGCCGCCACGCACGTTCTGGACGCCCGCGAGATCGCCCGCGACTCGCATCTTCGCCGCTGGCAGAACACGCTGCGCGAGCGCATCGCGCACGTTCACGCCGTCGAACCGACGCGCCGCTGCGGCCGCCTCACCCGCGCCGCCGGTCTCGTGCTCGAAGCCGTCGGTCTGCGCCTGCCGGTCGGCGCGGGCTGCCTGATCGAGCTGCCGGTGCACGACGCCTCGCGCGAACCCGCCACGGCCGAAGCGGAAGTCGTCGGCTTCGGTGGCGACCGTCTGTTTCTCATGCCGCAGACGGAGGTCGCCGGCCTGCTGCCGGGCGCTCGCGTGTACCCGATGGAGCCCGCCGCCGACGGTCCGCTGCCGAATCAACGTCACAACGGCAAGCGTCTGCCCGTGGGCGAAGCGCTACTCGGCCGGGTGGTCGACGCCGCCGGCCGGCCGCTCGACGACTTCGGCCCGCTGGGCATGACCGACAGCGCCTCGCTCGCGTCGGTGCCGGTCAATCCGCTGGGTCGCGCGCCCATCGACTCGGTGCTCGACGTGGGGGTGCGCGCCATCAATGCGTTGCTCACCGTCGGGCGCGGCCAACGCATGGGTCTCTTCGCCGGATCGGGCGTCGGCAAGAGCGTGCTGCTGGGGATGATGGCCCGCTTCACGCAGGCCGAAGTCATCGTCGTGGGCCTGATCGGCGAGCGCGGCCGCGAAGTGAAGGACTTCATCGAAAACATTCTCGGGCCGGACGGCCTGGCGCGCTCCGTCGTCGTGGCGGCGCCGGCCGACGTCTCGCCACTGCTGCGCCTGCAAGGCGCGGCGTACGCCACAACGCTGGCCGAGTACTTCCGCGACCAGGGCAAGGA
Organism: Pandoraea cepalis; assembly: GCF_902459625.1. Lineage (NCBI taxonomy): Bacteria > Pseudomonadati > Pseudomonadota > Betaproteobacteria > Burkholderiales > Burkholderiaceae > Pandoraea > Pandoraea cepalis. The sequence continues at coordinate 133,622 of NZ_CABPRY010000011.1, forward strand.
CGTGCTGCTGATCATGGACTCGCTCACCCGTTACGCCATGGCCCAGCGCGAAATCGCACTGGCGATCGGTGAGCCGCCGGCCACGAAGGGCTATCCGCCTTCCGTGTTCGCCAAGCTCCCGGCGCTGGTCGAGCGTGCTGGCAACGGTCCGGACGGCGGCGGCTCGATCACCGCGTTCTACACCGTGCTCACCGAGGGCGATGATCAGCAGGATCCGATCGCCGATTCGGCCCGCGCCATTCTCGACGGCCACATCGTGCTCTCGCGTCAATTGGCGGAGTCGGGGCACTATCCGGCGATCGACATCGAACAGTCGATCAGCCGTGCGATGACCGCGCTCATCGACGATGGGCAGTTCGACAAGGTGCGGCGCTTCAAGCAGATGCTCTCGCGCTATCAGCGCAACCGCGACCTCATCAATGTGGGCGCGTACGCGCCGGGCAGCGACCCGATGCTCGATCAGGCGATCGAGCTGTATCCCCGACTCGAAAACTTCCTGCAACAGGGAATGCGCGAGCGGGCCAGTTATCCAGATGCCGTGCACCAGATGCACGGTCTGTTCCACTAACCGGCGGCGGCCATGAATTCCACCCTGCCCCTCAAGCTGCTCATCGAACTCGCCCAGAAGGACGTGGACGAAGCCGCGCGCCTGCTCGGCGAACGCCAGACGCAACGCGCCGAGGTCGAGCGTCAGCTCGAAGCACTGCGCCAATACCGTCACGAGTACCGCACGCGTATGCAGACGGCGACGATTCAGGGCATGGCAGGCTGCGACTGGCGCAACTTCCAGCAATTCATCGATACGCTCGACACGGCCATCGGACAGCAAGCCATGCTGCTCGAGCAAGCCGACGAGCGTCTCGCGGCCGCACGCCGCGAATGGCAGGCGCAGCAGCGCCGCCTGAACTCCTTCGGTACGCTCGCTTCGCGTGAGCAAGCCCGCACGGCGCTGCGTGTCGCGCGCCGCGAGCAGAAGGAAAACGACGAGTACGCCGCGCGCAGCCTGCGCCGTCGTGCCGACTCCCCGATTTGAAGGACCCAAGGCGCTCACTATGTCGATTCTTAGCTTCCTGACCGATTCCGCAGGCGCCGCCCTGCAAGCCGTGACGGGCCACCGCGCCGGATCGTCGAGCAGCGACGACAGCAACGCGCTGCCCTTCTCCGCCGTGCTCTCGCAGCAGACCCGCCAGACGGTTCAGCCCGCCGCGAGCAGCGCGAACAATACGGCCGCGCAAACGAGTCAGACGAACGCGTCGTCCGGGAACGCCTCGGGCGGCAGCGCAACGCCGACGCAGAACACCGCCGACAACAGCTCGCGAGCCGATCAGGCGAACCAGACCGGGCAGACGGGCCAGACGGGCCAGACGGGCCAAACGAACGCTTCGACGAAATCCTCGAAATCGACGACGGCCGACAGCGACAAGAACGACGCTACCGCCGACGACGCGGCGGCCACGGCGGCGCCCGGCGATCCGGCAGCCGCCCTTGCCGTCGCCCTTGCCGCCATGAACAACGCGCCGCTGCCGCCGCAAACCCCTGTCCCGGCCACCCCGGCCGACGCGGGTTCGGCCGACGCAAAGTCCGGCACCGGCGCAGCC
>NZ_CABPRY010000012.1:0-132782 GCF_902459625.1 Pandoraea cepalis
GTGGCGGCGGTGGTGGTGGTGGCGGCGGTGGTGGTGGTGGCAACGCCCCCGGCGGCAGTGCCGGCGCCAGCAGCGGTGGAGGCGTGGGGGCTTCCGGGCCGGGCGGTCGTGGCATCGGTGGCGCGGCCGGCGGAAACGGGCTTGCCGCGTTCGGCGGCCCCAGCGGTTTTGGCGGTGGCGGTGGATGTTCGATGAACGGCTTGAATGGTGAGGAGACGTGCCCCTGAGTCAGTCACGCGCGGGCCGTCTGCGTTCGGCACAACGCGGGCGGGCGCTTGCCTGCGGCATTTGCCCCTGCCTGCCAACGTGCGTTGCAAGTTTATCGTCGGTTCCTGATGCGACCGGCCGACGGCCTCGCCGTCAGCCGTGCCACCCCCCCGGCCCGTGATCAGGCAGTTCTCCCGGCGACACGCCCCTTCGGATGACCGAAGGGGCGTTTTTTTATGCGACCGATGAATCGACACGCGCGGGGGATATCGAAATGCCGATTGTGTATTTCGCGTAAACCCGTATCTGTGGCAGCATCCCGGGTCTGGGCCGTGCAAGGGCGTTGCCGTCCCCTGTGTGACCGTTGTGGACCCATCAAGTCCGCCCCATCGAACGGGCGCTCAACAGGCGCCAAATGAGCAATAGGAGAAATCGCACATGCTGTCCCGTCAACTGATTCACGCGTTCCTCGGCGCCACGTTTGCGCTGGCCTCTCTCGGCGCCACGGCCCAGACGGCCGCCAAGCCCCTGAAGGTCGGCACCATGGCCGGCTCGGATGCGCAGATCTTCGAAGTCGTCAAGAAGGTCGCCCATCAGCGCGGCCTCGAGATCAAGATCATCGAGTTCAGTGACTACGCACAGCCGAACGCCGCGCTCGACGCCGGCGACCTGGACGCCAACGGCTTCCAGCACAAGCCGTTCCTCGACAGTCAGGTCAAGGATCGCGGCTACAAGATCGTAAGCGCCGGTCTCACGTACGTCTCGCCGCTGGGCTACTACTCGAAGAAGTACAAATCGCTGAAGGATCTGCCGAATGGCGCCAAGGTCGGTATTCAGAACGACCCGTCCAACGGCAACCGTGCGTTGCTCCTGCTGCAGAAGGAAGGCCTGATCAAGCTGCGTGCCGGTGCCGGTGTCAATGGCAAGAACGCGACCCCGCTGGACATCGCCGAGAACCCGAAGAAGCTGAAGATCGTGGAGCTGGAAGCGGCGCAACTACCGCGTGCGCTGCCGGATCTGGACGCCGCCTCGATCAACACCAACTTCGCAGCACAAGCTGGTCTCGTGCCGAAGCGCGACGCGATCGCCATCGAAGATCTGAAGGGGCCTTACGCCAACCTGATTGCCGTGCGCGCACGAGACCTGAACAAGCCGTGGGTCAAGCAACTGGTCGACGCTTACCACTCCGACGAAGTGAAGGCATTCATCGAGACGCAGTTCAAGGGCGCGCTGATTCCGACGTGGTAATCGTCGGCGTTCCGTGCGATGCGCATTGCGCGCGTCGTTCGTCGCGACGGACAAATGGCAACGCAGGCATGACATCGTTTGACTAGAATGGAAAGTGAGATTCGGACCGACGGGAGGTCGCCATGTCCATGCTCAACCTTTCGATGATGCTTGTGGCGCTGCTTGTCGGCTTCGCCATCGGCATGTTCTTCGACCATTTCTGGGTAACGCATCACGACGAGCCCTCCCAGCACAGGCGCCTGGACTGGCACGAGATGTGGGACCGCATCCGTCACCAGCACTGACGAGCGGGCCGCATCTGAAGCGCAAGCCTCAGCCGTCGACTGTGTCGCGCAGTTTGCGCCAGAGCGTGGAGCGGCTGATGCCGAGTGCCTCGCAAGCGGCGCCGCGGTCGCCACCGCACGCCGCCAACGTGGCGTGAATGCGGGCAAGGTCTTCGGCTGCGCGACGGGCACGACCTGTCAGCGGCGCTGACGCTGAGTGTGATGTTTCGACGCCCGCGCCGGGGGCGCGAGCGCGATGGGTCTCGTGCGCGCCAAATTCGCGTCCGTTGTTCGTGTTGATGACATCGGGCGGCATCGGCGTGTCCAGCCCATCGGTCATCGCGCCCAACTCCGGCGCAATCTCGACCAACCTTGCACGGCTGATCTCGTGCGCGTCGACGACATCCGCGCATACGACGGCAATGCGTTCCAGCAGGTTTTCCAGTTCGCGGACATTGCCCGGCCAGCGATAGGTCGCGAGCAGCGGCATGAGCGACGCCTGCAACGCCTCGACGCTCATGCGCGCTCCCGCGCGGGCGAGTGCGCGTTCGAGAAAGAGGGGCGTGAGGCGCGGCAAGTCCTCCATGCGTTCGCGCAGTGCCGGCAGCACCATGCGCAGGATGTTGAGCCGGTAGTACAAGTCTTCGCGGAACCCCCCGGCGCCCACCCGCTGGCGAAGATCGCGGTGAGTGGCCGCAATCACGCGCACGTCGCAGGGCACGGGCTCGGTCGCGCCAAGTCGCAGCACCTCGCGCTCCTGCAGCACCCGCAATAGACGCGTTTGCAGCGGCATCGGCATTTCACCGATTTCGTCGAGAAAAATGGTGCCGTTGTGCGCCGTCTCGAACAACCCCGCCTTGCCGCCGCGCCGCGCGCCCGAGAAGGCGCCGTCCTCATAGCCGAACAGTTCGCTCTCGAGCAGCGTTTCCGGAAACGCCGCGCAGTTGATGGCGACGAACGGATAGTCGCGCCGTCGACTGGCATTGTGAATGCCTTGTGCGAGCAGCTCCTTGCCGGTGCCGCTCTCGCCGTGGACGAGTACGGTCGAGTCGGTCTGGGCGTAGCGGCGTGCCAATGCACGCACCTGCGACATCGCGTCGGAATCGCCGATCAGATCGTCGAGGCGATAGCGTGCCACGAGATGGCGTGGGCGATGGCGCGAGCGTAGCGAGCGATCGACGCGCGCAAACGACTGCGAGTCCTGGCACGTCAGCAGCGCGCCTGTGAGCGTGCCCTGGTCGAGCAAGGGAATGCGATTGATGACCCACGTCTTGCCGGCCATCGAGACAATGGCCTCGAGTTCGGCGCTCGCGCTCTCCAGCGTGCGCGCGATGTCGAGCGCCGGGGCGATGGCATCGAGCGGACGGCCGACCGCATCGGCAACGCTCACCCCCAGCATGCCCGCCATCGGGGCGTTGATCGCCTCGATGCGCCCGTTCAGATCGACAGCCGCGACCCCTTCATGCAAGTGTCGTAGCACGGTATCAAGCCGCTCGCGGCGTTGCGCTTCGATGCGCCCGAAGCGCGCGACGTCGAGTGCCGTGTCGAACGCGGCGCGCACCGAATCCTGCGAATAGAGAAAAACGCCCGCGAGCCCGGCTCGCTCGGCCAGTTCAGTCACCAGCCCGGGGCCGACGATGACCTCGATGCCTTCGTCGCGCAGCCGGTGCACAAGGTCTTCCGCGTCTTGGCGGTCGAAATAGGCGTGTTGCGAGATGTCGAGGTGGAACGCGCTTTTGAAGCGCTCGAATTCTGGCGCGGGGCGGGCATACGACACTAGCGCGATACACGACGCGGGCGAGGGGGCAGGCCGCGCGCGGCGCGCCCGTGCCAGCGCATGCATCACGTCGAAGCCCGTCACTTTCACGAGCACCACGGGCAGGGCAAGGCGCTCGCGCAGGAAGGCACCGTTCGAGCCGGCGGCGACAATGCCGTCAACACTGCCCGCGGGCAGGCGCTCCAACGCTTCGATGACGGCTTCATAGCCTTTATCGATGATCTGCACCTCGGCTTGCGCGGCGTAATCCGGCACGATGTCGCGGTACAACTCGCCGAGCTTGCTGATGCCCACGGCCCAGATCACCGGTTTTCGAACGGCGGTGACCGGTTGTGCAAACGCCGCGCGCACGGCGCTCGGCGCCGCCGTCGACAGGCGAGGGGGTAACGCGGGGGAGAGATTGGGCATGACCGGGCTCATCGATAGATGCGGGCGGGGGCGCAGCGCACGCACGCGCCCCCGCAGGAGACTGACTCGAATCGTAGCATATTGCAATGATATGTTTCATTGTTTGTTTCAACATGAAACATCGTGAAACGAACGCCCGGCGCAAAGCGACGCGTTCGACTTGACGTGCGCGTCACATCCGAGAAGAATTTCCGCTGCGAAATGAACGTCTTAGCGACGCGACGGTGCCGTTGGCGCGCGTCGGGATAGCGGGCTGGCACGGCCATTGCTAAGTACCTTGCCATCACTCAACCCATGTGCGATTTGGCAGCTTCCACCGCCGGCCGCACACGACACGATCGAGGCACTCACGTGACGCAAACCCATCGTTCGGCCGGCGCCGCTTTTCGCGAGGCCGTCAAGACCGAGCAACCCTTGCAGGTTGTCGGCGCCATTAACGCGAACCACGCCTTGCTGGCCAAGGCGGCGGGTTTCAAGGCGATCTATCTCTCCGGCGGCGGTGTCGCTGCGGGGTCGCTTGGCCTGCCCGATCTGGGCATCTCCACGCTCGACGACGTGCTCACCGACGTGCGCCGCATCACCGACGTATGCGACCTGCCGTTGCTCGTCGACGTCGATACCGGCTTCGGGCCGTCGGCGTTCAACATCGCGCGCACGGTGCAGTCGCTCATCAAGTTTGGCGCAGGCGCCATGCACATCGAGGATCAGGTCGGCGCGAAACGTTGCGGCCATCGTCCGGGCAAGGCCATTGTGAGTCAGCAGGAAATGGTCGATCGCATCAAGGCGGCGGTCGACGCCCGCACCGACGAGAACTTCGTCATCATGGCGCGCACCGATGCGCTGGCCGTGGAAGGTCTGCAGGGCGCCATCGACCGGGCCTGCGCCTGCGTCGAAGCCGGTGCCGACATGATCTTCCCGGAAGCGATGACCGAGTTGCCGATGTACCGCCAGTTCTCCGATGCCGTGAAAGTGCCGGTGCTCGCGAACATCACCGAGTTCGGCGCGACGCCGCTGTTCACTGTGGAAGAACTCAAGAGCGCGCAGGTCGGGCTCGTGCTGTATCCGCTCTCGGCCTTCCGTGCCATGAACAAGGCGGCGCAGAACGTCTATCAGACGATTCGCCGCGACGGCACGCAAAAGGCCGTGCTCGACACGATGCAAACCCGCGCCGAACTCTATGAGAGCATCGGCTACCACGCTTACGAACAGAAGCTCGACGCGCTGTTCGCCCAACAGAAATAACTGAATCCCTGATCCTGGAGGAATGAGCATGAGCGAGACGACTGCCACCGGCTTCAAGCCAAAGAAATCCGTCGCCCTGTCGGGGGTGACCGCGGGCAACACCGCGCTGTGTACGGTGGGCCGTTCGGGCAACGATCTGCACTACCGCGGCTACGATATTCTGGATCTGGCCCAGACCTCGGAGTTCGAGGAAATCGCGTACCTGCTCGTCTACGGCAAGCTGCCGAGCGTGGCGGAGCTGCGCGGCTACAAGGCCAAGCTCAAGGCGCTGCGCGGCCTGCCGGCCGCCGTCAAGGACGCGCTCGAGACCGTACCGGCCGCCGCTCACCCGATGGATGTGATGCGCACGGGCGTGTCGGTGCTGGGCACCGTGTTGCCGGAGAAGGACGACCACAACGTGCCGGGCGCGCGCGACATCGCCGACCGTCTGATGGCCAGCTTCGGCTCGATGCTGCTGTACTGGTACCACTTCAGCCACAACGGCGTGCGCATCGATGTGGAGACCGACGACGACAGCATTGGCGGCCACTTCCTGCACCTGCTGCACGGCGAAAAGCCGTCGGACCTGTGGGTGCGCGCCATGCATACGTCGCTGATCCTGTACGCGGAGCACGAATTCAATGCGTCCACGTTCACCGCGCGCGTGATCGCGGGCACGGGCTCGGACATGCACTCCGCGATCACCGGCGCCATCGGCGCCCTGCGCGGCCCGAAGCACGGCGGCGCGAACGAAGTGGCGTTCGAGATCCAGAAGCGCTATGACTCGCCCGACGACGCCGAAGCCGATATCCGCCGCCGCGTCGAGAACAAGGAAGTGATCATCGGCTTCGGTCACCCGGTCTACACCGTGAGCGATCCGCGCAACAAGGTCATCAAGGAAGTCGCGCACGAATTGTCGAAGGATCAACAGAATACGAAGATGTACGACATTGCCGAGCGTCTGGAATCGGTGATGTGGGACGTCAAGAAGATGTTCCCGAACCTGGACTGGTTCAGCGCCGTGAGCTACCACATGATGGGCGTGCCGACCGCGATGTTCACGCCGCTGTTCGTGATTGCGCGCACGTCGGGCTGGAGCGCCCACGTCATCGAGCAGCGCATCGACAACAAGATCATTCGTCCGAGCGCCAATTACACCGGTCCGGAAGATCAGCAGTTCGTGCCGATCGAGAAGCGCTGATCTGGCTGAGCCTGCCCCGGTTCGACTGAGGCAGGCCAAGCCAGGCGACCTTGCCGGGAAGGCACGGGGCAGCGGCAGTGGCATTGCCGCCGCTGCCGCCCCCGGCATCCGGCATCCGGCATCCCAAGATGTCTTCTGCACACGCTTCACGCTGCCATCCACCGGGCCGACACTCTCCTCACATGATGAATACCGAATACCGCAAATCCCTGCCCGGGACGTCGCTCGATTACTTCGACGCCCGCGCCGCTGTCGAGGCCATTGCGCCGGGCGCCTACGACACGCTGCCCTACACGTCGCGCGTGCTGGCCGAGAACCTCGTGCGCCGCTGCGACCCGGCGGCGCTGACCGATTCCCTCAGGCAACTGATCGAGCGACGCCGCGACCTCGATTTCCCCTGGTTTCCTGCCCGCGTGGTGTGTCACGATATTCTCGGCCAGACCGCGCTGGTCGATCTCGCCGGGCTGCGCGACGCCATCGCGGCGCAAGGCGGCGACCCCGCGCTCGTCAATCCGGTCGTGCCGACGCAACTCGTCGTCGATCACTCGCTCGCCGTCGAGTGCGGCGGCTTCGATCCCGACGCGTTCGCCAAGAACCGCGCCATCGAAGATCGTCGCAATGAAGACCGTTTCGACTTCATCAACTGGACGAAGCAGGCGTTTCGCAACGTCGATGTGATTCCGCCGGGCAATGGCATCCTGCACCAGATCAATCTTGAGCGTATGAGTCCGGTGGTCCAGGTCTCGGACGGCGTGGCTTATCCGGACACGCTCGTGGGCACCGACTCGCATACGCCGATGGTCGATGCGCTGGGCGTGATCGCCGTCGGTGTGGGCGGTCTGGAAGCCGAGAGCGTGATGCTCGGGCGCGCGTCGTGGATGCGTCTGCCGGATATCGTCGGCGTGGCACTGACGGGCAAGCCGCAGCCGGGGATCACGGCGACGGATATCGTGTTGGCGCTCACCGAATTCCTGCGCAAGGAGAAAGTGGTGTCCGCCTATCTGGAGTTCTATGGCGACGGGGCGGCGAACCTCACGCTGGGCGACCGCGCCACGATCTCGAACATGGCGCCCGAGTTCGGCGCCACGGCGGCGATGTTCTACATCGACGCGCAAACGATCAAGTATCTGAAGCTCACCGGTCGTGAGGATGCCCAGGTCGCGCTGGTCGAGACCTATGCGAAGCAGACCGGCCTCTGGGCCGACACGCTGACGCACGCGCAATACGAGCGCGTGCTCACGTTCGACCTGTCGAGCGTGGTGCGCAACATCGCCGGCCCGTCGAATCCGCACAAGCGTGTGCCGACGAGTGAGCTGGCCGCGCGCGGCATCAGCGGCAAGGTCGAGAACGAGCCGGGCCGGATGCCCGACGGCGCGGTCATCATCGCCGCGATCACGAGCTGCACAAATACCAACAACCCGCGCAACATGATTGCGGCGGGATTGTTCGCGCGCAACGCCAATCGCGCGGGCCTCACGCGCAAGCCGTGGGTGAAGAGTTCGCTCGCCCCCGGGTCGAAGGCCGTCACGCTGTATCTGGAGGCCGCCGGGTTGCTGCCGGAACTGGAGGCCCTCGGCTTCGGCGTGGTGGCCTATGCGTGTACGTCATGCAACGGCATGTCGGGCGCGCTCGATCCGGTCATCCAGCAGGAGATCATCGAGCGCGACCTCTATGCCACGGCCGTGCTCTCGGGTAACCGTAACTTCGACGGTCGCATTCATCCGTACGCGAAGCAGGCGTTTCTCGCGTCGCCGCCGCTGGTGGTGGCCTATGCCATCGCCGGGACGATCCGTTTCGACATCGAGAAGGATGTGCTCGGGGTCGATGCCAGCGGCAAGCCGGTGCGCTTGGCCGACCTTTGGCCGAGCGACGAAGAGATCGACGCGATCATCGAGCGCAGCGTCAAGCCGGAGCAATTCCGTCGCGTGTACGAGCCGATGTTTGCCGCGTCGGTCCACGCGGGGGAGACGGCCGATCCGCTGTACGACTGGCGCGAGATGAGCACCTATATCCGTCGTCCGCCCTATTGGGAAGGCGCGCTCGCGGGTGAGCGTACGTTGCGCGGCATGCGCGCGTTGGCGGTGCTGGGCGACAACATCACGACCGACCACCTCTCGCCGTCGAACGCGATCATGGCCGACAGCGCGGCCGGCGAATACCTCGCGAAGATGGGCCTGCCGGAAGAGGACTTCAATTCCTACGCCACGCACCGCGGCGATCACCTGACGGCGCAGCGCGCCACGTTTGCCAACCCGACGCTCAAGAACGAGATGGTCGTGGTCGACGGGCAGGTCAAGGCGGGGTCGCTCGCGCGCATCGAGCCGGAAGGCAAGATCACCCGCATGTGGGAAGCGATCGAGACGTACATGGCGCGCAAACAGCCGCTCATCGTCATTGCCGGGGCCGATTACGGCCAGGGTTCGTCGCGCGACTGGGCGGCCAAGGGGGTGCGACTGGCGGGCACTGAAGCCATCGTGGCCGAAGGATTCGAGCGCATTCACCGCACCAATCTGGTCGGCATGGGCGTCTTGCCGCTCGAATTCAAGCCGGGCACGAACCGCAAGACGCTCGGCATCGACGGCAGCGAAACCTTCGACGTGATGGGTGAGCGCACGCCGCGCGCCGATCTCACGCTGGTCATCCATCGTCATAAGCGGGACGGAAGCAGCGAGCGCGTGGAAGTGCCGGTGACCTGCCGTCTCGACACGGCCGAGGAAGTCTCGATTTACGAGGCGGGTGGCGTGCTGCAGCGCTTCGCGCAAGACTTTCTGGAATCGTCACAGGCGGCTGCCTGACCTGCCCGAGGAGAGACGTGATGGCGCATCAGCCACAAATTCGAATTCCCGCCACCTACATGCGTGGCGGCACCAGCAAGGGCGTGTTCTTTCGCCTGCAAGACCTGCCCGCTTCGGCACAGGTGGCAGGCGCGGCGCGCGACGCGCTGCTCATGCGCGTGATCGGCAGCCCGGACCCCTACGGCAAGCAGATCGACGGCATGGGCGGGGCGACGTCGAGCACGAGCAAGACGGTCATCCTCGCGAAGAGCGAGCGGCCGGAGCACGATGTGGATTATCTGTTCGGGCAGGTGTCGATCGATCAGACGTTCGTCGACTGGAGCGGCAACTGCGGCAATCTGTCGGCGGCCGTCGGCCCGTTCGCGATCAGCGGCGGGCTGGTCGATCCGGCGCGGGTGCCGCGCGATGGCGTGGCCGTCGTGCGTATCTGGCAGGCCAACATCGGCAAGACGATCATTGCGCACGTGCCGATGACCGACGGTGCGGTGCAGGAGACGGGGGATTTCGAACTCGACGGCGTGACGTTCCCGGCCGCCGAAGTCCAGCTCGAATTCCTCGATCCGGCCGCCGAGGACGACGGTGAGGGGGGAGCCATGTTCCCGACCGGCAATCTCGTCGACGACCTGGAAGTCCCCGGCGTGGGCACCTTCAAGGCGACGATGATCAACGCCGGCATTCCCACCATCTTCCTCAATGCCGAGGACATCGGCTACCGGGGCACTGAGTTGCAGGACGCCATCAACGGCGATCCGAAGGCGCTGGCGATGTTCGAGACGATCCGCGCGCACGGTGCGATCCGCATGGGACTGATCAAGGACGTGTCGGAAGCCGCGACGCGTCAGCACACGCCGAAGGTCGCGTTCGTGGCGAAGCCGGCGGGTTATACGGCCTCGAGCGGCAAGCAGGTGAACGCGGCCGATGTCGATCTGCTGGTGCGCGCGCTGTCGATGGGCAAGCTGCATCACGCGATGATGGGCACGGCAGCCGTTTGCATTGGTGCGGCCGCGGCGATACCGGGCACGCTCGTCAATCTCGCGGCCGGCGGCGGTGTGCGCGACGCCGTGCGCTTCGGGCATCCGTCGGGCACGTTGCGCGTGGGCGCGCAAGCGACGCAGGAGGGCGGCGAGTGGACGGTCACCAAGGCCCTCATGAGCCGAAGCGCCCGGGTATTGATGGAAGGATGGGTGCGCATTCCGGGCGACGCGTTCTGATCACATGACGTTCGCCGCGCGATGACGGCGGGGCGGTGAGGCGATTCCGGCGGCCGGCGAGCATCGCGCTCTCCTGCCGCTTATCATTGGAGGTCTCGGAGAGCCGCTTCGCCTTGGCGTGATGGCGGCTTTCGTCAACGTCACAGGAGGCCGCCCATGTCCGCAGGCATCTCGAATGTGCGTCCCGCGCCCGACAAGGTGCTGACCGATATTGTCGACTACGTCCTCACCTATGAGATCCAAAGCGATCTCGCCTTTGAAACCGCTCGCCACTGTCTGATCGACACCCTCGGGTGCGGCTTCGAGGCGCTGTCCTATCCCGCGTGTACCAAGCTGCTCGGCCCCATTGTGCCGGGTACGGTCGTGCCGAACGGGGCAAAGGTTCCCGGCACGCCGTATCAGCTCGACCCGGTGCAGGCGGCGTTCAGCCTGGGCGCGATGATTCGCTGGCTCGACTTCAACGACACGTGGCTCGCGGCCGAATGGGGGCATCCATCCGATAATCTCGGCGGTATTCTCATGACGGCAGACTGGCTCTCGCGCACGGCGGTGGCGCAGGGGCAGTCGCCGCTGACGATGCGCCATGTGCTCGCCGCAATGATCAAGGCGCATGAGATTCAGGGCTGCCTGGCGCTGGAGAACTCGTTCAATCAGGTCGGACTCGATCACGTGGTGCTGGTGAAAGTCGCGTCGACGGCGGTCGTTGGGGAAATGCTCGGGCTTTCGCGCGATGAGCTGATCAACGCGCTCTCGCTCGCGTTCGTGGACGGGCAGAGCCTGCGCACCTATCGTCACGCGCCGAACACGGGCAGCCGCAAGTCATGGGCGGCGGGCGACGCCACCAGCCGTGCCGTGCGACTGGCCCTCATGGCACGCTCGGGCGAGATGGGCTACCCGTCGGTGCTCACCGCCAAGGCATGGGGCTTCTACGACGTCTCGTTCAAAGGCAGGCCATTCGCGTTCCAGCGACCATATGGCGAATACGTGATGGAAAACGTGCTGTTCAAGATTTCATTCCCTGCGGAGTTCCACGCGCAGACGGCGGCAGAGGCGGCGATGACGTTGCACGGGCAATTGCAGGCGATGGGGCGCGGCGCGCAGGACATCCGGTCGGTGAAGATTCGCACGCACGCGGCGGCGATTCGTATCATCGACAAGCAGGGGCCGCTCGCCAATCCGGCGGACCGCGATCATTGCATTCAGTACATGGTGGCGGTGCCGTTGCTGTTCGGGCGACTGACCGCGGGCGACTACGAGGATGCCGTCGCGACGGATCCTCGCATCGACGCGCTGCGTGCCAAGATCGTCTGCGAGGAAGACCCGCAATTCACCCGGGATTATCACGATCCCGACAAGCGATCGATTGCCAACGGGCTGAGCGTCACCCTGAGCGACGGGACGACGCTCGACGAAGTGCTGGTCGAATACCCCATTGGCCACAAGCGACGCCGTGACGAGGGGATTCCGCTGCTCGTGGAGAAATTCAAGACGAATCTGGCGCGGCGCTTCGCGGCGCGCGCGCAGGCCCGCATTCTCGACGTTGCGCTCGATCAGCAGCGGCTTGAGGCGATGCCCGTGCACCAGTTTGTGGACTTGATGGTGTGATCTGGCGTTCCGGCACCCGGCGCCGCCGAACGGCCCGGATGTCGGCAAATTACCGAGCGGCGCTACCTTCGCCCGGCGCGGCTGAATTGCTGCGTGGTGTCCCCAGCCAGTGAAGCGCCGATGCGAGCATGCCGAGGGCGATGCCGAACCCCGCGATACCCGACCATCCGAAGCGCGTCATCAGCCAGCCGCTTATCGTGGCGCCCACCGCGCCGCCGAAGAATGTGGCGGTCATGTAGAGACTATTAATCCGGCCCTGCGCTTTGGGGTCGACCGCGAAGGCTCGCGTCTGATTCGCCACGAGCCCCGCCTGCACACCAATATCGAGCACGATCACGCCGATCACCAGCAGTGCCAGCGACGTATCTGCGCCCGCCAGTAGCACGTAGGCCAATGTGACGACGCCGATACTCGCCGCGATCACGCCGCGCGGCCCGAGTCGGTCGGTGGCGCGGCCGCCGAACGAAGCGGCGAAGGCGCCCGCTGCGCCGATGATGCCGAAACCTCCCGCCCATGCGCTCCCCAAATGCCACGGGCCTTGCGCCAGTAACGCCGCCAGATTCACCCAGAATGCATTGAAGCAGGCCCACAGCAGCCCCTGAATCATCATCGATTCGCGGATCGGGCGATGGTCGCGCGCGAGCGGCCAGAGCGAGGCGAGCAGGCGCGGGTACGAGAGGTCGGTGCTCGGCCGCCCCTTGGGCAGCAACGACGCCGCGGCAATCCAGATCGGCACCATGAAGGCGGCCTCCATGCCGTACACCGCGCGCCAACCGAAGTGCTCGCCAACCACACCGGCAATCGTCCGTCCCAGCAAAATGCCGACCATGATGCCGCTCACCACTGTGCCGACGGAGCGCCCGCGCTGACTGGGCAGCGACATCACGGCGGCGAAGGGCACCAGTTGTTGCGGCACACAACTCACAATCCCCAGTCCGAACGACGCGGCAATCAGTGCCCAGATGCCGGGCGCGAACGCGGCGGCCATCGCAAAGGCGAACGCCAGCGCGATCTGGGTGAGCACCAGCTTGCGACGGTCATAGCGGTCGCCCAACGGCAACAGCAACGCAAGGCCGGTCGAGAAGCCCAACAGTGCCGCAGCGGCGACGAGATCTACGGTCCCGAGGTCGATGTGCAGGCTCGCGGCAATCAGCGGCAGGATGGGCTGCGTGCAATAAATGTTGGTGACGACCGCGCCCGCAATGATCGCCATCATGACGATCTTGCCGCGAGATGCGACGTCATGCGTTGTCGGCGAGGGCTGAGGCGGGAGAGTGGAGGGAGATGTGCTCACGATGGACTCCAGTGATGTCGGTATTGAAAGATCGGCGAGGCGACGACACCGCTGGGGGGGGGGCTCGCCGCTTAGTGACCGACATTACGCGGTTGCATCCACGTAGAGAATCCGTCAAGATCAGGAATCATCTTTCCAAAATTTGGTAGGGTCCGTGAATCGGCTCGAATCCATGTCCATTCTGATTGCCGTCGTCGATGCTGGCAGCCTGTCGGCGGCGGCGCGCCGTCTGGGAATGCCGTTGGCCACGGTCAGCCGGAAGGTGGGGGATCTGGAGGCGCATCTGAAAACGCGCTTGCTGCACCGGACGACGCGGCAACTGTCGCTGACCGAAGCCGGGAGTTCCTACGTGGCCGCGTGCCGACGGATTCTCGAAGAGGTTGGCGAGGCCGAGCGGGCAGCCACGGGAGAATATGCGACCCCGAAGGGAGAACTGGTGCTTACGGCGCCGGTGGTGTTCGGGCGTCTGCACGTCTTGCCGGTCGTCGCGCAATTTCTCGCACAGTATCCGGAAATCGACATCAACCTCGTGCTCACCGATCGCGTGGTGCATTTGATGGACGAGCACGCGGATGTGGCGCTGCGCATTGGCGACTTGCCGGACAGCACCCTGGTGGCGACTGGCATCGGCGAGGTGCGCCGTGTTATTTGCGGCAGTCCCGGGTATTTCGGCGTGCATGGTGTTCCGTCTACGCCGGGCGACCTTTCCGGGCACGCATGCATTACCTTCGAGGTGCTGGCGTCGCGGCGTGCGTGGGTCTTCGGTGCGGGACGCGGCGAACAATCGGTGCCCATCCGCTCGCGGCTGACCGTCAACACGGCGGAGGCAGCGATTTCGGCGGCCGTGCTAGGCGTCGGTCTGGTGCGAGTGCTGTCCTATCAGGTTGCGCAGGCGTTGCAGGACGACACCCTGCGCGTTGTGCTCGACAACTTCGAAGCGGCACCATTGCCCGTGTATCTGGTGCACAAAGGACAGGCGCCGTTGCCGCTCAAGCTGCGCGCATTTCTCGATTTCGCCACACCGCGACTGCGCGCGCGGATCTCCCACGGTGCGCACTGACGGGCACGGACAGGTTCGAGCGCTCACTGCAACGATGGCACCTCTCGCGTGACGAGGCGGCGTTTGCCGCTCTCGCCGTGATGGGATCTCGCGTGCGTCTCAGCGCTTGTGCGTGTAACGCAGGCGCGTCATTTGTTCCGCGCTGTCGGCCAACAGCCCAGCGGCGTCGGCAATCGCCTTCTCCAGCGTGGTCGGGCCGAACGTCAGCGAGAAACATCCCGAGAACACGCGCGAGAGGCTATCGAGCGCGCTGCGGTCGATGGCGCCCGAGAGCAACGAGGCGGTCGCCCCGGCCTTGATCGCCACCTGCGCGGCAATCATCGGGGTCTTGCCGGAGAGCGTCTGACCGTCGCTGCGGCCTTCGCCGGTAATGAGCCAGTCGGCGCCTTCCGCCGCTTGCGGCAGCCCGACACACTCGGCCACCACCTCAGCGCCGGAACGGAACTTCGCGCCCAGCAGGTGCAGCGCAAAACCCAGACCGCCTGCCGCCCCCGCGCCCGCGCGGCTGGCGGCTTCATTGGCGTTGAACGCGCGGTGTGCATGGCCGGCGAAATGCGCGATGGCACGGTCGAGCGGCTCGACCTGTGCGTCGCTCACACCCTTCTGCGGCCCGAAAATCGCCGTGGCGCCTTGCGGGCCGTTGAGCGGATTGTTCACGTCTGACATGGCGATCAGTTCGCAGTCCTTCAGGCGGGCGTCGAGGCCGTTCAGATCGATCGACGCCACGCGATGCAGCGCGGCGGGCACCGGCGGCACCGCTTCGCCCGACGCGTCGAGCAAGCGTGCACCGAGGCCGACGAGCAGGCCGGCACCCCCGTCGTTGGTGCTGCTGCCGCCCAGACCGATGAGCACGCGGCGTGCGCCGGTATCGAGCAAGGCGCGCAGCAGTTCGCCCAGGCCGACCGTCGAGCGCTCGGCCACGGGCGTTTGCATTCCGACCGGGTCGGTAATGCTCACCACGTTGGCGCTTTCCAGCACACCCGTGCCGTCGGGCATGAGGCCGTACTCGGCCATGACCGATGCCTGTCCGGCGCCACGCACCGAGAGCGGCACACGGCGTCCGCCCGCGGAGAGCAGGGCGTCGAGCGTGCCTTCGCCGCCATCTGCCATCGGACGCAAGCGCAGGTCGGCCTGCGGCAGTACCCGCGCAATGCCGGATGCGATGGCGCGCGCCACTTCCGGGGCACTCAGCGAACCTTTGAACGAATCGGGGGCGATGACGATGATTGGGGCTTGCGCATTGCTGGACATGGAAATCGGGACAGTCGCAAAAAGGGATTACGGGTTGGCAGGGTTCACGTGTGCGTCATACCCGCGTGTTGTTATCGCTTATGGCGTACCGGCCGGACGGTTAATCCTGGGCCCGGTAGACGGGATGGCACGTCGGCTCGCAGCAGGGTGGGGCGCGAGACGATGCGACGCAGTGTGACAGAAACCAGCAATATACGCGATTCGGGCCAGCGCGCATTGCGCGAATTGCCATGCTATGAATAACGCGGGTAAGATGAGCGCCAACTGACGGTGCGCCGCCCGAACCGCCGCACGGCCCGCGCAAGCCTGAGCCGAAGCGGGAATTGCTTGGGCGCGCGTCGGCATGACCGGCGCAGAATTAACGAATATCACGACGCGAGCGGTGGTGCGACACGCAGGCACGATGTCGTCGCGCGGCCAACCGCCGTCGAGCGCCGGACCAGATACCAAGTAGTCGCCACGACGATGCCCGGCTTGCTGCGGCAGAAGAATGACGTTGCGTGTGCGACAGCCATTTGCGAGCGTGGAGCGGGGGCATGAACCGGGGCAAAGACAGGAATTCGGGCACGTCGCGCGTGTCGCGGCGTGGGGTGGCGCGCGCGGCGGCCGCATCGGCCGCTGCGAGTATCGGGCTCGCCGTGTTGCTGGCCGGGTGTGCGCAGACGACGCCGGTCGTCGCGCGAGACGATCCGCCGGTGGGCAGCGTGGCCGACGTTGCACCGGAAAATGTAAAAGTCGAGACGTTCCCCGCCTATCGCGACACCGTCGCGGATGCCCGTGGCAATGGTGCCGTCTGGCAAGGATCGTCGAAGAAGACCACCGTTCGCGTGAGTACCTGCACGGCGCGTTTATGGAAGCGTCAAATGCCCCATGCACGGGTGCAACGCTCGAAAGCAGGCGCGGGCCAGACACTTGAACTCTCCTCCAGCAACGACGGCGTGCTCGCAGTGCTTGATCTGGCGCCGCACAAGCCGGGTAGCGAAGGCACGTTGTATCTCGGTTCGACCGGCTCCCAATCGCTCGCCGATGCCGTGCGCCGGTGCCTCTGACGGCATCGCGCCACGCGTCGAGGCAGGCGCTCATGCGGCGCTCACGAGAACGTCATACCCCGTCGGGGTATCATGACGGCGAACGCGTGGCCGGCCGGGCCGCGCGAAGGCTTTTACTGCGTGCGTGCCGATGTCTCATACTGAACCGATCGACGTCTCCGAGGCGCAAACGAATGCCGGCGATGCCGAGCAGGCGTCGCTGAATCCGCGCCAACAGGCACTTTTCGACGCCGTTCGTCGCGATGGCTTTCTCACGGTCGATGAACTCGCCGCACGCTTCGAGGTCACGCCGCAGACGATCCGGCGGGACATCAACTTCCTGGCCGAACGCAAGTGGGTGCGTCGCTATCACGGCGGCGTCGGGTTGCCGGGCGGGGCCGAGAACGACGCCTACGATGCCCGTCAGACCCAGTTGGCCGACGAGAAGCGCCGCATCGCCGTACGTCTTGCCGAACAAATTCCCGATCACGCCTCGCTCTTCATCAACCTGGGCACCACGACGGAAGCCGTGGCCCGCGCGTTGTCGCGTCATCGTGGGTTGCGCGTCATTACCAACAATCTGCACGTCGCTGCCATGATGAGCGGCTATGCGGACGCCGAAGTCATCATTACCGGCGGCGTGGTGCGCGCACGCGACCAGGGCGTGACGGGCGAAGCGACGCTCGATTTCATCCGTCAGTTCACGGTCGATTTCGGCATCGTCGGTATCTCCGCCATCGACGCCGACGGCACGCTGCGCGACTTCGACTACCGCGAAGTGCGCGTGGCCGAGGCAATCATCGCGCACTCCCGTACCGTCTTTCTGGCCGCCGATCACAGCAAGTTCGGGCGCCCGGCGCTCGTTCGCCTGGGGCACCTGTCACAGGTTGATGCCCTGTTTACCGATCGCCCGGTGCCCGCCGGCATGGCCGACGTGATCGCAGAGGCCGGTACGCTGGTACACGTCGCGGACTGACGAGGGGGCATCAACTCCGTCAGACGCGTATTCGCGCATCGGGACCGCAGAATGCGCGAATTCGAAGCTCCAGGCGGCCAATCTGTTAGAATTCGAACATTGATGTTCGTAAACGAATATAAAGCGAACATTTTCGAACTTTTCCTGATTTGACGCTCAACCCCCGGAGTGACGACGTGCAGACACCCGCTCAATCGCCATCGGACAACACACGGCCTCCCTACGACCTGCTGGTCGTGGGCGGTGGGATCAACGGAACGGGGATTGCGCGCGACGCGGCCGGTCGCGGCCTGCGCGTGTTGCTCGTCGAGCAGGACGATCTGGCGTCCCACACGTCATCCGCGAGTACCAAGCTGATTCACGGGGGGCTGCGCTATCTCGAGTATTACGAGTTTGGCCTGGTGCGCAAGGCGTTGCAGGAGCGCGAGGTGCTGCTGCGCGCTGCGCCGCACATCATGTGGCCGCTGCGCTTCGTGATGCCACACATGCCGAACCTGCGACCGGCGTGGATGATTCGCGCGGGGTTGTTTCTCTACGATCACCTCGCCCGGCGTGAAATCCTGCCCGGCTCGCGCGGTATCGATTTGCGCCAGCATCCGGCCGGCGCGCCGCTGCGTCGCGATTTGACGCGCGGCTTCGTCTACTCGGACGGCTGGGTGCAGGACGCGCGTCTGGTCGTGCTCAATGCGCAGGACGCAGCCGAGCGCGGCGCGACGATTCTCACGCGCACGCGGCTCACAGGCGCCGAGCGTGGCGAGCGCCTGTGGACGGCCCAACTCGAGACGTCCGAAGGGGCGCGCCAGACCGTGCTTGCGCGCGCCATCGTCAACGCGGCCGGGCCGTGGGTCGGTCACTTGCTTGGTGACGTGTTGCGCCAGCAGGCCACGCATCGCGTGCGCATGGTCAAGGGCAGCCACATCGTGACACGCAAGCTGTTCGATCACGATCACGCCTACATCTTCCAGAATCCCGACAAGCGCATCATCTTCGCGATCCCCTACGAACGCGACTTCACCCTGATCGGCACGACTGACATCGAATATCACGGCGATCCGGCGAACGTCGCGATCAACGATGACGAGATTGCCTATCTTTGCCAGTCCGCCAGCCAGTACTTCACCCGACAGATCGTGCCTGCGGACGTCGTCTGGACTTACGCGGGCGTGCGTCCACTGATGGAGGAGGAAGTCTCCAACCCGTCGGCGGTCACGCGCGATTACAAGCTGGAACTGGACGCGCCCGGCACGCGCGCTCCGCTGTTGTCCGTGTTCGGCGGCAAGATCACGACATACCGCCGTCTCGCGGAAGAGGCAATGCTGCATTTGCGCGGCCCGCTGGGTTTCGCGCATGGCGATTGGACGGCGGGCGCGCCGCTGCCGGGCGGCGATATGGCCGAGCCGGATGCCGGTGCGTTCGAAACATCGCTGCGTGCGCAGACGCCGTGGTTGCCGCCGGCGCTCGCGCATCGATACGCACGCACCTACGGCACGCGCACGCATGTGCTGCTTGGCGAGGCGAATTCGCTCGACGGACTGGGGCGGCGCATCTGCGGCGATCTCTACGAGGCCGAGCTGCGTTATCTTGCGCAATACGAGTGGGCGCGCACGGCGCAAGACGTGCTGTGGCGCCGGACCAAACTCGGTCTGCATCTCGGGAAGGACGGCGAAGCGAGTGTGCAACAGTGGTTTGCCCAGCAGGCGGAAATGGCGGCCTGAGTTCCGCTGAAAAAACAGGAGACAACGGCAATGTCAGGAGGCGCGTACATCCTCGCGTTCGATCAGGGCACGACCAGCTCGCGAGCGTTGCTGTTCCACCGCGATGGCCACGTCGTGGCGACCGCGCAGAAGGAATTCCGTCAGATTTATCCGCATCCGGGCTGGGTCGAGCACGACCCGCGCGACATTTGGGCGACGCAGGCCGGGGTCGCGGCGGAGGCGCTGACGCATGCCGGTGTCGGGGGGCGCGACATTGCGGCCATCGGCATTACGAACCAGCGCGAGACGACGCTCGTATGGGACCGTCGTACGGGCGAGCCGGTGTACAACGCCATCGTCTGGCAGGACCGCCGCACGGCGGATTTCTGCGATGCGCTGCGTGTGCAAGGGCACGACGATCTTGTCGCAAGCCGCACCGGGCTTCGGCTCGACGCCTATTTCTCGGGCAGCAAGATCCGCTGGATTCTCGACAACGTGGCCGGTGCGCGCGACGCCGCCAACGCCGGGCACCTGGCCTTCGGCACCGTCGATAGCTGGCTCGTGTGGCATCTGACCGGTGGCAAGTTGCATGTGACCGACGTGTCGAACGCGTCGCGCACGATGCTGTTCAACATCCACACGCTCGACTGGGACGACGAACTGCTCGCGCTGCTCGATGTGCCGCGCAGCCTGTTGCCGGAGGTTCGCTCATCGAGTGAGGTGTACGGCCACACGGCCACGTCGCTGTTCTCCGTGCCGGTGCCGATCGCGGGCATCGCGGGCGATCAGCAGGCGGCGCTCTTCGGGCAGATGTGCCTCTCGCCCGGTATGGTGAAGAACACATATGGCACGGGTTGCTTCATGGTGATGAACACCGGCGACAAGCCGCACGCGTCGCGCCATAACCTGCTCACGACGGTGGCCTGGAAGATCGGAGACCGCGTCGACTATGCACTCGAGGGCAGCATCTTCATCGGTGGCGCGGTCGTGCAGTGGTTGCGCGACGGGCTGGGCATCATTCGCCATTCACGCGATGTCGAGGCGCTCGCGACGCGCGTGCCCGACGCCGATGGTGTCGTGCTGGTGCCCGCGTTCGCCGGATTGGGCGCGCCGCACTGGCAACCGCGAGCGCGTGGCACGCTGTTCGGCGCAACGCGTGGCACGACGGCGGCGCACGTGGCCCGTGCCGCGCTGGACAGTATCGGATTCCAGACGCTCGATGTCTTGCGTGCGATGGAGGCCGACGCGGGGCTGCATGTGTCGGAGCTGCGTGTCGACGGCGGTGCCGCGGCCAACGATCTGCTGATGCAATGGCAAGCGGATTTGTTGGGCGCGAACGTGGTGCGCCCCAAGGTCATCGAAACGACGGCGGCCGGCGCCGCTTATCTGGCAGGGCTGGCCGTCGGCTTTTGGCCGGACATCGACACGTTGGCGCACCAATGGGAATTGCAGCAAAGTTTTTCCCGCAAGCTGTCGCCGCAAGACGTCAGTCGTGCCGTGAGCGGCTGGCAACGCGCGGTGCGCGCGGCGAAGTTCTGGGCGGAAGACGGCGAGGCCCCCTGACGAGGGCGGGCCTCAGCGCAATGCCCGCCCGGGCGCAACGTGGCGGCGATCTCCGGCGGCGTCGTGTCGCCGATGCCGCCAGCTCGCACAGCGCTCGCGCGGATGACGGCGGGCCGATTTGGCAGGACTCGCGGGCGCGAGCGATCTGACGCAGGGACTTAGGGCGCAAGGCCCCGTACGGCGCATTTGCATGATCCCCTCCCTGACTATTTCCCATCGTCTGAACCGAATCGATCATCGGTGCAATCCGCCCGCGCTCGGGGCGCTCCCGGCGAGGGATAGGCATCGGGCGTGCCGGGGCCATGTGGCGTGCATGGCGTGATTCCCGAGGCAGTTGGCCCTGGCGATGAGGCTTCCCCGAGGGCGGACGGCTTGCCCTGTCGTTGATGCGAGAAGCGTGCCAGTGGTAACAAAGCCTTGAATCAAAAGGGAAGTTGATCGCTCGACGCGGGGCACATGTCGTCGTCCGATGAAAAACGTTTCAGGAATGAACGGCAGGGCGGGGAGGGCGTGCTGAATGTTGCACCGGCGGGCGGGTACCCGTTGGGAGGCCCGGCGCCGCAGCGGTGACGGCAAATTAGGCAATGCACTTGACACCTAATGCCGGCGGGCGTTTGCGACGTCGGCGGGACACTTATGCAGAGGGTTATCAACAGTTGCTGTGGATATCCCGGCAGACGTATCCCGGCCGACGCACCGGCGCAGCGACGCACCGGCGCAGCGTGCGAATCGATCGAACGACTTGCGTCAGGCGGCGGGCTTCTGGCCGATGGCGAAGGCAATCTCGCCCACACCGGCCACACCGGCGCTAACCTTGTCGCCGGGTTCGAGCGGCCCGACACCGGCGGGGGTGCCGGTAAAGATCAGGTCGCCCGCGGCGAGCTTCACGCTGCGCGAGATCTCGGCAATCAGATCGGGGACCGACCAGATCAGTTCGTTGAGATCACCGGTCTGGCGGTTCTCGCCGTTCACGTCAAGCCACACGCGGCCTTCCTTCGGATGGCCGACCTCGGCCACGGCGTGCAGCGGGCCGCATGGGGCCGACGCATCGAACGCCTTGCCCCAGTCCCACGGACGGCGCGTGTCCTTGGCTTGCTGTTGCAGGTCGCGACGGGTCAGATCGACGCCAACGCCATACCCCCACACCAGCGAGAGCGCCTGATCCGCATCGACGTTCTCGCCATCGGCGCCGATGGCGACCACCAGTTCAATTTCGTGGTGCAGTTCGCTCGTGAGCGGCGGGTAGGGCAGCGTGCCGTTGGCGGCCACGACAGCGTCGGCCGGCTTCATGAAAAAGAACGGCGGCTCGCGATCCGGATTGCTGCCCATCTCGCGCGCGTGCGCAGCATAGTTGCGGCCGACGCAGAACACGCGACGCACGGGGAAACGGGCATCGCTGCCCGCCACGGCGACCGACGCCTGGGGCGGCGCCGAAATAACGAATTGGCTCATGAGAAGACTCTCGGCTGATACGAAACAATGACGGATAAACACAGGCGCCGACACGAGGCGGCGCCTTGCATGCCGTCGCGTCTGACTGCGCGAGCGACGGCGCAACAGTATTACTTGGCAAAGACCTGCGACATATCTGCGAACGCCTTGAACTCCAGCGCGTTGCCGGCCGGGTCGTAGAAGAAGAGCGTCGCTTGCTCGCCCACCTGCCCGGCGAAACGAATATGCGGTTCGATCACGAAGCGGGTGCCCGCGGCACGCAGGCGATCGGCCAGCGCGTGCCATGCCGGCATGTCAAGGATAACGCCGAAATGCGGCACGGGAACCTCATCGCCGTCGACCGGGTTCGTGATCCGCCGGCCGGCGTCTTCCGGCGAGAGATGGGCCACCAGTTGATGACCGAAGAAGTCGAAGTCGATCCAGTGATCCGAACTGCGGCCTTCGGTACAGCCCATCACGTCGCCATAGAAGCGGCGGGCCGCATCGAGATTGTCGACAGGGAACGCGAGATGAAAGAGTGGTGTTGCCATAGGAAACTCCAATGCCATGCGGTGAGAAGCGAGCACCGAATCCGGCGAGTGCTATCGGAAATGCTGTCCTGGGTCATCGGTGGCGTGAACGGCGTCACTGATTTGCGGTAAATTCTATCCATCGATAAAAACAATCCAAAACGAATAATTCGAACGCTCAGGCAGAAAATTTTCGATCCATGATCCGCTATCTCAAAACCTTCGTTACGGCCGCCGAAACCGCATCGTTCTCGGCGGCGGGGGCGCGACTCGGATTGACCCAGTCGGCCGTGAGTGCGCAGATTCAGCGACTTGAGGACGATCTCGGTGTGCGACTCTTCGAGCGCACTGCCCGCGCCGTGACCTTGTCCGACGATGGCCGTCGATTGCTCGCTCAGGCGCAGGGAGTGATTGCCGGCTATCAGGCCATGCGCGGCGAGGCGGGCGGATACGGCGGGCAGGCGGCGCTCGCGCCGATCCACGTGGGCGCGATCCTCACGGCGCAACTCGGTCTCCTGCCCGGCGCAATGTCGCGCTGGACCGCGCTCGGCGCGATGCCGCATCTGAACATCGTGCCGGGCATGTCCGTGCAGCTGCTCGCGCAACTCGATGCCAAGGAACTCGATCTGGCGGTGATGATCCGCCCGCGTATCGGTGTGCCGGCCGATATGAAATGGCTCACCCTCATGCAGGAGCCGTACGTGGCGATCGCGCCCAAAGGCACGGGCGGAACCGTGGCCGACTGGGCGCAAGCCCTGCCGTTCGTGCGTTACAACCGGCGCTCGTATGGTGGCGACCTCGTCGAGCGTTACCTGCGACGTCACCGGCTCTGGGTGCGCGAGGGCGTGGAGCTTGACGAGCCCGAAGTCATCTTGCGCATGGTTCGGGCGCGGCTGGGATGGTCGATCGTGCCTGCGACGCTCATCGGCTTGCCGGTTGGCGGCAACGTGGGGGCGAAGCTTGCCAAGGGCGGCGCAACGGGCGTGCAGGTTCTTCCACTCAGCGGCGCGCCGCTCACGCGCGAGTTGGGGGTGTTGGTGCGTCAGCCAGCGCTTGGCCGCCCACCGGTCGCCACGCTGATGAAGTGTCTGGCGGACGAGGCGCAGTCGCGCGGCTAGGGCGTCGCCTGAACACGGGATGGCTCGACCATCGCCCCGCCCAACGCTTGCCACAATGCGGCCGTGTCCGTCAGGCGAGCGCCTTGCGCGTCGAGTCGCGCGCGTGTGGCGTCGAGCGCCTGACGCTGCACGTCGAGCCAAGCGAGATGACTGATGCCGCCCACCCGATATCGTTCGCTTGCGATCCGGAGCGCGGTTTCCGCTCGCCGGGCCGCGTCGGCACGTGCGGCCAGGGTGTCGGCATCGGAGGCCAGCGCGCGCATGGCATCGGCGACCTGTGCGAGACCGAGCAGCACGGTGTCCTGATACGACGCCAGTGCGGCGTCGTATGCCGCGATGGCCGAGCGCCGTTGCGCCTGCAACGCGCCGCCGCGAAACAGCGGCTGCAGCAGGTTCATCCCGAGGTTCCAGATATTGATGCCATCGCCAAGATCGGCCAGTCGCATGCGCTGCGTGCCGAAGCTGCCGGAAAGTGTGAACTGGGGGTAGAGGTTCGCCGTGGCGACGCCGACATCGGCACTTGCCTTGTGCAACAACGCTTCGGCGGCGCGGATATCCGGTCGGCGCCGGGCCAGCGTCGACGGCAGCGAGACGGGAACCGTCCGCGGTAATCGCAGGGTATCGAGATCGATGACGGGCGACGCGAACGCGCCCGGCGGCTGACCGGTCAAGCGCGCCAACTGGTGATCGTATTGCGCAATTTGCGTGCGCAACGCGGGCAGCTGGGCTTCGGTCTGGGCGACGAGCGCCGCCTGATTCTCGACGTCGAGCGTCGATACGCCCCCCAAGCGCTCGCGTGAGCGTGTGATATCGAGCTGCGCCCGTTGAGCCGTCACGATACCTTCGAGTGCTGAGAGTTGCGCCCGGGCACTGGCCTGGCGCAGGGCGGCTGTCACTACGTTGCCCGCGAGCGAGAGCCTGGCCGCGTCCAGCGTGAAGTGTTGATAGTCGATCTGAGCGGCGAGCCCTTCCAGCGCGCGGCGATTGGCGCCGAACACGTCGAGCGTGTAGGACACGTCGACGCTGGCGTTATACAAGGTGAACGGCCCGGGACTCGGCAAGCTGGTGATGCCGAACGACGCCGGATCGACCCGTTCGCGCGTACCGGAGAGCTTCAGATTCGCCGAGGGCAGGGAGCGCGCGCCGTCCTGAGCACGAAAGTCTTCCTGCGCCTGACGCAGTTTCGCCTCGGCCTGGCGTAGCGTTGGACTGTCGGTCAACGCCTGCGCGACGAGGGCGTTGAGCGCGGGCGAGCCGAAGCGGGTCCACCAGGCGGACGGCACGTCCTCGCCGGCGACGAAGGTCTGCGCGGCGCTTTGCGCGCCTGCTGCCCCGGCCGTCGTCGAGGGTTGTGTGCCCGTGGTGTATTGCGCGACATGCGTAGCGTCGGGGGCGCGCCAGTCCGGACCGAGCGCGCAGGCGGCGAGCATCGCGCTCAGCCCGAGCGCCAGCCACCGCGACCCGTAGGCGAGGCGGCGGCGATGCGCAAGTTGGGCAAGTCGCATGAGCGCCTCAGTCGAGGGTACGTTTGTAGAACTTCACGGCCACCATCATGAGAATGGCGGAGAAGGCCAGCAGCGGCCACAGATCGTGCCACGCATCGGCCCAGCCGTTGCCCTTGAGCAGAATGCCGCGAATGAGCCGGTTGAAATACGTCAGCGGCAGCAGGTTGCCGATGGCCTGTGCCCACGCGGGCATGCCGCCAAACGGGAACATGAAGCCCGAGAGCAGCATGCTCGGCAGAAAGTAGAACACGGTGAGCTGCATGGCCTGCAACTGGTTCTGTGCAAACGACGATAACGCGATCCCGACGATCAGGTTGGCCGCGATAAACACCAGCGCGGCGAGATAGATCGCGACGACACTGCCTTCGAACGGCACATGAAAGGCGAAGCGCGCGGCGATCAGGATGATGGTCGCCTGAAGCAACCCAATGGCGACGTACGGCACGATCTTGCCGGTCATGACTTCGATGGGCAATACCGGCGTGGCGAGCAGGTTCTCCATCGTGCCGCGCTCGCGCTCGCGCACGATGGCAATGCCGGTCATCATCGCAAGTGTCATCGTCAGAATCACCCCCATCAGGCCGGGAATGATGTTGTATTGCGTGATGCCCTCCGCGTTATAGAGACGATGCACCTGCACGTCGAACGCCGCTTGCGAGCCGGCCAGATTCGCAAGCGGCCCCGTCAGGTCCTTTTGCGCGGCGGACTGGGCGATGGCTGGCAAGGCGCCGAGCGCGGAGGCCATTGCCATCGGATCCGTCGCATCGGCCTCGATGAGCACGGCGGGCCGCTCGCCGCGCAACAGCCGGCGAGTGAAATCGGCAGGAATGTTCAGCACGAACTGCGCGCGTCCCTGCGCGAGAGCGGCGCGTCCGGCATCTTCGCTGGTCAACGCCTCGGTAAAGCGAAAGTATCCCGAATGCTCCATCGCGGCCATGAAGCTGCGCGTGAACTCGCTGTCGTCGGCCACGAGCGTCGCGGTCGGCATATGCTTGGGATCGGAGTTGATGGCGAAGCCGAAGAGCGCCAGTTGCACAAGCGGCACACCCACGATCATCGCAAACGTCACGCGGTCGCGGCGCAGTTGCAGGAACTCCTTGCACACAATGCTCCACCACCGGGCGATCGAGAACCCGAGCGGCGCGCTCATGCCTTGTCTCCGAAGTTGTCTTTCGCGTGGCTCATCAGGTAAATGAATACGTCTTCCAGGCTCGTGTCGATGGGCGCGACCCGCAGCCCGCGTTCGCTGGCCAGATCATGCAGCAACTTGTCCAGGGCGGTGGCATCCCGCCCGCTGACATGCAGCGTATCGCCAAAGGCGACCGTCTGTGCCACGACGGGTTGCGCGCGCAGTTCGCGCGCCAGATCGATGAGGTTCTCGCCGTGCACCCGCCACGTCGACAGATGCTGGCGAGCGGTGACCTCGGCGGCCGTGCCTTGCGCGAGCAGTTCGCCATACGAGATGTAGGCGAGCTTGTGACAGCGCTCGGCCTCGTCCATGTAATGCGTGCTCACGAGAACCGAGATGCCGCGCGAGGCCAACTCGTGCAATTCCTCCCAGAAGTCGCGCCGGGCGGTCGGGTCGACGCCGGCGGTCGGCTCGTCGAGCAGCAGCACCTGCGGCTCGTGCAGCATGCACGCCGCGAGCGCCAGGCGCTGCTTCCAGCCGCCGGAGAGCGACCCGGTCAGTTGCTTTGCGCGGCCCGTCAGGCCGAGCCGCTCGATGGCCCGCTCGACGGCGTCTCGCCGGTTCGGCATGCCATACACGCGTGCCACGAAGTCGAGGTTCTCGCGAATGGTCAGGTCTTCCCAGTACGAGAAGCGTTGCGTCATGTAGCCCACGTGACGCTTGATCTGCGCGCTCTCGCGCACGATATCGAAACCGAGGCACGTGCCGCTGCCCGAGTCGGGGGTGAGCAAGCCGCACATCATGCGGATGCAGGTTGTCTTGCCGCTGCCGTTCGGCCCGAGAAAGCCGAAGATTTCGCCGCGCTGCACTTGCAGCGACACATCCTTGACAACGTGCTTGTCGCCGAAGCGTTTGTTCAGACCCTTCACATCGATCGCGAGACGGCCCTCGTCGGCCGGGGGGGCGACGATCTCACGCGGGCGCGCATCGCGGCCGTTCATGGTCGCGTCACCTGCACCGGCTGCCCGGGATTGAGTGTGACGGCGTCTGCCGCGGCGGGATGCGCTTCGATCATGTAGACGAGCTTGTCGCGCGTGTCGTTGCTGTAGATAACGGGCGGCGTGTACTCGGCCTGATGGGCGACGTACGTGATGCGGGCGGGTACGCCTGCGCCACATCCGTCGCAGGCGATGTGCACGGTCTGCCCCGCGCTCAGGCTGCCCAAGGCGGTCTCCGGCACGAAGAAGCGCACCTTGATGTTGCCCGGCGGCAGCAGTCGCACGACGGGGCTGCCCGCCGCGACCCATTCGCCGATGCGGTACATCGTGTCGTACACGCGCCCCGCGGCGCTCGCGACGGGATGCTTCTGAGCGAGTTGCCAGTCGGCCTGCGCAAGCGCCGCGCGCGCCACATCGACCTGAGCGGCCTGCGCCTGTCGTTGGGCGTCGCGGCCCGGCAGTCGCGCGACCGCCAGACTGCTCTGCAACTCCTGCACGCGGGCGCTGCTGCTGCGGGCGTCGGCGCGGCTGGCGTCGAGTTGTTCGCGGGAAATTCCGCCGGCGGCATATTGCGCCTGATCGCGGTCGAACTGCGCAAGCGACTTGTCGCGCACGGCGATGGCTTGCTTGAGTTGGGCGGCAGCGACGGCGATCTCGTCGGGGCGCTTGCCGGTTTCGAGATCGCGCAACTGGGCCTCGGCGCTGGCGAGTGTCTCGCGCGCGTGGGCCTGTGCGGCCAGTTCGTAAGTGGAGTCGAGATCGAAGAGGGCATCTCCCGCCTTGACCTCCTGGCCGCGGGTTACCGACAGCGTAGTCAGGGTTCCGGCCTGCGACGAGGCAACATAGACGAATTCGCCCTCCACATAGCCTTGCCACGGCCGGGCGGAGTGGTCGCCGCAGCCAGCCAGCGCGGCCATGGCGGCAAGGGTGATCGCGTTAGTGCACATGCGGGGGCTTGCCGGCATGACGCGCCTCGTGCGTTGCGGTTGTTCGCTGCCACCTTAGCGCAAAAGCGGGGCAACGGGCAATCCGTCGCCATGCGCGGGCAGGGACTCTCTGCTATTGTGCGCACATGTCCGGCGGCGCACGGGGCGCGCGAACCTTAACAGCGCAGCGCACCGGACCTCATGCAAGGAGCTTGATTGATATGTCTCACGACACGTTCGACGAAAACGACTGGAAGCGATTCCTGGAACACATCGGCGAAGACCCGAACCGCCCCGGTCTACACGAAACGCCGTCGCGCGTTCAAAAGGCCTGGCGTCAATGGACGTCCGGCTACGGCCAGGATCCGGCCGAAGTGCTCAAGGTCTTCGAAGACGGCGCCGAGCAATACAACGAACTGATCGTCGTACGAGGGATTCCCGTCTACAGCCATTGCGAGCACCATCTCGCCCCGTTCTTCGGCAAGGCGACCATCGGCTACCTGCCCAACGGCAAGATCGTCGGATTGTCGAAGCTCACGCGTCTGGTCGACTGTTTTGCGCGCCGCCTGCAAGTCCAGGAGCGTCTGACCACGCAGATCGCCGAAGCGCTGATGACGCATCTGCAACCGAAGGCCGTCGGGGTGGTGGTGTCGTGTCGTCACATGTGCATGGAAAGCCGTGGTATTCGCACGGCCGGGGAAGAGACCGTGACGTCGGCGATGCTCGGTGAGTTGCAGCCGAACCTGGCGTTGCGCACGGAGTTTCTCGCGCTCGCTCGCGACAAATAGTCGCAGGACGGCGTACCAACGAAAAGCGCTGGCGGGGAAGTCCCTCCAGCGCTTTTTTTGCTGCACGACGAGCGCTTATCGGCCGTATCGCGCCACGAGGGTCGAGCCGTTCAGCGTGTGGCCGGCCAACGCGGTCGTCAGGCCGTTGGCGTCGAGCCCCGGCGGCAGACGGCCCGGTTCCAGATCGGTGGCCGTCACCGTAATGATGTAGTGGTGCGGCGAATCGCCGACCGGCGGACACGCGCCGCGATAGGCCATTGCACCGCTGACGTTCTTGCCCAGCGTGACGTGCTCGTTCGTTTCATTGCCCGCCCCGGCCGCGAGCGACGAGACGGTTGCCGGAATGTTGTAGGCGAGCCAATGCACCACGCCGCCGCCTTTCGCGCCGTCCGGGTCCTTCATCGTGATGACCACGCTGCGCGTGGCTTGCGGCAGATGCTGCCACGCGAGCGGCGGGCTCACATTCTTGCCGCCGCACTCGCCCAGCCCGGCGTGGATCGCGGGCAGCATGCCGCCGTCAGCGAACGCGCTCGACGACACGCTCATGCCTTCGGCACAGGCCACCCCGGCGCCGGTGGCGAGCGTCACGGCCACGGCTGCCGCGCCGGCGATTCGCAACGATTGCTTTCCCGCAGCGGATGAAAGTCGATTCATAAGCACGCCTCCTATTTGGCAGATGCAATGATGAGCTTGAATGGTAGTGCAAGCAGGGCGGTGCCGGCCACACCGGCGCACCAGAGCGCGACGAACCATCCCCAGCCAATCAAGCGCACCTGCCAGGCGGGGTGGGCGGCGGCTCGCTCGCGCCGCTGGCGCACGGCGGGCCGCACGAGGTCAGTGATAGTGCGCATCGTGAGCCACCTTGCCGCGAAATACCCAGTAGGCCAGCATCGTATAGCCGAGGATCACCGGAATAATGAAGGCCGCGCCCCATAGCGTGAACGACAGACTCGACTGCGGGGCGGCGGCGTCCCACAGCGTGATGCCTGGGAGAATCGCGTACGGATACGCGCTGATCAGCAACCCACTGTACCCCAGAAACACGAGTCCGATGGCGAGCCAGAAGGGCGTGGCATCGTGCGAGCGGCGCAGCACGCGGCGCATGACGAGCGTGGCGCCCGCCACGAGGAACGGCACCGGCAGGCAGCGCCAGAACCACTGGTCGGCGAACCAGCGATCGGCCACGAGCGGCACGCGCAGCGGCGTCCACAGCGACACGACGGCCATCGTGGCCACGAGCGCCAGCGTCAGCGGCCAGGCGAGCACACGCAAGCGGCGCTGCAGATCGCCCTCGGTCTTGCCGATCAGCCAGCAGGCGCCGAGCAGTGCGTACGTCACGACCAGGCCCAGCCCGGTGAACAGGTTGAACGCGGTGACCCAGGCGAAGGCGTCGCCCGCGAACTGACCGTTCTCGACCGGAATGCCCGAGAGATACGCGCCGAGCGAGACGCCCTGAAAGAACGTTGCGCCGGCCGAGCCACCGATGAATGCGAGATCCCACCACGGCCGGGTGCGATGCGACTTGCCGCGAATCTCGAACGCCACGCCTCGGAAGATCAGGCACACGAGCATGAGCACGAGCGGAAGATACAGCGCCGAGAGGAGTACCGAATACACCATTGGGAACGCGGCGAGCAATCCGGCGCCCCCGAGTACGAGCCATGTTTCGTTGCCGTCCCAGACGGGGGCGACGGAGTGCATCATCGTGTCGCGTTCGCGCGCGTCGGGGAAGAACGGAAAAAGAATGCCGATGCCGAGGTCGAAGCCGTCGAGCACCACGTAGAGAAACAGGCCGAGCGCGATGATGGCGGCCCACGCCAAAGTCAGATCCATGATAAATCTCGGTAACGTCGAAGTCGTGATGGGGCGCCGATCAGGTCGCGTGTGCGCCGTCGGTGTCCATTCGTCCGGATAGCCCGGACAGGGCGGGGGCGGTTTGCGCCGCGAGGTGGCCGCGTGGCGACGAGTGATCGCTGCCGGACGCCGCCGACGGCTCGCCGGGCAACACCGGACCGACGCGCAGCCACTTGAGCAGGTAATAGATGCCCGTGCCGAACACGAGGCAGTAGGTGAGCACGAGCACCAGCAGCGAGACCTGCACCTGTTGGGCGCTCACCGGCGACACGGCGTGCGCGGTGCGCATCACCCCGTAGACGACCCACGGCTGGCGTCCGGCTTCGGTGGTGACCCAACCTGCCAGCAACGCAACGAAGCCGGTCGGCGAGAGGACGAGCATGGCGCGGGCAAAGCGGCGCGACGTGAAGAGCGTGCCGCGACGGCGCAGCCATATGGCGGCCAGCGCGGCGGCGATCATCGCGAGGCCGAGGCCGACCATGATGCGAAAACTCCAGAACACGAGCGGCACGTTGGGGCGTTCGTCTTTCGGGAATTCCTTCAGACCACGAATCTCGCCGTCCCAGCGATGCGTGAGGATGAGGCTACCCAGGTGCGGTACTTCAAGCGCATAACGCGTGGTCTCGGCGGCCATGTCGGGCCAGCCGAACAGGTTGAGCGGCGTGCCGCCGGTCTTCGTCTCCCAAAGCCCTTCGATGGCGGCGAGCTTGGCCGGTTGGTACTCACGCGTGTTCAGACCATGAAGATCGCCAACGACGGCCTGCAGCGGCGCGAAGATCAGCAGCAGCCACATGGCCATGGAAAACATGGTCTTGACGGCCGGGTCGCGGCGCCCGCGCAGCAGGTGCCATGCGCCGGTGCCCGCCACGACGAGCGCGGCCACGACGAACGCCGCGATGCTCATGTGCGCCAGCCGATACGGGAAGGACGGGTTGAAGATCACGTCCCACCACGACAGCACGACCACGCGGCCGTCGACGATCTCGACACCCTGCGGCGTTTGCATCCAGCTATTCGACGCGAGAATCCAGAACGTTGAAATCAACGTGCCGACGGCCACGCACAAGGTCGCGGCGAAGTGCGCACGCTCGCTGACGCGGTTCCAACCGAACAGCATGATGCCGAGGAAGCCCGCTTCGAGGAAGAACGCGGTCATCACCTCGTAAGTGAGCAGCGGGCCGGTGACCGCGCCGGCGAAACTCGAAAAGCCCGACCAGTTGGTGCCGAACTGATAGGCCATCACCACGCCGGAGACGACGCCCATGCCGAAGCACACCGCGAAGGCCTTCGACCAGAAGCGACACAGATCGAGATAGTGCGGCTGACGTGTTTTGAGCCAGAGACCTTCCAGCACGGCGATGAAGCTCGCCAGACCAATGGAGACGGCGGGAAATACGATGTGAAACGAGACCGTGAACGCGAATTGCAGGCGCGCGAGGTCAACAGCTTCTGGAGCGGCAGTCATGTCGTGATCAATGTAGGCAAACCAACCCTGTCTATAGGGCGACCCTCACTGCCGATCGCCCCTTGTTTGCCTGCATGGTAGGGCGTGCTGCACCGCAGCACGCGTGACAAGACGTCACATGCGGCGCATTGACGCGGCATCAATCGCCGCGTCGATTTGCGCTAGTGGCCTGTTTTTGTGGGGATTCGCGTCCTTGCCGGGTGCGACTTCATGTCACACGCAGGCGGGCGCTACGCGAGCAATCCGGCACCGATATTGATCGACAGGCCGAGCACGGCGAGATTGAAGAAGAACGAGAGGACGGCCTGCGCAAGCGCGGTGCGCCGCATGCGGCGCGATGTCAGCGCGATGTCCGCGGTTTGCGAGGCGACGGCGATGGTGAACGAGAAATACAGGAAATCCCAGTAATCCGGATCGCAGTCGCGCTCGGGCCAGGCCAGCGCGAAGGGCGATTCCGTATCGGTGAAGTACAGCCGCGCGTAATGCAGCGTGTAGATCGTCGGCACGAGGAACCATCCGGCGATCAGCGTGGCGGCCGCGAACAGCACATGCTCCGAGGCCTGATGTGGGGCGCCGGTCTTTGCGCTCGCCAGCACGTGGATGATGGCGGCCACACTGGCGATGGCCGACAGGCTGACCACGGTGAGCACAATGGCCGCGCTCTGGTCTTCCTGCTCGGCAAAGCGCTCGATGCTGCGCTTGGGGGCGGTGACCATCATGAGCCAGATCATCGCGAGATAGGACCAGGCGCCCGTGTTCCAGCCGATCAATATGCGCGTCACCGTGCTGAACTCCCCGCTCACGAAGACCTGGACGAAGAGTCCGGCAAGCACGCCGAGAACGATGGCGATGAGCAGTCGCGGATGGAAGCGAAGCAGATGCGGGAAAAGCTTGGCGTTCATGAGCAATGTCTGGACGGTGGCGATAGGCGGTTCGATTATCCACCAACCCGGTCATTCACCGGTCGTGGGCGGAAATGCGGCCTTCTCGGCAGGCCGGCGGCACAGTTGTGGTGCGCCGCCGCATCGCGATGCGGCATCGTGCCCGTTGCGGTGTCACCGGGGGCGTCGCGCGCACAACGCCGCGCGGCCGATTGCGCGATTTTCCTGATGACCTCGACATCCTGCCTCGCCTTGTCCCGCGGGGCTCTGCCCAGTCGCGAGCCAATTCTTGCAAGCACATGGCACGCCACTTGCTAAGCAGTAGGCAAGGCCAACGACGGCCGAGCGAAGACAAGCGAATTTTCTGCACCGCATGCATGACTTCCGCGCGAGCGCGGACTTCGGGGCAACGGCGTCCCGAAGCCATAGGCCTGTTCACAGGCGTACGGCTTCGGGACGCTTTTTTTTTGGCATATGAACACGAGGGTATCCATGAGCACGCTCACGCAATCGTTGAAAAGTGGCAACTGGCGCGCGCTGGTTGCGTGTTTTCTCTACTTCGACACGGGTTTCACCGTCTGGGTGATGCTCGGCCCTCTGGCGCCGTTCATCAGCAAGGACATTGCGATGACGCCCGCACAAACGGGCTTTCTCGTGGCGGTGCCGGTGCTGGGCGCGGCGATTCTGCGCGTCACGCTGGGCAATCTGTACCAGGCCTACGACGGTCGCAAGATCGCGTTGATGGGGATCACCTTGTCGGCGATTCCGTCAGTCGTGCTGCTGCTGATGCCGGGTGCGCCGTCGTACACGCTGCTGCTCGTACTCGGTGTGCTCCTCGGCATCGGCGGCGCGAGTTTCGCCGTGGCGTTGCCGATGGCAGGCAGCAACTATCCCCCGAAGGTACAGGGGCTGGTGTTGGGTCTCGCCGCGGCGGGCAACATTGGCGCCGTGCTCGATGGCTTCATGTTCCCGGGACTGGCCGAGCACTACGGCTGGGCACGTGCGGCCGGTGCCGCCCTGCCGCTGCTCGCGCTTGCCGCGCTGGCGCTGGTGTTCTGGGCAAAGGATCAGGGTGTTAAGTCGGGCAGCGCGCCGCGCGCGTTCACGAGCTTCTTCATTACCGTGTTCGGTCTTATCGCGCTCGTGTTGTGCGTGCATGCCGGCGCATTCGGCGAAGGCAAGGCCGGTGTGTTGCTGCTGCCGGTGCTGGGCGCGTTGCTGGCGATTGCCGTGTTGCCGCGTCACTATCGCGGCGTGCTCGGCGAACGGGACACGTGGGTCATCATGCTGGTCTACAGCATCACGTTCGGAGGTTTTGTCGGCATGTCGTCGTATGTGACCACGCTGCTCATCTCGCTGTACAGCATGCCGCGCATCGAGGCGGGGCTGTTCATGTCGCTGCTCGCGTTCCTCGGTGCGCTGGTGCGTCCCATCGGCGGAATGGTGGCCGACCGGATCTCTGGCGTGCGCGCGCTGGTGCTGCTGCTCGCGGCGATTTCGGTCATCGATTTTGTCTTTGCCGCGTGGATGCCCCCGCAAGGTGCCGGTGTCGCTCTGCTGGTGCTGATCTACCTGTGCTTCGGTCTCGGTAACGGCGCCACGTTCCAGCTCGTGCCGCAACGCTGGCAAGGCAAGACGGGGCTGATGTCGGGCATCATCGGCGCGGCCGGTGGCATTGGCGGCTTCTACCTGCCGGTCATCATGGGCATAGCCAAGGAATCGACGGGCAGCTACCAGATGGGCTTCGCCACGTTCGGCGCACTGGCGGCGCTGGCGTTCTTGCTGGTTGTCGCCCTGCGCACGCGCTGGATGTCGTGGGCACTGCCCGCGGAGATGGTCGGCGGCGCGGTCCTCGCAGGCGGCGTGGCGCACGTCGAGTAAGCGAAACGCGTTCGCGCACTCGCGGCCCGTCGATGCTTCGGCACGACGGGCCGTTTGGCTTTCTGGCGCAGCTTCGTGCTCCATGTCTCAATCCGAACCGGCCGGTGCGTTTCCCCATGCATCGGGACCCGTAGCTCAATGGCACCGCGGCTGTGCGCCAGAAGCATCACACGCCCTGCCGGAACAGTCCGTTGAGCGTGGCGCCGCTGGCGGCGCCGTCGAACCCGTCGAAGCGCCCTTGGGCGAGCGCCTGCGTGGCGTGCATGAAGCCTCCCCATGCCGCGCGAGCCAGTGCACCGCCCACGCTCACGCGCCGCACGCCAAGCTCGGCAAGCGCCTGCAGTGTCATCGGTGACGACGCGCCAATCAGCACGTTCACCGGTTTGGGCGCCACGGCCGTGACGACGGCCTGGATTTGCTCGACCGATTGAATACCCGGTGCGTAGAGGCAGTCGGCACCCGCCTCCGCATAGGCTTGGAGGCGTGCAATGGCGTCGTCGAGATCGGGCACGCCCGCGAAGAAATTCTCTGCACGACCGATGAGGAGGGTGTCGCCGCCGGTCGCGTCGATCGCTCGGCGCGCGGCTTTCATGCGCGCGACAGCCTCGTCGAGCGGGAAGAGCGGCGCGTTGACGTCGCCCGTCGAGTCTTCGATGGACAAGCCGGCCACGCCTGTTGCCACGGCCATCTTGACGCTGTGCGCGACTTCTTCGGGCGTGCTGCCGAAGCCGCTTTCGAAGTCGGCATTGACGGGCAGATCGGTGGCGTCAACGAGCGTGCGCAAATGCGCGAGGACGGTATCGCGTGTCACGCCATTGTCGGGTTGCCCGGTCGACCAGGCGAAGCCCGAGCTGGTCGAGGCAATCGCCTTGAAGCCCGCGTGTTCGAGATACCTCGCGCTGCCCGCGTCCCAGGGGTTCGGGATGACAAAGCAGCCGGCGAGGTGGAGTTCGCGAAAGGCGACGCGTTTTTCGGCGGTACTACGTGACATGGTGTGTCTCCTGTAGGGGGCGCAGCTCCGCTCACGCTGCGCACGCAAGCCCGATCATCGCGGTTTTGCGCTGGCCTCGCAAGGCAGCCCCGAGGCGATTCAAGGCGTAATATCGACCGCCAGATGTTTTTATCTCATGCACCCGCGCGCAGCGTGTAATCCCGTGTAACACGTTTTTCGGGGGAACTTCAGGAATAAGCGCGATTCCATTGGCGTTATGTAATCATCCTCTTCTGTATTTTCAGGATCACCGACGTGAATTCTCAGCCCCCCTCCGCGACGTCCGCGTCGGCCCCCCCGCGCGGCGTGGCCTTGCACGACGACGCCAAGTACACCCGTGTGGCGATGGTGTTGCACTGGGCGGTCGCCTTGCTGATGCTCGGCAACATCGCGATCGGCCAGACGATTGCCTTGCTGTCCGACGCCACGCTCGAAAAAATCGACGTGCGCTTCTGGATCGATCTGCACAAGTCCATCGGCATTACCGTGCTGGGGCTCGCGATTCTGCGCGTGCTGTGGCGCGCGACACATCGTCCGCCCGCGCTCTCGCACGTGTTTGCATCATGGGAGCGCACGGCGGCGCATCTCGCGCATTGGCTGCTTTATGTCTTGATCGTCGTGCTGCCGCTCACGGGCTGGGCGCACGATTCGGCGTGGGTCGCCGCCTCGACCCATCCGCTGGTGCTGTTCGGTATCGTGCCGTTCCCGCGCATGGGCTTTCTGATGGCGTTGAGCGATGCGAGCAAGGACTACTGGCACACCTTGCTGGGTAACGTCCATACCTACTGTGCTTATGTCTTGTACGTGCTGCTGGCGTTGCACATTGGCGGGGCGCTCAAGCATCAGTGGATCGACCGCCACCCGGTGCTTGGCCGGATGCTGCCGTGAGCGCGGAAACAACGGGGAAGGCGTCGCGACTCGAAGTGGCCCGCGAGCGTCACTCACCGCGCTTCACGCGACCGCCGACGCCGCTGGCCAGTTGGCTGGTGCATACGGGCGTGGCGGCGCTGTGGTGTCTGTTGTTCGCGCAGGCATTCTTTCTCAAGGGCGTGTTCGCGTGGGGCACCGGGGTCGCCTATGTCGCGTACGACACGGTGCTGCTGGCATTCGTATTCTGGCAAGCGTGGCGCCTGATGCGCCCCGACCCCGACGAGACTTCCTCCGACGCAGGTCATGAAGGCGCCGCCGTTCGATTGACGCTCGGCGTGGTGGTCGCGGCGCACAACGAGGCGGCGGCGTTGCCGGTCACGTTGCGCGCGCTGATGGCGGGGCGACGGGTTCCGGACGCCATTGTCATCGCCGACGACGGCTCGCGCGATGGCACGTTCGCATTGCTCACGGGCGAGTATGGGCTCATCGACCCCGGCGAAGGCGGGCTGAGCGCACCGAGTGCGCGCTATCCGAATCTGCAATGGCTGCGTGTGCCGCACGGGGGCAAGGCGCGTGCGCTCAACGCGGCGCTCGTGGATATCGATACGGACATCGTGATGACGGTCGACGCCGACACGTTGCTCGATGCCGAGGCGTGCGCCGCGATGCACGCCGCGTTTGCGCGTCGACCCGGGCTCGTGGCCGCGACTGGCGTGCTCACGCCGGTGTGCGGCCGCACGGCGAGCGCGCGCGTGTTGCAGCTTTTCCAGACGTACGAGTACATCCGAAACTTCATTTCGCGCTATGCCTGGATGCATGCCGACGGCCTGCTGCTGATTTCGGGCGCGTTCGCGTGTTTCCGGCGCGAGGCGGTGCTGGCCGTTGGCGGATTCGATCCGGCTTGTCTTGTCGAGGACTACGAACTGATCCATCGCCTGCGTCGCTATTCGGCCACGCATGGGCTTGGGTGGGAGGTGCGCGTGGTGGGCGGTGCGCAAGCCATCACCGATGCGCCGAGCACGCTCACGAGCTTCCTGCGTCAGCGTCGCCGCTGGTTTGCGGGGTTTCTCCAGACGCAATACTGGTATCGCGATATGGTCGGCAACGGCCGCTATGGCAATCTCGGACGCTGGATGTTGCCGGTAAAGGCATTCGATACGCTTCAGCCGATCTACGGGCTCACCGCGTTCGCGCTGCTCGTCTCGTTCGCCTTCGACGGTCATGTCGGCGTGCTGCTGCCGGTCTCGGGCATCATTCTTGGCAAGATCGGCATCGATCTCGGCTTTCATCTCTGGTCGGTGCATGCGTACCGGCGCTGGACTGGACACAACACCGGTACGAGCTTCGGATGGGCGCTTGTCGCGGCAGTATTGGAGCCGTTTTCGTTCCAACTGATGCGGCACACGGGCGCCGCGCTGGGCTGGGGGCACTTCCTGACCGGGCGCCAGCGTTGGGGCGTTCAGGTGCGACGCGGTATCCTGTCGGGCGAGCGTGGGACGGGGGTGTCCCGCGACGAATGATTTTCCGGCAGTGTTTTCATCAAATGATTCGATTTTCAACGTGGTGGGTGATGGGATGCGCGCTCAGCGGCCTGTTGAGCGTGGCCGGGTGTAGTGTCCCCGAGCGCAAGCCGTCCGGTCCCGACTACGCTGCGCTGGGGGGCGCGGCCGAGGTGCGCGGCGACTGGGACGGCGCACGCCGGGCCTTCGGGCAGGCGGTGCTTGTGGCGGACCAGTCGGGCTGGCCGGCGTCGCATCGCGCGGCCATGCACTTCGACTATGGCCGGGCGCTGGGGGTGACCTGCTACTACCCCGAAGCCGAACGCGAGCTGAGCCTCGCGTACGATCTCGATATCCTCACCGGGCACGTCCGGTATCCGGCGTTGATCGAGTTGGCGCGACTGTCGCTGGTTCAGCGGCAGTACGCGGCGTCGGTGAAGTACTTCGGCCGGGCGCTGGACGCGCTCGATCGCATGGAGGCGGCCCGCAAGGTGCCGTTCGCCTACGCCGAGGTGCTCGACGACTACGCGCTGGCCCTGGGGGGCGCGGGCGATGCCGACGCCGCCACACACATCATCGATCGCGCCGCGAAAGTGCGCGCCGGCCTGGACGAGGCCGTGCGTGCGCAGGCGACATCGCGCACCCCGTACGGTAAGCACTGCGGACAACTGGCGGCGGGGACACGATGAACCCGATGCGCGTTTGCCTGGAAAGCGCGGGCGACTTTGACGACATCATTGACGTTCGCACACCGCTCGAATTTGCCGACGACCACATTCCCGGGGCGATCAACGCGCCGGTGCTCAGCAATGAAGAGCGCGTCATCGTCGGTACGATGTACAAGCAGGTATCGCCATTCGATGCCTCGCGCGTGGGGGCCGCCATGGTCGCGCGCAACATCGCCGCCCATCTCGATACGACGTTCGCCGACCGGCCGCGCAATTGGCGGCCGCTCATCTATTGTTGGCGGGGCGGCAAGCGATCCGAGTCGATGACGCTCATCATGAACATGATCGGCTGGCGTGCGCGCCAGCTCGACGGCGGGTACAAGGCTTACCGGCGCGACGTTGTGGCGTCGCTCGGCACACTGCCCTCGACGCTCGATTACATCGTGCTGGCCGGGCACACGGGCAGCGGCAAGACCCGTCTGCTGCACGCGCTGGCCGGCGTGGGTGCTCAAACGCTCGATCTCGAGGCGCTGGCGAAGCATCGCGGGTCACTGCTTGGGGCAATGCCGGGCGTCGCGCAGCCGTCGCAGAAGTCGTTCGATACTTCGCTGATCGGCGCGTTGCGCGGGCTCGATCCGACGCGGCCGGTGTTTGTCGAAGCGGAGAGCCGCCGGATCGGACTGATTACGCTGCCCGAGTCGTTGATGTCGTCGCTGCGCGGGGCCACGAAGTGTGTCGAGGTTCGCGTGGCGCTCGACGCACGGGTCGACCTGTTGATGCAGGAGTACGGCCATTTGCTGGCGCGGCCGGAGGACTTTCGCACGCAGCTTCTCCGGCTGGTGCCGCTGCATGGACGGGCGGTCATCGACCAATGGCTGACGTTGCTCGACGAGGGGCGGCAACGCGAACTCTCGGAGGTGCTCATTACGCGGCACTACGATCCGGCGTATTCGCGAAGCTCGCGCAAGATGTTGCAGGGAGTGCGCAACACCCTCCCGTTTCCGTTTCATCCGACGGCGCAAGATCTGGGCGAGCAGGCGCGGGCGTTGCTTACGCAGTGCGGGATGGCTTGACCCCACCGTATCGAATTCGTGATAAGCCTTGGCAACCGAGGCCCAGTTTGGCATAGAGCGTGCCATTCGGCCGGAGGGCATTGCGCATGGGTG
The DNA here is from genome assembly GCF_902459625.1 of Pandoraea cepalis. NCBI lineage: Bacteria > Pseudomonadati > Pseudomonadota > Betaproteobacteria > Burkholderiales > Burkholderiaceae > Pandoraea > Pandoraea cepalis. The sequence continues at coordinate 40,503 of NZ_CABPRY010000012.1, forward strand.
AGTCTCGCGTTGCGAATCAGGCTTTGCAGTGTCTCCCGGGGCGAGGATCGCTCAATCCCCGAACGCTTCGATCATGCGCTGTTTCGTGAACTCGACGAAAGCCTTCGCGAGTTGCGAGGGCGGGTGCTGGTTCGACGTGACCAGCGAGAAGCCCGACACGACCGATGGCTCGAACGGCTTGACGATGACGCGTCCCGCCGCGTACCGGGCCGTCACCTGGTCGATGATCGACACGCCCGCGCCGTGCTGCACAAGCACGCAAATCGCCGCGGACAGTTGCGACTCCGCGCTCATCACCCGATCGATCCGTCGCTCGGCAAAGATCTGGTCGATATACATCCGCCCATCGAACTCCTTCGGGTACGACACGAACGATTCGCCGCGCAAATCCTCAGGATGGATCACGTCGCGATCCGCGAGTCGATGTCCGTGCGGCAGGATGCAGCGCATGGGGGCGCGGTGCAGCGTTTCAATGTTCACGCCGGCATGCGTGATCGGGTGCGCGATGAACCCGACATCGCAACGCCGCCCGACCACCATATCGATAACGGTGCTCGACGCGTGAATCAGCAACGTCGTACTGATGCCCGGATGCTCGCGCATGAACCCCGTCATCGTGGTGGGCAGGAACTCCAGCGCGAGCGCGGGAGCGCCAGCGACATGTAGCGAGCCGCGCCGTAGCGACTTGATCTGCTCGGCCGTCTGCGCAATGCGATCGATGCCCGCAAACGAGCGCTCAACCTCCTCGAACAGCACCATCGCTTCGGGCGTCGGGTTCAGTCGGCCGTTGCTCCGGTCGAATAAGGAAAACCCTATATCCGCCTCGAGATCGTTGATCAGACGGGTGACCGCCGGTTGCGAAACGTGAAGCATGTCCGCAGCCCGAGTGACCGTCTGGCGCAGGATCAGCGCGCGAAATGCCTCCAACTGCCGGATCTTCATGGAAACCTCATCCCCTCACGCCATAACATTTATGTATGGGCGGGCGAAAAAATGTGATTTGACGGTGCTTGCGTCGAAAATGAACCTACGCAAACCACGCAGCAGGTTGTGGGTTTTTTGAAATTGCCGGGCCATAACATCACATAACCCTACTTCACGCAAGGAGCTTATCGATGAAGACTGTCGTTCCCCAAACGCTTCGCAAGCTTGCCCGCGCCGCGGCCATTTCGGTCGGTGTCGCCGGAACGGTATTCGGCGCCAGCGCTGCCTACGCCGACACCACGTTGTACGTCGGCGCTTACGGTGGTTCGTTTGAACAGATGCTCAAGAAGGACGTCATTCCCAGTTTCGAGCAGGCGAACCCCGGCACGAAGGTGGTGATCGTGCCCGGCGATTCGACGACCAACCTCGCGAAGTTGCAGGCGCAAAAAGGCAAGGCCGGCATGGATGTCGTCTTCCTCGATGACGGCCCCATGTACCAGGCCCTCCAGATGGGCTTTTGCGGCAAGCTCGCCGACGCGCCCGTCTATCACGATCTGTACGACATCGCGAAGTTCAAGGGCGGCAACGCCGTGGCGGCCGGCCTGATCGCCACAGGCATCGCCTACAACACACGAGTGTTCCAGGCGAAGGGCTGGCCCGCGCCGACGTCGTGGCAGGACCTGTCGGATCCGAAGTACAAGGGCAGGCTCGTGATGCCGAGCATCAAGAACACGTATGGCCTGCACGGGCTGCTGGTCGAATCGAAGATCAACGGCGGCAGCGACAGCAACATCGAACCGGGCTTCCGCGCGATGGAGAAGATCGCACCGAACGTGCTGTCGTTCGATCCGTCGCCGGGCAAGATCGCCGAGCTGTTCCAATCGGATGAGGTCGCCATCGCCGTGTGGGGCAACGGCCGCGTTCAGGCGTTGCGCCAACAGGGCATTCCGGCCGAGTTCGTGTATCCGAAGGAAGGGGCGGTGGCGCTTGCCATGGGCATGTGCGTGGTAGACAAGTCCGCCAACGAAGCGCTGGCGCAGAAGTTCGTCCAAATGATTCTCTCGCCGCAAGCCCAGGCCATTCTTGCCGAAAGTGCAGGTGTCGCGCCGTCGAACAAGAAGACGCAACTCTCCATGGCGGTGGCTGCGCGCGTGCCGTCGCCCGCACAGATCGACAAGCTCATCCGTGTCGACTGGGATGTCGTCAATGCGAAGCGTGCTGAATGGACGCAGCGCTGGAACCGTCAGATCGAGCGTTAAGTCGCACGGAGACCCTAAGCGCCATGAGCACTCCATATTTGCGTCTCGAGCAACTCGGCAAGCGCTTCGGTGAGACCGTCGCGGTCGAGGGCGTCGATCTTTCGATTGAACAGGGCGAATTCATCTCCCTGTTGGGCCCGTCCGGCTGCGGCAAGACCACCACGTTGCAGATGATCGCCGGATTCGTCGCCCCCAGCAGCGGCCGTATTCTGCTGGAGGGCCGCGACCTCACGCCGGTGCCGCCGGAAAAGCGCGGACTCGGGATCGTGTTCCAGAGTTACGCGCTGTTCCCCCACATGACCGTGGCGCAGAACGTTGCGTTCGGTCTGGACATGCGCCGCGTGGACCCCGGGCAGAAGCAGCGCCGCGTGCAGGACGCGCTGGAGCTGGTGCATCTCGGCCAGCACGCGCAGCGTTATCCGCGCGAACTCTCGGGCGGCCAGCGTCAGCGCGTGGCGTTGGCCCGGGCGCTGGTGATCGCACCGCCCGTGCTGTTGCTCGACGAACCGCTCTCGAATCTCGACGCCAAGCTGCGTGAGCAGATGCAGGACGAGTTGCGCGCGATTCAACGCAAGGTCGGCACGACCACCGTCATGGTGACGCACGATCAGGCCGAGGCGCTTGCGATCAGCGATCGCGTGGTGTTGCTCAACGCTGGGCGTGTGGTGCGCATCGATACGCCACATGAGGTCTATGAAGACCCGCGCGCCACGTTCGCCGCGCATTTCATCGGGCAGACCAATCTCATCTCCGGTCAACTCGATGTGCGCGGCGGCGTGGCGGTGCTCGACGCACAAGGGCACCGGCTCGCCGTGTCGCCCGCGCATGCGGGACAGGCGCCGGCGGCGGGGGGGAATGGCCCCGCGACATTCAGTCTGCGGCCCGAACGCATTCGCCTGACGTCGGCGACGGCGGGGCGGCTCGCGGGCCGAGTGGGCCAGCGCAGCTTCCACGGCAACCATTGGGTGCTGACCGTATCGACGGCCCTGGGCGAGCTGCGTGTGCTCGTGTCCAACGATGGCGTGGTGGCAGCCAACGACGGCGAGGCGGTGGGGCTCGACTGGGCCGACGATGCGTTGCGTCTCGTGCAGGAGGGGGCATGAATGCTGCGACGTCTACGCCGCCGGAGGCATCGGCCATGCCGGAAATGAAAGCGACGGTGGCAATCTCGCCGGAGATCGCCAGCCAGCGCCGCGCGGCCTGGGCGCTCGTCATGCCGGCGACGCTGTACTTCCTCGTGCTGCTCGCGGTGCCGCTCGTCCTGACGTTCGTGTTGAGCCTGCATGGCTTCGACGCGAACCTGGGCGGCGTGCTGCCGACGATCTCGCTGCAGCACTATGCCGACATTCTCACGGACAGTTATTTCTACGAGATCTTCCTGCGCACCTTGCTGCTCTCGGTCGGCGTGACGCTCCTCTGCGTGCTGGTGGGTGTGCCCGAAGCGTACTTCCTGTTCCGCATGCGCGATCCGTGGCGCTCGCTCTGCCTGGTGCTCGTGCTCGGGCCGCTGCTCATCTCGGTCGTTGTGCGAACGCTGGGTTGGTCGATCCTGCTGGGCCGCGAGGGGCTGGTGAACACGGTGCTCGTGAAGCTCGGGTTGATCGGACATCCCTTGCAGATGCTCTTCACGATGGGCGCGGTGACGGTGGCGCTGGTGCATGTGCTGGTGCCGCTCATGGTGCTCTCGGTGTGGACATCGCTCACCCGGCTCGATCCGGCGGTCGCACATGCGGCGCGCTCGCTCGGGGCAGGGCGTGCGACGGTGATGTGGCGCGTGGTGTTGCCGCAGATCACGCCGGGCATTCTCTCCGGCAGTCTGATCGTCTTTGCGTTGACGGCAAGCGCCTTTGCAACGCCGGCGCTGATCGGTGGCCGTCGCCTCAAAGTGGTCGCGACCACGGCTTACGACGAGTTCCTCGGTTCGCTGAACTGGCCGCTGGGGGCCGCGATTGCCATCGTCCTGCTGGTCGTGAATGTGGCCATCATCACCGGGTACAACCGCGCCATCGAGCGGCGCATCACGCGCCGTCTGGGCTGAGGGGAAAGCAGATGAATCAACAAGACTCTCGGTACGACCGCAATGGCGTGGGGGCGATCGCGTTTCACGTCGTGTTTCTCGTCTTCATCCTCGCGCCGCTGGTCGTGGTGTGTCTGGTCGCCTTCACGCCGGACGACTTCCTGTCCATTCCGACGCGGCACTTTTCGTTGCGCTGGTTCGCGTCGCTCATGAACGATGAAGACTTTCTGTCGGCGCTGCGCACGAGTTTGTGGCTGGGGGTGACGTCGGCCACCGTGTCGACGGTGTTGGCAGTCCCGGCGGCGATGGGGCTGGCGCGCTACCGCTTTCCGGGGCGCGCCGCGATCAACTCGTTCCTGCTCTCGCCGCTGATGATTCCGCCGGTGGTGCTCGGCATTGCGTTCCTGCGACTGTTCACGCTGATGAACATGGGCGGCTCGTTCGTGAGCCTCGTCGCTTGCCACGCGCTGCTGATCTTCCCGTATGCCCTGCGTCTGATCATGGCGGCGCTCGTGGGGCAGGCCGACGAAAGCGAACGTGCGGCGCGCTCGCTCGGCGCCGGACGCTGGACGACGTTTCGCCGCATCACGCTACCGGCGATCCTGCCGGGGCTGGCGGGCGGATGGGTGCTCGCTTTCATCAACAGTTTCGACGAACTGACGGCCACGATCTTCGTGACGGCGCCCACCACGATCACGTTGCCGGTGCGCATCTACATGAACATGAGCGAGACAGTGGACCCGAGTGTGGCCGCCATCTCCACGCTGCTCATCGGGCTGACGTTGGCGGTGATGCTGATCCTCGATCGCGTCTACGGGCTGAACAAGGTTCTGATCGGAAATCACTAAATCATGCAAAAAACATACGATATCGCCGTCATCGGCGGCGGCCTGGTCGGCATGGCGATTGCCTACGGGCTTGCCAAGCGCGGGCAACGCGTCGTCGTGTGCGATGGCGAAGACAACTCGCTGCGTGCCGCTCGCGGCAACTTCGGGCTGGTCTGGGTCCAAGGCAAAGGCGGCACCTGCACGAACTATGCCCGCTGGTCGCTGCACTCCGCCAACCTGTGGCAGAACCTGGCTGACGAGCTGTTCGCACGCACCGGCGTTTCCATCGGCTTTCAACGTCCCGGCGGGTTCAACATCGCCCAGACACCGGAGGAGCTGGCGAGCAAGGTCGAGAACATGCGCAAGCTGCAGGAGGCCGAACCGACCCTCGGGTACGAAGTGCTCGATCACAAGGCGCTTGCCGAGCGTCTGCCGGCCATCGGCCCCGACGTGGTGGGGGCCATCTATTCTCCGAACGACGGTCACGTCAGCCCGCTGTATACGCTGCGTGCACTGTTTGCCGCGTTCGAGCAGGCGGGCGGCGAGTATGCACCGAACCTGCGTGTGACCGATATTCGTCAGACCGGCAGCGCGTTTCGCGTGAGCATGGGCGATGTGTCGCTGGAGGCCGGCCGCGTCGTGCTCGCGGCCGGTCTGGGCAATCGCGATCTCGCGCCGATGGTAGGTCTACGCGCGCCAGTCAAACCGTTGCGCGGCCAGATCATCGTGACCGAGCGCGTCAAGCCGTTTCTCGACTATCCGACGATCTACGTGCGTCAGACCGTCGAGGGCTCGGTCATGCTCGGCGACTCGGCCGAAGACGTGGGCTTCAACGACGGTGTGACGCCCGACGTGCTCGCCGACATCGCCCGGCGCGGTATTGCACCGTTCCCGCTGCTCAAGAACGTGCGCGTGGTGCGTGCGTGGGGGGCGTTGCGGGTGATGACGGACGACGGTCTGCCGATTTACGAGGCCTCCGAGGCCTGCCCGGGCGCGTTCCTCGCGACCTGTCACAGCGGCGTGACGCTCGCCGCTGCGCATTGTGAAACCCTCGCGCCGTGGATTCTCGGCGCGCCGCGTCCTGCGCTTCTGGATCATTTCTATGCCAAACGTTTCGCTGCTTAAGTCGCTGGCGCGCAAGGATGGCGCGACGGTGAAAGTCTTTATCGAGGGCACGCCGGTCGACGTGCCGAGCGACATGAATGTGGCGGCCGCGCTGCTCTTCGCTGGCGTGACAGCGTGTCGGACCACACCGGTCACCGGCAGCGATCGCGCGCCGTTCTGCATGATGGGGGTGTGCTTCGATTGTCTCGTCGAGATCGACGGCGTGCCCAACCGGCAGGGGTGCATGACACCGGTGCGCGAAGGCATGCAGGTGCGTCGAATGAACGGTGCGAGGAGTGTGGCATGAGCACGAAAGTCGTGGATTTGTTGGTCGTCGGGGCTGGGCCTGCGGGATTGGCGGCGGCGCTCGAAGCGAAGCGTCATGGGCTCGAGCCGCTCGTCGTCGATGAGAACGGTTTGCCCGGCGGACAGATTTATCGCAGCGTGAGCCGCTCGCCGCTGGCCGACCCGGGCGTGCTCGGGCCGGACTATCTTCGTGGGCGCGGGCTCGTCGAAGCCTTTACGTCGGCCGGCATCGCCTATTGGCCGCAGACGCTCGCGTGGCAGATCGGCGCGGACAGACGCGTGTCGGTCACGCGCCAGGGCGCGGGCGGCGGAACGCTGCAGATCGAAGCCGGCGCCATCGTGCTCGCTGGCGGCGCGCAAGAACGACCGTTCCCGATTCCCGGCTGGACGGTGCCCGGCGTGATGGGCGTGGGGGCGGCGCAAACGTTGCTCAAGGCGTCGGCGCTGGTGCCCGACTCCCCGGCGGTGCTCGCCGGCTGCGGCCCGTTGCTCTATCTGTTTGCCTGGCAGCTCATCAAAGCCGGCGTGCCGGTACGTGCCATTCTCGACACGGCCGAGGCCAGCGGGCGTCGCGAGGCGTTGCGTCACGCGGGTGGGGCGTTGCGTGCGCCGTCGTATCTGATGAAGGGCTTCAAGCTGCTGCGGGCCATTCGTGCGGCGGGCGTGCGGCACGTCAAACATGTCGAAGCGCTGCGCGTGCTTGGAACCACGCACGCCGAGGGCATCGAGTATGTCGTGGGCGGGCGTACCGAGCGCATCGACACGTCGCTGGTGTTGCTGCATCAAGGGGTGATTCCGAACACGCAGGTCACGCGCTCGATCGGGTGCGAGCATGCATGGGACGACGCGCAACTGTGTTGGCATCCGAAGACGGACGCCTGGGGCGAGACGAGCCTGCCGGGCATTTTCGTCGCGGGGGACGGTGCGGGTATCGCCGGTGCGCTTGCCGCCGAACCGTCGGGACGACTCGCTGCCGTGCAGGCCGCGGTGAAGCTCGGCAAGCTCGACGCCGCGAAGCGCGACTCGCGCGCGCTGTCTCTGCGCCGTGAGCTGGCGGCCCATACGGCGATCCGCCCGTTCCTCGATGCGCTGTACCGGCCGGCTGAGGCGTTTCGCATACCGGCCGACGACAGCACCATCGTGTGCCGCTGCGAGGAGGTGACGGCGGGCGACGTGCGGCGCATGGCGGGCTTGGGCTGTGTCGGTCCGAATCAGACGAAGAGTTTTTCGCGTTGCGGCATGGGGCCATGTCAAGGCCGGTTCTGCGGCTTGACCGTGGCCGAACTGCTGGCCCAATCGCAGGGCTGTGCGGTGCCGGAGGTCGGGTACTATCGCATCCGTCCTCCGATCAAGCCGGTGACGTTGGGCGAGTTGGCCACCGCGGTCGACGGCGCCGACGTCCTGAGCGAACGTGCAGGCTTTCCCAAGTAGGTGAGGGGACTCGCGCCTCCCGCCCGCTACTTTTTTGAATCTTTTGGAGATGTGGTTAATGAGCGATATTCAACGCCATCACACGAACGCACGGATGAGCCGTGTCGTGGTGCATAACGGGACGGTCTACATCGGCGGCCAGACGGCGGACGATCGCAGTCAGGACATCACCGGGCAGACGCAACAAGTGCTCGCAAAGATCGATGGCTATCTCAAGGACGCCGGTATCGACAAGTCGCGCCTGCTCTCGGCGCAGGTCTGGGTGAAGGACATCGAGGCCGACTTCGCCGGCATGAACGCCGTGTGGGATGCGTGGACGAGCCCGGGCAATACCCCGACGCGCGCGACGGTGGAGGCGCGTCTGGCAGCCCCCGATCTGCTCGTCGAAATTGCCGTGATCGCCGCTGCCAAGTAATCGGCGCAACCTTAAGGTGTACGAATCGAGGGCCCGCGAATGTGCGCGGGCTTCTTCTTCATCGTCAGTGGTCGATGCGCGGCGCCGTGATGCCATGTCGGCGCCGCTTACATCCCGAATTCGCGTAGCCCTTCGAGGTCGAGGATCGTCAACACGCCGTAGTCGACCTTGACGAGCCTGGCCTGCTCCAGCACCTTGAGCGCCAGGTTGACGCGCTGCCGTGAAACGCCGGCGAGATAGCTCAGCTCTTCCTGTGAAATCTGTACGGTGGTGTCGACGGACGGATAGAGCGTCGGGTTGAACATCGACGACAGGGAGCGCGCAACGCGCGCGTCGGTGTCGAGTAATCGTTCGTGCTCGACCGCCGCGATGAACTGGCCCAGCCGCTCATTGAGCTGAAGCGTGAGAAAGCGATTGAAGGGAATGCTCGTGTCGAGCAACCAGTCGAACGTGGCAATCGGCATATGGGCAAGGACGGAATCGCGCAGTGCCATCACATCGTATTTTCGGTTCTCGCGCTTGAGCACCGAACCTTCCCCGAACCATGCCCCCGCAGGCACGCCCGTGAACGTGACGGACTTCCCGCTGGCCGATGCCGTCGCGATCTTCACCAGTCCGTCGATGACGCCAAACCAGGCGTGCGACGGGTCTCCCTTGCGGCACACGTAGCCACCGTTCTCGACCGGCCGCACCTGAATGTCGGCCGCGACACGTTCGCGTTGCGCTGGCGTTAGTCCTTGCGCCCATACGCTGCGTTGCAACAGGGTTTCGAGCGACATATAGGGACTTTCCCTTGATTGTCATCCGGGTGACAAATCCGTCGTGATCCATGAGGTATCGTCGCCTTGCCTGAGAACGGCGCGACAAGTCTTCACGGCGATTCGTGCACGACGCCGAAGTGCCAGTATAGAAGCTGCCTGTTGCCAGCGATAGTCGTCGCCGCTCCATGGTGCCGACGATCGAAAGCCATCGCGAATGACGCAGTGCCACTGAAAATGACGTCCGTCAGAGACGTTGCTAGCTGTAGAGAGCGTGCCACACGCACGCGCGCCGACCGAGCCACGCCACGCCCCTCGACACAAGTCGAATCGTGGCGAGACACAGGAGACAGGCATGCAGGAGCGGACCACTTTCCCGCGTTTGTTGTTGGCCCACGCGGCCACACGCGGCACCCGCACGGCATATCGGGAAAAAGATCTGGGGATCTGGCAATGCTGGAGCTGGCAGGCTGCCGCGCAAGAAGTCCGGATGCTGGCGTGCGCGCTGGCCGCCGCGGGCTTCAAGCGTGGAGATAACCTCGCCATTGTCGGTAATAACCGCGTTCGCCTGTACTGGGCAATGACGGCCGCGCAAGCGCTTGGCGGCGTCGCCGTGCCGCTCTATCAGGACGCCGTGGCAGCGGAAATGGCGCATGTGCTCGACGAGGCCGAAATCGATTTCGCCATCGTCGAAGATCAGGAGCAGGTCGACAAGCTGTTGGCGTTGCGCGCCCAGGTGCCGCGGCTATCCCACATCATTTACGAAGATTCGCGAGGCCTGCGGGGCTACGACGCCGCAGGACTGCAGTCATATGCGTCGGCCATCGAGCAGGGGCGCGAGTTCGACGCCAGGCATCCGCGCTACTTTGACGATGCCGTGGCTGCCGGCGAGCCCGACGATACGGCGACCATCCTTTATACCTCCGGCACGACGGGCAAGCCCAAGGGCGTATGCCATTCGCACGCGGGGCTGATTGGCGCAGCCTTTCACGGAAGTGCCTTCGATCGCCTCGGCCCCGGCGACGAAGTGCTGTCATACCTGCCGATGGCTTGGGTGGGTGATCATCTGTTTTCTTACGCGCAGGCACTGGTGGCGGGATTCACCGTCAACTGTCCGGAGTCGCCCGAAACCATCGCCACCGATATGCGCGAGATCGGGCCCACCTATTACTTTGCGCCGCCTCGCGTCTACGAGAATGTGCTCACGCAAGTGATGATTCGCATGGAAGATGCGAGTCGGGTCAAGCGCGTAATGTTCGCGCACTTCATGAACGTGGCGAACCGGTGCGGCGCGGCGGTGCTCGACGGTCGTGCGGTGTCGTGGCTCGATCGGGTGCAGTACGCGCTCGGGAATCTTTGTGTGTACGGTCCGCTGCGCAACACGCTCGGCATGAGCCGGATTCGCACGGCATACACCGCTGGCGAGGCGATTGGCCCGGATCTGTTCCGGTTCTATCGCGCAATCGGTATCAATCTGAAGCAGTTCTACGGGCAGACGGAGACGTGCGCATATGTCTGCCTGCAACCGGATCGCGAGGTGCGATTCGACAGCGTGGGGCCGGTCGCGCCCGGAATGGACATCAAGATCGCCGACAACGGGGAAGTGCTGGTGCGCGGGGTGGGCTTGCTCAAGGCGTACTACAAGCGGCCCGATGCCACGCGCGAAGCCCTCGACGAGGCTGGCTATTTCCGCACGGGCGACGCCGGCATCATCGATGCCGATGGTCATCTGCGCATCATCGATCGGGCCAAGGATGTCGGCAAACTGGCCTGTGGGTCGTTGTTCGCGCCGAAGTTCATCGAGAACAAGCTCAAGTTCTTCGCGTACATCAAGGAGGCGGTGGCATTCGGCGACGGTCGCGACGGGGTGTGTGCCTTCATCAACATCGACATGGATGCCGTGGGGAACTGGGCGGAGCGGCAGAACCTCGCATACGCCGGGTATGTGGACCTGGCCTGCCATCCGCGCGTCGCCGAACTGATTCTGGGTTGCGTGGAGACCGTGAATGCGGATCTCGCCAAGGAGAGCGCCTTTTCAGCCGCGCAGATTCAGCGCTTCGTCATTCTGCACAAGGAGCTGGATCCGGATGACGACGAACTGACGCGCACGCGCAAGGTGCGCCGCACGTTCATCGCGCAGAAATACGAGGTGCTGGTCGATGCCTTCTATTCAGGCAAGACGGTGCAATTCATCGAAACGCGCGTGAAGTTCGAGGACGGACGCGAAGGCAGCGTGAGTGCCACGCTCACGATACATCCGGCGCGTGTGATCGGTGCGCGCGAATCGGCAGACGACCCTGCGCCTGCGGCATTGCGCTGCGCCGCCTGAGCGTCGCATCGACCAGCGCATCGACCTCAACATTGGCACTCAGCCAGGCACTCAGCGGGAGAAGGCATGCACGACAACCGGACATTTGGCGAAGTCCTGCTCGATTTGCAGCACATCAGCCTGTCGTTTGGCGGCGTGAAGGCATTGACGGATATCTCGTTCGACGTTCGCGAGCACGAGATCCGCGCGATCATCGGCCCCAATGGCGCGGGCAAAAGTTCCATGCTCAACGTGATCAACGGCGTCTACCACCCGCAGCAGGGCGCGATTGTCTTCCGTGGGCAGTTGCGACAGCGAATGCATCCGACGTCGGCGGCGCGCCAGGGCGTGGCGCGCACGTTCCAGAACATCGCGCTGTTCAAGGGCATGACGGTGCTCGACAACATCATGACGGGCCGTAACACCCGAATGCGCTCGGGCCTGCTGGCCAGCGCGCTTTGGTGGGGCCGCGCGCGGGAAGAGGAAATGGCGAATCGCGTCAAGGTTGAAGAGATCATCGACTTTCTCGAAATTCAGCACATCCGGAAGACGCCGGTCGGACGTCTGCCTTACGGTCTGCAAAAGCGTGTCGAGTTGGCGCGCGCGCTTGCCGCCGAACCGGGGCTGCTGTTGCTCGACGAGCCGATGGCCGGCATGAATCTCGAAGAGAAGCGCGACATGTGCCGCTTCATCCTGGACGTCAACGAAGCGTTCGGCACGACGATTGTGTTGATCGAACACGACATGGGCGTTGTGATGGATATCTCCGATCGGGTCGTGGTGCTCGATTACGGCAAGAAGATCGGTGACGGAACCCCCGCTGAAGTCAGGGCGGACCCCGAGGTCATACGTGCCTATCTGGGAGTAGCGCACGGAATGCCCGCCGCCGAATGACGGCCTGGCGATAGACGATTGCCGGCAACGCGTTGGCAACTGGGAGACATCGATGCAGTTCTTTATGGAAATCCTGATCGGCGGGCTGCTCTCCGGGGTGATGTATTCCCTCGTCGCGCTCGGCTTCGTGCTGATCTTCAAGGCATCCGGCGTTTTCAACTTTGCCCAGGGTGCGATGGTGTATTTTGCGGCGCTGTCGGTGGTCGGCCTGATGGAGCACGGCTTGCCGCTGTGGCTGGCCGCGATTGGCGCATTCGGCGTCATGGTGTTGATGAGCCTGGCGACGGAGCGCTTCGTGCTGCGAAAGCTGGTGAATCAGTCGCCTATCACGTTGTTCATGGCGACGATCGGGCTGTCGTTCTTCCTCGAAGGCCTCGCGCCTTTGTTGTGGGGCAATGAGGTGCGTCCGCTGTCGCTGGGCATCGTCGACGAACCCATCGCATCGATCATGGACTCGACGGGCGTGCTCGTAAGCCGCTTCGATCTGGCCGCGGCCGGCATTGCCGCCGTGCTGGTGGCATTGCTGGCGTTGTTCTTCAAGGCCACGCGCATCGGCCGCGCGCTTCGTGCCGTGGCCGACGATCACCAGGCGGCGCTCTCGCTGGGTATTCCGTTGCAGCGCATCTGGGTCGTGGTGTGGAGCGTCTCGGGGTTCGTTGCGCTCGTTGCCGGCATGCTCTGGGGATCGCGCAACGGCGTGCAGTTCGCGCTGACGATGACCGCGCTCAAGGCGCTGCCGGTGCTGATCCTGGGAGGCTTCACGTCGATTCCGGGGGCGATTGTCGGGGGATTGATCATCGGCGCGGCGGAAAAGCTCGCAGAGATCTACGTGCCGCAACTGCTGGAAAGTCAGTTCAGTGGCAATTTCGGGGGCATCGAGGGCTGGTTCCCTTATGTCTTTGCCCTGCTGTTCCTGCTGGTTCGCCCGGAAGGACTGTTTGGCGAGCGGCATATCGATCGGGTCTGAGCCGACGGCTGTCAACTCGAAACGAACGTACAAGCATTTACCGCAGAGGCCATCCATGTTCTATCGCGAAGCCGGGCAGTTCAAGACCTCTTACGAAGCCGATAGCCAGATCTTCCCGATCCGCCAGGATCGGTTCGCCGTCTGCGCTTTGCTTGCCGTCGCGTTCGGCGTGCTGCCGTGGGTGGCCTCCGAATACTGGCTTACGGCGATTCTCGTGCCGTTTCTCGTGTTTTCGCTCGCGGCGCTGGGCCTCAACATCCTGACGGGCTATGCGGGGCAGTTGTCTCTGGGAACGGCGGCGTTCATGGCGGTGGGCGCCTACGCGTCGTACAACTTCCAGTTGCGCATCGAAGGCATGCCGATTCTTGCTTCGTTCGCGCTGGGCGGCGTTTGCGCCGCGCTCGTGGGCGTCGCGTTCGGCTTGCCATCGCTTCGCATCAAGGGCTTCTACCTGGCGGTCGCCACGCTGGCAGCGCAGTTCTTTGTGCTCTGGGTGCTGACGAAGTTTCCATGGCTCTCGAACCACAGTTCGTCCGGGGTGATCACCGCGCAGAAGATCTCGATGCTCGGTGTCGACGTTGACACGCCGGTACGCAAATACCTGTTCGTGCTCGGCGTCGTCACGGTGATGGCGTTCGTGGCGAAGAACCTGGTGCGATCACACATCGGTCGCGCGTGGATGGCGGTACGCGACATGGACGTCGCTGCCGAGGTGATCGGTATTCCGCTGATGCGCGTCAAATTGCTCGCCTTCGCGGTCAGCTCTTTCTATTGCGGTGTGGCTGGCGCGCTGTATGCCTACTGTTACCTAGGTTCCGTCGAGCCGGACGGCTTTTCGCTCGATCTATCCTTTCGCATCCTGTTCATGATCATTATCGGCGGCGTCGGCAGCGTTCTGGGGAGCTTTCTGGGCGCTGCATTCATTCTGCTGTTGCCGATTCTGCTCGATAGCGTGTTGCCGGCGATGGCCACGCTTATGCACCTGCCGTTCACCAATGCGACCGTTTCGCACATTCAGTTGATGGTGTTTGGCGGGCTCATCATCTTCTTCCTGATTGTCGAGCCGCATGGGCTGGCGCGGCTTTGGCAAATCGCCAAGGAGAAGTTGCGCATCTGGCCCTTCCCGCATTGAGGTTGGACACGGTGGCGCACGGTGCGTCGTGCGGTGCCGCGGCAGCGTTTGCCATGAAAAAAACCACAGACGGAGACACAGTATGAACACGAAACAATTGACGGCATCGTTAGGCATGGCGCTCGTGCTTGGCATGGGGATCACCGGCGCGTCGTTTGCGCAGTCGAACGATCAGTTCATCGCACTTGCCGACTACCGGGTCGGCCCGTACGGGGCGAACGGACAGTCCTTCTATGGCGGCTTTATCGACTATCTGCAATACGTGAATCTCAAGCATGGCGGTGTCAACGGCGTGAAGTTGACATGGGAGGAGTGCGAGACCGAGTACAACAACGCCAAGGGCGTGGAGTGCTACGAGCGTCTCAAGGGAAAGAACCTGGTCACCAAGGGCACGGCGTACCACGTGATGGCGACGGGCATTTCGTACGCGCTGATCGACAAGACAGCGACGGACAAGGTGCCGCTCGTGATGATGGGTTACGGCCGTACCGATGCGGTGGATGGTTCGGTATTCCCGTGGGCGTTCCCGCTGGTCACGACGTACCAGATGCAAGCGTCGGCCATTATCAAGTTCCTGGCCGACAAGAACCATGGCTCGTTGAACGGGAAGAAGATCGTCTACCTGTATCACGACTCGGCGTATGGCAAGGAGCCGATTGTCGCCTTGCAGGCCGAATCGAAGATCCACAAATTCAACCTGGTCGAGATTCCGGTGGCGCATCCGGGGAACGAGCAGGGCGCGCAATGGTTGCGAATCCGGCAGGAAAACCCCGACTACGTCGTGTTCTGGGGCTGGGGCGTGATGAACCAGACCGCGCTCAAGGCGGCGCAAAAGGTCGGTTATCCGCGCGACAGGATCGTCGGCAGCTGGTGGGCCGGCTCCGAGGAAGACACGATTCCGGCGGGCCCGGCGGCCAAGGGGTACATGAGCGCTACCTGGAACGTGGCGGGCAAGCAGGTGCCGCTGATCGCCGACATCGAGAAGGTGGTCTATGGCGCAGGCAAGGGCAATCTGCAAGATTCGTCGAAGGTTGGCTCCGTGCTCTACAACCGCGGCGTGTCTGCGGCGGTCGCCACGGTCGAGGCGCTCAATACCGCCCAGAACAAGTTCGGCAAGGGCCGGGTCATGACGCCGGAGCAGGTGCGTTGGGCGCTCGAGAATCTGAATATCGACGCGGCCCGCCTGAAGACCCTGGGCGCCACGGGACTGCTGCCCGACATCAAGACGAGCTGTGAGGATCACGAGGGCTCAGGCAAGGTGCGCATCCAGCAATGGGATGGGGCCAAGTGGGTGATGGTATCCGACTGGATCGAAGGCAATCGGCGTCTGATTCACCCGCTGTTCGAAGCGTCGGCCAAGCAGTATGCGAAAGAAAAGGGGATGACACCCGCCTGCTACAAGATGTGATCGACGCCGTCGTCCGCATGGCGAAGTGCAGTGCGGACGACGGTCGACGACCCACAGTCGCATCGATTCTGGAGTCACGCATGGAAGCGAGTTTGAGCGTCAACAATATCGAAGTCATCTACGACCACGTCATTCTCGTGCTCAAGGGCGTGTCGCTGACGGTGCCCGAGGGCAAGATCGTTGCACTGCTCGGGGCCAATGGGGCTGGCAAGAGTACGACGCTCAAGGCGATTTCGAATCTGCTGCAGGCCGAGCGCGGCGAAGTGACGAAAGGCACGATCGACTATCGCGGCGAGCGCGTCGAGAAGCTTACGCCGAACGGCCTCGTCACACGGGGCGTGATCCAGGTGATGGAGGGACGCCATTGCTTCGCGCACCTGACCATTGAAGAAAATCTGCTGACGGGAGGCTATGTGCGTCACGCGTCACGTAGCGCGCAACAACATGCGCTGGAGCGCATCTACGCCTATTTTCCGCGCTTGAAGACGCGACGCAAATCACAGGCGGGCTACACCTCGGGGGGCGAGCAACAGATGTGCGCGATCGGGCGCGCGATGATGGCGCAGCCGTCGATGGTGCTGCTCGATGAGCCGTCGATGGGGCTTGCACCGCAGATCGTCGAAGAGATCTTTGCGATCGTGCGTGATTTGAATCAGCGCGAGAACGTCAGTTTTCTGCTGGCAGAGCAGAACACGATGGTGGCGCTGCGCTATGCGGACTACGGCTACATCCTTGAGAACGGGCGCGTGGTGATGGACGGTGACGCGGCATCGCTGCGCGATAACGAGGACGTCAAGGAGTTCTATCTTGGCATCGCCAAGGACGGGGACAACAGTGTGGGGAGCTTCCGCAACGTCAAGAGCTATCGACGACGCAAGCGCTGGATTGCGTGAGCGCTTGAGCGCTCGCGCTTGCCCGTGTGGACGACTGTGCACCGATCGTTAATCCTCAACGTATTTCCGTCACTATGAACGATTACTTCGACAAGCTGGAAACCCGCGCGCCGGAGGTTCGCGAAAAGGCGCTGTTAGCGGCGTTGCCGACGCAGGTCGGACACGCTCGGGCGCACACGGCGTACTTTGCGCAGGCGCTCGGGGCGGTGGACGCGCGCGAGATCGTTTCGCGCGATGCACTGGCGGGTCTGCCGGTGACGCGCAAGTCCGACCTGACGGCGTTCCAGGTGCGCCATCCGCCGCTGGGGGGCTTGAATGCCACGCCTGTCGGCGCCCTGGCGCACGTCTATCAATCGCCCGGGCCGATCTATGAGCCGGACGGGCGCGGCAGCGACTGGTGGCGGTTTGCGCGCGCGATGTTTGCGGCGGGACTGCGCGCCGGTGATCTGGTCTACAACACCTACTCGTATCACTTCACGCCGGCCGGGATGATGATCGAGACCGGTGCGGCGCGGTTGGGCTGCTGCGTTTTTCCCGCGGGCGTCGGGCAGACCGAATTGCAGCTCGAGGCGATTCGACATTTGCGACCGGTCGCCTATGCAGGCACGCCGTCATTCCTGAAGATCCTGATGGAGAAGAGCGAATCGGTCGGTGCGGATGTCGGCAGTATTCGACGCGCTACCGTGTCCGGCGAGTCGCTGCCGCCTTCGTTGCGCGAGTGGTTCCGTGCGCGTGGCGTGACGGCACGGCAGTCGTATGGCACGGCGGATTTAGGATTGATTGCGTTCGAGAGCGACGCGCAGGCGGGCTTGATCGTTGACGAAAACGTGCTCGTCGAGCTGGTGGAGCCGGGCGGCACGAAGCCGGTGCCCGAGGGCGAAATTGGCGAAGTGGTTGTCACGAATTTCAATCCGGACTATCCGCTGATTCGGTTTGCGACGGGGGATTTGTCCGCCGTGGAGGCGGGGATCAGCCCTTGCGGGCGCACCAATATGCGGCTCAAGGGCTGGCTCGGACGCGCCGACCAGACGGTGAAGGTGCGCGGTATGTTCGTTCATCCGGGGCAGATTGGCGAGATTGCCAAGCGCTATCCGGAATTGGTGCGCCTGAGGCTAAGGGTAGAGGGGCGTGTCGGCGAGGATCGGATGCGCCTGATTTGCGAGACGAACACTGCGCCGCCGGAAGGCTTGGCCGCACGGGTGCAGCAAACGTTGCGCGACGTGACGCGACTGCGCGGGGACGTCGATTTCGTCGCCGCCGGAACACTGCCGGCCGATGGGACGTGGGTCGAAGATGCGAGAGCTTACGATTGAGTGTCGTGCCGCGGCAACGCCGATCGTCACACCGACCGACGTTGCCGCCCGAATCTGCCGAGGGCTTATTCCGGCACCGCCATCGACGCCGGTGCGCGATAGATGGACTTCTTCCATTGCAGCCCGATCAGGCAAACCAGCGACACGGCGGCGAGGGCGCTATAGAACAGTGCCAGCGGCCACCACTGTCCCGGCCACGCGTGGGCCAGCACGGTGCCGATCAATGGCGTCAGACCGCCGGCGATCGCCGCGCAGCACTGGTACGACAGCGAAATGGCGGAGTAGCGATAGCGTACGTCAAACGCTTCGGTCATGAGCCCAGCCATCACGGCATACGAACCCGACATGCACACCACCGCAATCCCGATGCCGATGACGATGGCCACGGGCCGCCCCGTCGACACCAGGGCGAACATGGGGTACGGCGAGAGCATCGCGAGCCCGGCGGCCCACGCGAGAAACTTGACCGGCCCGACACGCTGCGCGATCCACCCGGAAAAGAGCTGGTTGAAGAAGTGAACGAACGCCACCACGAACAGGCAGTCCAGGATCATCTCGCGGCTCAGCCCAAGCGTCTGGGTGGTGAAGCTGAGCATGAACGTGTTGAGGAACCATGCGCCGGCCACGCCGATCACGTTCGCGCCGAGGCAAAGCAGTACGGTGCCCCATGCGTTGCGCAGCACGTCGACGATCGGAAGGCGCGCAGGCTTCTCGCGTTCGATCGCTGCCGTGAACTCCGGGGACTCCGATACGCTCGCGCGGATGAATACACCAATGACGAGCAGCACCGCGCTGGCCAGGAAGGGCAAGCGCCAGCCCCAGCCCATTAGCGTTTCGCGCGGAAGATGTCCCACCGTCTTGAAGGCGAGCAGCGCGAGAATCAATCCGGCTGGGCTGCCGAGCTGGGCGAATGACGCAAGGAAGGTGCGCTTGCGTTGCGGCGCATGCTCGCCCGCCATCAGCACCGCGCCGCCCCATTCGCCGCCGATCGCAATGCCCTGGGCGATGCGCAGCACGACGAGGAGCGTGGGCGCCAGTACCCCGACGCTCGCATAAGTCGGCAGGAAGCCAATGCCGACGGTGCCGATCCCCATGATCGCCAGCGTGGCGACCAAGGCTTTCTTTCGGCCGATCCGGTCGCCGATGTGACCGAAGATCAAGCCCCCGAACGGACGCGCGAAGAACCCGACCGCAAACGTGCCGAACGATGCCAGCGTGGCGTAGAACGGATCGCCTTGCGGGAAGAAAAGCTTGTTGAAAATGAGCGCCGACGCCATCGCATAGATATAGAAGTCATACCATTCGATGGTGGTGCCGACGAAAGCGGCGAAGGCGGCACGGCCCGGCTGACGCGCCGGGCTGCCCTGAGCGTGGTTCTGCATGAAATGTCTCCAGGTGAGGATGGCCGGTCTCGATCGCCGGCTTGTTTCGAATGGGGGCTTCGACTGCGTGTTTCGGATGATCGGTAAGCGCGTTCAGCCTTTGAGCACCCCGGCGTCGAACAACCGCTGCTGCGTTGTTGCGTCCACACCGAGCGCGTCAAGCACGGCGCGGGTATCGCCGCCGAGGGAGGGCGGGGGCGTGCGATACGTCGCTGGCGTTCGCGAGAGCTTGATCGGAGTGCCGGTGCCGCGGTACGCGCCGATTTCGACGATCAGTTGGCGGTGGCGCGTATGCGGGTGCCGGGCGACGGCATCGACGGTTTGCACGGGCCCGCACGGCACGCCGCCACGAATCAGCTCGGCCGCGAGCGGCTCGCATGCATGGGCTTGCAGAAGCGTTTCCAGGATTTCCTTCAGCTCGCGGCGATGTTCGCAACGACTGCGGTTGTCCGCGAAACGCGCGTCGTCGGCGAGTTCGGGCGCGTTCAGATGCGACACCAGCTTCGCGAATTGCCGGTCGTTGCCGACAGCGAGAAAGATGGGCTCGGTCGCGGTTCGGTAGCTGTCGTACGGCGTGATGTTCGGATGCGCATTGCCGCTGCGTTGCGGCGTGCGGCCGTTGCCGAAGTAGTTGGGCAAGTGCGGATGCAACAACGAGACGGCACAGTCGTACAGCGCGATATCGAGCGACTGACCCCGACCGCTCTTTTCGCGTTCCGCGAGCGCCAGCAGAATGCCCGACAGCGCATTGAGCCCGGTGACCATGTCCACCACCGGAAGACCGACGCGCAGCGCGGGTCCTTCACTTTCGCCATTCACGCTCATCAACCCCGCCATCGCCTGAATGGCCGCGTCGTAGCCGGGCAGGCCGCCGAAGGTGCCGTCCGGCCCGAAGCCCGAGATCGCGCAGTGAATCAAGCGCGGATAGCGCTCGGCGAGCCTGGCGTATTCCATCCCCCAACGCTCGAGCGTGCCGGGTTTGAAGTTCTCCACGAGCACGTCGGCGCCGTCGAGTAGCTGCCACAGCACTTCGCGACCTTCCTCGCGGGACAGGTCGACGCAAATCCCTTGTTTATTCCGGTTGACGCCCACGAAGTACGAGGCCGTCTCGCCGACGAAGGGCGGGCCCCAGCCGCGCGTTTCGTCGCCGCCCGGGGGTTCGAGCTTGATCACTTGGGCGCCGTGGTCAGCGAGCGCCTGCGTGCAGTACGGGCCGCCCAGCACCCGGCTCAGGTCGATGACGCGAAGTCCCTGAAGGGCGCCGGTCACACGAGCGGCGCTCATCGCGCACCGCCTTCATGCGTGGGCATGAGCGACATCGCGGCGTCGAGGGAGACCGGCGTCTCATCGACCAACTGACGAAGCAACGGCGCATCGTCACGGACATCCTTCGGCGCGAGCGGGTCGCGCGGCAGCAGCTTGTGTTCGACGATGAGGAGGGCAAGGGCAAGCCGGCGAAAGTCGGGGGCGAGGCGCGCCGCTTCCGTCGCCATGAACACTGCCGTGGTCGCGTTGTACACGGCGCTTGCCACCTCGCGCACGTTTTCGTCGCGACCGCACTCCGCCACGCTGTCGAGCGCGGCGCTGGCGCGCTCGAATACGCCGCGCAGCAACGCGACGGTGGCCGGCGGCAATGCCGCATCGTCGAGCAGCGTATGAACGTACTGGCCGAGCGATGCCAGCGCGCCTTCGCGTCGTGTTGCCCGTGCCACGTCCAGCGCAACGATGTTGCTCGTGCCTTCCCAGATGGAGCCCAGATGCGCATCGCGCACGAGTCGCGGGTCGGCCCACTCCTCGATATAACCCACGCCACCCCGCACTTCCATCGCATCGCCCGTTGCCTTGCGAGCGTCTCGGCACGCGCGCAGCTTCACGAGCGGCGTGAGGATACGCACGCATTTGGCCGCCAGCGCTTCGCCGCGGTCGGCGCGGGGAAGGAGCGTCGCGATTTGCATGAACATCGATCGCGCCTGTTCCGCCGGCAACATGATCTTCATCAACTGGCGCTGCATCAGCGGCATCTCGATGAGCTTTCGACCGAAGGCCGAACGATGTCTCGCCACATGAAGCGCTTCGGTGAGGGCGCGGCGCATCAGGCCGGCCGCACGTACGCCATTGGACAGCCGCGACATGTTGATCATGTCCGCCATCTGCTGGAAGCCACGGCCCACTTCGCCGATGAGATAGGCCTCGGCGCCGTCGAGCACGATTTCGCCGCTTGCCATCGAGCGGCTGCCGAGTTTGTCTTTCAGCCGAACGATCTCATAACGGTTGCGCGTGCCGTCTTCAAGCACCTTCGGGAGCAGGAACAGCGCCAGTCCCTTCATGCCTTCGGGCGCGTCGTCCGGACGGGCGAGGACCATGGCCAAATCGGCATCGGCGTTCGAGCAGAACCACTTGTCGCCGGTCAGCTTCCAGACCTCGTTGCCGTCGGCATCGACGCCGCGCGTCGCGCGCGTCACAGTGCGTCCGGTATCGGAGCCTGCCGCCTGCTCAGTCATGAACATCGCGCCCTGGAAGAGCGTGTCGAAGTCCTGCGACACGAGCCTCGGCAGATAGCGGTCCACGAGCGCCTTCGACCCGAACTTGCGCAGCGTGCGCGTGAGCGAATCGGTCATGCTGACCGGGCAGCAGAGGCCGAATTCGGCCTGGACGAACAGGAACGTGAGCGCGTACTTGACGAGCGGTGGCGGCGCGTCGCTGCGATGACTCATCGAGGCGAGGCCGAGTTCGCTGTATGCCACGCGTTCGAGCGAGACGTAATCCGGGTGTTTCTCGATGTACTGGATCGCCTCGCCGCGGCGCGTGCGCGGGCGAAGCATGGGCGGATGGTGGTCGGCGGTCGTCGCCCATGCGTCGAGTTCGTCGGACGCGCGTTGTCCCAGTGCGACGAGTCTGTCGTGGACCCCATGGAACACCGTCTCGCCCAGGTAGCTCTTGAGCAGCGCGCCGAACGATGGGTCGCTAAGGAAGAAATTGATGCCGCGGCTATCGGGGATGTTAGACGTCTCGGGCGTTTGCCGAAGTTCGAGCATTCACTGTCTCCTGGATTATCGTGCGGCGCCTCGGCACCGTACCTTCTTGGAGACCAGCGTACGTTTCGGTCCGATAATCGTCCAATACAATTGATGGCACGTACGATAAGATCTATTTATCGTTATCCGGGGGAGCGCTTTCATGGAACTGAGGCAACTCAGATACTTCGTCGCCGTCGCGGAGGAATTGCATTTCGGCCGGGCGGCGCGTCGGCTCTTCATTTCGCAACCCGCACTGAGCTTCGACATTCGCCGCTTTGAGGAACAACTCGGGGTCAAGCTGCTTGAGCGGAGCAACAAGTCGGTGGCGCTGACCAATGCGGGGCAAGTGCTCCTGGGCGAAGCCCGGCGGCTGTTGGAGCAGGCGGAGGACGTGGCCAAGGTCACGCTGCAGTCCGCGCACGGGCTCGCGGGACGCCTGCGCATTGGGTTCGTCAACTCGATGCTCTACCGGGGGCTACCCGAAGCCGTGCAACAGTTCGAATCGGCGCATTCGTCGGTGGAGATTGTGCTCAAGGAGATGAACACGGCGGAGCAGGTGCGAGCGTTGCAGCAGTTGCAGATCGACCTGGGCTTTGCCCACTGGGGGCACTTTCCGGCTGAAGTCGAGACGCAGGTGTGGATGTCGGAGGCGTTGCTTTGTTGCCTGCCCGACGATCACAAGCTGGCGAAGCGGCGGCGCATCGACTTGCGTCAACTTTCGGACGAGCCGTTCATCCTGTTCCCGCGCACGGTGTCTCCGCATTACCACGACCAGATCATTGCCACATGTGTCGAGGCGGGGTTCAGTCCCCAGATCCGACACGAAGCACGGCTATGGCAAACGGTCGTGACGATGGTCGAATTTCAGATGGGGGTCGCGCTGGTGCCGGAAGCCTTGGCGCGCACCCGGTCTCAGCGGGCCGTCTTCATTCCGCTCGCACGAAACACGTTCTCCTCGCAAATTCTGCGGTTGACGCGCGCCGGCAGCCAACTGGATCTGACCGAACGCTTTCTCGCCGCGCTCACGACGGACGATCGAGCAAGGGCGCGCTGAATCTGCACCCCCAACGGATAGGCGACGGCCAGCCCGTTGGATCGGTTATAGGCCCCCCACCTCTAAGGGTTTCCCATCATCTTGACTTCGGCTTTTCTTTCGCCAATACTTTGTCCGTACAAAGTAATAAACACCGAACAAAGTCGGCGTACCCAGCGAAGTGATCGAATTCAGGAGGAGGGAGACATGGACGCACTGCAACCCCAGACGGAGACCACGCGCCGCATTCGTGCGAGCTACGGGCGCTATCTCGAGGAGTTCGAGGTTGGCGATATCTATGAGCACCGCCCCGGGCGCACCATCACCGAGGCCGACAACATTCACTTCTCGCTGCTGACGATGAACTTCCATCCGATGCATTGCGATGCCGCCCACGCGGCCAAGAGCGAATTCGGTCAACTGCTCGTCAATAGCGGACTGACGGTCGCCATCGTCCTCGGCATGACCGTCAACGACGTGAGCGGCAAGGCCATCGCCAATCTCGGCTGGAAAGAGATCAAGCTCACCGCCCCGGTGTTCTGCGGCGACACGCTTTACGCCGAATCGCAGGTCCTGGAGAAGCGCGAATCGCGCTCGCGTCCCACGCAAGGCATTGTCACCGTGCACACCCGCGCCTTTAACCAGAACGGCGTTCAGGTCATGGAATTCGTGCGCAGTGCACTGATTCCGAAACGCGGCCACGGCGTCGGCGACTGAGCCGGGCAGCTCGGCTCACACGGTACGTTCCAATCGACATCACGCGGGCTGCGCCGAGACGCTCTGCACCCGCGGTACGGCTCGCCGTGATGGCACGGCGATGGAGGCAAGGATGCAAGGCAACATCCGGCAAGGCGGTGCAGCAGCGATACCCGACTCGCTCGGTCATCCCCGAGACGTCAGCCCGACCGCAAGCCATTCCGTCCCCCCCGCCGAGGGATCCCGGCATGTCGACGCCACCAGCGCCGCGCGCTGGGTCGATCAGTTCGGCTCGGCACCGCTGAGCCCGGTGCATGCAGTCGCGCTCGCCAACGCCGCACACGGCATCACCGAGGCCGCCGCCGTGGCTGCGCGCGCGCTCGACTGGCTCACGCCCGATGCCTTCAACGTTACGCTGCGCCAGCAGGAGATAAGCGATGCGAACCCTGCACGCTGAGACAAACGACTCGGCAAAAGGCTCGGCAACGGACGCAGCTCCGGGGCGCGACATGTTCGGCGCCACGTGCGTCGAACGCACGGCCGTCGCGCTCGACGCAGCGGGGGCCGTCGGCCTTGCGGGCGGCTTCGTGCGTCTACGCGGCGATGCCGCGCTCGAACAGGCACGTGCCGTCGACCACGCGATCCGCGACGATGTCACGCTGCCCAACAGCCGCGTGTTGGGCGCGACCCTCGCGCACAAGGACATGTTTTTCCGCGCCGGTGAACTGACCGAATGTGGTAGCCGCATCCTCGCCGGGCATCGGCCGTCACAGACGGCCACGGTGCTCGCGCGCCTCGATGCCGCAGGCGCCGTGGATCTTGGTGCCCTGCACATGGCGGAGTTCGCCATGAGCCCGACAGGCTTCAACGCGCACCTCGGGCATGGCCGCAACGCCTGGTCGCCGGAGCACGTCAGTGGCGGGTCGTCCAGCGGCAGCGGCGTGGCCGTCGCGCGGGGTCTTGCGTTCGCCGCCCTCGGTTCCGATACCGGGGGCTCCGTCCGTATTCCCGCCGCCGTCAATGGCGTCACCGGCATCAAGCCGACCCAGCACGCGGTCTCCACGTACGGCGTGATGCCGCTGTCGCCGAGCCTCGATTGTGTCGGCGTGCTGGCGCGTACCGCGGCCGACGCGGCGGCGGTGCTCGAAACCGTCTGGGGGGCGGACACCAACGATCCCCATTGCCTGGTCAGCCAAGCCCGCGATTTCAATAGCGAGTTGGCACGGCCGTTGGGCGAGCACGATGTTGTCGCGGTGCCCGAATTCGACGCCACGGCCCTGATCTCCGACGAAATCCGTGCTGCCGTTGCACGGGTGACGCAAGCGCTCGAAGCCTGCGGCGCGACCGTTCGCAAAGTCCCGCTGCCCGATCTGCGCGAAGCCGGCGCGCTTGCCACGCTGATGCTCGGCGCCGAGGCCGCGTCGATTCACGGTCC
The DNA here is from genome assembly GCF_902459625.1 of Pandoraea cepalis. Classification (NCBI taxonomy): domain Bacteria; kingdom Pseudomonadati; phylum Pseudomonadota; class Betaproteobacteria; order Burkholderiales; family Burkholderiaceae; genus Pandoraea; species Pandoraea cepalis. Next base: position 66,022 of record NZ_CABPRY010000012.1, read on the forward strand.
GTGGCTGCGTGAGCGCCGCGACGCGTACGGCGAGCAGGTGTTGCGCCGGCTGGAGCGCGGCCTGCTGTATCCGGCCACACGCTACGTCGACGCGCTGCGCCTGCGAACCGGCTACACGCAGTCGTTCGTCGAGCGCTATCTGGCAGGGGCGCAGGCGCTGCTGCTGCCCACGTTGCCGTATTCGGTGCCGACCATCGCCGAGACGCTCGACGGCGATGCCGACGAGATCGAACGGCGCTTCGGCGACTTCTCCTACTGGACACGTGGCATCAACTACTTGGGCCTGCCGGCGGTTGCCGTGCCGGCCGGACGCACGCAGAACGGATTGCCGACCGGGGTGCAGCTGATCGGTCGCGCCTGGCGCGAAGATGTGTTGCTGCGTCTCGCACATCAGTTACAGCAACATACAGACTGGCACCTGCCGTCGGTGGACCGTATCGGGCCGCTCGACCGAGCAGCAAGGCCGGCGTGTCTTGATACGACGAGATCGTTAGCGTCGCAGTCAGCGATGGACAGGAAGAGGTAACGCAAGCCGAGAACGATGACGCCATCGTTCTCCGCAGGTCAATTTTTGCTCGCATCACGTTCGCTTCAGACGAACGGATGCCGCCAACGTTCAGGAGACAACCGTATGAACGCAACCTCCGTCAACGCTGGGGCCCGGCTCGACCGGCTTCCCCTGGCGAGGTTTCACTGGAAGATTCTCGGACTCATCAGTGGTGGCGCGCTACTCGACGCCTTCGATGTCTACCTCGCCGCCGGCGTGCTCGCGGCGCTGGTCAAGAGCGGCTTCTCGACGCTGCAGCTCAACGCGGCCTTCATCTCGGCCACCTTCTTCGGCATGCTGATCGGCTCTGCGCTGGCCGGCTATGTCGGCGATCGCTTCGGTCGACGCTATTCCTACCAGATCAACCTCGCCGTATTCGGCATCGCGTCGCTGTTCGCGTGCTTCGCGCCGAACATGGCCACGTTGATCGTGCTGCGTTTCATCATGGGCCTGGGCCTCGGTGCGGAGCTTGTCGTGGCCGCCGGCACGCTGTGCGAGTTCGTGCCGCCGGCCTACCGAGGACGCTGGATCTCGTTGATGGGGCTCATCATCAACTCGGGTCTGCTGATCGCCACGAGTGTCGGGTACATCGTGATCCCGAACCTCGGCTGGCGCTGGATGTTCGCCATCGCAGGCGCGGGGGCACTCGCCATCTGGATCATGCGCAAGCGCATGCCGGAATCGCCGCGCTGGCTCGAATCGGTGGGTCGCACCCAGGAAGCGGAAGCCACGCTCGCCGAGATCGAGGGCCAGGTGAAGCGTCAGTTCGGCGCGCTGCCGCCGGTGCCGCCCGCGCAGCCGGTGATGGCGCGCAACGTGCCCCTGTCGGTGCTGTTCTCCAAGCCCGTGATCGGCCGCACGCTCACCGCCGCGCTCACCTGTATCGCGATCAATGTGGCCGTGTATGGCTTCGTGGCCTGGCTGCCGACCTTCTTCGTCAAGCAGGGACTGACGGTGGTGCAGTCGCTCGGATTTACCACGCTGATGGCCTTTGGCGCCCCGGGCGGTGCGTTGGTCGGTTACCTGCTGGGTGATCGCCTTGGACGTCAGCGCGGCCTCATTCTGTTCTCGGCGGCCACGATCGTGCTCGGCTTCCTGTATCCGCAAATGCGTGATGCGGTGTCGATCTCGGTGGTCGGCTTCTGCCTGGTCACATCGATCTATACGGTCGTCACGCTCGGTCTGTATGGCTATATCCCCGAGTTGTTCCCGACGGCGTTCCGGTTGCGTGGCACAGGCTTTGCCGGTGTGTGTGGCCGTGCGGCGTCGATGAGCACGCCGTATCTGGCTGTCGCCCTGTTCCAGCACTTCGGCATCTCCGGTGTATTGGCGATGGTGAGCGGCGTGCTGGGCCTGCTGATCGTCGCGCTGCTGGTGCTGCGCGTGGAAACCAATCAACAGTCGCTCGAAGATATCAGCGTGCCCAACGACGTCGGTCTCGGTGGCACCGCGACAACCCGCGCCATGCATGTAGAGCACTAGCCCCAACACCTTGCATTCGTTCAGGAAGGAGACAGCATGACTTCAGAAGTGAACCACACGCCCCAGGGGATCTCGGCGACGCTGGCCTCGTTCGCTCTGGGCCTTTCGCTCGACGCGGTGCCGATGGTTGTGCGCGAACGCGCCAAGCATTTGCTGCTCGACGCGATCGGCCTGGCCTACGCGTCGCAGCCGGCCGACTTCACCCGGGTTGCGCTCGAAGGTCTCACGGCCCTGAGCGCCGGAGACAAACCGGGCGCGACGGTGATCGGCCGTGGCCATCGCCTCAACACACGCGACGCGATGGTCATGAACGGCGTGCTCGTGCACGGCCTCGACTTCGACGACACGCATTCGCGCGGCGTGATCCATGCCACCGCGAGCGTGCTGCCGTGCGTGTTCGGCGTGTCGGAACTGCGCGGTGTCGATGGCGCGCAGACGCTGGCGGCCTACATCGCCGGCATGGAAGCGGCAACGCGCATCGGCTCGGTGGCGAAGGGGGGATTCCATCAGGTGGGATTTCATCCGACCGGAGTCGTGGGGATCTTCGGCTGCACGCTGGCGGCCTCTCGCCTGCTGGGCCTGAACGCGCAACAGACTGCAATGGCGCAGGGCATTGCGCTGTCGATGGCCAGCGGCAGCCTCGAATTCCTGCAAGACGGGGCCTGGACCAAACGCTTGCATCCGGGCTGGGCAGCGCAGTCGGCGTTCACCGCGGCGACCATGGCCGCGCACGGCTACATCGGCGCATCCGCACCGTATGAAGGGCGCTTCGGCCTGTTTTCGAGCTACCTCGGCGAACAGCGCGGCAATGCCGATCTGGCGCTCGCGACGGAAGGCCTTGGCGAGCAATGGCAGATCGAGGAAGTCGCGATCAAGCCGGTGCCGGCCTGCCATTTCACGCACGCATTCGCCGACGCTGGCACGGCGTTGCACAAGGTATGGCAGCAACGAGGCGCAAAGATCAACGAACTGGGCGATCAGGTCGAGCGCATTCGCGTGAAGGTGCCCGAGGCGGTCGTCAAAACGGTGTGCGAGCCGGTGGCCAACAAGCGCCGTCCGGCCAACAGCTACGACGCGCAGTTCAGCGTACCTTATGTGGTATCGAGTGCCTTGATCAAAGGCCACTTCACGCTCGACGAACTCGAACCGGCGGCGCTGCGCAACGACGCGGTACTCGCGCTGGCCGCGAAGGTCGAGCACGAGATCGACCCGGCCAGCACCTTCCCGCGCCACTATACGGGGGAAGTCGTGCTGGAACTGCGCGACGGCAGCACGCTCGCGCATCGCGAGGCGATCAATCGCGGTAGCGCGGATCGTCCGCTCAGCAATGAGGAAATCGTGGAGAAATACGTCGCCAATGCCGCGCGTGTACTGCCGCAGGCACGCGTTGACAAGGTGCGCGAGACCGTGCTCGCTCTCGACCGCCTGCCGGCGGGCGCCCTGCACGCCGTGCTCGGCGAGGCGGTCTAGGCCGCGATTGAATGTCTGGAGAAAGTGAGATGACGCAAGTGGAAAACAACACCGCAGGGCAAGGCGAGGACGATACCCTGATCCTCGACATGCTCGACCGCTTCCTCAAGGTGGAGGTCAAGCCCTATGTGCATGCCCTGGAGAAAGCCGACGAGTATCCCGCCGAGATCGTCGAGCAAATGAAGGAGATGGGGCTGTTCGGCTGCCTGATCGCGCCCGAGTACGGCGGATTGGGGCTCTCGACCCGCACCTACGCGCGCATGATCGAGCGCATGTCGGCGGTGTGGATGTCGCTCAGCGGCATCGTCAATTCGCATCTGATCATGGCGATGACGGTGCAGCGCAACGGCACACCGGACCAGAAGGCGGCCTTCCTGCCGCGCTTCGCGACCGGCGAGTTGCGCGGCGGCATCGGCCTGACCGAGCCGGATTGTGGCACCGATCTGCAGGCGATCCGCACGACCGCCACGCGCGACGGCGATCATTACGTGGTCAATGGCGCGAAGACCTGGATTACCAACAGCTTGTACGGCAATTGCCTGGTGCTGCTGGTCAAGACCGATACGACGGCACAGCCGCGACATCGCGGCATGAGCCTGCTCATAGCGGAGAAGGGGCCGGGCTTCGAAGTGAGCCGCAAGCTGGAAAAGCTCGGTTACAAGGGCATCGATACTTGCGAACTCAACTTCGACAACTACCGCGTGCCGGTCGACCGCCTGATCGGCGGCGAGGAGGGGCGCGGCCTGAAGCAGATCCTGAGCGGGCTGGAGCTGGGTCGCATCAACGTCGCGGCACGCGGTCTGGGCATCGCGGTGGCGGCACTCGACGCGTCGGTGGCCTACAGTCAGCAACGCAAGACCTTCGGCAAGCCGATCTGCGAGCATCAGGCGATTCAGCTCAAGCTCGGCGAGATGGCGACACGCGTGCATGCCTCGCGGTTGCTCGTCGATGCGGCGGCGCAAGCGTATGACCGCGGCGAGCGCTGCGACATGGAAGCGGGCATGGCGAAGTACTTCGCCACCGAGGCCGGCGTCGAGAACAGCACCGAGGCGATGCGCATCCACGGCGCCTACGGTTATTCGAAGGAATTCGACATCGAGCGTCTGTATCGCGATGCGCCGCTGCTCGTGATCGGCGAGGGGACCAACGAGCTGCAACGCATCATCATCGCAAAGCAATTGATCGAGAGGAATCCGGTATGAGCCTGCCACTGTCCGGACTGCGGGTGATCGCAGTCGAGCAATACGGTGCCGGTCCGTTCGCCACGCAGCATCTGGCCGATCTCGGCGCCGACATCATCAAGATCGAGAACGCGAAGGACGGCGGCGACGTCGGCCGCGCGGTCGGCCCGCACTTCTTCGGCGAGGGCGACAGTCATTTCTACGAAGCGTTCAATCGCAACAAGCGCAGCATGGCGCTCGACCTCAAGAGCGCGGAAGGCCGGGAGATCCTGCTCAAGCTGGTCGAGTCCGCGGACGCCGTGTTCGACAATCTGCGCGGCGACCTCCCCGTCAAGCTCGGCCTCGACTATGCGTCGCTGGCGCGCGCGAACCCCGCGCTCGTATGCGTGCACTTGTCGGCTTACGGCCGCACCGGTTCGCGCAAGGCGTGGCCCGGCTACGACTACCTGATGCAGGCCGAGGCCGGCTATCTGTCGCTCACCGGCGAGCCGGACGGTCCGCCCGCGCGCTTCGGCCTGTCGATCATCGACTTGATGACCGGCACGACCGCCTCGATGGCGTTGCTCGCCGGGGTGCTCGAAGCGCGCAAGACGGGCACGGGGCGCGACCTCGATGTCAGTCTGTTCGACGTGGCGCTGCATAACCTGGCCTATGTGGCCACGTGGTACCTGAACGGCGGACACATGACGCGGCGCGAACCGCGTTCGAGCCATCCGTCGCTCACGCCCAGCGAGTTGTACCGCACGCGCGACGGCTGGATCTTCCTGATGTGCAACAAGGAGAAGTTCTGGGGCGTGCTGGCGCAGGAGATCGGCAAGCCGGAATGGATCACCGACCCCGAGCTTTGCAACTATGCGGCGCGCCTCAAGCATCGCAACCGTGTGCGCCGCGAACTCGACGACGTGTTGATGACCGAGGACACGGCGACGTGGATGCAGCGCTTCGCGGGCAAGGTGCCGGCGGCGCCGGTGCACGATGTTGCGCAGGCGCTCGACAATCCATTCGTGGCCGAGCAGGCGCGTGTGATGGACTTCGAGCACCCGGAGCATGGCCCGATCAAGGGCGTGGCGTCGCCGGTGCGCATCGACACGCCGCTGCCGGCACGCGCGGCGCCGCGCATGGGCGAGCATACGGACGAGGTGCTGCGCGAAGCCGGGTTCGGCGACGACGCGATCGCTTGGCTGCGCGAACAAGCTGTGGTGCAATGACACCATTACTCCTCACCGGCAACGCCGATCACGCGCATGACCCCATTGCTTAACCAGCAGCCACGCTATCTTCAGCTCGCGCAGACGCTGATCCATGAGATCCGCGACGGCCGGTACGCGGTCGGTGACTTCCTGCCGACCGAATTCGATCTGTGCGAGCAGTTCGGTGCCAGCCGCTTCACGGTGCGCGAGGCGGTCAAGCGCCTGGTGCAGATGGGGCTGGTGGATCGCCAGCCCGGTGTCGGCACGCGCGTGTTGGCGCGCGAGGCGGTCAGCGGCTACCAGCAGGTGATGCGGCAACTGGGCGACTTGCAGCAATACACGGCCGACACCGAGCTGGAGATCCTGGCGCGCGATCTGGTCGAAGTCGACGAGACACTGGCGCCGGTGCTGCGCGCCGGTAATGGTGAGTCGTGGCTGCATCTGTCGGCGCTGCGGCGCAGTGGCGGCGAGCCGGACCCCATTTGTGTCAGCGACATCTATATCCATCCGGCGTTTCGTTCGCTGGAGGGGATCGCGGACAGTTCGCACGTGCCGATCTACACGCTGATCGAAGAGCAGTTCGGTGAGAAGATCGCGGCGGTGCAGCAGGAGATTCGGGCCACGCTTATCACGCCGGCGCAGGCGCGCAGGCTCAACGTGAAGCCGAAGTCGGCGGCCTTGTGGATTTGCCGGCGGTATCTGAATCGCCGCGAGGAAATCGTCGAGGCGGCGATCAGCATTCACCCGGCCGACCGCTTCAGTTATTCGGAAACATTTCAACGCGACTGGCGCGCCGCCTCCTGACACCCCGTCAAAGCGTCGGGAAGGGCGCCCGCGCAAAGGGGCACCCATGAACGCTGTATCCACGTATTTGTTCGTTCCCGGCGACCGTCCGGATCGCTTCGACAAGGCGCTCGCCACCGACGCGGCACGCGTGATCCTCGATCTCGAGGACGCCGTTTCTCCCGATAACAAACAGACGGCGCGCGACGCGCTTTTTCAATGGCTGGCGCAGCACGGCGAAGACTCGCGCGTGTTGGTGCGCATCAACGGCGTGCATACGCCCTGGCATGCCGACGATCTGCGATTGACCGAAATGCCGGGCGTCGCGGGGATCATGTTGCCAAAGACGGAGCGGGCTGACGAGATGCGGTCGTTGCGCGCCCACTTGCGCGAGGCTCAGACGCTTTACGCGCTGATCGAGACGGTCGATGCGGTGGTGAATTTGCGCGAAATCGCGGGGGCGCCGGGGGTGACCCGCCTGGCATTCGGTACGGTCGACTTCTGCGCGGACGCCGGCATCGGCGACGACGGTGCCGCGCTCGATGCGATTCGCACGCAGTTCGTGATCGAGTCACGCTATGCGCGGTTGCCGGCGCCCATCGACGGGGTGACCGTCGCAATCGGCGACGACGATGCGTTGCGTGCCGACGTGCGCCATTCGCGCGCATTCGGTTTCGGGGCAAAGCTTTGTATTCACCCGAGGCAGGTCGGGATCGTGCGCGACGGTTTCCTGCCGACGCAACAGGAAGCCGAGTGGGCGACGCGGGTGCTCGATGCGGTCGCCACGGGAGGCGCAGGCGCGATCGCCGTGGACGGCAAACTCGTTGATCGGCCAGTCGTGGAGCGGGCCAAGGCGATCGTGGGACAGCTTGTTTAGGGGCACTCCGGCGGAGATGTGGTGCTCCGCGTATTCGCCGGACTTTCGTTCCATTGAGCACGGGTCGCGCCAACGGCGCCACTTGCTCTCAGGTTCAATGGCTCTGCGAAAACATCGTCATGCGCTTCAGAATCCACGTCAGCAACGTTTCCGCCGCCGGAGAAAGCGGACGACCAGACTTCACCAGCACCCGAGCCTTCGCTGCTTCGAAGAGGGGATGTGCAATGGGCAGTGCAACGAGTTCGCCGGCATCGATTTCGCGGTATACGGAGAAGGCGCCGATCAGCGTCGCGCCTTCTCCGCGAGTGACGAAGTGGCGTAGTACCTGAAGCGAGTTTGTGGTCAGCGTTCGGCGGATGTCGACGTTTTCCGTGTAAGCCAGCATCTCGACAACCTGTCCAAGCCCGAATGCGGGCGGCATCAACGCCAACGGAAATTGCAGCATTTCGTCGATGGTGACGGTTCCGCCTCGCAGTGCGAGCGGATGCCGGGTATTGACGAGCAGCACGATCGGCTGTGACGACGTTGCGCGGAATTCAATCTCCGGGTGGGCGGGCGGGTTATAGGCCAGACCGATGTGCGCGCGGCTCTGCGCCACCTCCTCCAGCACGTTGTTGACCGGCAGGATATCGACGATCACGTCGAGTCCGGGGAACTGCATGCAGAAGTCGTTGAGCACCTCTTCCATCAGGCCGTCGATGTAACCCTCGCTGATCGCGAGCCGGACATTACCCCGCTTCAACCCGCGCAGCGCCTCAAGCCGATCTTCGAACTGCTCCTGTTGAGACTGGCATCCCCGCCAATATTCGAGGAGGTGCATGGCCGCTTCGGTCGGCCGGACACCCCGCGCACGCCGCTCGAAAAGCGGTGCGCCAATCTCGTCCTCGAGCAGCCGGATTTGCCGAGTGATCACCGACGCCGCCGTATTGAGGCTGTCGGCTGCCGCGCGGATCGAGCCGTGCGTAAGCACTTCGTGAAAATACCGCAAACGCCGTTGATTCAGTTCACGCACCGTTTCCGTCCTCGGTTAAGTGTTGCCAAATGAGCAACGATAACCGACTTAGGTTGCTCTTGCTCTTCGGTTTTTGGCTGTTAATGATGAATTCATCCTACGCACACCGGAGAACGCTCTTGTCCGCTATTCCTTCCACGCCTCTCACTGAACGGCACGCGGCGCTTTATCGCAAGCTGAACTGGCGGCTGCTTCCGTTTCTGCTGCTTTGCTACACGTTCGCGTACCTCGATCGGGTGAATATTGGCTTCGCGAAGCTTCAGATGCAAAGCGATCTGGGCTTCTCCGACGCCGTGTACGGTCTCGGCGCGGGTATTTTCTTCCTCGGCTATGTGTTGTTCGAAGTCCCCAGCAATCTCCTCTTGCCGAAGGTTGGCGCGCGCAAAACCATCAGCCGGATCATGGTGTTGTGGGGGGTGACGTCGGCGGCGATGGTGTTCGTGCGTTCGGAGCCGATGTTCTACACGATGAGGTTCCTGCTCGGCGTCTTCGAGGCGGGATTCGCACCCGGCATGATCTTCTACCTGACCTATTGGTACGGTCGCGCGCGCATGGCGCAGGTCATGGCGATCGTCATGCTGGCCGGTCCGATTGGGGGCATGTTGGGTGGCCCCCTGTCGACGTGGATCATGACGGCGTTCTCCGGCGCGCACGGCCTTGACGGCTGGCAGTGGATGTTCTTGATCGAGGGATTGCCGTGCGTGGTGTTCGGCGTGCTCGCGCTGTTTGTGCTCGACGACCGGCCTGCCGACGCACGTTGGCTGAGCGCCGACGAGAAGCGCCTGCTCGCGTCGGAACTCGATGCCCGGGGCGGCTCACATCATTCGTTCGCGGAGGTCGCGAAGGATCCGCGGGTCTATTGGCTCGCGTTGCCATACTTCTGCTTTATCTGCGGAATCTACGCAGTGAGCTTCTGGCTGCCGTCGATCATCAAGGCGGCCGGCGTGCGAGACACCCTGCAGATTGGCTTTTACTCGGCGATACCTTACGTCGCGGCGGCCGTCGCGATGCTGCTCGTCGGCCGCAGTTCCGACCGGCGCGGCGAGCGCCGCTATCACAGCGCAGTGCCCGCACTCATCGGTTCGGCGACGCTGGCGCTCGCCACGCTCTTCAGCAGCGATCTCGCGCTCTCGCTGACCTGCATGACGATTGCGACCGCCATGATGTGGGTCGCCTATACCGTGTTCTGGGCAATGCCGTCCGAGTACCTCAAGGGCGACGCCGCATCGGGCGGCATTGCGCTTATTAACACCATCGGGCTGATGGGCGGTTTCCTGAGTCCGACGATCATCGGCTGGGCGCAGGGTGCGACCGGCAGTCTGCACGCCGGGCTGTACGTGATGGTCGCGCTGCTGGCCATCGGCGCAATCGTATTGATCGCGATGCGTCCGGCACGCACCGCTTGACGTCTGCGATGCCGGTGACGCCCGATCCCGCCCCCCCCCACACAATCTCACCAGAGGTCTGATTTTGTCCCGTACTCCTCCGACCATTTTGATCGCCGGTTTCCAACACGAAACCAATACCTTTGCGCCGTCGAAAGCCGCTTACGAGAACTTCGAGCGTGGCGAAGGCTTTCCGTCGATGTCGCGCGGCAGCGACGTACTCGCGCTGCGCGACGTCAACATTCCCGCCGGCGGCTTCATTCGAGCGGCGGAGGCTGCCGGATATGTGCTCTCGCCGGTTATCTGGGCAGGCGCGAGTCCGTCGGCGCACGTGACGCGCGACGCATTCGAGCGGATCGCGGGCGAGATCTTGGAGGCGGCGCGCACGCAGCGGTTCGATGCGGTGTATCTCGACCTGCATGGGGCGATGGTTGCCGAACATGTCGACGATGGGGAAGGCGAGCTGCTTGCGCGCGTACGCGAGGTCGTCGGCCCGAGCGTGCCCATTGTCGCGTCGCTCGACCTGCACGCGAACGTCACCAAACGAATGTTGGGCAGCGCGAATGCACTCGTCGCGTATCGCACGTATCCGCACGTGGATATGGCCGAGACGGGGGCGCGTGCCGCCGAGCTGCTTGCACGGTTGATATCGGGGGAAGGGCTGCATCGCGCGTCGCGGCGATTGCCCTTTCTCATTCCGATCAATGGCATGTGTACGCTGCTCGAACCATCGCGCGGGATGTACCATCGCGTCGGCGAGGCGGAAGTGGGCGATGTCGTATCGGCATCGTTCGCACCTGGGTTTCCGGCAGCGGATTTTCCTGAATGCGGTCCGGTGATTTGGGCGTACGGACATGCGGCCGACGCCACGCAAGCGGCCGTCGATGCGCTTTACCGGCGCATGATCGACGAGGAGTCTGCGTGGCGCGTCACGTTCCTGTCCCCCGATGCCGCAGTGCAAGAAGCGATGCGATTATCCGAAGGGGCGAGTCGTCCGGTCGTCATTGCCGATACGCAGGACAATCCCGGGGCCGGTGGCGATGCCAACACGATGGAGATGCTGCGAGCCCTTGTTCGTCATGGGGCGAAGCGTGCTGCTATCGGCCTGATATACGATCCGGAGGCTGCGGCGTTAGCGCATCGCGCGGGCATAGGCGTGCAGATCGAGACGTCGTTGGGCGGGCAGTCGGGCGTGCCTGGCGACCAACCGTTCGTCGGCAAGTTCGAAGTCACGTTCCTCTCCGAGGGGCGGTGCCGCTATGACGGCCCCATGATGAACGGCATGCAAGCGGAACTTGGCCAGGTCGCGTGCTTGCGCATCGACGATGTGTTGATTGCAATCAGTTCCAGCAAGGCGCAGATGCTGGACCGCAATCTGTATCGCGTGGCGGGAATCCAGCCGGAGGAGATGCGCATCCTCGTGAACAAGAGCTCGGTTCATTTTCGCGCGGACTTCGAGCCAATCGCCGAGGCGGTGTTGGTGGCGAAGGCGCCAGGCCCCATGACCGCCGATCCCGCCGATTTGCCCTGGACGCGTCTCGCACCCGGCATGCGCACCCGGCCCGGCGGTGAGCCTTTTCGCGGGTAGCGTCGGTGCTGCACATCGAATACCAGGACGGCTGGGCGGACGGCGCCATGCACGACACCGTCGTTAGGCCAGCCTGACGGAGAAATAGGCGCGAGGCATAGGGAAGAGGGATCGTCGCCCGTCCCGGACTACCGCTCGCCCTACGGCATCCGGGGCGACGGCCCCGGCGCCCAGTGAACCCGTCTTGGATCTTCGGTGGCGTCGCCGCGCCGAATCATCTCGTCAATCTCGGCGCGCAACTGCCTGACGAGGACATCTACCGCCTCAAAGCATTTTCCGACCGAGGGAGCCACTTGCCGGTGGGCAATCATCCTGCGCCTATCGCGATAGCGTATCCACGCGATGTACCCGTGATGCTCAAGCTCGAGCGCAGCCTCGATGTGGACGGACCGATAGGTTTCGATGGTTCTCAGGTTCATGCCCCCCTCCTGGTAAATGCCGGGAAGATCTACGCGGCTTCGAGCTGGTGAAGTTGCGTTCCCGCGTGAAGTCCCGCAATCAAGTCGCTCTCCGTAATCATTCCGATGACACGATTGCCGTCATCAACCACTGGAATATGGTGGTGCCCGGTCGCGGAGAACGTGGGCAGCAGGTCGAGAATGGAATCTGAGCCCTTTGCGGTGCACACCTTGGTCGTCATCACCGAGCCGACCGATCGGGTGTTGTCCTTCCCGGGGAGAAGCCAACCGAGCGCGTTGCCAATGCTTTGCGGTCCTGCCGCACGTCCAAGCTCGCGATGGATGTCATACCGCGTCACGATGCCGACGATCTGATGATCGGCGTCGCGTACCGGAAGGGCCTTGATGGCGTGACGCTCCAGCAACTTGAGCGCCACCGAGCAATCCGTCTCCTTGAGCACCGTCAATGGCGACTTCGTCATGATGTCCTCGCACGTCAGGCCGTGAAATGTTCGGCGGCAGGCGGCGAGCTGGGTTTCTCGCAGGAGCGCCTCCAGGTCGTCGATGTCCACGTCGATGAATTCATTTCGGCGCGCCAGCACGGCTTCCAGATCTTTACGCGTGAATCCGCCGCCGGCTTGTATCGAAGCATCCGCCGACTCCGTCGCCTTGACCTTTACCACGCGATGCGGATAGCGGTGCCCCGTGAGCGAGTGATAAATGATGGCGAGCGACACCAGCACCGTCGACTGCAGGGCAACGGGGGCAATGGCGAAGGCATAGCCCATTTCATGGATGCCGGCCCCGCCGAACACGGCGGTCAGTGCCACGGCACCGGCGGGCGGATGCACGCAACGCGCCGCAAACATCGCCAGAATGGCCACGGAAACGGCGATCGCGCCGGCAATCGGCACATTCGTAATGACGATGCCGCACGTGACGCCGACGATGGCGGCGATGACGTTGCCGCCAATCACCGACCACGGTTGAGCGAGTGGGCTCGCGGGTACGGCAAAGAGCAGCACCGAAGAGGCTCCCATCGGGGCGATCAGCAACGGAAAGCGGCTGGAGAACCCGGGGAGTCGATGGATGATCAGTCCGGCGATCGTCAGCGCTGTTGCTGCGCCCAGGCCAGAACGCAGGCGTTCCCGTGTACGCAGGCCTGTGGCGTTCGGCAGGAACGCGCCTAACCACGCTTGCAACTGCTTTTGAGTCAACATAACCTTTCGAATTGTTATGGTGTAAAAGAAAAAGCGACTCGCCGCACGAGTGACTTTGATCGGCGGGCCGTCCATGATTCTGCCTCTGCGCGTCGATTGAGTCCAAGACGTGGTTGCAATGGTCCCGATAAGTTCAAGTTATGGAGAGCCGCGCCGTGGTTCCACGTCAGATTCGATATTTGCTCGCTGTTGCAGAGCACAAGAACTTCACGCGTGCTGCCGACGCGTTAGGTGTTTCCCAGCCTGGGTTGTCGCAGCAGATCAAGCAGCTCGAGGACTACCTCGGCACGACGTTGTTTGATCGATCCGGACGGTCGATCCGACTCACCGATGCCGGTGAGACATACGTTGCGCATGCGCGCAAGGCGCTGTTCGAGCTTGAAGCCGGGTGGCGAGCGTTGCAGGAGGTGGAGGATTTGTCGCGCGGGGTGCTTCGCGTGGCGTGTACGCCTTCATTTACCGAATCGCTGATGCCGAAATGGGTGCACTCGTTTCACGAGCACTATCCGAACGTCCACGTGTATTTGTCGGAAATGTCGCTCGACGCCATCGAAGACGCGTTGTGCGCGGATGAAAGCGACATTGGCGTTGGATTCACCGATGTTCGAACCGAAGGCATCCAGGTGACGCCCCTATTCGAGGAGCGGGCAACGCTTGTCGTCAGTTCGGCGCATCCACTGCGCTGCGCGGGGGGTGCCATCACATCGGCGCAATTTGCGAGCCTGCCGCTTGTGATGCTCGTCGAAGGTTTTGCCGCTAGGACGTATGCGGATGCGTACTTCCGAGCGCACAAAATCGCGCCGAACATCGAGATCGAGGCCAACTCGATCAGCGCGGTACTGAGAATTGTCCAGCTTGGGGGGATGGCCACCGTATTGCCCCAGGTCAGCGGGGACGTGCCGACAGGGCTCTCGCATCTCGATTTGCCGGAGCCCATCACGAGCCGTACCGTGGCCATTCTCGAGCGGCAGCGGGTCCACCGAACCGCCGCCGCAAAGGCCTTTGCGAACATCGTGATGTCGTCGACGCGTCAGCTTGGGCTTGCGTCGTCATTCATCGACGACGACCTTCGTCGGCCCGACGGCACTGTCGTCAGAACACCCCGGGGATGACGCGGTAACGCACGTTGGCTCGATAAGCGCGATATTCCGGGTCGTGGGACAAGAGCCGTTCTTCCCGAAGCAGACGTCCAATCTGAAGGACGTACAAGCCGGCATAGACGAGGAGATTGCGCCAACCGAAGTTCGTCGACAGAAAGCCCATGTCCGTGATGAAGTAGCCGAGATAGATCGGATGCCGGACAAGACGATAGGCGCCGCGGGTCACGATGCCCCGGTTTGCCGGCAAGATGCCGAACGACCGGCGCAACGACGCCTTGGCGAGCAGTTGCCACAGAATGCCCGCACAACACAGGGTTGCACCCACCTGCTCCGGGATAAGCCGGATCCCTGGCGCCAGCTCGATAGCCAGGAAGTAGAACGTGCCGCCGACCGACAGCGCAATGCTCAGCGGTCGCCAGTCGCGCTTCTCGGGAATGCGGGCAAACAGCGACAGACCGACGGTCAACGACGACGCAAGCGCAAGCAGCAGCACCGTCAGACGGGCCGGGTCCAGGCGCCATTGCAGGATGGCCGAATACGCAAAGATGCTCAGCAGCAGCGCCGAGCACACGCGCACCGATATCTCCACCGCCATTTCACGCCAGTGGGGTCGAGACTGCATGCCCGGTTCGTCACGGGACAACGCACCGTCCAGGGGCAGATCCACGTAGTTTTTGCTTTCCATGATCCAGGTCCTTGATGCTGGTCACGTCGGCACCTCGCGTGCCGGTCGTTTTTGCTCTGTCCCCGCGCCGCGAACAACGCCGGGTGTTGCCGTCAAGCGATGCCGGTGTAGTGCCGGCGCAGGCGCCATCGTGGTAATGCCATGCCGGCGCTAATGGATCGAACCGGAAAGCGAAGGCAACAACACCCGGTAGATCTGAAGGAACGCCGGGCCAAGCAGCACCAGCAGCAATGTCGGGAAGATGAAGAAGATCAGCGGGAACAGCAGTTTCAGCGCGATTTTGGCCGCGCGCTCCTCGGCTCGCAGCCGCCGCTTCATTCGCAAGGTCTCCGACAACACCCGCAACGACGCCCCGATGCTGGTCCCGAAGCGCTCGGCCTGGATCAGCATCGACACGAACGTATCGATATCCTCGACGCCCGTTCGCAGGCTCAGATTGCGCAAGGCACGCTCCTTGGAATAGCCCGACCGGAGTTCGAGCAACATCAAGTCGAATTCGTGCGCGAGCACCGCGCTGCGAACGTGAATTTCCTTCGCGACACGGGCCAGCGCCGCATCGAGGCTCAACCCCGCTTCGACACACACGGTCAACAGATCGAGTGCGTCCGGAAAATCCTCGAAAATCACGCGTTGGCGCCAGGCGATTCGGCGCGTCAGAATGCCGTTCGGCAAATAGTAGCCGATCGCACCGAGCAACAACAGAACGCTCAGGAGCAGCGTGCGGTTGATCGTCGTGTAGTGCGTGCTCGCAACGTAGTAGCCGATCAACGGCAGCACCAGCGCCAGCAATGTCTTGGCCGCAAAGTAGAGCGCGGGCGCCGACGCATCGCGCCAGCCGGCGTTCATGAACTGCACCCGCAGGACGGAATGCTCCCATCCCTCTTTGGGCAACGAGAGTTTCGAGATCGGTTGCGACCATTCGGCGAGGCGCTCAATCCACTCGCGTGTACCGGTCGGCTCGCCGGGCGCGTCCGCCGACGCGCCGGCGCCGAGGGCCCCCACGCGAGCGCGCGCTTTCGCTTTCTGGGGCCAGAACCAGATCGCTGCGACCAGCGCAATGCTGAACGAGATCACGAAGACGCCGACCAGCAGGACCATTTGGCCTTGATTGAGTTGTGGCATGACAGTTCCCCCGCCGTCGCCGTTCACACGCGGATACGAATAATCATGCGCATCCACACCATTCCCAACGCCATCAGCACCAGCGCCACCACGGCCAGCTTGATGCCGGCGGGGTCGTGCCAGAGAATTTCAAGAAACGCCGGGTTGACCACCATGATGATGCCGGCGGCGCCGAACGGCAGCACCTCCAGAATATTGGCGGACAGACGTCCTTCGGCCGACAGCACCTTGACCTTTTCATACAGCTTGAGCCGCTCTCGCGTGAGCTCGGCGATGTTGCCCATGATCTCGGCGAGATTGCCGCCGCTCTCGCGCTGAATCATCACCGCAATGATGAAGTAGCGTAGATCGGCAACCGGCACGCGTGTCGCGAGGTTCAGCAGGGCGTCGTTGAGGCTGACGCCGTAGTTGATTTCGTCGAACATGATGTGGAACTCGCCACCGATAGGGGCCGACATTTCATCGCCGACCATCTCGATCGCCCCCGTGAACGCATGCCCTGCGCGCAACGCGCGGGCGATCATGTCGGCCGCTTCCGGCAACTGGCGTTCGAGCTGCGCAAGTCGACGTCTGCGACGACGCATCACATACAGGACCGGCAAGCATGCCGCCAGCGGCCCTGCGATCAGCGCCAGGCGCCACGGCAGCGGCAACATCAGCACCAGGATCACTGCCCCGGCGCCCAGTAGCAGGATGAACGTCAGCAGGCGGCTCACCGACCACGATAGCCCCGACTGCAGGATGAACAGATCGAGGCTGTGCACACGGGGCATGCGCATCAGAAGCTGTTCCAGTCTCGGCGAATCGCTCAGCATCCGCGTCTTCAGGATCGACGTGTGCTCCCGGTCGACATGGCCGCCGGCCGAGAGCGAACGAATGCGCGACTCGATCCGTTTGGCGGCTGCGCTGTGCTGGTTGCTCCACCACTGATAGACGGCTTCGATGGCCAGTACCACGGCCGCGAAGAGCAGAATCGCGAAAATGTAGAAGTACGGACTCATCGTTTCCTCCCACTGCGGGACGCCCGTCGGGCGGGGGTATCGTCACACTTCCAACCGGCGCGACGGATCGTAGATGGCATCCGGCAAAGCGACGCCGAATGCCTGAAGGCGCTCGGAGAACTTCGGACGTACACCGCTGGCGACGAAATGACCTTTCACTTCGCCATTGCCGCCGACCCCGGTCCGCTTGAACGTGAAAATCTCCTGCATGGAGATGATGTCGCCTTCCATCCCCGTGATTTCCTGCAGGCTGACCAGCCGACGACGTCCATCCGTGAGGCGCGCCGTCTGCACGATCACGGTGATGGCAGAAGCGATCTGCTGACGCATCGCCTTGGGCGGCAGTTGCAGGCCCGACATGCTGATCATGTTTTCCATGCGGGTCAGGGCATCGCGCGGGGTATTCGCGTGGATCGTGGCGAGCGACCCCTCGTGACCGGTATTCATGGCATTGAGCATGTCGAGCGCTTCCGCGCCGCGCACTTCGCCAAGGATGATGCGGTCGGGGCGCATCCGCAACGCGTTGCGGACCAGCGTGCGCTGCGTGATTTCGCCCTTGCCCTCGATGTTCGGCGGACGCGTTTCGAGCCGCAGCACATGCAGCTGGTGCAACTGTAGTTCCGCGGCATCTTCGATGGTCACGATGCGTTCGTTGTCCGGGATGAAGCTCGAGAGGATATTGAGCAAGGTTGTCTTGCCGCTGCCCGTGCCGCCTGAGATCAGCATGTTGACCTTGGCGTGAGTCAGCGCGGACAGTACTTCGGCCATCGGCTCCGTGAGTGTGCCGAGCCGGACGAGGTCGGCCATCTGCAATGCGGTGGTGCCGAAGCGGCGAATCGACAGCAGCGGACCGTCAATCGCCGACGGGGGAATGATGGCGTTGATACGCGAGCCGTCCGGCAGGCGGGCATCGACCATCGGACTCGACTCGTCGATGCGGCGCCCCACGCGCGAGACGATCTTCTCGATGATCTTCATCAGGTGCGCGTCGTCGTAGAACGTCACGGCCGTCGATTCGAGCTTGCCGAAGCGCTCGACATACGTGCGCTTGTGCGTGTTGACGAGAATGTCGGAGATGGTCGGATCGCGCAACAGCGCTTCGAGCGGCCCCAGGCCGAACATCTCGTCGTAGATGTCGCCGGCGAGCTGCCGGCGCTCCGCGTCGTTGACGAGCACGTTCTGCTCGCCCACGACACGATCGATCAACTGTACGAGTTCGTGTTTGACTTGCGTGTCCGACAGGCGTGCGAGTTTTTCCAGCTCGACGCGTGCCAGCACCATCTCGTGCATCTTGCGCTTGAGCTCACCGTAATGCGGGCCGATACCGGAGGCGACCTGGAGCGGTGCAGCCATGCGCTCCGACGACGTGGCCGGACTCAGCAAAGACGGGGCATCGAGGATTGGCGACATGATGATCTCCCAGAGGCAAAGTTTCGACGATCAAACGAGGGTGGGCCGCCCGGCCGACGCCTTGCGGAAGAGCTTGCCGATGAACGAACCGTGGTTCGCCGGCGCGATGCCTGCGCTCGCGTGGGCGCCCACCATGCTCGATGCCAGACCGCCCAGCGCCCGGGTCAGGGCACTGCGCTTGAACAACGTGAGCACCGGTACGCCTTGGCTGGTGGCGGCGGCAGCGACCGCGTCCTCGTCGGGCAAGACTGCCAACGCCGGCTTGCCGATGACCTTCGCCACCTCCTTGACCGCGACAGCGTCGTGCCGCCCGGCCCGATTGAGCACGTAGTGGACCGTGTCCATGGCGACCCCCTGGCGGCGCAGCACGTCGAACAGCCGACGACTCGCCCGCAGGAATGGCATGTTCGCCCGCAGGACTACGTAGATGTGATCGCTGCGCTGCAATGCATAGAGGGAGAGCGGGTTGAGGATCTGGCCGATGTCGAACACCACCAGGTCGTAGCGGCTTGCGGCTGCCGTGAGAATGCGCTTCAGGCTGGCTTCCGTCACACCGAGCGCGGCGACCGGATCGCCGGCGCCGGCCAGGACATCGAAGCCGTCGTCGACGTGCGTCACGCACCCTTCGAGGAACGAGGCGTCGATGCGATCGGCTTGCGCGCAAACGTCCGGCAGGGTCGTTGGCGGCGTCTTGTCGCTTATCAGGAACGCCGCGTCGCCGAACTCCTGGGCGAGATCAATCAGCAGCACGCGGCTGCCGGTCTGCACCGCAAATTGATAGGACGCATTGCTCGCCACGAAGCTGGTGCCGGCGCCGCCCTTGCACGACATGAACGAGACGGCGCGCATCGGGTGCGGCGCATCGTGCCCGTGCTGCATCGACGCCCGGGCGAGGGCGTCGGTCAGCGCGTGTTGATCGACCGGCCAGGGCAGCACGTCGCGGGCGCCGGCGCGCATCGCCGAAATCAGCAAGGCGGGCGACGATTCGGCCGACACGAGGATGCAAATCAGTTTCGGCAACTGCTGGCAGAGCATTTGAATGTCGTGCAGTTCGCCCTGTTGCATGCCTGGCAAATCGATCACCGCGACATCGTGTTCGCTCAGCCGTGCGGCCGACGTGAGCAATTGGGCCGGCGTGGCGAGCAGCGTCGAGCAATCGTACTCGGGGCGGTCGCGCGCGAGGCGGGCGATCAACGCCAAACGGTCCGATGCTTGCGAAACGAGCAATACTTTCAGCATGATGGCCTCGTCTGTCTTTTTGCGATGTTCAACTGCATACGTTCCCACCGGACGCGCTGCTCAGGCTTTCGCGCGGCAACGTCGTGGTGAATGGAGGCAACGTGACCGAAATCGGGACAAAGGGAATGAAGGTGTTGACGGTTAGCCCTGTGTAGCTGACCGTGACGAGCGAGCAACTGCTCGTGTCGCAACCCGGCGGCGTGTACGCCACCTGGATATTGGCCGTGGCGAGTTGTGGCATGAGGCTGATCATCTTGCTCTGCACCGCGCTCGCGCCCACGTCGCAGACGACCGCTACGCGTGCCCCCAATCGCGCCGCTTCCGCTGCGGTATTCCAATAGAAGAGAATGCGCGCAAACTCCATCAGGCCGATCAGCAAGGTAATGAACAAGGCCGAGACAATGGCGAATTCGACGGCGGCCGCGCCGCGCTGGGCGGCGCGCCGACAGGATAGGCGAGGGGGCTTCATAGCACTTGCCTCATGACGGTCTTGATATCGCCGAACGTCAGACCGGAGAAGTTCAGGATCGCCTGGATCGGCGAGTACTGATATCCCGAAATTTTGACCGACACCAGATTGATGGTGCCGACCGATGTGCCCGCGTTGCTGTTGTTGGTGGCGTCGTACACCATGTAATTGGCGTATGTCAGGTCCTGGCAGCTTGGCGCGGTGGTGCTGCTGCGATCGCAGACCACCACGTTCGATGTCGTCAGATTGCCGATCAGCGGCGTTCCGGTACAGCCGGTATTGCCGTACACGGCCAGGCATTTGGCCCCTGCGAGGGGGTAGTTCGGGTCTATCGGCGAGAATTCGGACAGATAGCGCGTGGCGTTGCGAACCGATTTCGTCAGGGTGTCGTACTGGTAGATGGCGTGTCCCATCTCGACCATCCCGCCGAACAGCCCGAGCAGCACGGGCAGCACGAGACCGAACTCCACCGCGACCACACCGCGCTGATTTCCGTGACGATAACGCAGGGGTGTCATGGTCGCCTCCTATTGCACGAGGACCGGTACCAGCGGCCCGACGGCGCCGACCGACCCAGGCGTGCCTTGCGTCGCGCACGGGCTGCCGACATCGCTCGCTTTTCCGCGATACTCGAGATGAACCGAATCGATATTGCCGCCCTGTTGCATCGGATCGAGCATCAGCACGCACACCCAGCCCGTGAGGGTGAAGATAGCCCCGCCGCTGCCTTTGCCGGGGTTCGAGCAGTCGACCATTGGCGCAATCGGCAGCCGCCGGTCCGCCCCCGCCTGATACACCGACTTCGCCGCCGCGGTCCCTTTGGTCTTCAGGCCCGTGGCCGTATCGCCCTGATACGGCGCGTTGTTTTTGCGCTGCGTCACGAAATCGTTGTAGGCGTTGGCCTGCGCGCTCCATGTCGTGGCGTCATACGCGAAGCCGGTGAAGTCCGTGATCGACGTGCCGTCATTGGGCGGTGTCCCTCCCGGGTAAATGCCGAAGCGCGTGTTGTAGGCGGTATCGAGCGACGCTTTGTTGCCCGCCGTGCCGACGGTGGTGCCTACAACGGGCAGGTTGCATTGCCCCGACCCTGTGAGCTCGCCCGAAAGCGATGGCGTGCCGCTGTTGCCGCTGCCGGTGAGGTTCGCCCATCCGAAATCCCCGCCCGCATAAGTCCCCGTGGAGCTGTCGCCCTTGCCAACCAGCCATTGGCCGATGCTGTAGCTGCTTGCCGGCGAGAATTTCGATGGATCGCAAACGAAGACGGGGATCGCACATGTCGTCTGCGCCGAGGTCGTGGTCGCCACCGCGCGTGCCGACACAGAACCGGGGCCGATGCTGACACCCGGCAGCACGTTGAGTACCTCGATGAGCCAGTTGGCGATGCCGCTCATCGCGGTGGTGCACTGCACGTATTTGATGCTGGCCAACGATCCGGTCACGCTGCCCTTGTCGACATAGGCGCCGGTCGCCGTCGTGCTGTACGTCACGCTGCTATCCACCGTCATGGTCACGGGGGTCGACTGGAACAGGGCGGTATTGATATGCCCGGCGGCGATGCCGGCGGCTTCGGATACTGACAGCGGGGTTGCGCCGGTCAGGTCTCGCGCGGCCGACAGCGCGCAGGCATCGGCGCTGTTTTGCAGTTCGCTGCGCGTGACATAGAGCTTGCCGAGATCAAGCGCGAGACCGGCGAAACCGATCAGGACCGCCAGCATCAGCCCCACGACAATCGCGATGGCGCCGCCTTCGCGTCGCGGCATCCGACCTCGGGCACGGCGTCGAGTGTGGAGGGTTCGCATGATGAGCATGCCTCGCTTGAGCGTCAGGGTGATGGAGTGGCGGGCGCCTGTCGCGCCCGCCGCACACGCAGCGTTACGAGTGCGTCGGGAACGTGTTTCGGACGCGCTACTGACCGGTATCCCCGGACGGCGCCGACATGGGCGAGCCGCCGCTGCTTACGCCGATGACGAACGGGCTGGCCGTCGGCGTTGGCGAGCGCAGCGACTTGTCGTAGTTTTTCATCGCGGCCACGGCGGCACGACCGTCTGTGCCGCGCACGTCGTCATCCGTCGGCGGCCCGGGATGAATGATCTGGGCGTGCATGACATTTCTCACCGACTCGCCCATATGCGCATCCCATATCGGCGATGAACTCATGCAGCCGGCAAGCGTGAGGCAAACCGCAGTGCTCGCGCCGATGGCGGCGCAGCGCAACATCATCGTGGTGACTGTTTTCATGATGGTTCCCCAGGATCACGGGTCTCAATGGGTGTAAAGCTGGCGCATCGGATCGATCGACGCGGTGCGTTGGGGCGTGCCGGCCTCGGGCGCGACGCTCACGTCACTGCGCACGGTGTTCGGCGCCGGCTTGGCCGGGACACTCGACAACGAAGCATCGCGCGCCGCGTTCACCGACGGACTGACGCCATCGGCGGGCCGGGTGACGGGCGTCGGTTGCAGGCTCGACGGCGGCACGCCCGGTTGCGGCGGCGGTGCGGCGGGCGTGTCTTGTGCCGGGGATTGCGCCGGGGCAGGGGCCTGGACGGGCGCCACTTTGCGACGTCCTTCCATATTGCCGGTCGCGTAGACGTCGATGGCGCTGGGCGTGGTGAAGCTGTCCGTCGGCAATGGCGGAGTTGCCGCCGTGCGCAGGGGTTTCACGAGATGCGGCGTGATGATGAACACCAGTTCGGTCAGGTCGTTCTGGAACGACGTGCTGCGCATCAGCGCGCCGAGCACGGGGACTTCGCCGAGACCGGGGAACGCTTTGAGCGCACCGCTCACGTTGTTTTGCAGCAGACCGCCGATGGCGAATGTCTCGCCGTCGCGCATCTGCACGGTCGTGGATGCGCGGCGTGTCGTGATCAGCGGCAGGATGTTCACGCCGCTGACATTGGTGGACGTGAGCGTCACGCCCGTCGGCGACAGCTCGGAGACTTCCGGCGCCACCTTCAGGTTGATGCGGTCGCCGTCAAGCACGGTCGGCAGGAACCGCAGGGCCACACCGAACTCTTCTTGCTGAAGCGTGATCGTGGTGGTGCCGTTGGAACTGCTCTGTGGCACCGGAATGAAAATCTTCCCGCCGGACAGGAAGCTGGCTTCTTGTCCAGACAGCGTCACCAGATTCGGTTCCGCGAGAATCTTCACGAGGTTGTCCGTCTTCTGGGCATCCAGTTGCATACTCAGCGGGAGCCGGTTCGATTTGGACGCTGACAGGAGCGTCCCCGCGCCCGAGAGCAGGCTGCTCACGATCCCACCGGTCCAACTTCCGAAGCCGCCCTGCAGGTTCAGTGCCGACCCCATCTGGTTGATGAGGGTCTTGGAGACCTCCGCGACCTTCACCTCCAGCATGACCTGTTGCGGCGCGTCGACCGCCATCATGTTCAGGACATGCCCTTCCGTCTTGCCGCGCTTGGCATACGCCTGTGCGATCTCGACCACCTGCTGGGCGGACGCCGCACTCGAGACGCGTCCGGCCAGGACCAGGTCACCGCCCGCGCTTGTCACGCGCACGTTCCGTTCGTCGGGCATCAACTGCGAAATCGACGACTGCAGGCCGCCGGCATCGCTGTTGACGGCGACATTGATCACGTCGCAGCCGCCGCTGCGTCCCTGCACGATCATGTTGGTCGTGCCGACCGCGAGACCGAGCAGGTACATGGTCTTGGGCGCCACCATCGCGGCCTGTACTACCGTCGGATCGCCGAGCGTGCGGTTGCGCACCGGCTCGTCGAGCTGAAGTATCGTCGACTTCCCGATCGGTACGGTGACGTCGCGTGTGCTCCGCAGATTTCCCGTGCAGTTGGGGCCGCGCACGTTCACGGCCGGTTGTACCGGGGCAGTCGGCGCCATGCTGATCGTCATCTGCACCGGCCCGCCGGCGGCGACCCGTTTGCCCGGCGACGAAGTGCCGTTGGCAATGACACCGTACTCCGCAGCGGTCTGCGCCCCGGCGTGCGACATCGCGACGAGCGCGCAACAAGCGAGCGCAGCGATCGCCATGGGGCGTGCCTGACAGGTTTTGCGAATGTTTTTCATGATGTTCCCCGGGGTAGCACGCCTTGGCGCGCAGTTCGGCATTGCCGTGTGACTCGTGACAGCGTTGACAGGCCTGTTGTAATTAGAAGCACTCCACGCCGCCGTGCGCGCCCGACAGCACGCCCACGCAGTCGCCCAAGCGTGCCGGCGCGGGCCGCGAAGGCTTGCGTATCACCGCGGCACGCACGGGCTCACGGGCGGCGACGGGCGGTGCCGCCGGTTCGTTCAGCAGCGTCATCTTGGTCGCGCCTGTGGTCGCCAATGCCGCGCCGTCGACCTGGTTGCGCAGTACCAGCGACAATGTGCCGACACTTCGCGCGAGGTCGAGCTTTTCGGCTTGCTCGGGCGTGACTTCGAGCGTTACGGCGTTGACCACCTTCGGCGCGGTATCGTCGCGGCTGACTTGCTGCGCCACGGCGAGCACCAGGATCTTCTCCAGCACGATCTTGGAAATGCTCTGATCGGTCGGCCCTTTGCGCTCGGTCTCGCTGGTGTTGACGATGACGTCGACGTAGTTGCCGGGCAGCGCGAAGCCGGCCACGCCGACCACGTCGTTGACTCTCACCGTGATGGCTCGCTTGCCCTCCCCGATGACCGCCGACAGACCGCCCTTGGTCCCCAGCGGTGCGAGCTTCGATTCGAGAATCGGCTCGCCGCGCTGCATGCCGACGCGCGCGACGCGGCCGTCGAGCAGCTTCGGATCGTGGAACGCCCCTTGCGGGATGCTGTCGGCGGGCCAGTTGGTCATCCTGATGAGTTCGGTATTGAGGGGCTGGCCGAGGCTGACATCGCCGGCGGCCACGGCAACGGAGGTCACCGAAGCCGCGGACTGACGCGACAGCCATTGGGCGGCAAACACCACCGAGGCCAACCCGGCCACGATGGCGATCAGCAACATCGATAACGCCTTCGGGTTTTTCATGATCGTTGCTCCTCAGTGATGATCGAACGGTGTGGCGAAAGGGGCGTCGCCAAGCGAGCGCATGCCATCGTCCTGCCAACTTCGACGTCCCCGGTGATTCATGTCGAAGTAACGGCGCCATGCATCGTCGAGCAGGTCCGCGGTCACCGTCATCGCGCTTTCCATATAGCGACACTCAGCTTCGACCTGCAGCAGCAAGTCGCGCGGGTAGCAGGCCATCAGCGGCGTAGCGGACATGCCATGAAGCTTTTGCGTCAGGTAGTCGAAGGCGTCGTCTCCTGCGACGAGCCCAAGGCGCCGGCATTCGGCATCGAAGATGCGGCGATAGGCGTCGGGCTCCATCGCGCCCACGTATAGCTTGCAACCCAGCCTGCGCAGGAAGGGTTCGTCGCAAAGCTCCCACGGATTGAGGTTCGACGAGAACACCGGCCATACGTCGAATGGCACGATGAAGCGGCGTCCGGTGTGGAGCGTGTGGACATCGATGTTGCGATCCAGCGGCACGATCCAGCGATTGGCGAGCGCCTGGGGCGGCGCCATCTGACGGCCGAAGTCGTCGATGATGTAGATGCCGCCATTCGCCTTCATGTGCGGGGGCGCTTGATAGAAGCCGGTGGAGGCGTCGTAGCAGACCTCCAGCATGTCGAGCGTCAGCTCGCCGCCCGAAATCACGAGCGGGCGCTCGCACCAAAGCCAGCGGCGGTCCCGCAGGTGCGGCTGGCCGGCAACACTCGCGTCGGCCACCGGCACGTGCACGAGCGGATCGAACACCTGGATGACCTCGCCCGACACCGAGATGGCGAAGGGGATCGGCGCCGCGCCCTGAAGCAGCGTGCCCAGGCGCTCGGCCAGGTAGGTCTTGCCGCTGCCTGCCGGGCCGAACAGCATCAGAGGGCGTGCGGCGTTGAGCGACGACGCGATCTCATCGAGCAAGCGAGAATCCAGCGTCGTGCCCTTGAAAGCTTGTTTGACAAATGTTCTCTTGACCTGCAACTTGCGCACGGAGTGGGCCTTGACCGACGTTACATAGGCGTCGAGCGTCACCGGGGCCGGTCCGACATAGCTGCACAGGTTCATCGCTTCGCGCGCTCGCGTATGTCCCGCATCGGTCAGCCGGACATGGACGTCCGCGTCCAGGGCGCCCCGGTGGGTGATCTCCATCAGATGTTCGCGCACGGTGAAGGCGATCAGCTCGTCGAGCACGCTCAGCGGTAGCTTGAGACCGTCCATCAGTGCCAGCAGCGTTGTCTTGCCGCTGACGAAGCAGGATTTGCTGACGAGATCGACGAGAAACGACATGTCGAGTCCCGTGTCCGCCACCGACCGGAGCGCTGGCGCTGTGTTGGCGCCTGCCTCGTGGCCGTTCGCAAGATGCGATGGCTTCAATGGCGACATGCCGTCTTTGCCTTGCGGCGTCGTCGAATCGGTTACGCTGTGTTGATCCATGATGCGTACCCCGTGACTGTTTCCGTGGAGTTCAGGCCTGCGCGAACAGGACGCCAATCGTGCCCAGCGCGATCGCCAGTCCGTAAGGAATGGCGCCAACCGATGCCGTAGCGCTGCCAGAGGCGGGCGCACCATGCATGCGGGGGCCCCATTGGCGGACGATGGCGCGCGTGTTGGTGAAAAGTTGCGCGACGTTTCCGCGCAAGAGCGACAAACCGACGCTCCAGATGCCGCCGAGCATGAAGGTGGCGATTGCCACGTCGAAGGCCTGATGTGCGCCGATCCATGCGCCGACGGCCATCATCAGCTTCACATCGCCGGCGGCCATGCCGCGCAGCAGATAGAACGGCAGGAACATCGCCAAACCGGTCAGCCAGCCCAGCGCCCATGCGGCGCTCCCGTCAAGCCAACCGTGGACCCAAATCTGCATCGCCAGCGCGGTAAGCCATGCGCTTCCGACCAGGCGATTGGGAATGCGTCGGGATTGCAAGTCGCAGGCGGCGGCCGCGACGACCAGGGTCACCGTGCCGAATGCGCTCAGGTTCGGTGCCATGATGGTTGCTTCATGCATGATCGTTACCTCGCCTATCGTTCGGAATTCGCGTCTCGCACTCGCGGGGGGAGAGTGCGGGTGGCCGGGGGGGAGCGGGGTTCGCTCCTTGAGGCCACCCGCTTTGGCATCGTTCGCTCAACCGTTCGCCGACGTCAGCGCGGAACCGATCTTGCTGAACGTCGAGTTGAGCTGCGTGCCGACGATCGTCACCGAAGCGAGGATCACGACGGCGATCAACGCGGCGATGAGTCCGTACTCCACGGCGGTGACACCGCTTTCGTCCTGGATGAAACGTTGGCCAAACTTGACGATGGTTTTCATGACAATCTCCTTGCACTTGAGGTGGCGAAATATCCTTCGTTGGCACGACGGATGGGGGAGGAAGAACGGCTCGATGTTTTGCGGCCGCCCTTCGAAAGGGGGTACGTGTCGGCACGGCATCGACCCATGCGAGCGATGGACGACGTCGTGACTTGACGGGTGACGGGAGCTGGGAGCGTGGCGGGTCGCGTGGCGCGGCACGCATGCCGCCGTACGCAACAAGGCAGGCTCGCCGAAGGCGCGGGGCTTGCGTGCCCGAGCGGGCGCCCTCGGCGATCTGCTGAGAAGCATGGATCTGGTCCACACATTTTTTTATACCCCTATCGGGCGACCGCATGGCTTGATGACTTCGCCTGCGGCTATTCGCCGGCGCCGCCCCATCCTGCGAGATCCTCATCTCGCTCGGACCGCCGAGATCTGCCGCGTACGGCTACGATCTTCAACCGGTCCGCCCCGTGATTGAGCGGCACGCCAGGGACTGTGCAAGAGACGGGCCAGCTTCCCCCCGAACGCTGATCGGGCGGCCTTCTCACGGCCACCTCGCGTTGGCGCCGGGCTGCCAGCCTAGGAATGTTTCGCGAAAAACGTTTCAGAACTGAAACGTGCAAGCGCAAACCCTGCCCTCGTCACGCCTTTTCCGCTAACCCGGAGAAACGTCATCTTTTAATTTTTCACTGGTGAAAACCCTTTGTTCGCATCCCAAAAGTAAGGGGGATCACGAATCGGGAAACCAATTAAATATATTCACCGATGCGTGCCATGGATAAGGGGTATCACTAACAAAAAAAGATGCTAATGAGCCGAGCGAATAGTTCTGAAAAAATCTGCGAAAGCCAATGCGCAAGCCAATCTTCACCACATCGAATGTTTAGCGAAAATCTTGATTAAATGCTGTGATTCGCTATTCGTGTGATGTCGAGGAGCTTCGCTTCTTCGCCAATAATGTGGAAGGTAAGAAGTCACGGAAAAATGAAGCAAATTTGAAACGTCGGGTCTTTGTTTGACCTAAGTGCCGGATTGTTTAGGAGAAACACTGACTTGAAATTTAGTTAGGAAACCGCAAACAATGGTTTTCACAAAGCGCACGATATCCCGAGCCGTCAGCAACGACACGCGTCACAACATGCACTGTGACGACGCACTGTCAGATGAAAATTGAGGCGGCAAGGGTTTCACGCAACCGTTGCGTTGATGTGATCTTTCGGGGATACACCATGAAGGCCAGACGCCGGACGGACGTTCATCGTGCGCGCTCGCTCATGCGGACCGGCATCCGGACGTCCGCACGTGGCGGCGGCGATGCGCCGCCTCACTGGCTCGATGTACGACGCTTGCGGCTGTACCCCCTCGCTGCCCTGATTTGTTATGTCATCCTGGCGATCGGATGGGTTGTTCGTCGCACCGTCCTGCACCAACCGGAGGTGCCGCCGCTCGCCCTCGACTTTCTGCCGTTCTGGAGTGCTTCCTATCTCGGGCTGAACGGGCACGCGCTCGACGCCTACGACGTGATCAAACTGACGCGGGTTGAGATCCTGGTCGAGCCGTACATGCGCGACCTGAACGGCATCATGCCGTGGTTGTATCCGCCGACGATGCTGCTGTTCGTGCTGCCGCTCGCGTTGCTGCCATTCTGGGTGGCGTATGGGGTCTTCGCGTTTGGCGCGCTGCTGCTGTTCGTGCGCGTCGTGCGCATGATCGCGCCATGGCCGCAGGCGATTTGGCCAATCCTCGGGTTCCCCGGCATTGCGTTGGTACTCGTCGCGGGGCAAGCCGCCTGTCTCACCGCCGGGCTCGCCGGGCTTTCGCTCTGGCTGCTGCGTAGACACGCCGGGTGGGCTGGGGTCTGTGCGGGCCTGCTGTTCGTGAAGCCACATCTCGCGATTCTTTTTCCGCTGGCATTTCTTTGCTGTCGCGCCTGGCGCGCGCTCGCGGCATGCCTCGCAACCGCGCTGACGTCCTGGCTGCTCAGTCTCGTTGCGTTCGGTCCGGAAACCCTGCTGGCGTTCCTGCACGGCGCGCAGGCGGCACAGGGCACCGTTGCCGAGGGCCAAGCGCATTTGTTCAGGATGCCTACTGTTTTTATCATGGCCCGCATGATGCATGCGCCGATATTAGTCGCTTATGCCTTGCATGCCATGGCGGCGCTAGCGGCGGCTGTGGTCGTCGCGAACGCCTGGCGCAAGCCGTGCGCCTATCCGTTGCGCGCCGCCGCGCTCGTGACCGCCAGCCTGCTGATCAGTCCCTATCTCTATGACTACGACATGGTGTGGCTGGGGCTCGTGATTGCATGGCTATGTGTTCATGGTGTGGCGCGCGGCTGGCGCGCCGGCGAACGCGAGTGGCTGGTGCTGCTCTGGCTTACGCCCTTGCTGGGCCTTGTTGTGGTGGATTTTGTCGGCTTCCAGTTCCTGCCGTTCGTCACATTGACGACCCTCGTCGGCATCCATCGCAAGATCCGTTTCGAAACACGCGCAGTCCTTACACAACCGATCTGCGAGGCGGCAACATGAACTGGCTGTGGATCAACGTCGGCATTGCCTTGGCCGCCGCCATCGGATTGGCCGTGCTGCGGATCGGTATCGCCCCCGTTAGCCTTGTCATGCCGGCACTGGCCTGCGTCACGCTTGCCGGCGTGTGGATTGTCTACACGCGTTATCGCCCGGACGAACGGATCCGCACCGCGTGTTCCCAGGTCATCCTCCTGATTGTCTTCAGTCATGTCGCGGCACTGCTCAGCTATGTAGTGGTCGCGACCGATGCCCCGCTTGTCGATGTCACCCTCGTGAGAATGGATGCCTGGCTGCATTTCGACTGGCCGACCTGGCATGCGTTTGTGCGTGCCCATCGGCCGCTGTCACTGGCATTCGCGCTCGCTTATGCCAGCGGCATGCTGCAGATTGCTTTCGTGGTGGTGTTCCTGTCGCTGACCGGACGTTTGGTCGAGGTGCGCGTGTTCTCGACGGCCATGGTGTTGTCTTGTCTGGTAACGATCGCCGTCTCGGGCATTGTGCCGGCGGCCGGCGCCTTCGTGCATTTCGGCGGGGACCCGGCGAAGCTCGCCGATCTGACCCATTTCGACGCGCTTCGACAGCATCGACTCGCGGTCGTCGATCTCGGGCAACTTCAGGGGCTGATTTCAATACCGTCCTATCACGCGGTGCTGTCGGTCCTGCTCATCCAGGCAGCCCGTGGATCTCGGCGGCTCGCTCGGGTGTTCCTGCCCTTGAACCTGCTGGTGATTGTGTCTGCCATCAGCGAGGGCGGTCACTATCTGGTCGATATTCTTGCCGGCATTGGCGTCGCTGTCCTTGCCATCCTCGTCGCGCGTCGTCTCCTTGGCGTCGTGCCGGAAACCACGATGGCGACGCGTCATGTCCTCGCGGGCTCAAGCGGCGCCGTGCCGCCCATCGCCTCTTCGGAACAGGGAGTCCCTCATGTCCAAATCCACGGATAAAAAGCGGATATCGCTCGTCGTGCCGTGCTTCAACGAGAGCGAAGCCATCGACCCGTTCTTCCGAAGCATTGTGCCGATTCTGGAGCGCATGACATCGATTACGTTCGAGATCGTTTTCGTCAACGACGGCAGCCACGACGACACGCTGGAGCGACTCCTGGCCTATCGTAGACGCGACGCTCGGATACGCGTCATCGACCTGACGAGAAACTTCGGCAAGGAAGCCGCGCTCACCGCGGGCATCAGCGAAGCGACCGGCGATGCGGTCATCCCGATCGACGTCGATCTGCAGGACCCGCCGGAGTTGATGGTGCGGATGGTGGCGTTGTGGCGGGAGGGCGCCGACGTGGTCCTCGCCAAACGGGCGAACCGCGCATGCGACCCCTACCTCAAACGGGTCACGGCGGGCATGTACTACCGTGTCCACAACTGGCTTTCCGACGTGAAGTTGCCGGAGAACGTGGGTGACTATCGTTTGATGGACCGTCGTGTGGTGAACGCGCTCAAACGTTTGCCCGAGCGACGCCGGTTCATGAAGGGATTGTTTGCATGGGTCGGATATCGCACTGCCGTCATCGAGTATGAACGGCTGCCTCGCAGCGCGGGCCAATCAAAGTTTTCCGGATGGCGTTTGTGGAACTTCGCGCTTGAGGGCATCACGAGCTTCAGCACCTGGCCACTGCGAAGCTGGACCTACGCGGGGCTTTCGATTGCCCTCGTCGCCTTTTTGTATGGATCGTTCATCATCCTTCGCACGTTCATTCTCGGTATCGATGTGCCAGGCTATGCGTCGTTACTGAGCGTGCTCCTGTTCATGGGCGGCATCCAACTGATCGGCATCGGTGTCGTGGGCGAATACGTGGGCCGCATTTACGACGAATCCAAAGGGCGGCCGGTGTATCTGGTGCGGCACCGGTATCAGGGCAGCGGCAAGGTGAGTCAGCTTCCCACGCAGGCGCTGCCGCGCGCTCGCCAAGCGACGACACGTTTGCGTGAACATCGGTCGCACACGGTCGCGGCGAGGCACTGGGGCGCGCACTGAGCGTTTAGCGATACGTCCAGTGGCGATGCATCAGGTACGTGACGGGCGGCACTGTCGCGACGACCGTGGCAATGCCGAGCCATGCGGCCCCCCCCATTGCGGCCACGGCGTGCGCAATCGCCGTGGTCATGCTCAGCCCGACCAGTGACACCAACGCGAAGCGGACGACGTTGGCGTGATCGATGCGCGATGAGAAGCTCCACAAGGTGTTGAGCAAATAGGAGCAGATCGTTGCGATGCAAAACGCGGCGGCGTTTGCGAACGTCGGTCCGACCGGTGTCGTCGCCAGCAACGTCGTTGCCGCAGCCACATGCACGCCGGTGGATGCCACGCCCGACACGCCGAAACGAACGAAACGTCCCTGCGTCCGCGAGGCCATGGGCTAGGGCTTCGCGCGGAGCACCGCCAGCAGCGACACGCCGAACGGCAGGTCGACATGGGGCAGGACCCAACGCTCCGCGCTGAAGATCCGATAGAGCGAGGTGTTGAGCCACGATGGGGGGAGGGTGGTGCCGGAGGCGACCGATGCGTGAAGCAGTCGGTCTTTCATGCGCGCGACGACAGCCAGGGGGAACAGCGCCGTGTTGAAGTAAGTTAGGCGCTCGATGGCGAGCCCGGCGGACTCGACGGTCTTCGTCAACGTCTGCCGGCTATAGCGCCGATGGTGGTGCAGCATCACGTCGTGCTGGCTCCACATCCACGCATTCGCCGGCACGGACACCAGTACGGCGCCGCCCGGCGCGAGTCGATCGCGAACACAGCGTAGCGAAGCGACATCGGGTCCGATGTGTTCCAGACAGTCGAAGAGGCAGACCAGATCGTAGCGGGAGCCGTCGAAAGGCATATCGTCGGGGCAGTGCCCTTGTCGAATGTCGAAACGTCCGCCGGTTTTTTGGCGGGCGATGGCACAGGCGTCGGTATCCATCTCGACGGCATGAACACGGCCGTGGGCGGCAAGCATGTCGAGGTTGCCGCCGGTGCCGGAACCGATTTCCAGAATTGCGGCATCCGTGGGCAACGACAAGCGACGGATGACATCGCCGAGAATGCGTCTGCGCCCCTGGAACCACCAGTGATGGTCTTCGGTGCCGGCCATATCGAGATAGGCTTCAGGCGACATGGCGTTATTCTCCCCCCCCCGTAGTCACCACTGCGCCGCAGGATCGACGGCAGTGTGCGTTCAGTATAGGCAGGCGGCGCGATCGAAGCCAGACGGTATCGGGTAATCCTGAGTCGATGCCGGCAGGCTTGATGCACAGAAGTTCAAATTTCTTGATCTGACCAGTGCGCCGGAGGCCGCTTTAAATCCATTGATCGTTCTCGACGGTACGCTCGCCCGTCGCGCCCTCGCCTGTGTTCACCACACCTCGTGGTTCGATCAGCAGCAGTTTCACTTCTGCATTTGCACTGGGCTTGTGCTCGACGCCTTTGGGCACCACCGCCATTTGACCGGCATGCAGCACGATCGAACCGTCGCCCGAAGGCCCGGTACGAAAATCGATACGCAACTCGCCTTCGAGCACAATAAACGTTTCGTCGGTATCGGCATGCCGGTGCCAGAGGAACTCGCCTTCAACCTTTACGACTTTGAACTGATAGTCGTTCATTTCAGCGACGACGCGCGGTTGCCAGTGACCGTCGATCTGCGCAATCTTGCCGATCAGGTCGATGGTCTGGCACTGGCCGCGCTCGGCGGGCGCGGCGATGTGGTTCGAAGATTGGGACATCGTTCTCTCCATTCATGGGTCAATGCGCCGAGGGTACGCATGTTCCTTGCGGCCGTATTGAACGATCGTGGATGTCGTCAACCGTGCACGACACCACCCGCGATCTGGAGCCAGCGCCCCGGCGTGAGCCCGAACGTCTTCGCGAAATGTCGCGTCATGTGGCTCTGGTCTGCAAAACCTGCGGCCACAGCGGCGTGAGCAAGCGAGGTGCCGGCAAGCAGCAAGCGGCGCACCATATCGAGGCGCCGCATTGTCAGATAACGATAAGGGCTCGTACCGTAGAACGCGCGAAAGTCGTGCGACAGGCTCCAGCGATCACGGCCCGTCGCCACTTCGAGTTCATCCAGCGTGACGACGCGCAGGCAGTTTGTGTGCAGGTAGTCGCGTGCGCGCCGCGCTGCGAGGAAGTCGCCTTTCACGCGTTGCGCGGGCATGCGCGCAACGGCGGAAAGTGCGTGTGCCAGTTCGGCGAGCGCATCGCTCTGTTCGAGCGGTTCGAGCGTCGCGCCGACGTGCTGCAGCAACGTTGTGGTTGCCGCAGCAAGGCGCGGATCGGTCGTCACGCCGCCTTCGATGAACGGCAGCGCGCGTCCGCCGAGTACGGCCTGAAAGAACGCAGGCTCGACGTAGATCATCCGGTAATGGAATCCTTCGTCGGTGCCCGCCTGGCCATCGTGGGCCTCGTCGGGATGCAACACCATCGTGTTGCCGGGCAGGCTGTTTCGCTGGTCGCGCCGATAGTTGAAACGCTGAACACCGGCGAGGGTGCGGCCAATCGCATAAGTGTCGTGGCGGTGCATGGCATACGCATTGCCGTGAAACCGTGCTTCGATGCGCTCGACGCCATCTGTCGGCTCGGCGCGCCTCACCCAGTCGGGGTGTGAGCGCGATGATGATCGGTTCATGATGTATGGCCTTGGATAGCCTGAGGTGTCGCGAGGCGGTGCGGGCGCTCAGGCGCGGTACGGTGTTCAGCCGCTCCCTGAATTGTCGCATGAGACAGCACACGCGCGACGACACGCTATGGTCGACGCCGATCCATATGACCACGGACCTGCGAGATGCAACCCGCGCGGTAACCGCTAGAATTACGGTTTTAGCCCGGAATACGTCCATGTCTTTTGCCTCGCTTGGTCTGATCGATCCGCTGCTGCGTAATGTGCAGGGCCTCCATTACGAGACCCCTACACCGGTGCAGGTCAAGGCAATTCCCGCTGTACTCAGTGGCAAGGACGTCATGGCTGAAGCACAGACCGGCACTGGCAAAACCGCTGCTTTTGCGCTGCCGCTGTTGCAACGACTGGTGCAACACGGCCCGGTGGTGTCGAGCAACCGTGCGCGTGTTCTTGTTCTGGTGCCCACGCGTGAATTGGCTGAGCAACTGCTGCAAAGCTTCATCGCTTACGGCAAAGGCCTCGACTTACGATTTCTGGCTGCCTATGGCGGTGTGAGCCTCAACCCGCAGATGATGAAATTGCGCAAAGGCGTCGATGTGCTCGTCGCCACGCCTGGCCGTTTGCTCGATCTCAATCGCCAGAACGCGGTGCAGCTTGATCAAGTACAAACGCTGGTGCTCGATGAAGCCGATCGCATGCTGGATCTGGGCTTTGCGCGCGAACTCAACGCCGTCTTTGCGGCCTTGCCCGCTCAGCGCCAGACACTGCTGTTTTCCGCCACGTTTACCGATGACATCCGCGCCATGGCGGCGAGCGTTCTGCGCGGCCCGATCAATATCAGCGTCAGCCCGCCCAACGCCACGGCCAGCAAGATCAAGCAGTGGGTGGTGACGGTGGATAAAAAGAACAAGCCGGACCTCTTCATGCATCTTGTGGCGGAGAACCACTGGGAGCATGCGCTGGTGTTTGTTAAAACTCGCAATGGGGTGGATTATCTGGCGGCCATGCTGGATGAAGCGGGCTATGCGGTCGACACCATCCACGGTGACAAACCCCAACCCGCGCGCTTGCGTGCGCTGGAGCGCTTCAAGACGGGCGACGTTCAAATGCTGGTAGCGACCGATGTGGCGGCACGTGGGCTGGATATCGACGACCTGCCGCTGGTGATCAACGTCGATCTGCCGATCGTTGCGCAAGACTACGTGCATCGTATCGGCCGTACCGGTCGCGCGGGCGCGAGCGGCGTGGCGGTGTCCCTCGTGTGTGCCGATGAAGCGCCGCAATTGGCCGCGATTGAAGCACTGATCCGGCAAACCCTGCGCCGTGAAGAAGCGCCGGGTTTTGAAGCCGAACACCGTGTGCCGCAAACCAGTGCGACGGGCCAGATCATCAAGAAGCCCAAAAAGCCCAAGAAGCCCAAAGTGCCGTTGGCCGCGCCGGTTACGGTGCAGGCGCTCAGCAAAAAGCCGCGCACCAAGCCCGCCAGCAAACCTGCTACGGGTTCGCGCAAACCCACCGGCAAACTCGCGGGTGGTCGCGGCAAACGCAAGCCCTGATTTCTGCTTCATCGGAACACCATTAACAGGGGGCGACTACTGCCGTGGAAAGGCAGTGGAGGCGGGTACAGGCCCCTGCGGGCGGACTAATATCCGGCCCCGCGAGCATGACATTCAGCGCGGCCCGTTGTCCCGTATTCGCAAACTGCCCAGGAGGAAGCTAACGGCGTCCGTCGCCACCGACGGCTGGTTCGCCATCGTCAAATCTTCGAAAACGAGTCAGGCGACTGCGTGGCGATGGCCTCACGTTCCACCGCCGTCGTATGCTTTGCACCCGCGAGCAGAATCCCCAGCGCGGCCAGCACTGCCGGTATCGCGAGAATCATGAACAGTCCGGCATTGCTCCAACCCGCCGCGAGCAGCACGGCGCCCCCGAGCGATCCTGCCACCGCCCCGATGCGGCCGATGCCGAGCGCCCACGCCACGCCGGTCGCGCGATTGGATGTCGGGTAATAGGCGGACGCGATCACGTTCGCGCAGACCTGCGATCCGCTCACACAGAATCCCGTCACGAAGATGCCCAGCGCCAGCCATATCGCATTGTCGGCCATCGCCAGAGAGGCCAGCGCGAGCGCACCCAGGACATAGGCGGCGGCGACCACTTTGTAAGGATGGAACCGGTCGATCAGCACGCCCAGCACAAGCGCACCGAGCACGCCGCCGCCTTGCAACAGTCCGGCAAACATCGACGCCTGCTTGAGCGTCAGCCCGCTGCGCTCGGCCAGGATCGGCAGCCAGTTGATGAGCAGGTACAGCAACAGCAGGCTCATGAAGAATGCGAGCCAGAGCAGCAGCGTACCGCGCCGGTAGTCGCGATGGAAAAGTTGCACGACGGGCGAGGACGGGAGGCGATCGTCGGCCGCGGTGTACGCCTGACCGACAACAACCCGTTGCGGTGCGACGCGCGCCAGAATCGAGACGATCTGCGTTTGCGTGCCGCCTCGGATTGCCAAATAGCGCACCGACTCCGGTAGCGTGAACCACAGCACCGGCACGAGCGCCAGCGGCAGCAGGCCGCCAACGGCGAGCAAGCCGCGCCAGCCGATCCCCGCCACGAGGTAGGCCGTCACTACGCCGCCGAGCGCCGAGCCGAGGGAGAAGCCGCAAAACATCAGCGTGAGCAGAGTGCCGCGACGTCGCTCGGGACTGAATTCCGATGTCAGCGTGATGGCGTTGGGCATGGCACCGCCCAATCCGAGGCCGGTCAGGAAGCGAAGCGCGATCAGCCATTGGACGTTCGGCGCAAACGCAGCCCCTACACTTGCCGCACCGAACCCTGCGACAGACAGGATCAAGACTCGGCGGCGTCCGATACGGTCTGCCATCGGCCCACTACAGAACGCACCCACCATCAGCCCCAGCAATCCGGCGCTGAACAGGGGGCCGAGCGAGACCATCGACAACTGCCATTCTGCGCGGATGTGGGGGGCGATGAAGCCGATGATCGCGATGTCGAACCCGTCCAGCGCCACGATCAGGAAGCACATTGCGCTGATCATGACCTGGAAGCGCGACACTGGGTTCGCGTTGATGAAGTCCCGCACGTCGATTGATGTGTGCCGGGGGGCGTGCTTGTCCATGAGAGTGTCTCCTGTCTCGATGCGGCGATACGATGTCGCCCTTTATGTGGATGCGCTGGATGATACTGGCGGCTATGCGGCGTGTCCGTGCAACGGGGCGGCGGCATTGGCCTCCACTTGTGCGATGAACGCTGGATCTCGCTCACGAAGGTCGTCGTGACAGACGCGTCCCGTGCGCAGCATGTAGTCGTATGCGAAGCTCACGGGATCGAGGTGCATGCGCTGGCCGACAGACTCGTACCAGTCGAGGCTCCGTCTGGCGGCGTCCTGAAAACGGTCCGAGGCACTGCGGCGGCTTTGCTCGAACGAAGCGAACGCTGCCGGCACGTCGTTCCGATGGGCCGAGAGCGCCTCGAACAAGGCGATGGCATCCTGCATGGCCATGCGCGTGCCCGAGCCGAGGGAGAAGTGCACACTGCGCAGGGCGTCGCCAAGCAGAACCACGTTGCCGTGCGACCAGCGCGCATTGCTGACCACCCGTGCCTGAAACCAGTTCGACCGGTTGGTCAGCAGCGAATGACCTTGCAGGTCGTCGGCAAAGATCTGCTCGCAGAACGCGCGGCTCTCGTCCTCGGCGGCGGTGTCGAGGCCGCAGCGCTGCCATGTCTCGGGATCGACCTCCACGAGGAACGTTGAGCGATCGGGACTGTATTGATACGCGTGCGCCATGAACACGCCGTGCGGCGTCTGACGGAAGATCAACGAAACCGGGTGGAAAAGTTGTGCCGTGCCGTACCACGCGAACTTGTTGCGACGCTCGTCGAAGCTCGGCATGAAGTGTTCGGCCAGATGGGTGCGCACTTCGCTGTTCACGCCGTCGGCGGCGACTATTACGTCGGCGTCCGGTAGTTGGGCCGGATCGGTGACGTGGCTCTGATAGCGAACATCGACACCTGCTTCGGCACAGGCTTGCTGAAGTACGCGCAGCATATCGATGCGGGCCGTGCGCGAAAAGTGATTGTTGCTCAGGCGGACCGGCACACTTTGATGCACGATCTCCATGTAATCGCAGCGGGTATGGTGC
This sequence comes from Pandoraea cepalis, assembly GCF_902459625.1. Lineage (NCBI taxonomy): Bacteria > Pseudomonadati > Pseudomonadota > Betaproteobacteria > Burkholderiales > Burkholderiaceae > Pandoraea > Pandoraea cepalis. The sequence goes on from NZ_CABPRY010000012.1 coordinate 104,740, forward strand.
GCCGTGAACTTGCGGAAGAATGCTTCGTCCGCCTCTTTCAGGAACGCAAGTGCAATGTTGGAGAAGACAACACCCCAGCCATATGTGGCATTGGCGGCGTTGCGCTCGTGCACGACGATCTCGTCTTGCGGATGACGTTGTTTCATCAACAGCGAGAAGTACAGGCCGGCAGGCCCGCCACCGATGACGGCGATTCTCATGATGGGCTCCTTGATTGTTGGCTGGCGAGGATGGCGGGGGCGTCAGGCGAACCGTGTTAGCGGTCGTGTGTTCGGTGCGGCCAGCAGGGCGCCGGCGTCGGGCACCACGGGGGCCAGATTGAGGTGATCGAGCATCTGGCGCACGGTGCTCACGGCGGTCGACGTCACGGGCAAGCCGAGCCGGTCCTGCGCGATCTGGATCGCAGGCAGCGACGGCATCTGCACGCAGGCGGAAAGCACTACGACGTCGGCATTGGCCGTATTGAGCCGCTTGACGTCGTCGAGCAACTGCATGGGGTCGCGGCGTCCGACCTCGAGGTTGTCGGGAATTTCGAACGACAGGGCGTCGAGCACCTCGATGCCCTCGTGCTCGATATACTCGACCACGGCTTGCGTCAGCGGCTTCATATACGGTGCCATCAGCGCGATCTTTCGCGCGCCCAGCGTCTTCAACCCCGCGACGAGTGCACCGGCCGACGTCATGACGGCGGCTGCGCAGTGGTTCTCGCGGGCGACGCGGCGCAGGTCTTCCTCGACCTGTCGGTGGTAGCCCGGGCCCATCGCCATGATGGCAACGAGGCAAGCGGTACTCATGACATCCACGCGTGCGTCGGCGAGTTCGGCGGCACAGCGCAGGCCCTCGGCGTTCATCGCCTCGAGTTCTTCCTTGACCACGCGATGCATGCGCATGCGACTCGAATGGAAGGTGAAGCGCTCGGGCAGGACCTGCTCACGCGCGCGCAGCATGGCGGGAATCTCGGTCTCCATCGTGGTGTTGGAGCTGGGCACGATCTGCCCGATGCGAAATGGGGTAGGCGTCATAGGGTGATATCTCCGGCGAGTGAGGGGGCGGCGGCGTGCTCGCTGCGAGTTCGGTATTGTTCAAGCGCCGCGCGCAATATCGATGGCATCTCGATCGACTCGCGCGCGCCGCGCTGGATGCAGATTGGCGTGAGTCGTGCAATGAAGGCGATGTCGTTGTGGGCTTTGCGCGCCGTCATCAACAAGGTGAAGGTTCTGGTGCGAACTTCGGCGACTTCCACGGTGACGTCGAACGCGTCGTCCGGCCAGAGCGAGCGGCGAAAGTCGAATGTCAGCGCGCGCGTGGGGGTGCCGAATCCGTGTCGGTTCTTGACGGCCTGTGGTGTGCCGCCGAAGAGCGATCCATAGAACAATTCGGCGATGGAGATGACATAGTCGGAAAAGGTTGCGGTGTAGACGACGCCAGCGGGGTCGCACTCGCCCCAACGCACCTGACGGCGCACAACAAAGGGCTGCTCGCTCACCACGTATTCGGTGCTGATCATGCGTCCGCCTTTGCCGTCTGGGCGGTAGTGGTACGCGCGGTTTCGGCGGCAAGGCGTTCGGCGATGGCCGCCCGCAGCGATGCCTTGTCTACCTTGCCGACGCGGGTCACCGGAAATTCGTCGATCGTCTCGATACGTTCCGGGCACTTGAACTTCGCCAACCCTTGGCCGACGAGGAAAGCGGCAAGTTCGGTGACGGAGGGGGTGACATGCCCGGGGCGCAAGATGAGATAGACACAACCCCGCTCGCCGTAAATTGGATCGGGCATGGCGACCAGCTTGGCGTCGGCAACGGCCGGGTGATGGCTGACGAATGCTTCGACCTCTTCACAGCCGATCTTTTCGCCACCGCGATTGATGTTGTCACGCAGACGCCCTTCGAAGGCGAAGCAGCGCACGCCGTCGATGACCTTTTCCGTGACCATGTCGCCGGTGCGCACGAAGCCGTCCGGTGTCAGCGTCTGCGCCGTTGCGTCGTGCGCCTTGTAGTAGCCGCGCAGGCTCGACGGTCCACGAAAGCAGAGTTCGCCTGCGGAGCCTTCCTCAGCGGGCGAATCCGAGCCCGGAAGCAGCACACGAATATCGTCGTGCTCGCACCCTGACAGCCCTTGCGTGTGGTGACGCACGGCCGCTGGCAGATGCGCGCCAGCCCCCATGAGCAGGCCTTCGGTCGTGCCATAGAGGTTGAAGCAGGGCACGCCGAGGTGGGCTTCGAGCGAGTCGGCACGACTCATCGTGCCGAAGAGTTGCAGCGACGAAAGATCGTGTTTGCCAACATCCTTGTACGCGATCATTTGCGGTGCGACTGGCCCGATGGAGAGGCCATGCGTGACGCGGTGCATCTCGATAAGTGTGAGCATGCGGGCGATGTCGACACGCGGCATCAGCACGGTCGTCATGCCGGTTGCCACGGTGGACGCCAGCGCGTAGAGCTGACCGGCGTTGTGCAGCAATGGCAGTGACCAGATCATGCGGCTGTGTTCGGACATGCCGATATGGCGCATCCATGTCAATGAGTGACCGATGTACTCCGCATGAAAGCGTGGGATGATCTTCGGCACGCCGGTTGTGCCGCCCGAGAGTTGGAAGCTCAGCACGTCCTCGCTGCCGATGCGAAGTTTACCCAGCACCTCGCGCGCGCGCGCGAGTGGCATCGCGTCGATGAGACGCTCGATGGCGTGATGGCCGGTGCCGGCGCGATCATCCTGCTTCCCGCGCGCCACCAGCAGATGCTCCAGCGACGCGTGCCGCGCCATCATCTGACGCGCAAACCCGACGAGATCGAACGCAGAGAAATCGGCTTGTACGAAGTAGCCGCGCGCCTCGGACTGTGAAACCAATTGGCTGACTTCCACTTCGCGGTATTGCGGCACGGCACATACGGGGACGACGCCTGCCTTGTAGGCCCCCATCAGTGCGACGACAGTGTCGACAGTGGTGCCCATTTGGAAGACTGCCCGGTCGCCCGGGCGCAGGCCCAGTTCGATGAGCGCCGCGCCAAGCCGTTCGCTGCGCGAGTCGAGCTCGACGAAAGTCAGAGTGGCCTCGTCACTGACGTAGGCCGAGCGTGCCGGCACACGCGTGGCGGTCGCCCGCAACGCGTCGCCGAGGGTGGTGTCGACCCAGGCGTTCGACGCAAAATAGCGCTGCGCCAGGTCCGGCGGACAGTACGTCACGCCGTCGATACGGTGATAGATACCGCTCATAGTGTCTCCTGCACGTTCCGGTGGCGACGTTATGCGCGCGGGGCGATCCGCACGATGTCGCGTTCATAGCTTTCGATTCGGCCGTCTAGGCCACCCGTGAACAATCCGTACCAGACCGCCGGCTTCAGGCCCAGTGCGCGACGCTCGAACGCAATCGGTACGTCGCTGGAAATCACGGTGTAGTCGCCGTGGGCTTCGACGCGGCACGACGGCAACTGTCGTGCGGCGTCGGTCAACGACGCAAATTCCGGCACATTAAGGACGAAAATCCGCAGCGGCTGGCGAGGCTGAGGCGTTTGAGTTTTCATGACTGACGCTCCCCGTTAAGCCGTTGGCCGAGCCGCTGAGCCTTGCGCTGCCACACGGTATCGATGCAGGTGAAGCGGGCGCCTCCCGCGCGGGCCTCGTCTTCGATTTCCATGGCGGCCGCGAGCGTGGCCGACGCGTCGCGCGCATCGATGCCTTCCAGCGCGCGCAGCTTGCGGGTGATCTCGATGAAGTAGCCATTCGGGTCGCGAAAATAGATCGACTCGATTACCTCGTGCGCCGTCTCGGTCGAGACTTCGACGCCCCGCGCTTCTAACCGGGTCTTCCAGGCCCGCAGGGCCGCTGGGCTGTCGACCGACCATGCGGTGTGCGTGGCGTCGAATACGTGGTCGTCGGGCAACGGTGCCCGGCCAGGACGATTGGCAAGGGACACTGGTTCCTCACTGCCGAGATAGTAGAAGAAGGCGATCGTGCTGCCGTGGCCGCTATCGAAGAAGAAGTGCAGGAAGTCGGGGTGTGTTGCCGGCCCCCAGCCGCGGGCGGAAATCGTGTGAATCAGCGGCAGGCCGAGAATGTCGCGATAGAACTCGACCGTTTGCCGCAGTCGCCAGGTCGGCCGCGCCGTGTGATCCACGCCGTGCAGACGCAAGGCGAGATCGGCTGCGGGGATGTCATTCAACTTCATGTCGGGTCTCCCGAAGTTCGGTAGTGCATTTGGGGGGTAAGGGCAGGGCGTGTCATTGCGGGAAGGTCTCGCGCAGCCAGTCCTGCAGCAGGCGACCGGCGATGTAGCGTCCGGCTTCTTCGCCATCGGCCAGCGCGCGGCCGTGGTGGTCGCCGCGTACACGCCGGTGCGACTTCTGCGTCGAGCCGAGACTGGCGTAGATGTCGGCGACGACGCTGGGAAAGCAGGCCTGATCGCCCGTGTACTCGATGAGCAGCGTAGGCTGCACGATGGCCGGTGCGGTTTTCGACAGCAAGGCGTTCGAGGACAACCCCGACCATGTGGAGAGCCAGGCCTCGGGAGAGCAAACGCGGCCGAAACCGACCGAACCGTAGTTCGAGGTGAACGGATCGCTGCCCCAGAGTGAGCCGTAACGCCGGTCGGACGGGTCCAGGGTCAGGTCGAAGCAGCGCAGGTCGGCATCGGTTCGCCAGATGGTCATCACGGGCGTGTGCGCTGCCATGCGGCGCAGGCGGGCGTCGGCCGGGTCCGAGTCGCGTTTGAGGCGCTCGCGTGCACCTTGTCGCGCCGCAATCAGATCGCGCGCCATGGCGTCGAGACGCGCCACACGAGCGGCTTGAGCGGCACGATAGCGTGCCACGAAGTCGGCGTCGTAACGCGTCGCGGGGGCGGTCCCCGACGGTCGCGGCGAGAACCCGTTGGCTGGGTCGAACGGGTCGAGCGTCGGGTCGACGGACAGGGCATCTTGCTCGTTGGTCACCGACGGATCGATGCAGGTTTGCAGCAAGGCACCTTGTCCCGGGTGCGGGGCGACGAAGACCACACCGTCGACGGCCGGCATGTCGAGCGAGGCCAGTTTCGTCGGACGTCCGCCCGGGGTGCGCTCGATTCGCGTTTCCGGGGCCAGCCCGGATTGCTGCGCGTAAAGGGCGTAGAGGCCACTGCCGCCCGAGTTACCAAGCAGGATGACGCGTTTGAACCCCGCCTCGCGCAGGAATCGCATGCCGGCGGCGACGTCATAGAGTGCGAACTCGTGTTCCAGCCGCATGTCGTTGCCGACCGAGCGCGGTGCCTGTGTCCACGCCGCATAGCCTGCATTCACGATATCCGGGATCAGGTAATGACACGCCATGAATTCACGCGGATGCATGATGCAGACAACAGTATCGGGTGAACCTGCGGAATACAGGGCGCCGCTCGTTGCCGCGCCGTCCGCGGTGCGAAGGACGACATTACGTGTCGTCGCGCCCAATGGCAGGTCTCGCGGATTCCAGTCCGTGTTGAGAAATCCCGCCGTCGCGCCGTGACCGACGTTACGACTTTGCAGTTGTTGACTCATCTCCTCACCTCCTTTTTTACATATTAGTCCAGTTTTTTACGAATGAGTAAACATTCGTGTGAAAATTTGACGGGGATGTAAAAAAGTCTGGGACGAAGTGCTTGCGGGGCTTTGCGCTACAAGGGAATTTGGTTATCGTTGGGGTTTTCTGACGCCTGCGTCAAAAGAGAAACTGAGGGTCGTCATGAGCAAAACACAGACAAAGAGCGACGCGTTGCGGGAGAACATTCTGGAGGTCGCGACGCGGCTATTTATCGAGCGGGGTTTCGACGGGACGAGCTTCAACGACATTGCGGATGTCGTGGGCGTGAGTCGTCCAGCGCTGTACTACTACTTCAAGAGCAAGGAAGCGATTCTCGAAGTGTTGACCACGGTAGTCACTCGCGCGGCGGGGGAGTTGGCCTCCGAGGCGTTACCGGAGGATTTGCGGCAACCGGCCGCGATGTTGCGGCATCTAGTGTTGCGGCATGCCCATCTGATCCTCACACATCCGTTGCAATTTCGTGTGGTGGAGCGCAATGAGGACAACCTGCCGCTCAAGCAGAGGAAGCTCGCCGAGCAATCGCGGCGCGCGGTGCTTGAACAGTTTCGGCAGGCAATTGAGTTGGGTATCGAACGCGGTCAGTTTCGCATGATGGATGCCAAGGTCGCCGCGTTTTCGATCATCGGCATGTGCAACTGGACAGCCTGGTGGTTCGCGCCGTCCGGCCCGCGTAAGGTTGACGAGATCGCGGAGCAGATCGCCGACATGGCGCTGCGCTCGGTCGAGCAAGATGCGGGGCGGCAGCTCAGCGAGCAAAGTGTGGCGGGCGTGTTGAAGCTGTTGCGTGACGATATTGATTTGCTCGAGCGACATGTCAAGCCGTGAGCGCGTTGTAGTGCTCGCGCACATAGGTCATGTCGCCGCACGAAACTGGTTCGATTCATGAACCTCGAAATGACGGTTGCGATGGTTCGGGATATCGATCCAACTGACGTCCCTGACGTCCCCCCGAAAATCTCCAGACTAATGTGCTCGGTTAAGCGGGGGGAGGTCATCACCAATACCGGTCGAGGATTGACCGGTTGAATCCACAGCCAGTTGCCGTCACTAGCCCGTCCCGCAAAACTGCCATTTAAACGGCGGGTTCGCATCCCAAACCTGCCAATCGCCTTCGTGTGCATCGCGGAACCGGACGGGCCGCATACGACGACCGCTATTTATTCCCTGCGCGAGACGATTTCGACCGCAACGCCGAAGTTTCAACGTCGCCTGCAAGCATCGCAATGGTGACCCTCTCGAATTTTTTCAGCAGGACAGCCTCGGCTTCGAGAAGCGTCGCCGAAAGATGGGCATTCACAGCTTGTTCGACACGACATTGCGGATGATCCTCCGAAACAAGATGTGAGAAAAGCGAAGGTTCACCGACCGCACGGTAGACGTCCAGTAGCGTGATGTTTTCGAGGGGTTCGGCCAGCACCCAGCCGCCTCCGTGCCCTTTCTCCGAAGTGACGTATCCAATATCGCGCAGACCGCTGAACAAACGCCTCACGACGACGGCGTTCGTGCACAGCATTTCACCGAGCGCTTCGGAGGTGAGCGGACCATCCGCATGCTTCATGTGAATCAACGCGTGCAAGACGCGAGACATGCGGCTATCGGTCTTCATCGTGGGCGCCCATCTCAAGAAACTTTTCAAGTTGCATAAGAGTTTAACATGGCGCTATCATGCAACTTACGATGTTACGTGATGATCTGGAGAGGGAACGTATGGACGAGCACTACGATGTCATCGTGATCGGCGGCAGCTTCGCCGGTCTTTCAGCCGCAATGCAGCTGGCGCGCGCGCGACGGCGTGTGCTTGTGCTCGATAGTAGAAGGCCACGCAATCGATTCGCATCGCACGCTCATGGTTTTCTCGGGCAGGATGGCAAGGCGCCCGGCGAGATTATCGATGAGGCGACGGCGCAACTCTCGGCGTATCCGACGGCGCACGTCGCGACTGGAGAAGCACGCACGGCGGAGCGTGTTGATGATTGCTTCATCGTCACGCAAAGCAGCGGGAGCAACGCAAGCGCGGACCGATTGATCCTTGCGACGGGCGTTCGAGACGAACTGCCTTCGCTCCCCGGCTTGGATGAACGGTGGGGTATCAGCGCGCTGCATTGTCCGTATTGTCACGGTTACGAAGTTGCGGACAAACGGCTCGGCGTCCTGGCAACGCATTCACTATCGATTCATCAGGCAATGCTCGTTCCTGACTGGGGACCGACAACCTGGTTTACGCAAGGAATAGTCCAGCCATCGCCCGAAGAGACTGCGTTGCTCGAAGCTCGCAATGTGCGGATCGAACGGGCGCCAGTCGTGGAAGTGCTTGGCGACGCACCCAACATGACAGGGTTGCGTCTCGCCGACGGCCGCGCCATCGAAATCGATGCACTGTTTGTGGGGTCGCGCACCCAGATGGCAAGTCCGCTCGCAAAGCAGCTCGGATGCGAGTTCGACGAAGGTCCGATGGGTCCCGTTATCCGCGTGGACGACTGGAAGCAGACCACCGTTCCGGGAGTGTTTGCCGCTGGCGATGCGGCGAGCGCATGGTCCAACGCGACGTTCGCCTCGGCGGCCGGCGTTGCAGCGGGCGTTGCAGCACATCGCTCGCTCATTTTTGGCTTGTAATCGATCGTGGAAGTGGCCGCGCCCTGGCAGCGGGCTCTAACGCGTCGAGTGCATCAAACGGCTATCCGCGAGGCTCGCATTCGTCCGAGGTTGCCACGGGGCAGTCCGATCGATCATTCCTACGCCTTGGTTCTTCCCACGAGCAGGTAAAGGCCATTGAGCCGGAAACCCTTCGGCCAATTGCCGTCGTGGGCATCCTGGGTTTGGGCAAGTCAACAACGATACGCTTCGTTTAAAAGAACCTCCAGGATTCGGGGCGGCTCGCATTGCCGTTACATGGTAGGACTGAGCCCGAATGCTGTGAGGCGGATGCTGAACAAAGTTGTATCGAACGTTAAGCAATTTTCGAGGAGTCCTCTGCTGCCACAGGCCAGCGCCGTGTAGCGTTCTGCTCCTCTTTAATCAGTTCGATGAATGCCCTTAGTGGAGCGGACGTAAATCGGCTCGAGAAGTACAGTTGCGGCCCTTCGAATTCACGCCACCAGTCATGCAAGACAGGGAGTAGCTCACCGCTTTCCAGATATGGAGTTAGCCAGTTTTCGAAGGTGCCGATGACGCCGCGTCCGTCGCGCGCGAATCTAATTGCTGCCGAAGCACCATCCACGCCGACGATGAGGCGGCCTGGCGGATCGACCCTGACTGTTTCCTGTCCACGCTCGAATAGCCACTCGACGAGAGCACCGCTCGAAAAACGCAACCGGATACATTCGTGATTCAGCAGGTCGCTCGGGTGTTTGGGAATATCGCGCGCAGCGAGGTATCCGGGTGCAGCGGCCCATGCGATTCGCTGATGACGCGGTCCAATTGGCACCGCTATGGTGTCTTGTGCCAAATGCTCTCCGTATCGGATCCCAGCGTCGCAACCAGCTGCCACGATATCGACGAGTCGGTCATCCACCATGATTTCAACGCGAACTTGCGGATGCGCTTCCATGAAGCGGTCGATGATCGGCGGCAGGATATCGACCATAACCGCGCCCGTCACATTGATCTTCAGAAGCCCACGTACGACGCTCTGCGAACTGGCGGCGTCACGCAACGCGGCACGCGTTTCTGCCATTAGCGGCGAAATACGGGTGGCAAGTGTGCGCCCCGTTTCCGTGGGCATGACGCTGCGTGTGGTGCGGATCAGCAACGGGACGCCCAATTGCGCCTCAAGTTGTGCGATCCGCTCGCTTACTGTCGAAGGCGACAGGCGCAGCCGTTGGGCAGCGGCCCGAAAACCTCCGGTATCTAGCACAGCGAGGAATACCGCGAGCAGATCCAGATTGGAGTCATCATCATTATTGTTCGGCATGGCGATCAGTCTATTCGATTTTTACATCATTATCAAAAATAGACGAACGAAATATAGTGACCGCAAGCTCATTCTTGAGGACGAAAACATGGATACCACTAAGACTGTTTTGATCACAGGCGCTAACAAGGGCATCGGCTACGAAACGGCTCGACAACTCGGTCGGCTGGGATATCGCATCTGGCTCGGCGGCCGGGATGCCGCACGCGGCGAGACAGCGATGAAGTCTCTGGTGGCGGAGGGGCATGATGTTCGGTTTTTGCCAATCGACGTGACGCGGGACGAAAGCGTACGTGCCGCTGCTGCGCGTGTACAGGACGAAGACGGTCGCCTTGATGTGCTGATCAACAACGCGGGCATTCCAGGCGGGCCTCACACGACACCCAGCAAGCAACCGATCGACAGCATCCGCGCTGTATTCGAGACAAACGTTTTCGGTCCGATCCGCGTGACTCAGGCGTTTGTGCCGTTGTTGAAATCTGCTGGTCAAGGTACCGTCGTGATGGTAAGCAGCGGGCTCGGATCTCTCGGCTGGCTGTCTGATCCGGCTAACCAGTTCTATGGCGTGAATATCCTTGGCTACAACAGTTCCAAGTCGGCCCTCAACGCTGTTGCGCTGGCTTTTGCAAAGGAGTTAGCGTCGGTCGGCATCAAGGTTGACGCTGTCGATCCAGGCTATACCGCCACCGATTTCAACAACCACTCGGGTCCCCGCACGGTGGAACAGGCAGCCGAAGGCATCGTCTGGCTTGCGACCCAGGACCCGGCCGGGCCGTCAGGACGCTTCTACTTCGAGCAGAACCAGATTCCTTGGTGATAGGTCCTCTGTGCGTGCGCCCGGCGCCTTTGCGCCACAGTAGCGCCGGAGTGGTCCGGAGGAGTCGAGAGCACAGGCGAATCAAGGAGAGCATGAGATTTGAGAGATCTCGTTGGTGGCAGGGCTCGCGCGTTAGCACTCGAAGAATAATCCAGGATTGAGTGCACCTGGACGCTGGTTGCCTGCTCGAATGACCGCTTTGGATAAACCTGGCTGGCCGTTCTCGGTCGGGCCATGCCTTTTGCACGAAAGGCTACACCCGGAGTGTTTGCTTCGCTCGGGCGTGGGGCGGCGGTCGGCCAGTTTGAGACGATCGACACAGCAGCCTCGACCGTCGACACTTGAGGGACGAACACCAGGTGGCGTCCGTCATCGATCGGCCTTTACGGTCCTTCTGTCAAAGGCCATGAGTACGATCTCTGCCATTCCAAAAACGTTACACTTTATATCAGCCTCCGTGAAAACTCCGTCCCCTGTCGCTCTTGTCACTGGCTCGACTTCTGGTATTGGTGCCGCAATCGCGCGGCGACTGTCAAAAGACGGATTCTCAGTCGTCTTGCATTCGCGCAGTTCGGCTGCTGCAGGTCATGCGTTGGCCCGGGAACTCGGAGCGGCAGCTTATGTGCAAGCCGATCTGGCCAACGACGCGGACAGAGTAAAGCTCATCCGTGAAGCGGTTGCCGTATGGGGTCGACTCGACGTTCTGGTCAATAACGCAGGGATCAGTCGCGTTATCCCCCATGCGGATCTGGCAGCGGCCACGCCGCACGTATGGCAGGAGCTGTATGAAATCAATGTTGTTGCCCCGTTCCGCCTAGTAACCGAAGCGCAATCCGCACTCCGTGAAGCGGCCACACGAGGGAAGCCCGGTTGCGTCGTAAACGTGAGTTCGCATGCCGGCGTCCGCCCAAAGGGGGCGTCCATACCTTACGCAGCGACTAAAGCGGCGTTAAACCACGTGACTCGCTTGCTCGCTGTTTCGCTGGCCCCAGATATTCGCGTGAATGCTGTCGCTCCTGGTTTGGTCGATACACCTCTAACGGCGGACTGGACGCAAGCTCAGCAACTTTGGAAGGAACGGGCACCTATGCGTAGGGCAGCTAGTCCCGAGGATATTGCTCAGGCTGTTGCATTTCTAGTCGACTCAGATTATCTGACGGGGGAAATTCTGCTCTCTGATGGGGGATTGAATCTCACGTAGCAATCACGTGAACGCTGACGGGCTGCTTTGGAGAACTCTGAAGGACTGTTGTGGTTTGTGGATTCAACCGGTGAATGCAACACTTCCGCTGCTCCGGCAGCTCTAGTGTGTTGCATTCACCGGTTGAATCCACATATGCAATCGGCCGTTTGAGTGGGAGTTATCCATAGCCCGCTTAGGGGCGCGAGCCGCCAGTGATCGTACCAAGACGCACTAGTCATTCCCGCGTCCGAGCGATATGTTCCAGGGCGCAATTTCCCGCTTTTGCGGAGCAACCCCGAAAAAATTGCGGAGCACCGCCTACAAAAGTCAGTCGCTACTATCGGGAAAACCTAGGAAAACTGGCGGAGGCGGTGAGATTCGAACTCACGGAAGGGTTACCCCTTCGCTGGTTTTCAAGTCTCACTGGGAAATCGTTGTGGGGGAAGGGGTTAGGGGGAGGCTTCGCTTCGAAAGCGGGGGGCCGTGAAAAGCCGGAAACCCGCGTGTTTACTGGGGGTGGAAAGCGGATTGCGGAGCAGGATTTGGAGGGGATTGGCGGCACGCCGTCGGGAAACTTCCCGATTTATTGTCGTCACAAAAATAGTTCTTGGGCGAGAATTGTTGTCAGTACAATAAATGCCCATGAATATCAGTTTCGACCCGGCGAGAAGTGACCGGAATGTCCAGGAACGGGGTTTGCCGTTCACGATGGCCCAGGACGTCGAATGGGACAGCGTAGTGGTCTTCACGCGTCGCGCAGAAAGAATAAACGTCATCAGCTTGCACAAGGCGAATTCGCGGGAGGTGAAACGCTATGCCCCAACTTAAGCCGGGAACCGTCCTCCCTACCCCGGCTGAGGATGCCAAGATCAAAAGGCAAATGCGTCAGGATTCGCAGAATCCCGAATGGACGAAGAAGGACTTCGCCAGGGCGCGGCCTGCGAGTGACGTGTTGCCGGGGATTGTTGGCGAAGAGGCTGCCCAGAAACTGCTCAAGCCTCGCGGTCGACCCAAGGCCGAGGTGACGAAGGAGCGAATTAACATTCGGCTGTCGCCGGAGGTCGTTGCGTACTTCAAGGCGTCTGGTAGCGGTTGGCAGACGAGAATCGATGCGGCGCTGCGGCAGTTCATTGCGGAGCATCGGCATTTGGTGCGATGAGAGTTGCCGAAATATTCTCCCGCGACCAACGCGTCGATACGTTCGCATGGCTCTTTCGAAATCTCTCTCATACTGAATGAATTGCCAGCCAAACCCGTCTTGAAGCGATTCGTAGGTTGGGAACGCTGTAGCTTATGCGCAGCCGACAGGCGGAATCCCGGCTGGTGAGGGAGGGCAACTTGCTGGCTGGTCTGCGGGTGGCAGTGATGGTTGCGCCTCGAAACCCATCGTTGCCGTCACGATGTGACGAAGGACCGAAACGAGTCGAGAAGCAGACGCTGGTGATCGGCTGTGGAAGCGGACATTCGTCAGGGGTTCCAGAGATCGCCAAGGTGGCGAACTTCGTCTTGGATAAGATCTATGCGTCAGCACAATAAAAAAGGAGCGTAAAGCCAATTTTTTACGAGTGGAAGACTCCGCCATTGCCGTCAAACTTGACTAGGAGATCATGAATTCTGGCTACCTCCTCAACAATTGGCTGGATCTCGTATCGCTCACCTAGCACTTGAAAAATGCCTTCCTTCAAGTAGTAAGCCCTGAAGATGTGATGAGGCACATCCGAGTCTTCAGGCTCAGGAAGAATAAGGCTAGGAAAGATGTATCCGACTATCCCCTCTTGAAGATAAAGATCAAGCCGCTCGTCAAAGTGTTCAATCGAATTTCTTAACGCCCTATTCATCAGGGGGCTGTCGTCCTTTATACCAAAGACCTTTGACAGATACTGTCCGCGATCCCTGTGAATGGTTTTCTTGTCCGTTCCCTTCATACCATCACGCGACGGGAAGAAGTATCGCGATATAGCCCCAGACTGGTTGACGACGTTCTGCAAGCAGTCCAGTAATAAGTCCTTCTTCTCTTGCGGATCAATCTCCCCAACAGAGATCTTCTTGATGATCTTTTCTGCAATGCTGCACGACTGGAAGGCAGAGGTCGTATTGAAGAGCATCGACTGAATGTAGAACGCCTGGTGCGGCGTCCAGATACTAAATGCCTCGTCTTCCATCCCCTATCTCCCCCTATTCATGTTCAAAATTTAGCAGTTCATATACCGAAGAATAGTGCCTAGAGGCACCGCTGGGTCAATCAAAGTTTCCTGTTGGTCGAAAGCGACCCGTCGCAAACGTCAGTAATCGGCCATGAAGCGACGCTCGTTCAACGAAGACGTACGGCTGAAACTCGACGCGTTTCGGTCATTCGATCACTTGTCGTCGGCTATCCGCGAATGCGCGGTCGAATTCGCTCGCCTGTACAATTCCTGCGCTACTTCACCACTTGGAGAGCGGAAAATGGAGCAGGCCTACGCGGCGATCGGGCGCGCGGTAATCGCGATGCAGATGTTCGAAGTGACTTTCGTGTCGATCCACGAAGGCTTCAAGATGATCACGGACGAGGTTTATCGCGAGGCGTCGGGCGGCATGATCGACGAGAAGAAATACAAAACTGCATCGTCGAACGTGGTCACGGCGCTTTCCGATAGAGGCCAGATTGCCACGGATCTGGAGGATCGGTTAAATACCCTGATAGAGCGTCGGAACGAATTGATGCACCGATGGTTTATGCATCACGGCTGGCCGTGGCCCGAGACTAACAATGCGGCCGACTACGCACCCGTCGTCGAGCTCGCAGAGTGGGTCAGGACCGAGGCGAACGCAATTACGCGCATGATGGCGGGCTACATGGTGCAGCACGCCCATCCCGACGACGCCGCAAAGGACCCCGAGACCTACAGGCAGGCGATGGCCGACCTTTTCCACAAGCTGCACGCGCAGGAATAGATGGCATGCACATAACGAAGATCGCCGCCGCTCGAAGGCAACTCACTACGGCCATTCGCCTTTTCTTCGATGGCGGGGACCGAGTATCCGTCTACTCGCTGGCATCAAACGCGTGGGAGGTTATTGACGTGCTCTGCACGAGCGCGAACGTGGAAGGCTTCTCCAAGCAGGCGCGCGAAAACTTGCCGGACGGACACACGCTTAACCACTACATCAACGATCCGTGTCGAAACTTCTTCAAGCACGCCAAACAAGACCCGGACCCCGATAGCTCGGTCGAATTGCTTGAGTCTAACGTTGCCGCCATCTTATTCCTGGCTGTGGAGGATTACATACGACTTCGGCAGGGCGGTCCTATAGAGGCGCAAGTCTTTCAGGCATGGTTTATTGCCGTTTTCCCAGAAAAGGTTGCGGATGAGCCTGTCGCGCAATCGGTTCTCGAAGACGTCAAACTCGCCTTTCCAGGCATCGCAACACTCGTCGCGAGCGATCAGATCGAGATGGGTAGACGGGTACTGGAAGCTGCTCTCAAGGACTGCGGCCTCACGGCTGACCCGAAAACCGAGCCGAGCCTCTGAGTTTTCGTTTGCTCCCGGCCTGTTTTCGCTCAGTCACGGGAGCAGCCGCTGGATACACGGAGTTGCACTTGGCTAAACCAGGCATCTCCGCGCTCTTATCAAAAGATTAGCTCGTGGACAACTCAGATGGACGATACCCGATCAGAAATCGAAGAATTGAAACGAATCGTCGACACCGCCCGACAGGAGATCGAGCTGTCGGTCATGTTCCATGAGACTTGGAAGCCCGCAGCATATGATGGCGCGCTCCAAGCACGAATCGGGACGTCCTACGCGGCGCACGCCTTCCAAATCATTCGCTTGTCGCTGCGTCGTGAACTGTTATTGGCGCTGACACGTGTGTGGGACACTAACAAACAGGCTGTGCGAATGAGCCTGATTGCCGACCGCCTACGGAACAAAAAATTGTTCGAAGAACTGGTTCAAGACCGTGCTAGGCGCTTCGGCCTTAGTTCTAAGTTCGCTCCCGACGCGATGAGAAACACGCTGGCGCCAAGGCGCGATGAAATACTGGAATTGATCGGTAAGTACAGTGCGAACGGCGCCAGCTTCGAGGTCCTAGAGAAGCTTAAAATGCTTCGCCACCAGCACCTAGCACATCGGCAATTGCCCAGAGCCCCGGTTGGGCCCGCGGAGTCGAATATGGTCGCGCAGCAACAGGAGGAAGGTGCGCTACCTGTTTGGGCCACCGACGACGAGATTGAGACCTTCTACCAAGACAACCTCAAAATCATGCGGCTGCTGTTGAGTGTCGTTTTGGGCATGGCCTACGATCTGTCGGAGGCAACGGAAGTCTACGAGCACCATGCAAAGTACTTCTGGGCGTCAGCACGTGGTGAGCGCACCGAGGGCCACCCCGACTATCGTCCGCCGCCGGCCGGCGTCTGAGTAAAGGTGAAAGCCAATGAGTGCACATCCACCCGCGGCGATACTGCGGACACCTGATGCTCGACTAGCGAGCCGCCAGACACTACTGAATTGCGCGATCATCCGCAATATTGCTTTTAACTACGCTGGCTGTGTTAGCGAAGATGGCCGAGAACGAAAGACGTTGCGGAGCAGAGTTTGAAGGGATTCGGCTCGGTGGTGCGGAGCACTTTCCCTCTCACGCCGGTTGACGACGCGCGTTAGCTTCGGAGCTGGCCTCGCATGATCGACTTCTTCACCGTCTACGAGTGTGGGTTGCCTCGTGACCACACTCGGAAATTCGTGTGGTCGCCCGGCGCCGTAAACTGATAATGAAAAAGGGGACCGAAGTCCCCTATGGTGTTAAGCGGCTTGAGCAGCGGATTCGGCGTCGTTAGGTGCGTTTGACGGCCGGCAATGTGCTCAGCAGTGTTTGCGCTGCGGTCCTGAATACACCAAATGCAGCGTCAAACGATGGCCGGTCGTCGCCGTAGATCAATGGGACCAGCTTGGTTGCATACTCATCAATCGTCTGCTTATCCTGGCCGACCGTTTCCAGAGCTTGGCTCAGGCATTCGGCCGGATTCGCGCAAAACGCAGCGTGTCGAGTAAATTCACCTTGATCAAAAGCGACCAGGTCTTTGAAATGCTTGGTTGCCCGCTCAACCGCATTTCCGTCTACCGCCACGATGCACCAGGTATCGTAGATATGGCGGACCAATGCGTCATCCCATTTGTCCTTTGCTCCGGCACGATGTTCGGCGAAACGGCGAAGGAACGAGAGTACCTTTTCGCCCAGGGTTTCCTCCACGGCTACGCATTGCATCGTGAAAGGCGCCGCGTCTTGGGTTGCCAACTGGTAGGCCAAATAGCCAAGCGTTTGTTGTGACGTTGCGAAGCAGGGGGTGCGAGTCGTGAATTCGAGCTTCAAGTGCGGGCGCAGACTTGTGGCAGCGGCGTATTGGGCGTTGTAATGCCAACCGCTGGCAAAAAATCCGTTCGCGTTTCGTGCCACCGTCTCTTCGGGGATTTCAGAAAATCCGAGCCCGATCATGCATTCAACGATCTTGCGTTTGAGAGCAGATAGATGACTCTTCAGTTGGTTTTGCGAAAACCCGTGGTTCGGCGCAAGCACTACCTTCAGATCAATGTCTTCCGACATTCGTTTGATGATGCGATGCGCCTTTGAGAGACTCGTCCCGCCGCAGAATGCCAACTGTAAGTTTTCGTGTTCTAGAGACGCCAGGGCGCGGAGCGTGTCGCTGACGTGAATGTCCTTCTCTAGAATTGCGGCGGAAATGCCACCAAGATCCTGCTCTGCGATCAACGCGTCGATGAGATCACGTTGCTCCTTGGAAATTATTTTCATATCGAATGATTTGCCGGCCAAACCCGAGCTTGCGGGCGATGCGGCGGTTCCCCGTATTGATGACAACACTCGTTGGCAACTGAGTGGTGTCACCAGCGTTGTAGGCGGCGACCATTCTGCTTGGGTATGTCCTAACGCCAAGCCTCTTGAGTGCCTGCGGTGCGAGGACTTCGACCGGACGCACGGGGATTGGTTTGCCGGACAGGACACTAGGTTTGGCCTTGGCGTACACGCCGACGCCTAATTTGACGATCGTGCCCTCGTCAACCAGCTCCCGCAGCGCGCGGCTAAGTTGTGCCTCGCTCCCCATTTGCGCGAAGTCGGCCCGCAGAAAGACATCCGCTTTCCGCTTACGGAGCGATGTTTTCAGTTTGTCTCGCAGGCTCATGGTGCTCTCCTTCATGGCGCGGTGGCTCTTGTAACCAATTGATTTGTATTGGCAAATGCAATCTGGTGACGATCATTTTGTAGTGTAGCACAGACGTCATTTTCGCGAGCGGAAGAGCGTCGCCCGGCCATTCGCCCCATCAGCAAGTGTACGCAATTGGTGTCGCGTGGAAGCCCGCTCCTGGTCGGGGCGGCAATTCGATTGATCTCAGCGACGACGACAGGAGGGATGCGCGGATGAGGTTCATCCTCAGACGTTTCCCAACTATTTCCTAGGGATGAGTCCGAATAATGCGCTGTGCTGTAAAGTTGCGCTGCTCGGGCGTTGTCATGTCGTTCGGCGCGCAATATCCTCTCAACCGTCACGTCCCAAACGTGACCGGGCGTAGCAACCCGATTGGTTAAACCCGGGCACACGGCCGCAGAATTTTGCGGATTTCGTGTGCGCCGACTCATGCGTTCGTTTTCAACGGGCGGGCCTGTACTGGGACACCTTCGGGTGTGCCGTGTATTCGGGAAACCAGCGGTTTGCTACCCCAGTCCAGTGCCTGCCCACCCCCTCTCGCTTTTTGCGAGGGGCAGGATTGAAACGGTTAGCATGAGGACGCCGCATGACATCTCCTGTCTCCATTCCTTTCGAAATTCGAGACTCTCTCGACAAACTTCACGAACTCGCCGAGCGCATTCTTGCGCTATGCATGGTGGCATCAAACCAAAGCAGCCCCGAGTCCATTCCGCCGCAATTCACCAGCGCGTACTTCGACCAAATGGGCGACCTCGCGAGTGAGGTTCTCGGAGTCACCCATCGCCTCGACGCAGACATTCGATACACAGCAAGACCTCCGGCCGCCAGCAGTACAGGCACCTGCGACCGGGCCCCTTCACCTCGCGCTATTCCCCTTATTTAACGTCTGAGCGTACCGGTCGAGAGTCGGGGAGGTGTGTCCGTGAGGTTCGTCCGTTAGGCCAGTGACCAGCCAATACGCATAGCGAGGCCACTTCGCACCCAGCGCGCTGATCATTTCGTCGCTAGCTCGCTGCCGTCCTTGCGCGACGTTTTGCCAGCGTCGGGCACTTATACCGGTCAGTTCTTCCATATGCGCCCATGGTCGCCACCTATCGGTTACGCACTCAACCAATTCCGTGATCCGTTCTCTCATAAGTCGGACGTTTCCCATATCGCCGCCGGAAGTGATTTTGTATATTCCATCCGGTCAACTTAATTGCAGTTGATTGACTGACGTGGCGGGTATCTTTCACATGCCCCAGCCACATCGCTCCACTTCGAGATTTGATGCCATGACCAGCAAACAAAAACTCACTATCCTCGACGTCCTTCGGCGCGAGGGTGTTTCTAGCAAGACCGGACGTCCATACGACATGCGTACGGCACAGTGCGTGCTCCATCAAATGACGAGCGAAGGCAAGCAGACAATCGTCGGAACGATTGTGCTTCCCGAGATGCTTAAGGAGACGCCGAACGGCGACTACCTCGCTGAATTTGCACTCACCCAGTCGATGGAGGGTCAGCTAATCCCGCGGATTGTATCGTTGCAACCCTACGCAATTAATGCCAAGCCAGCCGCGCAATCCAAGGAGCAATAAGTAACAAAAAATTTCACTTATTTGCATAGGAGTACTAATTTTTGACTCGCAAATAAGTCGTTCATGACCGACGCGGACACTAGCCCGCCTCGCTAATCAGGCCAAGAAATTTGAGGTGCTCCATGACGGAAGAAAAATCTCGACTTTTCTTCAGGGAAGTCAACTTGAGGCACGGATGCTGCCAGGCGCAAGGTATTGCGGTTGGGTGGGATTCGAAGGAGCTGGATGCTCTCGTTCGATTGATCGAGGGGGCGGCGAGCTTGCAAGGAACGGTGTACATGCTGGCCAGCACTCTGGATATGGTGTGCGACATCAACAATATGTCGCGGCCGCAGATCTCGAAGTACGCCCTCGAATTGATCGAGAGGATTCGGACAGGGGTAGTTGAGTGACGCCGTACTCGGGCACATCGGTACTTGCTTGTCAGGCCGTCACGTCAGCCAAAGCGTCGAGTGAGACAGATCGAGCGTTGTGTCCACCGGAGCGCGGGCGTTATTTCACCGTATTGCCGGTGGACGCAACCGCTCTAGCGCCGACCAATGCGTCGGTCCCGCTCGATTCCGCCCAAATGGCGAGCTATTGGGCGCTGGCTTTCACGACAGTTGTCGGGCTCTACCTGGTCAGCGCAAACGTCGGCGCGGTACTTCGCCTGATCCGCCACTAATCCATTCGCGCGCCGGACGCTTTCCGGCATTTCACCTCTAGGAGTTTCACATGAAGGAAGTAGCAGTACGTCTCAAGCCGCTTGCATCGAAAGTCGCTGTGGCGCTGTCGCTGGCAACAATTTCGGCCATGGCGTTCGCGGCAGATGCGGCCCCAATCGATGTCTCTCAGCTCACGTCGAAGATCAGCTTTGCCGGCGTCGTCGCCTCCATTATGGCCGTTGGCGGTTTGATGGCCGGGGTCTACGTCGCGCTCAAGAGTGCGAGGGTCATTCTTGGAATGATCCGCAACGCGTGACCTTTTACTAAAGCCGGGAAGCGATCCGGACGCTTCCCATCCACAACGCTCGCCATACGCCAATGACCGCCCAAGTGAGTTTCAATCTGATGTGCTTCGCCTGGGGTATCGCCTGCGGATGGGCGGTTGTAAAGGGGCTTGAATCATGACCAGGAAGCGAATTTTTGTCCTGGTCGCGGTGGTCGCCCTGTTGTCTCAGCAGACGGCAAGCTCCTTCGTACCCCCGCCCGCTACGAACTGGGTCTTTAACCGATCCGTCGCCAGCATTCTCAAAGAAGTCGCCATTCGCCGAGGCATTTCTCCGGCCGATCCGCGCATCGCCGCTACCAACGCGGCAATCTCCTCCAACTTGACGGCGCTCAATGTCGCCTCCGCAGGCGTTGGCATCGGGCTGACCATGCTGGGTGCACCCGTGTGGCTGACCGTGCTCGCGGGTCTGGGTGTGGTGGGGGCTGGATCCGCAGTGGTGGCCTATCTAGGCAAAGACAAGATCCAGATTCGGGAAGACGGCTACGGACGTGTGTCCGTCAAGGTGCCCGAATCGCAACAGTCGATGATTGACGAGACGTCCTATCCGGGAATGCAGGGGGCTGGTTTCGACGAGCATTGGAGCGTTGCTGCTGCCCGCGCGGGATTTCGCGTTTATCGGCAAGACGGATGTTTGCCGTCCCAGCCATGCAGCCGGTTTCCTAAGGGCGACACGCTCGGTGCGGAGTTCAAAGGCGACTATCTCGCCGTCGATTTGACGAGCCTGGCTGCCGTCGTGAAATTTATCACTTTCATTTCCGGGCATTTCGACGGCGAGAGGGCGATGAGAAACGTGACGCTCCGGCCGGAATATGACATGGACGGACGGGTCGTCACAGTACTTGCGGACTATACGTACAACGAGGTCGAGATAACAGAGGCGCACTGCCAGCCCGAAGATCCCCAGCGGTCCATGTGTGAAACAAAGAAAGTCACCGCGGTAGATGCGAGCGAATCGACGCTTTTTCTGGGCTCCTCGCGCGACTGGAATCGTGGACGTCTCTGGAGGGTCGAGCGGCTTTACCAGCGCGAACAGCCGAGCACCGCGCAGAACTGGTACGACAGTTTAGAGCGTGCCTATATCGGCATCCCGAAAGACATTCATGGCGCGCAGATCGGCAGTGAGACGCTTGCAAACGTCGTGGATACGGCGTGGCGACGTGCGGCTTCTCGACCCGACTATGAGGGCGTGCCGTACACCGTGACGAGTCCGGTAACGAGTGCGGAGGTGGACTCGTGGGCAAAGGCTAATCCCGAGCTTGTCCCGCGCGTAGAAGATCTGTTCCGTCCGGCTGGCAGGCCTGGCGAAAGGACCGTTGTCATCCAGGAAGTCATCAAGCCGCAAGTCGAGACGCGCATCGATCAAGGGACCAAGGTCGAGCCAAAGACTGAGCCGACGACGGAAACCAAGACGGAAACGAAGACGCAACCGGAGACGCAGCTCGTCAAGGATGTGAACGTCATCAATCGGCCCACCGTGGACGTCGGCAGTCCCGTAAAGATCGATCTGGGTGAAGCGCCACGGATCGAGACACCGACGCTCGAAACCCCGCCTACGCCGAGCATGATTCTCAAGCCGATCTTGTCGTTATTTCCGGACATCAAGAAGTGGACGGTGCCGAAGTATGCGGCTGAATGCCCGCGCCCGACGTTCGACCTCTTCGGTCAACGCATCCGCATGGACGCGATGTGCGACATCGCGGAGAAACATCGGCGGACGATCACGACGGTCATGCTGGCCGTATTCGCGCTGATGTCCCTAATGATTGTGCTTGCCGCCTGAGGTTGCTATGCCAAGTCTCTTCGGATTTCTCGCGTCGGCCGTTAATTCGGCGCTTCAGTTTGTCTTGCGTTCGGCAGTGGTGAAGTTCGGAACGTTTTTCGCACTCTGCTTCATCACTACCGGCTTCATCGACGTGCTCACGAACAGCGGCATCTTGCCGAACGCGAGCGCGCTCACCAACGCGTTCGTCGGATTGCCTCCGTCGGTCTGGTACTGGCTGGAACTGCTGGCGTTTCCGCAGGGCATTCCATTAGTACTGGCGGCAATGGCGAACCGTTTCATCATCCGCCGCATTCCGCTGCTGGGGTAAGTCATGGCAATCAACGCGTATACGGGGTTGATGGGATCCGGGAAGAGTTATGAGGTTGTGAGTAGCGTCATCGTGCCTGCGGTCATCGGCGGGCGCCGTGTTGTGACGAATATCGACGGGATTCAACCCGAGGCGATTTACGAGTACTGCGTGACGGACCGAAAAGCCAATGGTGAGACGCTCGGCGTAATCGTGCCCGTCACCAACGATGACGTGATGAATCCTGGCTTCTTCCCGGACGAAACGAAGCCAGACGCCCCATCCCTGGTGAAGGCTGGTGACCTGGTGGCCATCGATGAGGCATGGAATTTCTGGTCGGTGGGCAACAAGCTCGATCCGGCGCACATGCGCTTCTTCCGTATGCATCGTCATTACGTGCATTCGGAGACTGGCGTCGCTTGCGATGTCGCATTGATGATTCAGTCGATTACGGACCTGCATCGGCAACTTCGTGCGGTCGTGGAAATCACGTTCGTTACCAAGAAGCTCAAAGAGCTGGGATTGACCTCCAGTTACCGGGTCGAGCTGTACGAAGGTGGAAAGACGACCAAGTCGAGCAGGCTCGATACGTACAACAAGATTTACCGAAGGGCGATTTTCCCGCTGTACCAGTCGTATGCAGGCGGGAAGGGGAAAGAGCGCTCCATCGACAAGCGGCAGAACAAGCTCACTAACAAGCGTATCTGGTTCATCTTCGCATTGACGGTCGCCATGACCGTCGCGAGCGGAATTTATCTCGTCTCGTACTTCCGAAGCTTTCAACAGCCCGAACAGGCTAGCGACGATGTGCGGCTGCCGACTGCCGTCGCCGAGTCCGTGCGGGTCGAACTGCCGTCTGCTCCGTCTTTCAGTGACGAGTGGCGAATTGCCGGGGCGTACGAAACCGACTCGGACGCGTTTGTGGTCGTGGCGGATTCCTCAGGCAGGCTCCGCGTTGAATCGCCATCGATGTTCTCGCTGAAAGGTATCGCCCGCATTGGGACGGTAGACGGCCAGCAAGTGACGATGTGGACGGGTGGTCAGGCGACCCCATCGGCGGGAGGGGCGCGATGAGGCGAATGCTTATCCTCAGCATGCTTGCGGCGTCTGCGCGAGTGTTGGCAAACGCCCCGGAGCTTGCTTCGGCCCCCGTGGACTTTCACGGACTCGGTCAGGAGCCTGAATACTCTGCGCTCGACGACTCCCATCGTTCAATGCTTAAGGCGGAGACGAACCAGTTGGGCGCGCAGTCACGCAGGATTGTCGCGAAGGCTGGGGGCGGGCGGTTCGATTTCCAGTTCGTCAATGTCGCGCAGCTCATTGCGCTGCTGTATGGCGAGGCGGTAAAGACGCCGTACGTTATCGCGCCGGAGGTTCTACAAGATCCACGCCTAGTCTCGTTCCGATATGACGCCCGGAGCGGTGATCTAAGAGCATTCCTCGCGCTTTTCCTCGACTCGCTGGGCTTTGCTGTGGAGACCCGCGCGGGGGTGGATTTCGTCTTCCGGCGACCGGATGGCGGGCATCAAGAGGCGGAGCGCAACCTGTTCGTCTACCGGCCGCGGTTTCGGGATACGGCGTACCTTGCCCGCCTGGTCGGCCCACTGTTTCGCGGCGAATTTACTGTCAATCGCTCGGTCTCAGCGCCTGCGGATGCTCGCCTCGGTGGCACTGCCCCAAGCGGTTCGGCTGCCGCGCTCATCGATCAGCGCGGCGACACGCTCCTGTTCTATGGAACGGCGGACGAAGTCGTCACATTGCAGCAACTGCTTCCCCAGTTGGATACGGCCGTGGGCGAGGTGAACGTGCGTGCAGCAGCGTACGAGGTCGGTAACAACACTGAGCACGGTTCCGCCTTCCAACTTGCGACCAGCCTGTTGTCGGAGGGGCTGGGTGTCACGCTTGAGGGCGATGTGCTTGGTAGCACGCTGCGACTGAGGGCAGGGAAGTTCGACGCCGTTTTCTCAGCCCTGGCCAAAGACACCCGTTTCAAGGTCATCAACAGCCCGAATCTGCGGATCCGCTCCGGCGCAAAGGGGCGCCTCACCGTCGGCCAGCGAGTCCCGATCCTGAAGTCTGTGAGCTATCCGCGCGGAGGCGGGGAGCCTGTCCAGTCTGTGGAGTACCTCTCGTCCGGCGTGATCTTCGAGCTGTCTCCGACAGTGAAGGATCGGATCATCGACTTGCACGTCACGCAACAGATCAGCGATTTCGTGAAGACGACAACCGGCGTCAATAACTCGCCAACGCTCAACACGCGCGAGATCAGCACGGAAATCAGCTTGCATGACGGAGACGTGATTCTCATGGGCGGACTGACGACCAACAAGACAACCGGAAACCGCACGGGCCTGGCCTTCCTGCCGAGGTTCCTCGACAGCGAGAGCGATGCCAAATCCAGTACGGAGATATTGCTCGTCCTGCAAGTGGAGCGGGTAGGGGCGTCTAGCGTCGGGAGTGTCGGCGCCGATGACGAAGCTGAGGCGTCCTACGAGCCGGATGACAGCGTCGGGGAGGTTGTCGCGCGGCTCAGCGCGGCTCG
This sequence comes from Pandoraea cepalis, assembly GCF_902459625.1. Classification (NCBI taxonomy): domain Bacteria; kingdom Pseudomonadati; phylum Pseudomonadota; class Betaproteobacteria; order Burkholderiales; family Burkholderiaceae; genus Pandoraea; species Pandoraea cepalis. The sequence goes on from NZ_CABPRY010000012.1 coordinate 129,577, forward strand.
CGCGACCGAGCAGCGGGTAGCACTGCTGACGCCGGCCGGAGCGCTATCGCTGCATCGCACTCACCTTCCTGGAAAACAATCCGCTGAGCGTGCCGCCGCCGGCGCGTTTGAATTCGCGAAGGCGGTGGAGGTAAAGCAAGGGCTTCGCGCGACCGCCGCCGCCCGGAGGGGCGAGGACGGCGGGGGCGCGCGAAGCGCGCCCCTAGATTTATATCAATAACACTTAACGTACATAGAGGCGGCGCAGACCGACCAGGCAAGCAGGAACACTCCCCCCGAAAAGAAGAAAGCCCCAGCCGCTGGAACGGTTCGAGGCTGTGAATCCACATGAGAAATAGGAGTTGCCATGCTTGATGAAAGTATAGATCGATTCGTTGCCTTCCGCCGCGAGTGGTTAATCCGTGGTCGGAACTTCGGCGATGGACAGGTTGAGGTCACAGCCGTCCGTTTCGACCGCTACATGGGCGCTCAGGCGTTACATGCGATGCCGAGAGCGCGTCGGGGCGAATCGGAGAATTCGGAAGACAACCAACTGGCGGCGGCGAAGCGGGCTAAGCAGCAAGTTCGGTTGCGGTGTAAAGCGATTGGCGCGGATCGAATGATTACGTTGACCTACCGGGAGAACATGCAGGACCGGGCGCGCCTCAAGCGTGATTTTGACTTGCTACGCCGCCGCCTGGGCAAGTTGCAATCGTTCCAGTACGTCGCGGTGACTGAGCGGCAGAATCGGGGCGCGTGGCACCTTCATATCGCCGTGAAGGGGCGGCAGAACTATCGAGTGTTGCGAGCTATCTGGCGATCGATCGTGGGGGCGGATAACGGAAACGTCGACGTGCGCAATCCGTTCCGTGAGAAGGGGCTCCGTCACAAGCTGGCGGCATACCTCGGCAAGTATCTGACGAAGGACTTCGCCGAGCACAAGATGAACGAGAAGCGGTACTGGTCGAGTCGTGGCGTTGAGGTTCCGGAGCGGCATCCCATTGCTCACATCCTGAACGACGATCCGGCTGAGGCCATCGTCATTGCATTTGAAGCGGCAAAGACGGCTGGCGCAACGCTGGACCGCTGCCAGGTATTTTGGAATCAGGAGCTTGGATGCTTCTGGCTAGCAACGCGGGAGAAATGAGTATGGAGACCTTCTTAACCCAGGAAGAAGTGGAGTACCTAACAGGCCGACGGGTGAAGGCGAAGCAAGCGGAGATACTGCGCCGTATGGGCGTCCCGTTCTTCCTGAATGCTGGTGGAAGACCCATCGTGACGCGAGTCGCAATTGAGGGGCGAGGCGGCGCAGCTGAGTTGAGCAAGCCGAAATGGGTACCCCGTGTGCTGGAGTGCGGGCATGGGGCCTAGGCCGAGCGTGAATCTGAACCTGCCGAAAGGAATGCGGGCGCGGAGGCAGAGAAGCGGCCGGGTCTTCTACTACTACGACGCTGGCGGCAAACCCCGTCGTGAAATTCCATTAGGCGCGGACTTCGTGCAAGCTGTTCGCAAATGGACCGAGTTGGAAGCCGACGCAAAGCCGCTTCACCGAAAGCTGGTGACGTTTCGCTACGTTGCAGAGCGGTACGTCCGCGAGGTCTTGCCGACGAAAGCGTTGAGTACCCGTGAGGGTGATCGGCTAATGCTTGCGAAGCTCTACGCCTTCTTTGACGACCCGCCAGCTCCGCTTGATGAAATCAAGCCGATCAACGTTCGCCAGTATTTGGATTGGCGTGTGCGGAGCACCATAGACGCCCTGCGCGCTGGCGGAAAGGAAGTCAAGGGTACGGAAGGCCAGGTGCGCGCGAATCGAGAGAAGGCCTTGTTCTCGCACATCTGGAACAAGGCTCGAGAATGGGGCTACACAGATCAGCCGAACCCGTGCGCAGGCATTAAGGGATATCGGGAGCGTCCGCGAGACGTGTACATCGAGGACGACGAATATCGCGTCATCCATGAGCACGCTCGTCAGCCGTTGCGTGATGCCATGGACTTGGCCTATCTGACCGGTCAGCGCCCCTCCGACGTTCTCAAAATGAGTGAGCGTGATTTATCGGATGGCTGCCTGGTAATCCAGCAGGGAAAAACGAAAGCGAAGCTCCGTATTCGTGTGGCAGGGCGGCTGAAGGCAACCCTTGATCGGATTTCCAAGCAAAAAATTGGACATAATCCACGTAGCTTTTTCTTGGTGGTGAACGAGCGCGGTCGACGGGTTGGCCTCAAGTCGATCCAATCGATGTTTGTGGAGGCTCGTCTGGCTGCGGGATTGCCCGATCCAAAGAAGTATCAATTCCGTGACCTGAGGGCGAAGGCGGGGACAGACAAGGCTGAGGATGTTGGTGACATACGCGCCGCGCAGAAGCAACTCGGGCATTCAAGCGTCACGACGACCGAGCGCTACATGCGGAACCGTCGGGGCGCGAAGGTTGAGCCGACGCGATGAGCTTTGGCCGAGAGGGCAGGCGAACGCCCGATGTCGATCCAATCGTGGCCTGCAAGGATTCAACTTCGTCGCGTTGAAACAGGCGTTCGCCAGAATCTCCTTAGCGAAGTTGAGCGGGACGGAAAATGGGGCTGTACTGCTGATGTAAAGACGCCATATGGTTCGACGGACTGCTGGTCTTAGCCGCTTCCAGCGGCCGTCGCTTCCGAGTCCGGCGAATAGATCTGGGACAGGATCTCGGCGACCAGTTCAATGGTTCCTAGCACTTGATTCGTTAGCATCGACGAGCCGTGGGCTAGCTCATTCCGCAAACTGGGGAGGCCCTTTCGAAGTCCCTGCACCAGATCCCAACACTGATCTTCTGGCGTAATGTTGACCGGTTCGTCCTCGTTGAACTCCATGATTTCAAGTTGCTGATCGATCATGGTTTGGATGCGTTCCATTGATCGGCGTTGCCGCGCACGACCTTCCGCTGCTTGATGCCAGCGGCGGAAGCCTTCGTTTCGAATGAAACCTTCGTCTATTGCGTAGCGCAGAAGTCCGGCAAGCATTGGATGCTGCTTCTTCGAACCCTGATACGGCTCAGGCAATCTTCCGGGAAATCGTACCTTCAGGCCAAACTCAAGTGCGGATAGCGCTTGGCGTTGAGCCACGGGGAAAAAGCGGTACACATGCCAGGCATAAAGGTAGAGATTACGAGCCGTCTCAGAGGTGGCTGCGCGAATTCGGACAGTCGGATAAGTGGAGCGACCGGGGCCTGAGCCGGCGATAATGCTGGCAAAGG
>NZ_CABPRY010000013.1:0-127175 GCF_902459625.1 Pandoraea cepalis
GGCGGTGGTGCCGGCACGGCCGCTGGCAATGCGATGGGCGGACGCTCGGGCGGCCTGATCGGTGCGGCCGTCGGCGGCGGCGCCGGCGCCGCGCTCGGCGGCAACATGTCGCGCTCCAGTTCGTACGACAACGATGGCTACGGCTACCGTGGCAAGCGCCACGGCCATCGCAAACATCATCATCACTGATCGACCCGCGTCTGCCTGAACGACAACGCCCCGCGATTGCGGGGCGTTGTCGTTGGGCATGACAGCTTGGCGCGGCCGCCCCGACGGCGCTATACCGCGCGAACTTCCAGCCGCTTGCCCAACACGGCAAAGGCGCTCTCCACCGCGTCGAGGCGAGAGGCATAGCCAAGCTTCAATAAACGATCGACCTGCACCTGATTGACGTGCATACGCCGGGCCAACTCGGCCTTTCGTACGTTCTGCGCGATCATCTCGTTCGCCAGCAGCACCTTGATCGACGCCATGATGGGCAACGTGATCGTGGCCTGCCCGCGCTTCGCACGGGACGGCCACGGGATCGGCCGCTTCTGAGCAAAGTAAAACTCCAGCGCCGCCTCAAGCGCTTCAAGCGCTTGCTCACGCGCGTGCGCCTCGTTCTCGCCGACGGTAATCGCTTCCGGCACGTCCGGGAACGTGACCAGCAACGTGTCGTTCGTGTCGCGCTTGAGCGTAATGGGATAGGTCAACATCGTTCGCCTCGCAATTCGTTGCACCCACGGGGATCAGCTCACGCTATTTCAGATCGAGCTGCTTCTTGATGGCTTCCACCAGTGCGCGTCCCATCTCCTTGGCACCATGATCCGGGAATACCGTCGAGCGCCCATTGAGCGTGACTCGAAAGTGACTGGATCCGGCACGGTGCTGCTCGAATGTCGCGCCCTCTCGCCGAAGCCACCTTCGGAATTCGCTGTACTTCATACTTCACCCGTGATGGAATCGAATGCTACAACAAATCTGTCGTATACGCCGCACAGAGACCACAACAAATTTGTTGCAAATTCCTGTAACGCCACTTCACGGCCGACTGACTCACGCCTTGCATCATCGCCGCGCCCGCGGTCCGGCGAAAGCCGGCAGGCCGAATATCGGAAAGCCCCTACGCCAATAAAAAAGCCGCAGCACAATGGCTGCGGCTTCTCTCACTCGCGCGACAGACGGCTCACCGCCTGCCGAGCTCCGCAAGGTACGGTCCAATGCCCGTCGGATAGCTTCCGGGGATGAGCATCGACGTGTCGAGACGGTCGACGCTCGTGCGACCGGTCAGCGCCATCGTCACGTCCATCTCCTTGGCAATGACCGCCAGCGCACGACGCACGCCCGCCTCGCCCATTGCCCCCAGCCCGTACAGGAACGGTCGCCCGATCAATGTCCCCTTCGCGCCCAGCGCCATCGCCTTGATCACGTCCTGCCCGGAACGCACGCCGCCGTCGAGCCACACCTCCGTGTCGCGTCCCACCGCCGCGACAATGTCGGGCAGCGCCCGGATCGTCGAGATCGCACCGTCGAGCTGACGCCCGCCGTGATTGCTCACCACGATCGCATCGGCCCCCGTGTCGCGCGCCGCGCGCGCATCGTCCGGATCGAGCACGCCCTTGAGCACGAGCTTGCCGCCCCAACGCTTCTTGATCCACGCCACGTCGTCCCATGAAAGGCGAGGGTCGAACTGCGCCGCCGACCACGCGGCGAGCGAGCCGATGTCGTCAACGCCCTTGGCATGCCCCACGATGTTGCCGAACGTGCGACGGCGCGTGCCCAGCATGCCCAGGCACCAGCGCGGCTTGGTCATCATGTTGGCAATGTTGGGCAGCGTGAGCTTGGGCGGCGCCGACAGGCCGTTCTTGATGTCGCGATGACGCTGACCGCTGATTTGCAGATCCATCGTCACCATCAGCGCCGAGCACCCCGCCGCCTTGGCGCGATCGATCAGCCGCTCGATGAAGTCGCGATCGCGCATCACATACAACTGGAACCAGAACGGCGCCTTGGTATGCGCGGCGACATCCTCAAGGGAACAGATCGACACGGTCGAGAGTGTGAACGGCACGCCGAACGCCTCGGCCGCGCGCGCCGCGAGAATCTCGCCGTCCGCATGCAGCATGCCGGTCATGCCGGTCGGCGCCAACGCCACCGGCATGGCGACCGGCTCGCCCAACATCGTCGTGCGCGTGCTGCGATGCTCGATGTTGACCGCGACACGCTGGCGAAACCCGATCCCGCCAAAGTCCGCCGCATTCGCCCGATACGTCGACTCGGTCCATGAGCCGGAATCGACATACTCGTAAAACATGCGCGGCACGCGCCGCTGCGCGAGCACCCGCAAGTCCTCAATGGTGGTAATCACTGCCATGCTGCGTCTCTTCTTCCGGGAAGTCCCGACCGTCTTTCGGGAACGGGTGAATATCGTCGATATTTCTATTTCTGCTTCACCAGATCGACGAGCGACTGGGTTTGCTTGATTGTCTTGAGCACGATGTTCGATTGGATCGCCATGACCGCCGGCGCACGGTACAACTCGTTCACGATGAAATCCGAGTAATGCGCGAGATTCCGGGCCCTGACGGTCAAGATGTAATTGGCCGAGCCAGTGACGATGCGTGCGGTCACCACCTCAGGCCAATTCTGGACGCAAGCGAGAAATTTCTCGTGCCATTGATCGACATCGGGACGCAGCGAAATTTGGACCAGAGCTTCGAACTCGAGGCCGATATGCTGTGCGTCCACGATGCAGCGGTATCCGGAAATCACCCCGCGATCCTCGAGCAACTTCACCCGGCGAAGGCAGGCCGATGGCGACAGCCCGACGGCATCCGCCAACTCCTGGTTGGAGATGCGCCCGTTGAGTTCGAGATGGCGCAGGATACGAAGATCGGCAAGGTCAAGGTTCATTGGCAGAATCCATCAAGTTCCCCCGGATTCTGGCAGATCCTTCGAATCGCCGCCAGTTGTCCGCCACAAATGGCCAGCAAATTCCATTTTTTGCGTTGAAATCGTAACGCCCGGCCAAGCTCGGGCACGGCGTGCTATCCGGGCCGTGAACGCCGTTTTCCGAGATTGCCGCTGTCGTGCCGCTGTCGTGCTGCCAACGTGTTGCGACGTGCCTACCCGCCCGACTTGCGTTGCTTGACGATGCGTTGCAGCAGGTACCGAGTCTGTTCGAGCACCGCCTCGCGTACCATTCGGTTGCGTTCGGGATTCGGCTCGCTCGCCCACCCCATCGAACTGTCGACGGAGCGGCGCATCACCCGAAACGCCATGCCCAGCGTGCTGATGCACACGGCCCGAACCCGCATTGCCTCATCGTCGGGCGCCACGCCCGCGAGCCGCGTCACAATGTTCGCCCCTACCGCGGCGAGCCGGCTCGAAAAGCGCTCGTGGAATACCTTGAACCCCGCCTCGGGTCCAAGCCCTGCCTGCTCACGGGCCATGAACATGTGCCAACCCTCGATCTCCGGCACTTCCTCCATGAACCCCGCCTTGCGGTTCTGCAGCTCGCAGAATGCGTCGATAAGCTGCTTGTCGGTCGCCTCCGGTTCGGCCACCACGCGCTCGGCCGCCTCGATCGCTTCGCCCATCTGCCCCATGACAAGACTCACGATGTACTCGACGCACGCCGTGTACACCCCCTCCTTGTTGTCGAAGTAATACTGCAGCGCCGGTGCGTTCACACCGGCCTCGTGCGCGATGTCTCGCGTGGAGGCCCCCGCAAAACCGAACTCGCCAAAGCACTTGATCGCCGCCAGGATGATGCGCGCGCGCGTTTCCTCACCCCGTTGATACCCCGTGTCGACCGCATGCCGCGTTCGCACAGGCGTGCGCGGTGCCCGCCCGGCGCGTGAAGTTCCTGTCATGTCTGTCCTTGCTTGCCAAAACTTTCGTCAAAAATATAACACTTGACACAAATCGATCAACTGGAATAATTTTGCCAAACGGAATAATTTGAAGGACCCCTCATGTCAACCGCAGCACCGGTCAAACCGACAACCTCGACGCCGCCGATCGCACGCCCCGCCGACACCCCGACCGCCAGGACCGTGGAAGCCGCCGAGACCACGCAGACGCCGGGCCGGCCGGAGACGCCGGCCAACCGTCGTCGCAAAACGATTCTGCTTGGTGCGCTGGCAGTGGGCGTCGTCGCGGGTCTTGGCTGGGGCGCGCACTGGTGGCTCGTTGGGCGCTTCATCGAGTCGACCGACGATGCCTACCTGCAAGCCGACAGCATGACTGTCGCGCCGAAAGTGGGCGGCTACGTAACGGAAGTGTTAGTGCGTGACAACGAAACGGTGAGCGTTGGTCAACCGCTCGTGCGGCTCGACGCGCGTCAATACCAGGCCGCCTTCGACGAGGCACAGGCGACCGTGCAGGCGCGCGAAGCCGATGTCGCGCGCGCCGAGGCCGAACGCGCCCAGCAGACCGCGACGATCGCGCAAGCGCGCGCCGAACTCGACGGTGCGCGAGCGGACGCGCGCTACACGGCGGGTCAAGTCAAACGCTATGCGCCGCTCGTGGCCACCGGCGCGGAAACCGACGAGCGTCTTGCCGAGCTGCGCAATGCCAGCACCCGCGCTGACGCCACGCTCAAGAGCCACCAGGCCAGCGTTCAGGCGAGCGAGCGTCAGACCGACACGCTCGACGCCGCGCTGGCGCAAGCCAAGGCCCAATTGACGGTCGCGCGGGCCAGTGCGCGCAAGGCGGAACTCGATCTCGCCGACACCGTGGTCAAGAGCACACTGGCCGGACGCGTCGGCGATCGCGCCGTGCGCGTCGGCCAGTTCGCCCAGCCGGGCACCCGGTTGCTCACCGTCGTGCCGGTGCAGAACGTGTATCTGACGGCGAACTTCAAGGAAACGCAGGTGGGTCATATGCGGCCCGGCCAGCCGGTGACGGTTCACGTCGACGCCCTGCCGAATCAGCCGATTCACGGTGTGGTCGATTCGCTCTCGCCGGGCACGGGCGCACAGTTCGCCTTGCTGCCCGCGCAAAATGCGACCGGGAACTTCACGAAGATCGTGCAGCGCGTGCCGGTGCGCATCCGGCTCGACGTGCCGGCATCGCTGCGCACGGTGCTGCTGCCGGGCCTGTCGGTGACAGCGGACGTCGACACGCATCGCCGCGATACGGCCGCCCCCGCCAAGCAGGCGAGTCGGGCCGATCAGGCGGATCGGGCGGGCGACCCCGCGGTACAGCTCGCGCTCAGCGCGCCACTGAACGCCCTCGTCGGCCCCATCACCAGCGCGCCGTCGAACGCCGATGCCGCACCGTCATCGGCAAACGTTGGGGCGCAACGTGGCTGAGCGTGACGCGATGGACACATCGCCGATCGCCACGCCTTCGCCGTTCGCGTCGTCTTCGTCGCCCTTACCCGTCGCGCTGACGCGCGACCAGGCGCGTAGTGCCGTGGCGGCCGGCAGCGGCAGGCATGGGGGCCCTGGCGGACGCGGGGGAAACCCGGGCGGTGGCGCCGCGAACGCCGCCACGCCGCGCAACGCGTCGGCGTCGGACTGGATCGCCGTGGCGGCCGGCGCACTGGGCGCCCTGCTGGCCACGCTCGACATCTCGATCACCAACTCCGCCCTGCCGCAAATACAGGGGCAGATCGGTGCGTCGGGCACCGAGGGCACCTGGATCTCGACCGGCTACCTGATGTCGGAAATCGTCATGATTCCGCTCGCCGCATGGCTTACGCGCGTGCTCGGTCTACGGCGCTTCCTGATGCTCAACGCCGTCTTCTTCACGCTCTTCTCGATGATGTGCGGCGCATCGAGCAGTCTGGCCGAGATGATTGTCGGCCGCATCGGGCAGGGCTTTGCAGGCGGCGCCATGATTCCGACGGCGCAAATGATCATTCGCACGCGCCTGCCCCGCCACCAAATGCCCGTGGGCATGGCAATGTTCGGCCTGATCGTACTGCTCGGTCCCCTGCTCGGCCCGGTGGTCGGCGGCTGGCTCACCGAGAATGCCAACTGGCGCTGGTGCTTCTTCCTGAACCTGCCGATCTCGGCGACTATCGTCACGTTGCTCATGCTCGGCCTGAAGCGCGAACCGACCCATCTGCAGGCGTTCTTCAAGGCAGACTGGCTGGGCATCGTGGGCTTGACCATCGGCCTGAGTACGCTGACCGTCGTGCTGGAGGAAGGACAGCGCGAACGCTGGTTCGACTCGCCGCTGATCGTCTGGCTCTCGATCGTATCGGCCGTGGGCATCGCCATGATGCTGGTGGCGCAGTTCACGGCGGAGAAACCGATCGTCAAGCTCTCCCTGCTGGGTAACAGGAACTACGCGAGCGTGATCTACATCGTGTTCACGGTGGGCGCGGGACTCTATGGCGTGTCGTATCTGCTGCCGCAGTTCCTCGCGACGATCGCGGGCTACAACGCGCAGCAGTCGGGCAACATCATGCTGCTCTCGGGGCTGCCTGCCTTTCTGATGATGCCGTTCCTGCCGCGCCTGATCAGCCGCGTGGACATTCGTCTGCTCGTGATTCTCGGGCTGCTGTGCTTCTTCGCCAGTTGCATGCTCGACATCGATCTGACCGCACAAAGCGTGGGGCATGACTTCACGATGTCTCAATTGCTGCGCGGCGTGGGACAGATGCTCGCGATGATGCCGCTCAACCAGGCGTCGATGGCGGCCGTCGAAGCGCAGGACGCGGGAGACGCCGCCGGTCTGTACAACATGGCCCGCAACTTGGGTGGGTCCGTCGGACTCGCGTTGCTCGGTACGCTGATCGACCGTCGCACCGCCTATCACGACGCCATGCTGCGCGAGACGATCACCGCTAACAGTTCGCTGGGCCAGGCGCATCTTGCCGCCAACGCGGCGAGCTTCTTCGCGCAGACGGGGGATAGCGTGCATGCGCAATTGCAGGCCACCGCACAGCTGGCCGCCGAGATCGCGCAGCAGGCGAGCGTGATGACCTTTTCCGAAACTTTCTATGCACTGGGGATCGCGCTGCTGCTTTGCGTGCCGCTGGCCCTGCTGCTCAAGCAACCGACCGGCTTCAATTCGGGCGGACATTGAACGATCATGACGCTGCATTTCCGAACGATGGCCCTTGCGGCCGCCCTTCTCGTCACCGGCTGCACGGTTGGCCCCGATTATCGTGGCGCGCCCGAGGTGGCGGCCAATGCCCTGCGCACAGGCGCCACGTATGCGCATGCCGGAGACGGCATCGCAGCGCATACGCCGGGGGTCGCCCGGTGGTGGACGACGCTTGGCGATGCGCAACTCACGGCGCTGATCGACGACGCCATCGCCCATAGCCCGGATATCCGCGCGGCACAGGCGAAGGTGCGCCAGTCTCGCGCGAGCCTGCGCAATCACCGGGCCGACCTGCTGCCCAAGGCGAGTGTCGATCTCGCGACGCTGCGCACGCGCTCACCCGATCTGAGCCTGCTTGGCGGCAATAGCGGCAGCGGCAGTGGCCGCGGCCCGCTCGACTTGTATATCGCCGGGTTCGACGCGAGTTGGGAGATCGATCTGTTCGGCGGCACGCGACGCGCTGTCGAGGCCGCCAGCGCCGATGCCGATGCGGCGTCGGAGGATCTCGCGGACGCCCACGTACAACTCGCCGCCGAAGTCGCACAGGCCTACGTCGCCTTGCGCGATCAGCAGGCACGGCTGGCGCTGGTGCGCGACTCGGCACAACTTGAAGGTGAGATGCTCGATCTCACCCGCCAGCGTCGCGCGGGAGGTGTCGCGTCGGAACTCGACGTCGAACGGCTCATCACGCAGGTGGAACAGACGCAATCGCGCGTGCTGCCGCTCGAAGCGGACGTCATCGAATCGCTCGATCAGTTGGCGCTGCTCACCGGCCGCGCGCCGGGTACGTTGGACACCGAGCTGTCGGTCCCCAGGGCCTTGCCGAGCGTGCCGAAGACGGTCGCCATCGGCGATCCGTCCGCGTTGTTGCAGGCACGTCCGGATATCCGTGCGGCAGAACGTCGCCTGGCGTCGCAGAACGCCCAGATCGGCGTGCAGACGGCCAACTGGTTTCCGAAACTCTCGATCATGGGCGAACTTGGATATTCGGCGCTGGATCCGGGCCATCTGGTACGCAAAGACAACTTCAGTTGGATGACGCTGCCGCGCCTGCAATGGAATGTGCTCGATTTTGGACGCGTGCAGGCGAGCGTCGACGGCGCGAAGGCCGGTCGCGATCAGGCGCAGGCGAAGTATGAAAGCGCAGTGCTCAGCGCGTTGCGCGACGCCGATGTGGCACTGGCACGTTACGGGCATCAGCGCGAAAACGTATACCGTCTGCGCAGTGTGGAGGCCTCGGCCACGCGGGCCGCAACGCTCACGCGTCAACGTTATCGCGCCGGCACCGCGAGCACGCTCAATTGGCTCGATGCCGAACGCACGCGCTTTTCCGCCGAGCAGGACCGGGTCGCAGGCGATGCGCAACTGCTCAAGTCGTTCGTGACGCTACAGAAGGCGCTGGGTCTGGGATGGCAGGTAGGGCCCACCATGGAGTGAGGCACGACGCGACGTGAAATGAAGCAAAGCGCCGCAACCGGCTGCGGCGGAATGCTGCGCCGGGTAATGCTGGGCCGGGTAATGCGACGCGGGATAATGCGACGCGGGGTGACGCGACGGGCAATGGGAGTCGACTTGCGTCGGGGAGCATGACGCACGCCTCTGAGCGTCGGCGGGCCCGGCGGCGCTGGCGCAGCGGGCATCACATGGCACCGTGCCTTTCGGCGGTGCCAATGAAAAAACGCTCCAGAAGCTTTCGCGTCTGGAGCGTTTTTACCAACTGAGTTGGTGCGGCTGGCAGGATTCGAACCCACGACCCCTTGGTTCGTAGCCAAGTACTCTATCCAACTGAGCTACAGCCGCATTTACTGCACGCGAGACCCGATCAGACGATGCTACTGCTGTCGGTTCGCCTTCTCATCGACGCGGGCCGAATGTACATGACATGCGGCGCGTCACTGGGAAGGACTCTCCCGAAAAACGGAGGGTCTCCCCGTGAGGAGACCCTCGAAATAAGTGGCGCGGCTGGCAGGATTCGAACCCACGACCCCTTGGTTCGTAGCCAAGTACTCTATCCAACTGAGCTACAGCCGCGTCGTGAGAACAGAATTATGTAAGAAACCCGCCTACCACGCAAGTGATTTTTGCAATTCTTTTGTCATAACTCCGATTTCCCTACCGTATCGCGTATTCCATGCGGGATTAGCGCGGAATCATCCGCACTGGCAAGTCTTTGCAGCTAGAGCAATTACTCCACGCAAACCCGCGCCGAATCAGGGCTTTCCATGTGCGCCTGCGCGTGACTGCACGGTATGCTACGACTTTTTGCAGCGCGTCGAAGGACGCGTTTGCCGCACGCGCGAGACCGGATCGGCAAGACAATCGGTTCGGCTCCCTCTCTCGCGCGGCCAAAAGAAAAATGCGACGAAACCACGCACCGCGCGCCTACGCTCTTCCCCCGGCGACGACGATGCGATAAAAACCATATTCAAGGAGGCGCTCATGGAAAAAGTCTGGCTCAAGAGCTATCCGCCCGGCGTGCCGGCCGAGATCGACGTCAACACGTATCGTTCGCTGAACGATCTGTTCCTGCAGAGCTGCCGGAAGTTTGCGAATCGTCCGTCGTTCACCAATCTCGGGGTGACGATGACATTCGCCGACCTCGAGCGCCAATCGCGCCACTTCGCCGCGTATCTGCAAAGCCTGCCCGGACTCGAGCGCGGCTCGCGCGTGGCGATCATGTCGCCGAACCTGCTGCAATACCCGGTCGCCGTCTTCGGCATCCTGCGTGCCGGAATGGTCGTCGTCAACGTCAATCCGCTCTACACCGCGGGTGAACTTGAGCATCAACTCCAGGATGCCGGCTGCGGCGCCATCGTCGTGATCGAGAACTTCGCCGCCACGCTGCAAAAGGCGTTGCCCAACACGCCGGTCAAGCACGTGATCACGACGGCCATCGGCGACCTCGTGCCCGCGCCGAAGCGCTGGATCGTGAACTACGTGGTGCGCCACGTGAAGAAGATGGTGCCCGAGTGGCACATCCCGCACGCGGTGCCGTTCCGCACCGCGCTGGCGAACGGCGCGCGCGCCACGCATCAGGAAGTGCCACTGGGTCACGACGACATCGCGTTCCTGCAATACACGGGCGGCACCACCGGCGTCGCCAAGGGCGCCATGCTCACGCATCGCAACATGATCGCCAACATGTTGCAGGCGCGCGCCTGGATCGGCGAGGGACTCGAGGAAGGCAAGGAAATCATCGTCACCGCCCTGCCGCTCTATCACATCTTCTGCCTGACGGCGAACTGCTTGGTGTTCCTCCAACTGGGCGCACTGAACCTGCTGATCACCAATCCGCGCGACATGCCCGGCTTCGTCAAGGAATTGGGGAAGTGGCGGTTCACGTTCATGACCGGCGTCAACACGCTCTTCAACGGACTGCTCAATACCCCGGGCTTCGACCAACTCGACTTCAGCGCACTCAAATGCGCACTCGGCGGCGGCGCCGCCGTGCAACGGGCGGTGGCCGAGCGCTGGCAGAAGGTCACGGGCCATGCGCTGATCGAAGCGTACGGTCTGACCGAGACATCGCCCGCCGTGTGCATCAACCCACTCGGCAGCGAGTTCAACGGCTCCATCGGCCTGCCGATCTCGTCGACGGAGGTGAGTATCCGCAACGATGCCAACGAAGCGCTCGGCTTCGGACAGGAAGGGGAAATCTGTGTGCGCGGCCCGCAAGTCATGAAGGGCTACTGGAACCGACCGGACGAGACCGCCAAGACCGTCACGCCCGACGGCTGGCTGCGCACGGGCGACATCGGCACGATGGACGAACAAGGGTACGTGCGCATCACCGATCGCAAGAAGGACATGATCATCGTGTCGGGCTTCAATGTGTACCCGAACGAGGTGGAGAGCGTGTTGGCCATGTGCCCGGGCGTGCTCGAATCGGCAGTCGTCGGCGTGCCGAGCGAGCGTACCGGCGAAGCGGTGAAGGCCGTGATCGTCAAGAAGGCGCAGGACCTGACGGAGAAGGCCATCGTCGACTTCTGCCGCGAACACCTGACGAACTACAAGGTGCCGCACTTGATCGAGTTCCGCACGGAACTGCCCAAGACGCCGGTCGGCAAAGTGCTGCGCCGCGAACTGCGCTAACGATTCACGTCATCGGGTTGTCTCGTCGTCCGTAACGACATTCAGAAACGTGGGCACCGCGTTGACAATGGCCGGGAGCAATCCCGGCCATTGTCATTTCAGACGGCGAAACATCGTCCTCTCGATCGAGAGATCGGCCTCGATTCGTAACTTTTGGTTACAGACGTGACGTGCACACCTTGGTACAACAGGAGCACGTCAGCGAAGCTTTCAGGCGGCACGCGTGGTGATTCGCTTCAAAACGTAAGCGGCAGCCGCCATGCCGAAGGTGGCCGTGACACACACGCTCGAGCCGAAACCGGCGCAGTTCAGGCCCTGCGGGCCCGCCACGGCATTCGCCGCTTCAGCGGGGGCGCACGCCGCTTCCGGGTACTGCAACGGCTCATCCGAGTACACGGCGGGTACGTTGAACTTGGCTTTCGGCCCACGGACAAAACCATGTTGCTTGCGTAATTGCGCGCGCACTTTGGCCAACAGTGGATCCTGGATCGTGCGGGTGAGATCGTCGATACGGATGCGTGTCGGATCGATCTGACCGCCGGCCCCACCAACGGTGATCAGCCGCTGCGCATGCGCCACGCACCACGCGATGAGTGCCGTCTTCACGCGGACGCTGTCGATGGCGTCGACGACCCAGTCAAAGCCGCCGCCCAGCATGGCGTCGAGGTTGTCCAGGGCAACGAAGTCCTCGACCAGCGTGAGTTGGCAGGCAGGATTGATGGCCAGGATTCGCTCGGCCATCGCAGTGACCTTCGGCTTGCCGAAGTTGCCGTCGAGGGCATGCACCTGACGATTGGCATTGCTTTCGGCGACGTTATCGAGATCGACGAGCGTGAGCCGGCCCACGGCGCTGCGCGCGAGTGCCTCGGCCACCCACGAGCCAACGCCGCCAATGCCGATGACGGCCACGTGCGCGTCACGCAGGCGCGCGAGACCGTCGTCACCGTACAAACGCGCGACGCCGCCGAAACGGCGGCTGGCGTCAAAATCTTCCTCCGGTGGCGTGGTGAGCACCGGAGCAACAATAATCGACGGGGTACTGTTCATGATGCGATGGGTAACGTCCTTGAAATGGCTGGCGATCACGATGGTCGCCATCGTGCTGGCATTCGCGGCGTTCATCACGTGGTTTGACTGGAACTACGCCCGGCCCTTCATCAACCGGGAGGTGAGCACCGCGACCGGTCGTCCGTTCGACATCCGGGGCGACCTCTCGCTGCACTGGCTGGCCCCGAACGCCAATGCCCCGGGGCTGGGGCGCTGGCTGCCGCGGCCTCGCCTGATCGCGAATGATATCGTGTTAGGCAATGTTGCGTGGAGCCAGACGCCGAACATGATCACGCTGGGCCGGCTCACGTTCTCACTTGAATGGCTGCCGCTGCTCGACAAGCGCGTGGTCCTGCCCGAAGTCGCCTTGTCCGCGCCGAAGGTGCTCATCGAGCAGCGGGCCGACGGCCAAAACAACTGGACCTTCACGAAGGGCGACGGCAAACCGTCGCCGTGGACACTGCGCATCGGCCGCCTGATTCTCGAAGACGGTGAGATACACGCCAATCTCGTGCCGCAGCAGCTCGATCTGAGCGCGAACATCGCCACCATCGACGGCCAGGCACCGTACGGCATCGGCATCTCGCTCAAAGGCACCTTCCGCAAGGTCGCCGTCACCGGCCACGCCCGCGCGGGCGACGTGCTCTCGCTCGAAGATAGCGGCGATCCCTACCCGCTCGATGCCGACGTGCGCATCGGACGCACGCAGATCGCCGCCAAAGGCACATTCACGAATCCGGCCACGCTCTCCGCGCTCGACATGCATCTGCGCCTGTCCGGGCCGACGATGGCCGACCTGTATCCGATTACCGGCGTGCTGCTGCCGCAAACCCCGGCCTACGAGACCAACGGTCATCTGCTGCATACGGCGGGCGTGTGGCGTTATGAACGCTTCCAGGGCAAGGTCGGGCAGAGCGATCTGTCCGGCACCCTGGTCTTTCGTCAACGGCAGCCGCGCAATATCCTGCAGGGCGCGGTCGTGTCGAATCAGCTGCGGCTGGTCGATCTCGGCCCGCTCGTCGGCGCACAGAACCCTTCCGGCGGCGGCGATCTGACGGGCAAGCCGAAAGCGCCGCCTTCCGACAAGGTGCTGCCGGTCGACCCGTTCAAGACCGATCGCTGGCGCGCCATCGACGCCGACGTGCAGTTCACCGGCCGCAAGATCATCAAGGACAAACGCCTGCCGATCGACAACCTCGTCACCCATCTCGTGCTCGACGACGGCGTACTCTCGCTCCGCCCACTGGAATTCGGCGTTGCGGGCGGACGCATCACCTCGACCCTCGTGCTCGACGGGCAGACCACGCCGATGAAGGTCGATTCGCAGGTCTCGCTCCGCCACCTGCAGATGAAGCAGTTGCTGCCGGACGTCAATCTGATGAAGACGAGCGTCGGCGAGGTCAACGGCGACGCCGCGCTCACGGCGACCGGCAACTCGATTGCCGCGCTGGCCGGCTCGTCGAATGGCGAGATCAAGACACTGATCGACCGCGGCTCGATGAGCAAGCTGCTGCTGGAGTATCTGGGGCTCAACGTCGGTAATATCGTCGTCACCAAACTCTTCGGCGACAAGCAGATCGAGATGCGATGCGCGGCCGCCGACTTTGCCGTGCGCGACGGTGTCATGGACGCGCGTACGTTCGTCGTCGACACCGACGACACGAGCATTGGCGTTACAGGACAGGTCGATCTCAAGCGCGAGCACTTCAATCTGACCATCCGGCCCGAGCCGAAGCACTTCGGCCTCCTGTCCTTGCGCTCGCCGCTCTATGTGCGGGGCACATTCAAGCATCCGGACGTCGGCGTGAATGTCCCCACGCTGATCGCCCGCGCCGGGGGGGCGATCGCGCTGGGTGTGCTCGCGCCGTACACGGCCCTCGTGCCGCTGCTCGAACTCGGCCCGGGCAAGGACAGCCCTTGCGGCGAACTGCTCGCCAGCCTGAAGCGTCCCCCCAGCCGCCATCCGTCGGCGGTCAAACCGGTGTCCGGTGCGAACGGCAATCCGGCCGGCGGCCAGCGCGAACCGCGCGCGTCGGCCACGGCCCCAACGTTCGGGCCGGGCCGCGAAACGCCCTGACCCCGATGTCGCTCACGCCGCCCCTTCGCTCGGCCAAAGCAATGCCCATGCCAGCGTGAGGGAATTGTCGCTGCCGCGCCACGCAACGTCGCGGATGGCGCCAACAGTACCGTCCATTAGTTCACTCCTTAAATATCAAGCACATGACGCGAATCGCCCGTCCCACGGTGTATTCGGCGAATCGATGCACCGGCAATGCGGCAAATCGTCTCTTGCGCACGTTCGCCGACTCTTCGCTATACTGTGTCGCAACCCCACCCGCAACAGACCGACACCGATCGTCGTGACCCAGACGCTTTCTCTCGCGGACCTGCGCAAAAATTACGCCCTCGGCTCACTTTCCGAGACCGATGTCGCGCCCAGCCCGTTCGATCAATTCCGACGCTGGTTCGAGCAAGCGCTCGCGGCTCAACTGCCCGAGCCCAATGCCATGACGCTCGCCACCGTCACGCCTGACGGTCGGCCCGACGCCCGCATCGTACTCATCAAGGGCGCGGACGAAAACGGATTCACGTTCTTCACGAATTACGAGTCGCGCAAAGGCCGCGAACTGGAGGCCACGCCTTACGGCTGCCTGCTGTTCCACTGGATCGAACTCGAGCGCCAGGTGCGCATCGAGGGTCGTGTCGAGAAGGTGAGCGAAGCGCAGAGCGACGCGTATTATCATTCGCGCCCGGTGGGCTCTCGTCTCGGGGCGTGGGCCTCGGTACAGAGCGCCGAAGTGGCGGATCGCAGCATCATCGAGCAACGCGAGGCGGAATTCCGGCGCCAGTTCGGCGACGCCCCGCCGCGACCGCCCCATTGGGGGGGCTACCGGCTCCTGCCGGAGACCTTCGAATTCTGGCAGGGCCGCGAGTCGCGCCTGCACGATCGCATCAAATATTTCCAGCTTGCCGACGGATCCTGGCGCGTCGCGCGCCTGTCCCCGTAATCATGATGTCGGCGACGCCGACGCGGTGCGCCTGCCTGCCCGTTTGACGAGGAGACGTCACTGTGCCGTGCGCTACGGAATGAAGTTTTTTTGGTGACACTTGGAGCATATCCATGTTGTGGGAGAAAAAACTCGAAAACTGGGTCAGCGGCGTCAAGACATCCTCCAACCTGCCGATCCGCCTCGCGCTCTGGAATGGACAGCACTACGATTTCGGCGCGTTCGATAATCCGAGCGTAACGCTGCGCATCAATGGCCCCGCGGCCGTGACGCGTCTGTTGAGTCCCAGCCTGGACAATCTTGGCGAGGCCTATGTGAAGGGCGAGATCGACGTCGAGGGCAAGCTCGTCGACGTCATCGACATGAGTTACGCGCTCGCCGGCAGCAGCCTCACCACGCTCGGCCCGCTGGAACGCGCGGTGCGCCACTACACGCACAGCAAGAAGTCCGACAAGCGCTCGATCGAGTTCCACTACGACGTGTCGAACGAGTTCTACCAGCTCTGGCTGGACAAGAACATGGTCTATTCGTGTGCCTACTTCGAGAACGGTGACGAAGACCTCGACACGGCGCAAGAGAAGAAGATCGATCACATTCTCACCAAGATCGCCTTGCAGCCCGGGCAGACACTGCTCGATATCGGCTGCGGCTGGGGCGCCCTTGTGATTCGCGCCGCGCAGAAGTTCGGGGCGAAGTGTGTCGGCATCACGCTGTCGCAGAATCAGTTCGATCTGGCCACCGAACGGGTCAGGAAACTCGGTCTGACGGATCGGATCGAGATCCGCATCCAGGATTACCGCGACGTGGAGGGTCAGTTCGATCGCATCACGAGCGTGGGGATGTTCGAGCACGTTGGACGCAAGCACCTGAAAGACTACTTCGCCCAGATGGCGTCGCTGCTCAAGGACGACGGCGTCGCCATGAACCATGGCATCACGTCGACCGATCCGGATAGCGGCGAGACGGCGATGGGCGGCGGCGATTTCATCGACAAGTACGTGTTCCCGAATGGCGAGTTGCCGCACATCAGCCTCGCGCTCGAATCGATGCAGCGCGGGGGACTCGAAGCGAGTGATGTGGAAAGCTTGCGCCGTCACTACGCACGCACCCTCTCGCTCTGGTCCGAGCGCTTTGAAGCGCACGCCCCGCGTCTGCGCGAACTGGCGGGCGAAGAGCGCTTCCGCGTCTGGCGCGTGTACCTGGCGGGCTGCGCGTACGCGTTCGAGCACGATCACGTCTCGCTCTATCAGATCGTCTGCCGCAAGGCGGGTCAGTCCGCCACACGCCTGCCCTGGTCGCGCCGTTACATGTACGAGAACCGATGAGCCAGTTCGATCTGTTTGGCACGACGCCTGACGATCCCGCGACAGGCGGACATGCCAGGCAGGTCGATGGCAACCCCGCAACGCCGAAAAGCCAAGTCCCTCGCGCGGGCACAAAGCGCCGCAGCGGTGTCGGCGCGGCCGACATTCCCGCTGCCATGCAGTCCTTGGGCGAACGGTTGCCCGGCTCGATCCGTCTGGGCACCTCGTCGTGGTCGTTCCCCGGCTGGAAAGGCATTGTCTGGGACGACGACTACAGCGACGCCAAGCTCTCCCGCCAAGGACTGACGGCTTACGCGAGCCATCCGGTGCTGCGTTGCGTCGGGATCGACCGTTCGTTCTACAAGCCAATGTCGATTGTCGAATATCAGACGTACGCGCAGCAGGTGCCGGAGGACTTCCGGTTCCTGGTCAAGGCACCGAGCGTCGTGACCGATGCACTCGTTCGTGGAGAAAAAGGCGAAGGCCTGAGCGCGAATCCCTGCTTTCTCGACGCGAGAATCGCCGCCGAACAGTTCGTGACGCCGTGTCTGACCGGGCTCGGGCCGAAGGCCGGCGTACTCGTGTTTCAAGTCTCGCCATTGCCGTCGGAATTACTGCGTGACATTCCCGCGTTGGTTCAACGCATCGAAGCGTTCTTCGGGGCGCTGCCGCCATTGCCGCGGAGTGACACTACGTCCGTCGGCATCGCCGACCCAGGGCCATGTTATGCACTGGAAATTCGCGACGGCGCGTTGCTCACGCCGCGTCTCATGCGAGCGCTGGGGCAACTGGGGGTGCGTTATTGCATCGGCCTGCACGCGCGGATGCCGCATGTGGAGCGTCAGGCCGCAGCGTTGGCCATGCTCGACGAAGCGGGCGCGGGACCGCTGGTGGTGCGCTGGAATCTGAACAGCGGCCATCGCTACGAGCAAGCCAAGGCCAAATATGCGCCGTTCGACAAGATCGTCGATCCCGACCCGGCAACGCGCGATGTGCTGGCCGCGCTGGCCACCCATTACGCCCTCGCCGGCCATCCCGTCTACGTGATCGTCAACAACAAGGCCGAAGGCTCTTCGCCCCTGTCGTGCCGCGCGTTGGCCGAGCGCGTCGTCGAGTTGTCCGCCGCAGCGTCGCTCGCCAGCACGGAGTGACGCCGCCCGGCCCGACGCAGCAACGGGGCAACGGGACGACGGGACGACGGGGACGACACGAAGGGACGACACGACGACGCGGCGTCACCGCAACGCAACGCTCAGCGCCAGGACACGACCAAGCCACGCTCGGCATGCGGCACGTGGGCGGCAAGCGCCTCCCTCGCCCCCGGAAGCGACGATGGCCCGAGCCGGCGTCTACGCCGAACTCGAGCCATCGTTATTGCGCTGCGCTGTTACCGAACGTCCCCGGCAGTCTTTAAAAAGCCTGGGACGCCCTGACGCGTTACGCTACGAGATGCGGAATCGGCACGTCTGGATTCACGTCGGCCTCGTAATCCACACCGTCGATCTCGAATCCAAACAAGCGCAGGAATTCGTGCTTGTAGCCGGCGAAGTCCGTGAGGTCATACAGGTTCTCGTCGGTCACCTTGTCCCACAGGGCCGCGACCTCGGCTTGCACGTCGGGCGAGAGCTCCTTCTGATCGGTGCGCACACGGCCTTCGTCGTCGAGCTTTGGCGTCGCACCATACAGGCTGTCCTTGTACAGGCCGTAGATCTGCTCGATGCAACCCTCATGCGTGCCCTTGGCCTTCATCACCTTGAACAGCAGCGAGAGGTAGAGCGGCATCATCGGGATGGCCGAGCTGGCTTGCGTGACCAGCGCCTTGAGCACGGCCACGCGCGCGTCACCGCCGCTGGCCGCGAGTTTGGCGCGAAGGCCCAGCACCTTCTCGTCGAGATCCTTCTTGGCCGCACCAATCGACCCATTCCAGTAGATGTCGTGCGTGAGCTTCTCGCCGAGATACGTGAACGCCGTGGTCTTGGCGCCCGGGGCGAGCACGCCCGCGTCGGCGAGCGCGTCGATCCACATCTGCCAGTCTTCGCCGCCCATGACGGCCACCGTGTTGTCGATCTCTTCCTGCGTGGCCGGCTCGAACACCGACGCCTTGACGACTTCCTTGTCGGTATCGATACCGCGCAACGTCACCGACTTGCCCACCGGCTTGAGCACCGAGCTGAACACCTGCCCCGTTTCCGGATGCGTGCGGCGCGGCGAAGCCAGGCTGTAGACGACCAGATCGACCTGACCAAGATCCTGCTTGATCGTCTCGATGGTCTTGGCCTTGATTTCCCTGGAGAAGGCGTCGCCGTTGATGCTCTTCGCGTATAGCCCCTTCTCGGTGGCGAACTTGTCGAAGGCTGCCGTGTTGTACCAACCCGGCGTTCCCGGCTTGGTCTCGCTGCCGGCGCGCTCGAAGAACACGCCCAGCGTTGCGGCGTCGCTGCCGAAGGCGGCGGTAATGCGCGCAGCCAGGCCGTAGCCGGTCGACGCGCCGATCACGAGCACCTTCTTCGGGCCGTTCGCAATCGCACCCTGCGCCTTCACATACGCGATCTGTTGCTTGACGTTGGCTTCGCAGCCGACAGGATGGGTGGTGACGCAGATGAAGCCGCGCACGCGTGGCTTGATGATCATGGAAACCTCGTTCACAAAAATCGGAGATGCCGGCTCACCCGGCAAACACCGCGCATTGTAAACGAGGTCGGGACCGCCCCGGCATTTTGACGGGGGTTCTCTCACCCCGCGCTTCGGCTTTCAGACGCCAGGCATAGCCCGTTCGGACAACGCCGGGCGGTTTTCGGCTTATTCGGGTGCGGCCACGGCCGAGCGATCGTGTCGCTTGGGAAACTGAATTTGCCGGATACGACGCACCAGCACGGCCGCGGTAATCGCCGCGATCCCGGTAAGCAGCACACCGGCGTGGACGGCGTTCACGAGCGTCTGGCGAGCGGTTTCGACCAGCGGCATGCCGTCGATTCCCATGGCCCGTAGATCGGTCAACAGGTCGGCACGCAACGTCGGATCGATCAGGATGCGCGGGTCGAGCGCGCGCCCGACGGCATGGGCCGCCGGCGTACCGTCGTAACCCGACACCACACCGGCCACCCCGTTGGCATACCAGTGATTGACCAGCGTGCCCACGATCGTCGTGCCCAGCATGCCGCCGACCATGCGCGTCGACTGCAACAGCGCGGTGGTGATGCCAAAACGTTCGCGCCCGGCAATTTCCTGCCCGAACACGTTCATGTTGTTCAGGATGAAGCCGATGCCAATGCCCGCGCAGCCCATCATCAGGGCGATCATGCCATGCGACGTCACGCGATGGGACAGCCCCACGCCGGCCGAGGCGACGGCCAGCAGACAGAACCCAAGGATCAGCATGTTTGTCGGACGCGACAGGCGCACCACGATCGGGGTATTGATGAAGCTGCCCAGCGCGATGCACGCGGCGAGCGGTGTCGCGATCAAGCCGGCCGCCTGCGGGCTCAGACCGAAGCCGCCCTGCAACAGCAATGGCGCGAAGAAAATCAGCGAGTACATCACGAAGCCGATCAGCACCGACAATGTGAAGAGCACCACGAGCTGCGGGTGACGGAACATGTCGAGCGGCACGATGGGATGGGTGGCGCGCCGTTCCGTGCGCAGCAATACCCAGAAGCCGATCGCGACCCCGGCAATCAACAGCCCATTCCCGAGCGATGCGCCATGGGCCGGCAAGTTCTCGATGAACACCTGGAAGCCGCCGAGTACGACGGCGATCCACAGTGCGCCACGCCAGTCGACGCGCACGTCGCCTTGATGTGCCGACGGAAACTTGGGCAGGTATCGCCAGACGAAATACAGCGCCGCCAGACCGACCGGCAGGTTCACGAAAAATGTGGAGCGCCAGCCGAAATGCTCTGAGAGCAGGCCCCCCAGCGATGGCCCCGCCGCCGTGCCAATGCCATAGGCCGTGGTGATCACGACCTGCCAGCGCACGCGCGAGCGAGCGTCCGGGAACAGGTCGGGCACGGAGGCGAAAGCGGTGCCGACCATCATGCCGCCACCGATCCCCTGCAATCCGCGCGCGAAAACGAGGAACGGCATGTTGGGGGCCAGACCGCAAAGCACCGAGGCGACGGTAAAGGTCACCACCGAGGCAATCACGAACCGGCGACGACCGAAGTAATCGCCAAGTCTTCCGAACACCGGCACGGTCACGACGGAGGCCAGCAGGTAAATGCTCGCGATCCAGGCGTAATACTCAAAACCCTTGAGTTCGGCGACGATGGACGGCAGCGCAGTACTGACGACGGTCTGGTCGAGAGCGACCAGCATGTTGACGAGCGCAATGCCAATCATGGCCATCAACGCATCGCGAAAAGGCAGGGGGCGCACGGCGGGCTACCTGAAGACTACATGGAGGGGAGCCGCCATTTTACGTGAAAATTAATGAACATATGAACGGTTAGGCGCGGCGCGGGTTTCCGGGCTCGATCGCCCGCGACGCCCCGGCAGGCGGCGATCCGACCGTGCAGAACCCACGACGGCGGCCATCGCCGAAGAAAAATTCAACGGCAGACCGAGGCACATTCACCACCACGACGGTCGCCTCGGTGCCCGTCGTCTCACCCGTACCGCCAGAACCAGGCGTTGTCCGATACCCCTTTCGGACGCTCCTTTAGCCCGTCAGCCAGCGCAGCGGGCATGATCGATTCGTTGGCGGGACATCGATCGAATCCGATCGCCAGCCTTAGATTGCGTCGGGCCCCGGCAAGCACGTCGGCGCCCATAGGACGTTGCCGCGTCGCCGAACGCCGCGCGTTTCGACAGCGCGACGCACATCCTGCAAGGTCCGGGCCATTTGCGAAAACCGTGCCTTATCAACGGCTGCACCATCGCTCGACACTTCAGGGTGCGTCGTCGTCACTTCTCAGGAGATACGACCATGAATAACCGACCTGTGCGCGAGGATTATCGACGCTGGCTGGAAGCGCAGACCGCCACGGCGTCAGACAGCGAGCAGCATTCGGCGCGAATCGTTCCGGCGTTACCGTCGGCACTGCCATTTGCCGGCTACGTGGTCTGGTTTCACACGAGTCTTACGTATCTCGACATCCGCTTCGATCACCATCGCTTCGAAATCGTGACGCAACAGGTGCAGAGTGCGGCCGAAGCGTTCTTCTTCGACAGCCTCGCCGCTGCCCAGGGACACGCGGCGCAAGTCGCAGAGCCATGCCTGATCCTGTTTGCAGCGGCCGGTGGTGCGTCCGCGCGCGTCGTAGGTTGACACAGGCCTTTCGGCGACGATTCCCGTCGCACGCACGTCGAATTTTCTCAGCGCCCCCCTTCCCCGCGTGACCTACTTCAGGGAGCATGGACCATGCCGTTCCTCGCCTTGGCAATTCCTTACGCGCAATCCAACCCGATATCGTATGCGTTTGACGCTCGCGCGAATCGCCACGAAATCGCCATCGATATCGAAAAGATCGAGAATCAGTCTCACGCGTGGCAACCGGCGTTGCAAGCTGCGAAGCGATCCAACGCTCACTTCCATGGTGCCGCTTTCACGTGCCGAACCATGCCAGTCAACGACTACTTCGATGATGTGCTCGCAGAACTCATCACCCCGCTTAGCGCTTGCGGGACACCTCGGCACCCCAACAATGCAGAACTTCGCAAGACGCTCGGCGACTTGCTGACGCTTCACCCCGACGGCGCCGAGGTCTCGGTCGATGCGCGAATCAGCGAATTGGGGTTGCCTTCACTACTGCGAGACGATCCGGCTTATCTGCCCGGCACGCTGAACGCATTGACCTTCGATGTTGGGGCCCACAGCATCGATATCGGCCGATTCACGTTCCCAGAACCTGACATCGAGCAAGAGGCGGCATTTCTGTTCGCCGGCGAGAGTGAGCTGGCGTTTCTCCATGAAGGCAATCCTTACGCCGCGCGTATCCGGGAAGATCACTCGGCGATTCTCGCCTTCCATTACCGCGCAGCGGGGATGCGCGGATACACCACGTTGCCGCCCGGTGGATATGCACTGGCGATCCAGGATGACACGACCCTGTGCGATTTCACCTCGCAGTTGGCCCGATGCCAAAAACAAACCGATCCGAGCCGCTCGCCTCGCTCAGTCGAGGACCGCAACACCCGTTACGATCCGCTCGACCTGATGCAAAACGGCGGGTGCGTGATTCTTTGACGTTAGGGCGGCCCTACCTCGCCGCCGTCCCGAGTCTCCCCACGCCAGTCGATACGTGAGGAACGGGGCGGCGGTTGAGGGTTGGCGTGGTTATGCGGCCGACTTAAGGCGTCGCGCAAACTTCTCGCGGAATTTCTTGAGCTTCGGCGCCACGACATACGCGCAGTAGCCCTGATCGGGATGCTGGCGGAAGTAATTCTGGTGATACGCTTCGGCGGGCCAGAACGTCTGCGCGGGCACCACTTGCGTGACGATCGGATGCGCATAGGTCATCTCGGCCATCAACTCGGCGATGAGATGTTCTGCCGCCGTTTTCTGTGCCTCGTCCTGATAGAAGATGGCGGAGCGATACTGCGTGCCGATGTCGTTGCCCTGGCGATTGACGGTCGTCGGATCGTGGATCTGGAAGAACACGATCAGCAGTTCCTCGAACGTGACGACGCCGGGGTCGTACGTCAGCCGCACCACTTCCGCGTGACCGGTTTCGCCCTCGCAGACCTGCTCGTAGGTCGGGTTGTCGACATGACCGCCCTCGTAGCCCGAGACTACGGACTTGACGCCATCGAGCTGCTGGTAGCAGGCCTCGAGGCACCAGAAACAACCACCGGCCAGCGTGGCAACTTCCATATGGGTATTGCTCAGGGAGTTCGTCTGCTCTGTCATCATGACCTCGCTTGTCGACTATGATTTTGCCGCGGCGCACCAAACCAATAGGGCGGGCGATCCATGGTTCGATCGCCCGCCCTATTGTCGCGCAGAAGTCCGGTGAACGGCGCAAATAACCCTATGCGGCCCGCACGTCGCGTCCGCGCATGATGGACCGGCTAGCCACGGAATTGCGTGATGAGCGGATGCAGCAGCCGCGCACCGACGCGGGCCGTGAGACCGTCGCGATCGTACGTCGGGTTGTACTCGGCGATATCCGCCACGCGCAGCTTGTCCGAACGACGCACGACACCGATGAGCGCCTCGACCACTTCGAGCGCCACGCCATGGGCCGCCGGCGCCGACACCCCCGGCGCCTTCTCGCCCGGCAACACGTCCATGTCGATGGTCAGGTACACGTGGCTCACCTCGGCGAGCATTGCGTCGAGTCGTTCGCACATCTCCGGCAGTCGATGCGCCAACATGGCCTCGTCGAGCCAATAGTCCACCTGCAACGCCGCCGCCCGCTCGAACAGCGCGTCGGTATTGCTGTAACGGCTCACGCCAAGACACGCGTAGCGGAAAGGCGCCTGACGGCCCGCGAGCCACTGCGAGATTTGCCAGAAAGGGGTCCCCGAACTGGCGCTCGGCTGGGCACGCAAATCGAAGTGGGCGTCGAAGTTGAGGATCAGCATCGGCTCGTCGCGCAGGCGGTCGCCGAAATGCTCGGCCACGCCAAGGAATGTGCCGTAGGCGATCTCGTGTCCGCCGCCCAGCACGACCGGACGGGCGCCCGCCGCCAGCACCTCGGCCACGCGATGGCCGAGTGCAGCCTGCGCCGCTTCGAGCCGGCCGTCGGCACACACAACATTGCCGCCGTCGAACACCGCGGGCGAGCCCTGCACGGGCAAGCTCGCCAGCGCGCGACGCAGCATGTCCGGGCCGGCGACGGCGCCCAAACGTCCGTGATTCCGGCGCACGCCTTCGTCACTGCAAAACCCCAGCACAACGGCGCCACCCGCGACCTGCGACGCGTCGTAGTCGCGCAGCACCTGATGCAAACGCAGAGTGTGGCCGGCTTCACCGGTATCCACGCGGCCTTGCCAGACCGTTCGATCGATTGTCATACGTTTTGCCTGCCTTGCCTTACCGTGCAATAACCGCTTGCAGAAACTCCCGCGTACGCGCTTCGCGCGGCGCGGTGAAGATCTGCTCGGGCGACCCGGCTTCGATGATCCGGCCCTGGTCCATCACCACCACGACATCCGCCACTTCGCGTGCGAACCCCATCTCATGCGTGACGACGAGCATCGTCATGCCGTCGTTCGCCAGCGCCTTCATCACTTGCAGGACTTCGCCCACCAGTTCCGGATCGAGCGCCGACGTCGGCTCGTCGAACAACATGACCTGCGGCTGCATGGCCAGCGCGCGGGCAATCGCCACACGCTGCTTCTGGCCGCCCGAGAGCGTGCCCGGGAAGACGTCCGCCTTTGCAGCCAGCCCCACCTTGGCGAGCAGTTCGCGGGCCAGTGTCTCGGCCTCGGCGGCCTTCATGCCGCGCAGCTTGCGCGGCGCGAGCGTCACGTTCTCGAGCACCGTCAAGTGCGGGAACAGATTGAACGACTGGAACACCATGCCCACTTCGGTGCGTAGCTGATTGAGCGCGTTCTCGCCCATCATCTTGCCGTGATCGACGAGCTTGTGGCCGACGATCTCGATAGTGCCCTGCTCGGCCGTCTCCAGCCCGTTGCAGCAGCGCAGGAACGTACTCTTGCCCGAGCCGCTCGGGCCGATGACGACGACCACCTGGCGCGCATCGACTTCGAAATCGATGCCCTTGAGTACCTGAAGGCTGCCGTAAGCCTTGCCCAGTCCTTCGATCTTCAGGATCGGCGCGCCGAATTCCTTCTTCGCTTCGTTCATTGCACGGCACCTCCGGCACGCAGGGACTTCTCGGCGCGCTGCAGCAGCAGCGTGGTGGTGCCGGTCAGAATCAGATAGACAAACGCAATCGCCAAATACACTTCGAGCGAGCGGTACGACACGCTGATGATCTTCTGGCCTTCGTGCATCACGTCGTGAATCGTGAGCAGCGACACCAGCGCAGAGTTCTTGATCAGCGCGATGAATTCATTGCCCAGCGGCGGGATCATGCGCACGATCGCCTGCGGCAGAATCACCGAACGCATGGCCATGCCGTAAGGCATGCCGAGCGAGCGGGCGGCTTCCATCTGACCGCGTTCGATCGACTGGATGGCACCGCGCACAATTTCCGAGACGTAGGCGCCGCTATAGATGCCCAGGCCCAGTACACCGCACAGGAATGCCGGCAGCAGAATGTTGAACTGCGGCAGGCCGAAGAACAAAATGAAGAGTTGCACCAGCAGCGGCGTACCGCGAATGAATGTGACGTAGGCGGTACAAATGCTGTAGCGAATGCGATGCGCCGGGTTCAGGCGGCCCATGCCGATCAGCAAACCCAACACGCAGCCCAGCGCCAGCGCGCAAGCCGTTACCTCGACGGTCACGAGCGCGCCCCGCGCGAGGTCCTGCCAGTTGGCCCACACCGGCGAAAAATCGAGTTCCATGCGTACTCCGTCAGTAGCTCTACGGCTTTATTGCGTCGGCGGGCACCGTCTCCCCATTCGGGGCGACGGTCGACCCGCCCGGTATTACGTTGGCATTACGTTGATGAAAAACTTACTTCGCAGCACCGAAGTACTTGGTGACCAGCGCGGCGTAGGTGCCGTCGGCACGCACCTTCTCAAGCGCCTTGTTCATCTCGTTGGTCAGCTCGGTGTCGCCCTTGCGCACGGCGAAACCATAGCGCTCGACAGTCAGCGTCTTGTCGAGCACCTTCACGACCGGGTTCGCCTTGGCGTACAACAGCGCCGCAGGCTTGCCGGTCACGGCGGCGTCGGCGCGGCCAATCTTTACGAGTTCGAACATCTGGTCGTTCTTCTCGACTTCCACGCGCTCGACCTTCGGGTAGCTTTCCTTCAGGAACTGCACCGACTTCGTGCCCACCTGAACCGACACCTTCTTGCCGTTCAGGTCGGCCGGTTCCTTGATGGCCGTGTTGTCAGCCTTGACCAGAATCGCCAGACCGCCGGTGTAGTACGGATGCGTGAAGTTCACGACCTTCAGGCGCTCGTCGGTGATATAGATCGCCGATGCGGCCACGTCGGCACGCTTTGACAGCACGGCCGGGATCAGGCCTTTGAAATCGATGTCGATCCACTCGATCTTCTTGCCCATGACCTTGCCGAGGGCTTCGATCATCTCGACGTCGAACCCGGTACGCTTGCCGTTTTCCACGTATTCGAACGGCGGGAAGGTCGCATCGGTGGCGACACGCAGCACGTCGTCGGCCGCGAAAACCTTGCTCGAGCAGGTGATGGCCAGCGCCATCGTGAACAGGATGTGACGCAATTTCATCTGGGACTCCTTCGTGTAGTCTCGGTCGGATAACCGGTTAAAAGTATTGCAATCGATTCGAAATACGCTCGGCTGCCGCCAACGTGAGGCGAATCAGCTCGTCGTGGCGCTGAGCCACACGCACGGCCGGCGCCATCAACGTGATGGTGCCTTCCAGACGCTCCTTGGCGGCGAACACCGGGGCCGACACGCCCCAGACGCCGAAGTCGACTTCGCTTTCGGACACCGCATACCGCTGCTTGCGAATCTCCTCGACCTGCGCGACCAGACGCTCCTGCGCCACCGGCTGGCCCGCCAGTTGTCGGCTGATCAAGCTCTCGCGGGTGGCTTGCGGCAGGAACGAGAGCAGCGCCTTGGCGGAAGCGCCATGCACCAGCGGGTGGGCACGCCCCTTCGCAAAGGAGCAACGCAGCGATTGCTCGCTCTCGTGCATGTCAAGGCAAACGACCTGGCCATTCGCGGCGACCAGCAGACCGACGGTCTCGCCGGTGCGCTGCACGAGGGCTTCGATTTCTTCGCGTGCCTGAGTGACAAGATGCGAGTTGTGGTCGAAACCCCACGCCAATTGCACGCCGACCGGGCCCGGTTCGTAGAGCGCCTCATGGGCGTGCTCCTGCACCAGGCCCCACTTCTTGAGCGGCACGAGGTGGCGGTAAACAGTAGAGAGCGGCAAGCTCGTTTGCGCGGCGATCTCGCGTGCCGCGATCGGTCTTCCATGACGTGCGACCGTCACAAGCACTTGCAACACGCGCTCTGAGACCGATTGCGCTTCGGTGGTGTCCATCGTCTTAAAAAGCCAAAGAAAGCAAAGAAATCAGCGGGCTACCCCGTTGATGACGACATGGGCGCTATCTTGCGACGCAATTCCCAAAGTAAAAAATTGAATTCCCACCGGATGGTAACAAGCGGAAGGATTGCGCATAGGTATTTTCCCTTACACATTACGCAAGCGATGCATAAAAAAACGCCGAACCTCTTATAAAACAAGGGATTCGGCGTTTTTTCTGCGACAACCGGGTGATCTTTTTTATGATCGACCGGTCATCGACGTTCGCGATTCGGAGGCCGCCGATAACCAGCCGATGAGAATCGGCTTCTGCACTTTCCCAAGGGCACTCTTCGGCAGCGCGTCGACGATGACCACCCGTCGCGGTAATTTGAAGCGAGCGATCCGTGCGCCGAGGAAATCGAGCACGGACTGTTGCGTCGCGCTCGCCGATGACGCGCACACGACGACGGCAACGGGCACCTCGCCCCATCGCTCATCCGGCACCCCGACGACAGCGGCCTCCAACACGCCCGGACAGTCGACCAGCGCGTTTTCAATTTCCGCCGGATAGATGTTCTCGCCGCCCGAGATGATCATGTCCTTGCTGCGACCCACGACTTCGAAACAACCGTCGTCGCGCAACCGCGCCAGATCGCCGGAGTGAAACCAGCCGCCTTCAAATGACGCGTGGTCCGGCGCGCGCCAGTACTCGCGCATCACATTCGGCGCGCGCACGAGAATCTCGCCAACCGCTCCGGCGAGAACCGGCTGGCCCGCGGCATCGGTCAGGCGGACTTCCACGCCGGGGCACGCCCGGCCAACCGCGCCCGGATGCGCCTTCGCCTCGCCGAAGCGCAACGCGATCGACACTGGGCCGGTCTCGGTCGCGCCATAGACTTGCCCGAGCGGAATGCCGCGTGCATGGAAGGCGTCGATCGCCGACATCGGCACAACGCTCGATCCGGCCATCACGCCGCGCAACGAGGAGAGATCGGTCGTCTGCCATAGCGGGTGACATTGCACCGCGCGCATTGTCGCGGGCACCATCAACGACAGCGTCGGCCGATGTTTCGCCACGTCGGTGAGCCAGGCGGCCGGATCGAAGCGCGGATGCAACGTAACGCTCGCCCCACGCAACAGCGCCGGTAACGTCTGAATGCACAAACCGCCGACGTGGAACATCGGCAAGGTCGAGAGGACGTGGTCTTCGGCACGCATCTCGTGCGCCCACCAACTGGCCTCGGCGTTGGCCAGCAGCCCGGCCTGTGTGTGCAAGGCCCCCTTGGGCTCGCCCGTTGTGCCCGACGTATAGGCGAGCAACACGGGGGCATCGGCTGCAACGTCCGGGTAATCGACCGGCTTGATCGACGGCACCGCGATCAGCCCTTCGATCGACGCAATGGCCGGTGGCGGCAGGTCGGCGTCGCCGGTGACTTCCAGCGCATCGCGAATCTGACGGGCCATGTCGCGGTGCGTCGCGTCGGACCAGAGCACGCGCACCCCGGCATGGCGCACGATGGCCGCCAGTTCGGGAACGGCAAGACGGAAATTCAGCGGCAGGAAGATGGCACCGGCACGTGCGCACGCGAACAGCAGCGCCAGTTGCAGCTCGTCGTTCAGCCCCAGGCATGCGACGCGCTCGCCCGGGGCGATCCGCCACGTGCCGCGCAAATGCCCGCCCACGCGTTCGATGCGGCGCCACAGTGCGGCGAAGTCGGTCTGCTGCGCTTCGTCGCCAACGCCGCAGCGCAGCGCCAGCCGCTGCGGCGTGGCACGTGCGTGACGGGCAAGCGCTTCTACAAAGGGCGTCAACTGATTCTCCGTGACAAGAGAGACGGCGAGGCGTGAGTGCGTAGCTTACTCGTCGCGCTCGCCCGGTTCGTAAAGCGCCTCGCGGCCAATGCGATCGAGGCACAGTTCCGCGGTCCAGGGCAACATCAGCGCACCGCAACGCGAATCACGATACAGGCGTTCGAGCGGCAGCGTCTTGAGCATCGACTGCCCGCCGCACGTACGAATGGCCAGACGGCACAGCTCGTTGGCATTCTCCATGATCGTGTACTGCGCCGCATAGGCGCGCAGACGCGCCTCCTTACCCGGGTCGGCCCGGCCGTCCTGCAACGCGCGCAGGAAAAGCGCGCGCGTCTGCTCGAGCATGATGTGCATCTGCGCGACGGCAATCTGCTTGGTCGGATACATACGACGCTTGACCGGCGCCCCCATGCCCTCGGCTTCTCCTCGCAAATAGCGCACGGTGAAATCGTACGCGGCCTGCGCGATGCCCATGTACGTCGGGGCCAGCGTCATGAACATGTGCGGCCAACGACTGGCGGCCTGATAGTAGACGCCGCGCGGCATCAATTGCAGTTCGTCGGGAACGAACACATCCTTGAAAAGCAGCGTGCGCGAGACGGTGCCGCGCATGCCGAGCGGATCCCAGTCGCCGGTCACGGTGACGCCCGGGGCGTCGCCGGGCACAGCGATATAGAACGTGTCCTTCATCGACAACTCGGGCTTGTCTTCGGTGCACAGCACGCCGTAGTAGTTCGCCGCCCCCGAGAGCGACGCGAAGATCTTGCGTCCGTTGATCTTCCAGCCGCCGTCGACTTTCGTCGCCGTGGTGCCGAACGGCGCCTTGCCCGCCGCGGCCGCGCTGCCCTCGGAGAACGGTTGCGCATAGATCGCCCCGTCCTGGATCACGCGCGCGAAGTGATGCTCGCGATAGCGCGCATGCTCGGCACGTTGCTCGGGCGTCATGTCGAGATCGTCGGCGAGAATGCCGGTCCACATCATCGAACATGTGTGCATGTTGAACGTGAGCGCCGTCGCACCGCAATGGCGGCCCAGTTCGGCGGAGACCATCATGTACGTGGCGAAATCGGCGCCCAGGCCGCCGTCCGACTCGGGAATGCACAACTTCAGCAAACCGGCGGCGCGCATGTCGTCGTAGTTCTCGAACGGGAACGACGCTTCGCGGTCCCAGCGGGCCGCGCGCGGCGCGAGCGACTCGCGCCCCACCTGCTCGGCCAGCGCCAGCAGGCGCCGTTGCTTGTCCG
Organism: Pandoraea cepalis; assembly: GCF_902459625.1. NCBI lineage: Bacteria > Pseudomonadati > Pseudomonadota > Betaproteobacteria > Burkholderiales > Burkholderiaceae > Pandoraea > Pandoraea cepalis. Next base: position 30,591 of record NZ_CABPRY010000013.1, read on the forward strand.
TGAGCGGGTGATGCTCGCCGACGATCGAAGGGGGCTGATAGGCCACGGTGGTCTCCTAGAGTGATTCGAGGAAGGCGCGCACCTCGGCATTGAATTCCGCCGGATGCGTCAGATTCATGAGATGCCCGGCGCCGGGCAGGCAGACGTAGCGCGCCTCCGGGATGGCGTCGGCCATGCGCGCCATGACTTTCGCCGGCGCGTTGGTGTCGTGCTCGCCGGCGATCAGCAGCACCGGCACGGCGAGACGCGCGAGTGCGGCGCGCTGTTCGAAACCGACCAGCGCCTGGAGCGCCGTGCGGTAAGCCGCGGGCGTGAGCGCCCCCATCGCATCGACGGCCAGTGTGTGCGCACTCGCACGCGCGGTCGCGGATGGTTCGCCAAGCATGCCCGGCACGATGGCTTCAGCCATCTCGCGCAAGGTCTTGCCGGCGTCGAGCGGGGCGGTGCGCTGCCGCACGAACTCGCGCTGAAAGTCGCCGTCGGGCTTGCCGAACGCGGGCGATGTGCCGCACAGGATCAGCGCGGCGATATCGCGCGTGAACGGCACGCCGCGCGCCATCAGCTCCTGCGCGACCATGCCGCCCATGCTGTGGCCGACGAGCACGAAACGCGAGGGTCCCAACGCGTCGAGCAGCGTTCGCAAGCGCTCGGCCAGCGCCGCCATTGTGGGCTCGGCAGGCATGGCGCTCTCGCCGTAACCGGGCATATCCCAGGCGGCCACGCGATAACCGGCCGCCACGAACGTCTCGAATTGCGCGGGCCACACGTGACGATTGCCGCCGATGCCATGCAGCAGCACGAGCGTGAGCGGACCGTCACCGGCGATGCGACAGGCGGGCACGGGGCGCGTCATGACGCGAACTCGCCTTGCAACTGGCCGTCGCGCACAACGACGTCGCCGTCGAGCGCGATCGTGCAACGCCGCAGCGGCAGGTCGAAGTGCCCGAGCGTGTGACGTCCCGCCACTTCGTTGGCACCGGTCGAGTACAGGAAATTGCCCGCAAAGGCGCGCTGCTCGGTGCCGTTGCAATCGCGTTTGTCGTAACAGGCGAGCGCGTCCCAGCGGGCACGAGGGTTCAGACCGAAGCCGACGTGCGAGACGGCATAGGCGTCGCGATCGCCCCACGCCGCGAAGTAGTCGCGCATGAGGTCGACGTCCACGCCTTCGCCGTCGATGGCGACAACATAGTCGTCTTCGACGGTGAGCGCGATGCGATCGCGCAGATATTGCTTGAACGTGAGATTGATGTCGCCGGGGGCGAGCACGAGCTGCCCGTTCACGCTGTGCGCGGCGGGAAATGCCAACGCGAGACCGCCCGGCCAGTGGGCCACCTGCCCCGGCTTGGCGCACCAGCCCCAGACACCGCCCACACGCGCATCGCGAAGCCCGATGCGCAGATCGGTACCGGCGGCGGAGGTAACGTGCATTTGGGCGGTCGCGCGCAAACGCTTGATCGCGGCGCGCACTTTCGGCTCGAGCGCCGGGTCGGTCGCGCAGCGCTCCAGAATTTCGGGATGTTCGTTCGAGACCATCAACACGCGCGCGCCGCCGCCGAGGATGTCAGGTAGCTCAGGGGCATGCAACAGGCCTTCGACCGTGCAGTCGACGACCAGCGTGACCGCCTTGAGCGCGGCAACGACGGGCGCCAATCCCCCCAGCGCGTCGCTCGCGCCGGTCGAGCGCACTGGCACCGGCGCACTTACGCGCGGACTCGGCACGACCAGCCGGAAAGGCGCGGCGCCAAGCGATTCGGCGGCAAGTTGCGCTAATTCCACGTTGACAGGCCGGGATTGCGTTTCGGCTACAATCGCCACCACATCACCGGGTCCGATGCCGCAGCGCCGCAAGGTCTCGGCAAATACGTCGATCCACTTATGCTCGATTCGCTCGATCAGCATATCGTCTCCTGAGCGTCTGACCTTCTCGCCTGCCGGGGACATTCCCCTCTGGCACGCGGCTGGCCGTCATGCGTCTTGTCGATCTGTTGTTCGTGCCATAGTATATGAATATTCATACAAATCAACCCGATCAAATTTGCCGGACGGGAGTGCAGGGACAGTGAACGCCAAACGCGCCTCAGCGCCAGATTTCGACAACGCGGCCTTTCGTCATGCGCTCGGTCAATTCGCGACCGGGGTGACCGTGATTACCACGCGCGCCGACGACGGATCGCTTATCGGGATCACCGCCAGTTCGTTCAACTCAGTGTCGCTCACGCCGCCGCTCATTCTGTGGAGTCTTGCCACGCGCGCAGGCAGCATGCCGGTCTTCCGCGAGAACTCGCACTATGCCGTGAACGTGCTGGCGTCTGATCAACTCGACATCTGCAAGCGTTTCGCCACGATGAAGGGCGACCGGTTTGCGGGTGTGCCTTATACGCTCTCGGCGTCGGGCACGCCGGTTCTCGACGGTGCGCTGGCCTGGTTCGAATGTCATAACCGCAGCCGCTACGACGAGGGCGACCACGTCATCTTTGTTGGCGAAGTCGAGCGTTGCGGCGTGCATGCCGACGTTGGCGAGCGCATGCCACTGATCTTCCACGCCGGTGGCTTCCACAAGCCGCAGTCACTCGGCTGAGCCGCCTCATGCCTGCCGCCGGTGCACCGTTCGTCGACGACTACCTGGCCTATCTGCTCGCGCGTGCAAGCACGCTGGTGTCCGACGAATTTCACCGTGAAGTCGCGGCGGCCGGACTCGGTGTGACGGAGTGGCGTGTCCTCGCTACGCTCTCCGACGGTCGCGCGCGCACCATCAATCAACTGGCCGACATCGTGCTCGCCAAGCAGCCGACGCTCACCAAGATCGTCGACCGGCTCGAAGCGACCGGCGATGTCGTGCGCGGCGAGAGCGCCACGGACCGCCGCCAGTCGATGGTCTCGCTCACCCAGGCCGGACGTGAGCGCGTTACCCCGCTGCTCGCCAGCGCGCGACGTCACGAAGCCGGCGTGCTCGCCCGCTTCGGTACAGAACAATCCACCTTGCTCAAGGCGACCCTGCGCCGGTTGATCGACGAGATGACGCAGAGTACGTCGGGGCCGTCTGGAACGTAACGGACACCGCGGGCGCAACGCCCGTGTAGGCGCATTCCGATCACCGCGCGGCGGCGTCCGAAATCGCAGACCGCCTTGCGCGGCGAATCGTCGAATATTCGATCACTTCACAATATTGTCGAATATTCTTTCTTAAAATTAAGAAAATCCTATTTTTTTGATCAATTTCACGCCTCACCATCCCTGAATACGCAAGCACTTGCGAAGCGAATTCTTCTAAGATGCGCATATCGATTGACGATTTTGCGCACACCCATGACCGAACCCAGCCACCGCCCAGCCAACGCGCCCGACGAGCGCCGCGTGTGGGATATCAGCGCGCCACTCTCGAGCGACACGCCGGTCTGGCCCGGTGACACGCCGTTCTCGGAACAGTCGGTGTGGCAGATCGGACCGGGCTGCCCGGTCAACGTCGGGCGCATCACGCTGTCGCCGCATACGGGCGCCCATGCCGACGCGCCGCGTCATTACGACGACGACGGCGCCTTTATCGGGGAAGTGCCGCTCGAGACTTATCTTGGGCCGTGCCGGGTCATACATTGCGTTGGCGCGTCACCGGTCGTCACACCGGATCAGGTCGCGCCCCACCTGACGGACGTGCCGCCGCGCGTGCTGTTGCGCACGTATGCACAGGCGAGCGTCGCTCGCTGGGACAGTGCGTTTTGCGCCGTCGCGCCCGAGACCATCGACCTGCTCGCGGCGCATGGGGTGAAGTTGGTCGGAATCGACACGCCGTCGCTCGATCCCCAGGAGAGCAAGACGATGGACGCCCACCACCGCATTCGGGCGCATCGCATGGCGATCCTCGAAGGACTGGTGCTCGATGCCATTGCACCGTCCGACTACGAACTCATTGCATTGCCGCTCAAGTTCATGCGGCTCGATGCGAGTCCGGTACGTGCAGTGCTGCGTTCGCTTTGAGGCGCGTGGGCTGCGCCGGGCTCATGCACCACGACTTACGACTTCCCTTTTCCGCATAGCTTTCACTGACAAAACGCAAACCATGACGTCTTCTCGCAACGAATGTCTGACCCTTGACGCGGCCGATCCGCTCGCCCCGCTGCGCGCCCAATTCGATCTGCCACCCGGCGTGATCTATCTCGACGGCAACTCGCTGGGCGCCCGCCCGGTGGCCTCGGCCAAGCGTGCCCAGGAGGTGATCGCCGCCGAATGGGGCGTAGGTCTCATCCGCAGTTGGAACGAGGCCGACTGGTTCGCGCTGCCGCGCACGCTCGGCGACGCCCTGGCCCCGATCATCGGCGCAGGTAAAGGCGAAGTGGTGGTGACGGACACCACGTCGAGCAACCTCTTCAAAGTAATGGCCGCCGCCCTTGATGCGCAGCGTACCCTCGCGCCGCAACGCAAGGTGGTCGTCTCCGAGCGCAGCAACTTCCCGACTGACCTGTACATCGTGCAAGGCCTCACGCGCCTGCTCGACGACGGCTACTCGCTGCGCATGATTGATTCCCCGGACGAGCTGCCCGCCGCGCTGGGCGATGACGTCGCCGTGGTGTTGCTCACGCATGTGAACTACCGCACCGGCGCCATGTACGACATGGCCGCGCGTACGGCCGAGATTCATGCGGCCGGTGCGCTGTGCGTGTGGGATCTGTGCCACTCCGCGGGTGCGGTGCCCGTCGATCTGAACGGCGCCAATGCCGACTATGCCGTGGGCTGCACGTACAAGTATCTGAATGGCGGCCCGGGCGCGCCCGCGTTCGTGTGGGTTAACAAGCGCCGTCTGAATACGTCATGGCAGCCGCTGTCGGGTTGGTGGGGCCATCGCACGCCGTTCGCGATGCAGCCGGAGTACACGCCGGACAATGGCATCGGGCACTACTTGTGCGGCACGCAACCGATCGTCTCGCTCTCGCTGGTGCAATGCGGCCTGGATATTTTCGCGCAGACCTCGATGGACGCCCTGCGTCGTAAATCGCTGGCGTTGACGGATCTGTTCATCGAGCTGGTGGAAACGCGTTGCGCCGAATTCCCGCTCACGCTGGTGACGCCGCGCGATCACGCGGCGCGCGGGTCGCAGGTAAGCTTCGAGCATCCGGAGGGGTTCGCCGTGATTCAGGCGCTGATCGCGCGCGGCGTGATTGGCGACTATCGCGAGCCGCGCATCATGCGCTTCGGCATGACGCCGCTGTATACGAGTTTTGCCGATGTCTGGGATTCAGTCGAAATTCTGCGTGACGTGCTGACCACGGGTTCGTGGGACAAGCCCGAGTTTCGTCGCCGCGGTGCGGTGACCTGAGAGAGGAATCAAAAGCATGAGCAAGACCCGTTCCAGCGCGCACGACCCGCAGAACATTCCGCCCCAGGCCGCGCCCGCCTCGGGCGGGTGCCCGTTCGGCCATCAAGGCGCGGACGACGCGACGCCGGACGCATCGACCGCACCGGCGGACGCGTCGACCGATGCCACGCAATGGCATGAGGCGAAGCTCGACTTTTCGAAGAGCATGAGCTACGGCGACTACCTGTCGCTCGATCCGATTCTGAATGCGCAGCACCCGCGCTCGACCGACCACAACGAGATGCTGTTCATCATCCAGCATCAGACGAGCGAGTTGTGGATGAAGCTTGCCCTCTACGAGTTGCAGGCGGCCCGTACGGCGGTGCACAACGATGACCTGCCCCCGGCGTTCAAAATGCTCGCCCGCGTGTCGCGCATTCTCGAGCAACTCGTGCAGGCGTGGAGCGTTCTCGCAACGATGACACCGTCGGAGTATTCGTCGATGCGTCCGTCGCTAGGCAGCTCATCGGGCTTTCAGTCATATCAGTACCGCATTCTGGAATTCATGCTCGGCAACAAGAACGCCGCGATGTTGAAGCCCCATTCGCATCGCCCCGATGTCTTCGCGCAGGTGCAGGCCGCGCTGGGCACGCCTTCGTTCTACGACGAGGTCGTGCGCCTTCTGGCACGGCGCGGATTTGCCATTGCCCCTGAACGCCTGGAGCGCGACTGGACGACGCCGACGCCGCACGATGCCACCGTCGAGGCCGCATGGCTCGAGGTGTATCGCAACCCATCGCAACACTGGGAACTGTACGAGATGGCCGAGGAGCTGGTCGATCTCGAAGACGCGTTCCGGCAATGGCGCTTCCGCCACGTCACGACGGTCGAGCGAATCATCGGCTTCAAACAAGGCACCGGTGGTACCAATGGCGCCCCCTACCTTCGGAAGATGCTCGATGTCGTGCTGTTCCCCGAGCTTTGGCATGTGCGGACGTTGCTGTGAGTTTTTTTTCGGTGCGGTGATAACACCCATCGCATAGATTCGCACGCAGCCCTGTCACATGCCCAGGGCCGCGGCGCTTGCCCGTCCCCTGACTCCGCTCCAATGCCGGTTAAGTCGCTACGTCAGGGGACGGACAATCACCGCCATCGTGCGCCCCTACGTTCCGCCCTCCTCGTTCCTCCTCGTTCCTCCTCGTTCCCACTCGCCCCTCCTCGCCCCCCCTCGTTTCTCCTCCTCGCCCCCCTCGTTTCTCCTCATTGCTCCTCATCGCTGCTCATCGCTGCTCATTGCTGCTCGTCTTTGCTGTGGTTACTGCGGACGTCCTGGGTTTGTTGGCCGTGTCATGTTGGTGGGTGTCGTCGCATCGAGGGCGGTTGCGAATCGGGTTGGGGGCCGCCCGCGGTGCGACTTAACCGGCAATGGAGTGCCGCGGGCGGCCCCCAACCCGATGGACCACCACCGCTTGCCGATTTTTGCCGATTTTTGCCGACTTACACCGACGTCGTCAGGCTTGCACTGACTTACACCTGCCCACTGAGGCGCGCGGCGAGTTGCTTCAATCGAGGTGCGATCTCCTCGCGGAAGACTGCATCCGGAATCGATGATGACGGGCCGCTGCAACTGATCGCCAGCCATCGGTTCTGTCTTACGTCGCGCAACGGCACCGCGACCGCGTTCACCCCTTCGTGCCAATCGCGAAACGAATAGCAACACCCCTCGCGGCGGTACGTCTCGATGCCCTTGTCGACGCCCGACTGCAGCGCGTCCCAACCGACATTGCGCAGCGCCGTCGGATTCGCGTCATAGGCATCGTGCAGATCGGCCAGCATCGTCTCCCGCTCGACAGGCGTCATGGCCGCCAGGTAGACGCGCCCCATCGAACTCGTCAACATCGACAAGCGTGATCCTGCCGTCAGGCCCAGCGTGAGATGCGCCGAATCGCTGCGGATGGTCTCGAGATACATCATGTCGATGCCTTCCCGGACACCGAGCGAAATCGAACACCCCATTTCCTTGGCCAAGGCGCGCATGTGCGGACGTGCCAACGTCAGCATGTCGGTGCCATTCAGGAACGCGTAGCCCAGGGCCAGCACACCGGCGTCGAGCGCGTACTTGCCCAGATCGGCGTCGTAACGCAAATAGCCCAATTCAGTGAGCGTGTAGGCCAACCGGCTAACGGTCGCCTTCGGCAGCCCGGTGCGCGCAGCGAAGTCGCGATTGCCCAACAGGACATCGTCAGGCCCAAAGGCACGCAACAGCTCAAGACCACGTGCCAGCGCCGTGACGAACTTGCGCTCGTCATGTGACGGCGGCACACCATGCGCCGGCGCACCGGCAAAGGCAGACAGGGACGTTTTGACCACAACCATCGCGCGCTCCTCATCAAAAAGAGGCGACCCGCGCAACAAGTGACCGTTGCCGAGCCAAAAATTTTAGTGTTAAACTAACTTCAGTTTTGGAACATTGTTCCGCATTGCGGAACTTTAGTCAAGTCGGAGCACGTCGTGAGTTCGGGTGGCCGCAAGGTCCGCCGGCCGATCAGGCGGGGCCGACGAGAATTGTGTCAGCGCATTTTTCGAGAACATCGGAGGAGATAGGTCATGGCAGGCAATGCACAGTTTCAATGGGAAGATCCGCTGTTGCTCGATGCGCAGCTCACCAGCGAGGAGCGCATGATTCGCGACGCGGCAGCCGCCTACGCGAATGACAAGCTCGCACCGCGCGTGCTCGAAGCGTTCCGGCACGAGCGCACCGACGCGGCGATCTTCCGCGAGATGGGCGAGATCGGCCTGCTCGGCCCGACGATTCCCGAACAATACGGTGGCCCGGGCTTGAACTATGTGGCCTACGGTCTGATTGCGCGTGAGGTCGAACGCGTGGATTCGGGCTATCGTTCGATGATGTCGGTGCAGTCGTCACTTGTCATGGTGCCGATCTTCGAATTCGGCAGCGAAGCGCAGAAGCAGAAGTACCTGCCGAAGCTGGTCAGCGGCGAATGGATCGGCTGCTTTGGCCTGACGGAACCCAACCACGGTTCCGACCCCGCCGGCATGACCACGCGCGCCAAGAAGGTCGCCGGTGGCTATGAATTGAGCGGCAGCAAGATGTGGATCACCAATTCACCGATCGCTGACGTCTTCGTCGTCTGGGGCAAGCTCGCCGATGAAAATGGCGAGGAGAAGATTCGCGGCTTTATTCTGGAAAAGGGCTGGAAGGGCCTCTCCGCCCCGGCGATTCACGGCAAGGTCGGCCTGCGGGCGTCGATCACCGGCGAGATCGTGATGGACCAGGTGTTCGTGCCCGAAGAGAATCTGATGCCGGGAGTCTCTGGCCTGAAGGGCCCGTTCACCTGCCTGAACTCGGCCCGCTACGGCATCGCCTGGGGTGCGCTGGGTGCCGCCGAATTCTGCTGGCACATGGCACGCCAGTATGTGCTCGACCGTCAGCAGTTCGGTCGCCCGCTTGCCGCCAATCAGTTGATCCAGAAGAAGCTGGCCGACATGCAGACGGAAATTACGCTGGGTCTGCAAGGATGCCTGCGTCTGGGGCGCATGAAGGACGAGGGCACCGCCGCCGTCGAGATTACGTCGATCATGAAGCGCAATTCATGCGGCAAAGCCCTTGATGTTGCCCGTCTCGCGCGCGACATGCTCGGTGGCAACGGCATCTCCGATGAGTTCGGCATCGCCCGCCATCTCGTGAACCTCGAAGTGGTCAACACTTACGAAGGCACGCACGACATTCACGCCCTGATCCTCGGGCGCGCACAGACCGGCATCCAGGCGTTCTTCTGATTGTCGTCGGACCGCATCCAATCGATTGATTCGACCGATTGGATGGGTTCGATGCCCTACACCGCGCGCCGCTCGCGCGGTGTAGGGCACTTGTCTGGTACGCGTCGTTTCTCAGGCCGCAAGTCGCGGGCCGTCAATCCCCCGGGCGACGGCGCGTACCAAACAACAATGCCAGCGCTCTCGCGCTGGCATTTTCCGTTTCTGCGGCCATCGAACGCTGTCGACATCCGTCGACAGCGTTCCGACATGCAAGCCGGATTACTTGTTCGGCTGCGGCGTGAGACGCAGGTACGGACGCACGACCTTGTAGCCCTTCGGGAATTTCTCCTTCAGCACGGCTTCGTCCTTGATCGACGGGACGATCACGACGTCTTCGCCGTCTTTCCAGTTACCCGGCGTCGCCACCGAGTAGTTGTCGGTCAGTTGCAGCGAATCGATCACGCGCAGGATTTCGTCGAAGTTGCGCCCCGTGCTGGCCGGATACGTAATGATCAGGCGCACCTTCTTCTTCGGATCGATCACGAACAGCGAGCGAACGGTCACGGTTTCGCTGGCGTTCGGATGGATCATGTCATAGAGCTGCGACACCTTGCGATCGCCGTCGGCCAGGATCGGGAAGTTGACCGTCGTGTGCTGCGTTTCGTTAATGTCGTTGATCCAGCCTTTGTGCGACTCGGCATCGTCGACCGACAATGCGATGGCCTTTACGTTGCGCTTTTCGAACTCACCCTTGAGTTTGGCGGTCAGACCGAGCTCGGTCGTGCACACCGGCGTGTAATCGGCCGGGTGCGAGAAGAGGACTCCCCAGCTGTCGCCGAGAAATTCGTGGAACTTGATTTTGCCAACCGACGAGTCTTGCTCGAAATCGGGGGCAATGTCACCCAAACGCAATGTCATTTACAGTCTCCTTGAGATCCGTCAACTCAGTGGGGTAAAGACTAAAGGATGCTAACCTTTGCCAGAACGAATAAAAAATTTGGTGCAAATAATTATTCGAAATATAAGGCGGTTGGGACGTTGTTTTCTGGCAACGACGCATTGAACGCGTTACGATGTCACTCATATCCCTCTCGCATTTTCCTCCCAAAATCGGGTAACGACCATGTCGCAAGTACCTACCAACTAGGAGAAGTTCATGACCGATATCAAATCCGTATTGGCCGACGCCGAAGATCTGCTCAAGCAAGCCGCCAACACGACCGGTGAGCGCGCCTCCGAACTGAGCGACAAGGCCCTGGCGCTGCTCAAGCAAGCCAAGGAAAAAGCCTCCGACGTGCAGGTTGTCGTCGTCGAGAAGAGCAAGCAGGCGGCGCGCGTGACCGACGACTACGTTCACGACCATCCTTGGCAGGCCGTGGGCATTGCCGCCGGCATCGGCGTGGTGATCGGCCTCCTGCTCAACCGTAAATAAGCTACGCCGACGCAAGTCACTTCCTCGCCTACTCTGCCCAAGGCGGAGCCCACCTGACCGGCGCGACGGGTCAGGTGGGCCGCCAAGCCCACCTCATGACCGACAATGATCGCACGACCCCGCCGCGGCCTTCGCTGCGGCGCCTCGCCGGTGCGTTGCTCGAGATCGTACAGTCGCGCATCGAACTGATCGGCATCGAGTTGACCGAGGAGAAGGAACGCCTGATGGGCGTGGCTTTCCTCGGCCTGGCCGCGATGCTCTTCGGCGTGCTCGCTCTGGTGTCGCTCACCGCACTGGTGATCGTGATTTTCTGGGACACCTACCGTCTTCAGGCCATGACCGGCATCTTCGCCGTGTATCTGGTGCTGGCGGGGTGGTGCGCCGTGCGTGCGCGCAACATTCTGCGCGATGCGCCGATGCCGTTCGAGGCCACGCTGGCCGAGTTCGAAAAGGATCGCGACGCGCTGCGTCCGGACTGAAGGAGATCTGACCGTGCCGCTCGAACCGAACCGCCCTCGCCGCACGCGATCGTCACGACGCTCGCGCCACGATCTCCTCGCCATTCGCAAGGAGCTGGTGCTCACGCGCATCGCCGTCGAGCGCGCCGAACTGATCCAGGCCGCGCACGTTACGCGCGAGCGTTTGCGCAATTTCCGTTGGTTGCGCTACCTGTTGCCGGGCGGCCTCGCGAAGTTCGCCGGGCTTGGGGGCCTCGCGAACTCCGGACTCAAACTCGGCGGTCTGCTCGAGCGCTACCCCCTGGTCAGCTCGGTGGCCTCTCTTGCGCTCACCGGTTTGTCGCATACCCCCGTCGGACGCGTTGTTCGCCGCGGTCTCAAGTGGGGCGGCCTCGGCGTGCTCGCATGGCAAGGCATCAAGCTCTGGCAGGACTCGACGAAGCCGTCAGCGCCGCACGCCGATGAACCCAACGCGGCACGCGGCAGTGTCGCGTCCGCCACGAACAGCACCCACGCCAACGCAAACGACGCCGGCATCCCCCCCGTCATGTAATTGGCACGCCCCCCTTATGCCTCGGGACGTGGCGGCCGCACCACGTCTCGACGCCAAGGCCGCATGACTGCATGACGGCGCGCGCTCATGGCATCATCGCGGCGCGGCGGCGCACCGACGTGCCACGCGGGCGCGGCCATAGGCATTGATCGTGATGCAGATGCGCCGCTCATGCCCCTCGATCCGCACCGTACCCGAGAGCCATTTGTCGTGATCGGCTCGCATGAAGCCGCTTTCCGCGAATGCCAGCCCTTCCGTGTAGTACAGCGCCCAGTCCGCTTCGATGTGTACTCCCGGTGGTAATGGCGCATGTCGCCCCAGCAATTGATCTCCCGCGTCGAAGCGATTATTCCTATTTTCGTCCACGAACGTTACCCAGCCTCCGCTCAGCGCCCCGCCATCGTGCGGCGCTATTGCCACGCGCCGGTGGCGCGCCAGGGCTTCCGCTCGCGCAGCCTGCATCGACGCCAGGAAGGCGCGCGCCGTGATATCCACCCCCACCCGGCGGCGAACGGCCTCGATGGAAGGCGCGACCGCCAGCAGCGCCACGGCAAGCACCGCCACCGCGACAACACACTCCAGCAGCGTGATGCCCGACATCGCCCGCGGATCACGATGCATCGCAAGACTCACGCTGAGCGCCGTGCGTGGTCTGCCCCACGGCATCGTCGTGCCACGTCACCACCTCGCGCCAACTCAATGCGCGCGACGAATACGACGAACGCGAAGCATCCGATCCGCGGCCCCCAACGGAACGAACCTCCTGCTCACGACGACGAACCTCATAGATCGCCTGCAGGTAGACACGCGTCCCGGGCAAGTCGCCACATCCCATCGCACTGACCCGATAGCGTCGCACCGACGCGGTGCGCTTTGCCGCGTCGTCGGTCCAATAGGCGGACAACGCGATTCGCTCGATAAAGTAGCTTGCCTTATGCCGTTTGACGACCGCGCTACTGCCACCCCACTCGACTGTCCGCCATCGCGGCACGCGTTTTGGATACCAGACGTCGCCGCGATGGCTCGCCGCCAACACCCCATTTGGCCCGGCGTCGAACGCCGACATGCTCGCGATCTCCGCCGCCTGCGCGCCGTCGGTAAGCCAGTCGCGCGCCTCGGCAAGCGCCTTGTCGGCGGCGGCAAACGCCCCGACACGATCGTTCGTGTACGCGACGAAACGGTTCGCCAATTGACGATGCTGCATGCCGGAGGCGGCCAGCGCCATCAGGGCCGCCAACCACATCACAATGAAGACGCCAACCATTCGGCCTCCTCCCCCACGCCACCATCGTTGCGACGATAGGCCACCGCATTGAACACATGCAAATGGACGTCGCCGGCGTTGCCCAGTCGCTTGAACTCACGACCACCGGTCTCCCCGTCGAACACTTCGATCACGCTCAGTGCCCGCGGCTTGCCACCGCGACGCGGCGCCCCGCGCATCACCAACGAAAACGCGACCGCTGCCACGTTCTCCCATCCCCGCTCGCCGACCGGCGGGCGCGCTGGTCGGTTCCGCATTCGCGTAGCCGGCGCGACCCAACGCAAGCCCCCGGTCCCCCTGTCACGCAAGCCCAATCGGATGTACATGGCCTCCACCCCCATGACCAACACTTCCGGGCGGCGCAGATCGGTCGCCGCCGCCTGACGCTCGCCGTAGCGGCAGTAAAGCGACGGAATCGCGTCTTCTCCCTTGTCCACATAGAAGATGCTGAGTTGACGTTCGTCCAGCCGTCCCGTGGCTTTCACGCGGTACCCGCCGCAGTTGTGCACAGCCCCATTACCCATCGAAAAGCCCGCCCCGTGAAATTGCACCTCCAGCAGCGCACTGCCCTGCCAACCGAACCGTGAACAATTGTCGGCCGTGAGCGCACACTCGGCGCCGACACGCAGCGACGGCCAGTCTCTCACCGCTGGCCCGGGCAATCGGATCGCGCCTTCCATCGGGTCCCAGTTCCGATATCCGGCCATACCAACGGCACGCGTGAGCTGCGTCAGTGCAAAGATGGCGCGCTCGTTGACGTCGTATCGCTCAGCCTGCACTCGCCACAAGCGAATGCCCGCGAGATAGATCGCCGTCGCCGCCATGACGACCAGCAAGCCCAGCGGCATGGCCAGTACCACCTCGAGCAACGTGAAGCCCGTCATGCGACGTTTGCGCCAGCCATCGCCCCAGTCGCCGCGCGGCGCGCTCATGGTTGACCGAGAGCGAACCACGCATCGCCCGCCGCTGGGGTTCGCGACATTGCCGCCCCCCGGGCTGGCAAGGCCATCATCGTCACGCTCGGCGTCGATGCGAGTTCGGCAGACGACATTCCCCCGGCGGCCTGCCATCGTGCAAAGCCCTGCGCACCGGCCGTCAGCGCCAGCACGGCAAACATGACGTCGAGCAGTGTCGCGCCCCGTGCCAACGCCCTGCGCCGCACACCGCACGGCGGCCGCCCCGTCAACGGCGCCTGCCTCGGTGCCACCGAGGCGGGCGGTGTCCAGGGCTGCGCTCCCCGCCGCCCGCGTCGGCCCGCGTCGAGCGGCGGCATACCGTGACCTCGCCGCGAGCGCGTTCGGGCGCGATGGGTCAACGCATCGCGAAGCGTATGCCGGTCGGTCAAGCGCATGGGGTGTCGGCGATCCTGTCTCATGGTTCGATACCTCGTCTCGTTGATGACGCATCCATCGTCGCGCACGGTCGACGAAACGCCAATCGGACACCGCCGCAAAACCCGCCCCGTCATGCGCCACCTCACTTCTCATACGCAACGCATGCCCGCCATTAACCAAACGCCCATAAAAAAAACGGCGACCGAAGTCGCCGTCTGTTGGCGTGTCGTTCCGACGGGACGCGACGCCGCTTCATCGCGTCATCGCTTCATTGCCGCCCCCGGCAACCTTATCCCTTCAGCTCATCGACAAGTGCGACGTACGCTTCCTGCGCCTCTTCTTTCGACTTGCCCTTGAGCATCTCCCAGGCGTCGAACTTGGCACGCCCGACGAAATCCGTGATGCCGGGACGCGCACCGGACACGTCGCCTTCCGTGCCTTGTTTGAAGAGCGCGTAGATTCGCAGCAACGTGAAATTGTCGGGGCGCTCGGGTAGCGCCTTGGATTGGGCTACGGCCTCGTCGAAGCGCGTTTGAAGATCGCTCATGGTGTCTCTCCCTGGAAAAACAGTCAGCTTATAAGTGACCCGCGCGTCGCGTCGGCAACGTCATGCAAACGCTCGCGTCGACGCTCGGGGTGTTGCGAACACAACGCGAACTAGGATATCGACGAAGCGGTATGCCAGGTAGGGGCGAGCGTAGAACCCAGCGTCTAAACCTCTCGGGAACTGAGCTTGTTTAGCGCGAAACGCGACGCCTGAACGTAAAACGCCCGGCGTATTGCCGGGCGTCTCGATCGTCAAACCTTGCACCGTCGCGAGACATTTGCGCCGATCACGCCGCGCACCTGCCTCGCGACACGATCACGATGCGGGTGCCGCCGGTGCCGATGCCACCCCGGCGCTGGCCGGCGCGGTGTGCTCCTCCCAACCGCCCCCGAGCGCCTTGTACAGCGTAACGAGGTTGGTCCAGCGCGACAGGCGCGTCGCGATCAGTGTCTGCTGCGCCGCATACAGCGAGCGTTGCGAGACGAGCGCGTTCAGGTAACTATCCACGCCATTGCGATACCGCAGGTCCGAGAGCTTGTAGCTCTCGTCGCTCGCCTTGACGAGTGACTCCTGCGCGGCGATCTGATCGTCGAGCGTGCCGCGTGCGGCCAGCCCGTCGGACACTTCGCGGAACGCCGTCTGAATGGCCTTCTCGTAGTTGGCGATCTCGATGCGCTTTTTCACCTTGGCCAGATCGAGATTGGCCAGGTTCTGCCCGCCCGCGAAAATCGGCAGCGTGATGGTCGGTGCGAACGACCATGCGCCCTGCCCGCCCTTGAACAGATTGCCCAGCGACGCGCTCGCCGTCCCCGCGCTCGCCGTGAGCGAGATCGACGGGAAAAACGCGGCACGCGCCGCGCCGATGTTCGCGTTGGCGCCCTTGAGCGTGTGCTCGGCCGCCGTCACGTCAGGGCGACGCAGCAGCAAATCGGACGGCAGCCCGGCGGGGAGATCGGTGAGCAGGCCTTGCCCGTCGAGCGGACGCCCCGGCGGTAAGTCCGCCGGTAACGGCTGACCGATGAGCAGCGCGAGCGCATTCTCGTCCTGCGCGACCTGACGCGTGTACTGCGCCAGATTCGCCCGTGCGGCATCGACCGGCGTTTGCGCCTGACGCAGATCGAGCCCCGAGGCCGTCCCCACGTCGAAGCTACGCTTGGTCAGCTGATACGACGACTCCTGGCTCTTGAGCGTGTCGGCCGTGAGTTTGAGCAGATCCTGATCGGCCAACCAGGTGAGGTAGGCCGTCGCCACTTCCGAGATCAGCGTGATGTGGGCCGTCTTGGCCGTGTCCTCGCTGGCCAGATATGTCTCCAATGCCTGATCCTTCAGGCTCTGGATTCGACCGAACAGATCGAGTTCGTACGACGTAAAGCCCACGCCCACCTGGTAGTTGCGGCTGATGCTGGCCCGCCCGGAGGACGTCAGGTCTCCCGGCGTGCGCTGGACCGACCCCTGCCCCGCCACCCCCACCGAGGGCAGCAACGCGGAACGCTGGATCTGATATTGCGCACGCGCGGCTTCGACGTTGAGCATCGAGACGCGCAGATCGCGGTTGTTCTGCAGCGCGATCTCGATCAACTTCTGCAGGCGGGGATCGGTAAAGAAATCGCGCCAGCCCAGATCGGCCGCCGCCACGCTATTGCTGCCCGCGGTGCCGTTCTGGTTTGCCGCGCCCGGCGTCTTGTAGGCCGGGCCACTGGGGAACGTCGTGGCGACCGGCGCCTCGGGCCGCTCATAATGCGGCGCCAGGGTACAGCCTGCCAGGGACGCGGCCGCCAAGGCCATCGACAATGCTTTGTGCTTCATAGCTCAGTTTCCTTCCTTGGCGGGGCCTTCGGTGGCGTCCGGGTTCGGCTTGCGCGCTTCCGGATGCTCCACGGTGTCCAGGTCTTCATGCGCGAAGCGCTTGCGCACCAGCACGAAGAACACCGGCACGTAGTAGATCGCCAGGAACGTCGCCGCCAGCATACCGCCGATCACGCCCGTCCCGATCGCATGCTGCGAAGCCGAGCCCGCGCCGTTGGAGATCGCCAGCGGCAACACGCCGAGCACGAACGCCATTGACGTCATCAGAATCGGGCGCAGACGCAGACGCACCGCCTCCATCGTCGCTTCCATCAGGGTGCGGCCCTGCTCCTGGAGGTCCTTGGCGAATTCCACGATCAGAATCGCGTTCTTTGCCGACAGCCCCACCGTGGTCAGCAGACCCACCTGGAAGTATACGTCGTTGGACAACCCGCGCAGGGTCGCGGCGAGCAGTGCCCCCAACACCCCCAACGGCACCACCAGAATCACCGAGAACGGAATCGACCAGCTCTCGTACAACGCCGCCAGACACAGGAACACGATCAGAATGGAGATGGCGTAGAGCGCCGGCGCCTGCGAGCCAGAGATGCGCTCTTCGAACGACAGCCCCGTCCACTCCAGACCGATACCCGTCGGGAGTTGCTTCGCAATTTCCTCGATCGCCTTCATGGCGTCGCCCGACGACTTGCCCGGTGCCGGCATGCCCTGGATTTCCACGGCAGGCACCCCGTTGTAGCGCTCCAGACGCGGCGAGCCGTAAATCCACTGCCCTGTGGCAAAGGCCGAGAACGGCACCATGGCCCCGCTCGAATTACGGACGTAGAGCTTGTTGATGTCCTGCGGCAGCATGCGATCCTTCGCTTCTGCCATCACGTACACCTTCTTCACACGACCGCGATCGATAAAGTCGTTCACGTACGACGAGCCCCACGACGCCGAGAGCGTGTTGTACACGTCGGCAATCGACAGCCCCAGCGCCGCGGCCTTTTCTTCGTCGACGTCCACCTTGTACTGCGGCGTATCGTCGAGTCCGTTCGGACGCATGTTCGCAAGGTTCGGGTTCTTCGCCGCCATGCCCAGCAACTGGTTACGGGCGGCCATGAGCGCGTCGTGGCCGAGACCCGCGCGATCCTGTAACTCGAAGTCGATACCGCCTGCGTTACCGAGCTCCGGCACCGACGGCGGGTTGATCGCGAAGACCATTGCGTCCTTCATGCCGGCGAACGCCCGGTACGCCCGTGCGATCACCGACTGCACCTTGAGATCGGCCGACTGACGCTCATCCCACGGCTTCATCATCGTGAACGCGAGACCCACGTTTTGACCACGGCCGTTGAAGCCGAAGCCCGTCACCGTGAAGATCGAACGCACGGCGTCCTTTTCATTCTCCAGATAGTGCTTCTCGACCTGCTTCATCACGTCGAGCGTACGCTCCTGCGTCGCGCCCGGCGGCAATTGCACGAGGTTGAAGAAGTAGCCCTGGTCTTCGTCGGGCAAGAACGCGGTCGGCATGCGCACGAACAGGAAGCCCACGACGGCCACGATCACCACATAGACGATCAGGAACGGCGTGCTGCGCTTGAGAATGCGCTCCACCTGGCTCTGATACTTTTTCGAGCTGTTGTCGAACGTGCGGTTGAACCAGCCGAAGAAGCCGCGCTTCTCATGCACTTCGCCTTTCTTGATGGGCTTGAGAATCGTGGCGCACATCGCCGGCGTGAGCACGATGGCCACGAGCACCGACAGCGCCATGGCCGCCACGATGGTCAGCGAGAACTGGCGATAGATGGCGCCGGTCGAGCCGCCGAAGAATGCCATCGGCACGAACACCGCGGAGAGCACGAGCGCCACCCCCACCAGCGCACCGACGATCTGGCTCATGGCCTTTTTCGTCGCTTCCTTCGGACTCAGCCCCTCTTCGGACATCACCCGCTCGACGTTCTCCACCACCACGATCGCATCGTCCACCAACAAACCGATGGCGAGCACCAGCCCGAACATCGACAGCGTGTTGATGGAGAAACCCGCCGCGCCCATGATGCCGAAAGTACCGAGCAACACCACCGGCACGGCAATCGTCGGAATGATCGTCGCCCGCAGGTTCTGCAGGAACAGATACATCACGAGGAACACGAGCACGATCCCTTCGATGAGGGTCTTGATCACTTCCTCGATCGAGATCTTCACGAACGGCGTGGTGTCGTACGGGAAGTCGGCTTTCATGCCCGTCGGGAAGTACTGTGCGAGGTCCGCCACCTTCTGCTTGACGGCCGTGGCCGTTTGCAGCGCGTTGGCGCCCGTGGCCAGCGTGACCGCGAGACCCGCCGCCGGCTTGCCGTTATAGCGAGCGACCACCTGGTACGATTCACCGCCCAGCTCCACGCGGGCGACATCGCCCAGACGCACTTGCGAGCCGTCCTTGTTGACCTTGAGCAGGATCTTGCGGAACTGCTCCGGCGTCTGCAGGCGGCTCTGCGCCATCACCGTGGCGTTGAGCTGCTGCCCCTTCACCGCCGGTGCGCCGCCCAGCTCGCCCGCCGAAACCTGCACGTTCTGCGCCTGGATGGCGCTCGAGACGTCGAGGATCGTCAGGTTGTAGCCGTTGAGCTTCTGCGGATCGACCCACACACGCATGGCGTACTGCGCACCGAAGAGCTGGACCTGACCAACGCCGTTCACACGGCTGATCGGATCCTGTACGTTGGCGGCCAGATAGTTCGCGAGGTCGATGTCGGTCAGTTTGCCGTCGTCGGAATAGGCGCCGATCACCAACAGGAAGTTCTTGGTCGCCTTGGCGACCTTGATCCCCTGCTGCTGCACCTGCTGCGGAAGCAGCGGCGTGGCGAGCTGCAGCTTGTTCTGCACCTGCACCTGCGCGATATCCGGATTCGTGCCTTGCGCGAAGGTCAGCGTGATCTGAGCGGTACCCGAGCCGTCGGACGTCGACGACATGTACTCGAGGTTGTCGATACCGTTCATCTGCTGCTCGATCACCTGCGTGACCGTATCCTGCACGGTCTGTGCGGAAGCGCCCGGATAAACGGCAGTGATCTGAACGGACGGCGGGGCGATCGGCGGGTACTGCGAGACCGGCAGCTTCAGGATCGAAAGCGCACCGGCCAGCATGATGACGATCGCGATCACCCAAGCAAAGATCGGGCGATCGATAAAAAACTTTGCCATGAAAGAGGCTCCGCGTTATTGAGCTTTGGCGCCCGAGGCGGGGGCGGCAGCGGCCGCTGCCGGTGCGCTGGCACCTGCAGGCGCCTCAGCCCCCGGCAACTGCGCCGGAACCGCCTTCGCCGGCGCGCCCGGGCGCACCTTTTGAAGACCCGACACGATCACCTGATCGCCGGCGGCCAGACCGGCACTCACCAGCCACATGTTGCCGATCGCGCGATCGGTGACAAGCTGACGCAACTCGACCTTGCCTTCCCTGTTCACGATCAGTGCCGTCGGCTGTCCCTTCTGATCACGCGTGACCCCCTGCTGCGGCACGAGCAGACCGCCTTCCTTCACGCCTTCCTGGAGCTTCGCGTGCACGAACATGCCGGGCAACAACTCGCGGTTCGGATTCGGGAAGATGGCACGCACGGTCACCGAGCCGGTCGTCTGATCGACGGTAATGTCGGAGAACTGCAGCTTGCCTTCGAGCGGGTACGTCGTGCCGTCTTCCAGGGTCAGTTCCACCTTGGCGGCGTTCTTGCCCGCGCTTTGCAGCTTGCCCTCGGCCAGCGCACGACGCAGGCGCAACCCTTGCGCCGCCGATTGCGTCACGTTCACATACATCGGATCGATCTGCTGAACGGTCGTCATCAGCGTGGCGGCCCCTGCCTGCACGTAGGCGCCTTCCGTGACCTGCGACAACCCCGTGCGGCCCGAAATCGGCGCCGGCACGTCGGTGTAGCCGAGGTTGATCTTCGCCGTGTCGACGGCCGCCTTGCCGGCCTGCACTTCGGCGTCGGCTTGCAGCGATGCGGCGACGGCGTTGTCGTAGTCCTGCTTGGACACCGCCTCGACGGCCACGAGTTGCTTGTAGCGATCGGCCAGCAGCTTCGTCGACGCCTGATTCGCCACGGCCTTCGCCAGCGTTGCCTTGGCGTTTTCATACGCGGCCTGATACGTGGCCGGATCGATCTTGTACAGACGCTGGCCCGCCTTGACGTCACCGCCTTCGGTGAAATCGCGCTTGAGCACGATGCCGTCGACACGCGCGCGAACGTCGGCCACGCGGAAGGGCGAGGTGCGTCCGGGCAGGTCGGTCGTCAGCGTTACGTTCTGGGATTGCAGCGTCACGACGCCGACTTCCGGCACCATGGCCTGCGGCGGCGGCGGCTTCTTGCCGCATGCTGCCAAGGCCAACACCGCGAGTGCGACGGCAGTGACCATCCCCAGTGAACTTCTCTTGACGTGCATATACGCCCCCGATAAATGGAATGCGGTCAAACAAAATGACAAGTACGTTGCGTACGATTGCGGCGACAAAGGCCCGTCCGCAATCCCGTCGCGCAGAGGCGGGTCGGAAGTGCCTGAGGCCCGGAATGCGGGCCCTCGGAGACAGGCCCGGAAGGCGGCCAAGAAGACGTCCCCGGCGCGGCGAACCGCGCGCGCTGGCACTCATGTGAGATCGTCGAACAGGCTCTGGGGCCCCTGGCAGGTGAGCAGGCGAATCCTGCCCTGAACCGCCCGGCGCGCCCCAGTCAATTCGCTCCCTGGGATCAGTGAGGTGTTTCCCTTAGACGAAGGAGCTTAAATGTTCCCTGTGCAATAGAGCAAGCGGCTGCTATTATAGATACATTCATGAATGTATGTAAATCATATTGCGTCGCATCAATGTGCGGCGCTCGTTACGTTTCATTCCACTGCATTTCGCAAATTTCCGCCGCCCCTGTGACACGACGATGGCCCGCAGAACCAAAGAGGAAGCGATCGAGACCCGCAATCTGTTGCTAGACACCGCCGAGACGGTGTTTGCGCAGAAAGGGGTATCGCGCACGTCGCTCGCCGACATCGCCGAGGCCGCAGGCCTGACCCGCGGCGCCATTTATTGGCACTTCAAGAACAAGATCGATCTGTTCAACGCCATGACGGATCGCATCCGCCTGCCGATGGAACGCATGATCGACGAGGAATGCACCGAGCCCCAGGACGGTGACCCGATGGCGCGCATGCACGAGATCTGCAAGCTCGTGCTCAGGGAGACGGCGCGCAATGAGCGCCGTCGTCGCGTGCTCGACATTCTGTTTCACAAGTGCGAATACACCAACGAGATGCTGTCGGTGCTCGAACGTCAGCGCGAAGCATGCGCCGACGGCAAGCAGCGCATCATGCGAGATATGGAACGCGCGATCGAGCGCGGTCAACTCCCCCAGGCGCTCGACACGCGCCGCGCAGCGATCATGTTGCATGCGCTCGTGGTCGGCATGATGTCGGACTGGCTCTTCCTGCCCGACTACGACCTCGGCGTGGAATGCGATGCCGTGGTCGACGGCTTCTTCGACATGCTGCGCACGAGCCCCGCGATGTTGCGCGCCGGCAGCGAGCCGCCGCCGAGCGCCGCCTGACGCCCCCTCGCGCCCCCCTTACGCGCCTCTAGGCGCCCTTACATGTCCTTACGCGCCCTTGCGCGCCTCTAGGCGTCCTTACAGCCCTTGCGCAGCCTTACGCCGCCATATGTGCCCTTGCGCGCCTATGTGCGCCTTTGCCCGCCCCAAAGGTCTCTCACGCGCCTTGATGCTCCCTCGCGCCCTACGAGTGCCATCTGAACACCGTGATACGGCGTATACCTGTACAGCGGCGCAGCGTTATATATAATCCTACATAACGCGTTGCGCACCTTGCGCAACCGGTGGTCCAGCCTCGCCGCCGGACTGCATTCATGAGCCGGCTCACGGCGACATTCGCCGAATACCGAGTCAGCCGAGCCAACCTACGCTGGAGACCACGTTCGTGAAAGCTGTCGTTACTGTCGTAATCGCTCGCCGCAAGTCCCACGCGCTGAACAATGCCGGCACCATGTTGCACCGCGCACTGGGCGTCGCCACCGTTGGCGCATGCCTGTTGTTTGCCGGCCACGCGGCGGCCCAGCAAGTGTATGCCGCCGCCAGCATGAAGAACGCGCTCGACGATGTCTCGGCTGCCTACACAAAGGAAACCGGCAAGACACCGGTGCTGGTCTATGGCGCCAGTTCGACGTTGGCCCGTCAAATCGAAAAAGGCGCGCCAGCCGACGTATTCATCTCGGCCGACCAGGACTGGATGGACTACGCGCAGAAACACGATCTGATCGACACGAGCACGCGTCACAACTTGCTCGGCAACGCGCTCGTGCTGATCGCCCCGGCCGCGACCACGGGCAACGTCGATCTGACGCCGGGCGCGGCCGACCTCGACGCCAAGCTAGGCAACGGCAAGCTCGCGATGGGCGACCCAGCGCACGTACCGGCCGGTCTCTACGGCAAGGCAGCGCTTGAAAAGCTCGGTCTCTGGCCGAAGGTGCAAGGCAAGGTCGCGGCCGCCGACAACGTGCGTAACGCGCTGTTGCTGGTCGCGCGTGGCGAAGCGCCCTACGGCATCGTCTACAAGACCGACGCCAACGCCGAGAAGCGCGTACGCATCGCCGGTACGTTCCCGGCCGACAGCCATGCCCCGATCGTCTACCCGGTGGCGGTGACGAAGCGAGCCAACCGCGCCGACGCGGATCCGTTCTACCGATTCCTGCAAACGCCGGCCGCCCAGGCCACGTTCCAGCGCTTCGGCTTCACCCGCCCGTGAATTCGCCCGCCCATCCTTCATGAATCTCACCCCGCAAGAATGGGGCATCGTTGAACTGAGCCTGCGCGTCGGCCTGTGGGGCACGCTGTGTAGCCTGCCCCTCGCCTACGCGGCGGCGTGGCTGCTCGCACGCCGGCAGTTCCCCGGCAAAGCGCTGCTCGATGCCCTGCTGCATTTGCCGCTCGTGCTGCCGCCGGTGGTCGTCGGCTTCGCGCTGCTCGTGCTGTTCGGCACACAGGGCGCCATCGGCAAGGTGCTGCACGAATGGTTTCATTTCACCTTCGCGTTTCGCTGGACAGGCGCGGCGCTGGCCGCTGGCGTGATGGGATTCCCGCTGCTCGTGCGCGCCATCCGACAAGCGCTCGACGCGGCCGACACGAAACTCGAACAGGCGGCACAGACGCTTGGCGCAGGCCCTTGGCTCACCTTTCTGACGGTGACCTTGCCGCTCACCGCGACCGGCGCATTGCACGGCTTCGTGCTCGCGTTCGCACGCGCACTGGGGGAATTCGGCGCAACGATCACGTTCGTCTCGAACATTCCCGGACAAACGCAGACGCTGCCGCTGGCGATCTACACGGCCACGCAGGTGCCCGACGGCGACGCCATGGTCTGGCGCCTGTGCGCTATTTCGGTCGTGTTGGCGGTCGCCACACTGATCGGCTCCGAGGTGCTGATCCGCTTCGGCCACCGCAAGGCGCTCGGTCATGACGGTTGAAGTGCGACTCCAGCATCGCTTCGGCGATTTCTCGCTAGATGCCGAATTCGCCGCGGGCATGGGCGTGACGGCACTGTTCGGGCCGTCGGGCAGCGGCAAGAGCACGGTCGTCAATGCCGTGTCCGGCCTGCTCAAGCCCGACGCCGGTCGCATCGTCGTCGGCAGCGACATCTTGTTCGACAGCAGCGCAGGTGTCGCGCTGCCGACATGGCGCCGCCGCATCGGCTACGTGTTTCAGGACGCACGCCTGTTGCCGCATCTGACCGTACGTCAGAACCTGCTGTTCGGCCGCTGGATGCGACGCCGCGATGTCGCCGCTGCCGGTACCGGTGCGATTGCGCTCGCACATGTGGTCGACGTGCTGGACCTGGGACACTTGCTGAGCCGTCGCCCGGGCGCGCTCTCCGGTGGCGAGAAGCAGCGCGTGGGGATCGGCCGCGCGCTGTTGTCATGCCCGCGCCTGCTGCTCATGGATGAGCCGCTCGCTTCGCTCGACCACGCGCGGCGCCTCGAAGTGCTCGACTACCTCAATCGCATCCGCCACGAGTTGGCGCTGCCGGTGCTCTACGTCACCCATTCGCTCGACGAAGTGATGCGACTGGCCGATCAGGTCGTGTTGTTCAAGGATGGCCGCACGATCTCGCAAGGGGCGCCGGCCGACGTGCTCAATGTGCATCGCGACGCGTTCGACGACACCGCCGAGTCCCCGGGTACCGTGCTGGAGACGCGCATCGTCGCGCATGATGCCGGATACGGCCTGACCGAGCTGGCCGTGAACGGCAGCGACACGGTTCGGCTGCGTGTTCCGCGCGCCGGCGGCGAGGCGGGCGACGCCTGCCGAATTCTCGTGCGCGAGCGCGACGTTGCCATCGCCACTTCGCCACCGGTCGACATCAGCGTGCTGAACGTGCTGAGCGCACGCGTGGCGACGCTGCGCGATCTGGGCGATTCGGTGGAAGTCGGCGCCGCGCTACTCGGCGACAAGGCCGGGACCGTGGTGCGCGCTCGCATCACTCGGTTCTCCGCTGACCAATTGCAACTGGTGCCGGGCCGCGAGGTCTACCTGCTCATCAAATCGGTCGCCCTGACGCGCTGATACGCTCAACGCTTGGCAATGACGCGGCGCGGCCGTCACCCCCAAACGACGCAAGGCGTCGCCACGCACATTCGGGGCGACGCCTTGTCGGCTTGTCGTGCTAACTCAGCTTGCTTACTGGGTCTTGCCCATCGCGTCGCCTTTTTCCTTCTTGCCCATGGCATCGGATTTGCTCATCGCACCGCCCTTCGACTTCGCGTCGTACTTGGACATCTTCCCGCTCTTGTCCATGTCCTTGCTCATGGCATCGCCTTTGCTCATGGCATCACCTTTGCTCATGGCATCACCTTTGCTCATCGCGCCGCCTTTGGACATCGCATCGCCCTTGCTCATCGCGCCGCCTTTGGACATCGCGTCGCCCTTGCCCATCGCGTCCTGCGCGAACGCCGCACCGGTGCCGAGTGCCAGTCCCATTGTCATGACCGCCAGATATCGCATTTTCATCGCCGTAGTCCTCAAAGAGTGAGTGAGCCTTGCCGGAGCGTCACGCGAGCGCCCCGTGAATCATGCAGTCGAGCGGTTGCGTCAACTGCCGCCGAACCAGTTGTAGCCCTGGTCCTCCCAATACCCGCCCGGATACGTGTTGGTCACGAAAATCGCGCGGATATGTTTGGGATTCTTGTAGCCGAGCTTCGTGGGAATCCGCAGCTTCATCGGAAATCCGTATTCCCTGGGTAGCGTCTGGCCGTCATAGGTCAACGCGAGCAGCGTCTGCGGATGCAGCGCCGTCGGCATATCGATGCTCGTGTAGTAGTCGTCGGCGCATTTGAAGCCGACGTAGCGTGCCGTGGTGTCTGCGCCGATACGACGCAGAAAGTCGGCGAACGTCACCCCGCCCCAGCGGCCAATGGCGCTCCAGCCTTCCACGCACACGTGACGCGTGATTTGCTCGGCCGCGCGCGGGGCGGCGAAACGGCGCAACGCGTCAAGCTGCCAAGGGGCCTTGTCCGCGATGAGGCCGGACAACTCCAGTTGGTAATCGCTTTCCTCGACGACGGGCGCTTCGTCCATCGAATAGAACGCGTTGAATGGGAACGGTCGCGTGATGCGCGACGCCGGGAACGTTGGCGCCAACACATTCTGACGAAACAAGGCGGCCTGCACACGATCGTTCCATCGCGAGATCGTGTCGAGCGCCGACGAGACACCCGCGTTGTCGTCCAGCGAGCAACCCGAGAGCAGCGCCACGCCACCGAGCGACAGCGTACGCGTCAGAAACGCGCGGCGCGAGGGCTCGGCCACGCGGCGCGTCATCAACGCACGCGCCTCATGGAGAATCGCTTCGCCGTCGCGGACGACCAGGGCGTCGGCAGGCAGGTGGCTGGGCTTTCGATCGAGGGTCATGGCAGCTCCGTGTCTTGTCGTCGGCGCACTCAGCGTCCGGTAATCATCGTGCGCAACGTGCGCGGCACCAGCGCGACCATCACGACATGAATCGCGACGAATGCCACCAGGCCCGCCATCGCGAGAAAATGCACCCAGCGCGCCCCCTGGAATCCGCCGAACAGCGCGCAGAGCCAGCCAAGCTGCACAGGCTTCCAGATCGCGAGTCCCGACGCCACGAGCAGCACGAGGTCGAGCACCGCGAACAGATACGCGATACGCTGAACCTGGTTGTATTGATGGGGATCGTCGTGGGCGAGTCGGCCACGCAGTGCGGCGAACGCGTCGCGCACCACACCGCGCAACGTCAACGGAAAGAAGCGGCGCGACAGGCGTCCGCTTGACACATTGAAGAGCAGATAGACGAGCCCGTTGGCCGCCAGCAGCCACATCGCGGCAAAATGCCACCGCAGCGCACCGCCCAGCCAGCCGCCCAGCGTGAGTTCGTTGGGAAAGCGAAAGCCGAAGATCGGCGACGCGTTGTAGATCCGCCAGCCGCTCGTGACCATCGCGAGAACTGCCAGCGCGTTCAGCCAATGGGTGACGCGCAGCCAACCCGGCTGGACCGGACCGGTTCGCACGGGGGGCTGTGCGGCGGGCGGCACGGACTTCGTCAAGGGTGACATGGAGACCTCCATCGCTGGGTTTGCGTCGATGGAGCCAGTGTCACTTCAAGACGGTGACGAAGTCCTCACGGAGAAATAACGTTTTCGTGATATTCGGCGAGTCCGGGCATCAAGGGCGATGCGACGGTACCGAATCGGTCTCCGGGTCATCCGCCGTGCCGCTTCTGAGATACGCGTCGAACGTCGGCACGTGGGCGTCGAGCAGCAGACGTATTTCATTGATGAGCGTGTCGTAGTGCGCGGCGAGGTTCTGCGCGAACGGCGTGAGCTGCGCGCCGCCCCCGGCCACACCGCCAATATGTCGGGTGACGAGAGGTTCACGGAATTCGTGGTTCATCGCTTCGACGAGCAGCCACGCACGCCGGTACGACATGCCCATGCGGCGCGCGGCGGCGGAAATCGACCCCGTCGCTTCGATGGCCCGCAGCAACGCCAGGCGCCCGGGCCCGAACACTGGCGTATCGCCATCCCGCACGCGCACGCGCACGTCGTAGCCCGCCTCGCCGGCCGGCGCCGGCACTTTCCCCGCGGCTTCCAGTGCCTCCAGCGCCGCGGCCGTCGCCAGTTGCCTGCGCGCGTGGGCGCCCCCGGCGGGCGCGACGTCCACCTTGCCTCGACGACGCTCAACTGGCATGGCTGCCCCACAGGAAGACGACGATCGCAATGAGCGCCGCCACGGCCCACGGCCACCAGCGCGCCAGCCTGCCCCGCGTGGACGGCATGTCGCGCAGCGCGGCATCCGTTGCGAGTGCGGCGGCCACTTCGCCGTCGGCGGCAATCGGCGGATAAGTTGCGGCATGCGGGGCAATGGCCGCCGTCAGCCGCGCGAGGCATTCATCGATGAGCTTGCGGGCGGCCGCCTGCGCCTGGGGCGTGTCCAGATGCGCGGACTCGGCGCCCAGGTGCGTCGTGAGGTCGTACGTCAGTATTGTGTGCATCGGTCCCGGCGCTTGCAACGTAATGGTCGCCCTGCCGCGTGCGTGTCCGGCAGCCGAGCCCAGGGCGTCGACATTCAATGTGTAGGATGTCGGCGCCATGACGTCCGTCACCGTGATTCGGCCCGACCAGCGACCGCCCAACGGACCCGGCGCGACGCTCACGACGATCGTCCACGTCGTGTCGTCGAGCCGCTCGATCGACTCGCAGCCTGGGATGCACCCTTGCAAGATGCCCGGGTCGTTCAGCGCGATCCACGCGAGGTCTCGCGCCACCGGCAATTGCCGTCTGTCATGTAGCTCCATTGCCCCTCCCCAAACGTGATGCGGTCGCTCGTCGGTCACGCGGCGTCATCTCGACCTGCGAACTATTGTGACACGAGTTCCCCGCGCCAGATCACCGCCGCGACCGCTCGCCCGCGGTCCGCAACGCGCCGCACAAGGCTTCGCCAGGTCACGCAAAGGGAAGACCAAGCGCAATATTCCGTGGGATACAGCGCAAGCCAAGGCGCGCTATACTCGGCGCATCACATCGAGCGGTGACATGACGGCGGCCCATGCCTTGGCCGATGCGCGACCGCTCGCGTATTGACCAAGGAACCGTGGGATGGACAGTGTCGATCTGGAAGTGCTGAAGTCCGCCGTACAGTGGACCCGCGCGGGCTTTTTCGTCACGCTGGGCACGGTGGTTCGCACGTGGGGCTCCGCCCCGCGTCCGGTGGGCTCGATGCTCGCGATTCGGGAGGATGGCCATTTGGTCGGCGCCGTGTCGGGCGGTTGCGTCGAGGACGACCTGATCGCCCGGCTGCGCGACGGCGACTGGCCGCAGGATCGCCCGCAACTCACCAGCTACGGCGTGACGGCCGAGCAAGCGCATCGCTTCGGACTGCCCTGCGGCGGCACGCTGCAACTGGTGCTGGAGCCGGTGCGCGACGCCTCGCGCATTTCGGAACTGCTCGATGCCATCTCGCGATTCCGCCTCGTCGTGCGCGAACTCGACATGACCTCCGGTGCGGTGCGCATCGCCCCCGGGCACCATACCCCGCCGCTCGAATTCGACGGCGCGCGCCTCATCACCTCGCACGGCCCGCGCCACCGGCTGGTGGTGATCGGTGCCGGGCAGCTCTCGAAGTACGTTGCGAGCATGGCGTGCGCGCTCGACTATCACGTGATCGTTTGCGACCCGCGCAGCGAATACGCAGACGAATGGCACGTGGCCGGCACCGAACTCTCTCGCGAAATGCCGGACGACCTGATCGTGCGGCAACAACTCGACTCGCACAGTGCTGTCCTGACGCTCACGCACGACCCGAAGCTCGACGACATGGCGCTGCTCGAAGCGCTCAAGTCCCCGGCGTTCTACATCGGCGCCATCGGCTCGCGGGTGAACAACGCGCGACGCCGCGAACGGCTGTCGCTGTTCGATCTGAGTTCGGCGGAAATCGCACGGCTGCATGGGCCCGTCGGCATGCATCTGGGTGCGCGCACGCCGGCAGAGATCGCCGTGGCGATTCTCGCCGAAATGACGGCGATCAAGAACGGCATTGACGTCAAACAAACATTCTCCGTGCGCACGAGCGAGGAGACTGTCGGCGACGACACCTCGGTGTGCCGCGACACGGTTTGACCCGCCACGCGCGCCCCGCGCTGACCGCCCGCTTCCCCTTCCCATTGAACAAAAAAACGCCGCCTTTCGGCGGCGCAACTCGCTCACTCGTTGCTACGGAGTACTACCTGGGTTACCTCGTCATCCGTGGCGCCTTACCCGACACGACCGATCGGCACATCAGTCATGTGGCCACAGAAACGTTACCGCTGCATGCCCCTTTGCGGGCACCTTCACATCCTTCGTCATCGGCTTGCCGTCGTACGTCGCCTTCACGGTGTAACTGCCTTGCGGCAGCTTCACCAGCATGAACGGCCCTTTCGCGCGTGCGTCGAATACCGTCTTGCTACCGCGCATGATCTGCACCTGAGCGTCGGCGATGTACTCGTTCGCGCCGTCGCCGCGAGCCGCCATCTCGATGGACAGCGGCCAGTGAGACGCTTCGCGCTTGAAGGCCCCCGATTGATCGCTGTCGATACCGCCCGAGACGTAGGTCACGTCGCCCTGCTGCATCGACGGCGGCAGCATGCCGCCCTGCGCATGCGCCACCGATATGCCAAGCCCTCCGACCAATGCCGCGGCCGTCGCGGCTGCCATCGACCAGCGTTGCCATTGTTGCCCCATGTTCGACCTCCCGTTCATGACATCACGATGCAGGATCGCACCGGTGGCACGGCAGCCGTGAAGCCATCGCTGCCGAGCACCGGCACACAAGGTAGTGCGTGGCATCCCGTGAGTGCCTCGCCCGGCGCTTAGCCGAGATCGACCGGGATGAAAATCTGTTGCCCGTCGCGTTGTACGAGCAACGCGACATTATTGCCCGCTTTCTTGAGCTTATCGCTCAGTTGCGACGCACTCGTCACCGGCGTGCCGTTGAGCGACAGGATGATGTCGCCCGCCTGCACGCCCGCCTGCTCGGCCGGTCCGCCGACACGGGCCACCAGCAAACCGTGCGTCACCTGTGCCGCGCGCTTCTCGTCGGGCGAGAGGTCGCGTACCGCGAGTCCCAGCCGGCCATGCGTGGCCGAGTCTTCCGTGCTCGCGACGTCCTTCTTCTCGTTGAGCGCCGCCACCGTCACGCTTACGTCCTGCTTCGCACCATTGCGCCAGACAGTCAGCGTCGCCTTCTCGCCCGGACGCATATCGGCGATCTTCTCCGGCAACTGCACCGAGTCCTCGATGGTCGTGCCGTTGACCGCCAGAATCACGTCGCCCGGCTTCAGGTCCGACTTCGCGGCCGGACCGTTCTTGTCGATGGACGACACCAGCGCCCCCTCGGGCTTGGGCAAGCCGAACGACTTCGCCAGCGACTGGTTCACTTCCTGAATTGTCACGCCGATACGGCCACGGCTCACCTTGCCAAACTGCTGGAGCTGCGCCTTGACCTTCATCGCCATGTCGATCGGAATCGCGAACGACAGCCCCTGGAAGCCGCCGGTACGCGAATAGATCATCGAGTTGATGCCAATGACTTCGCCGTTCAGGTTGAACAGCGGTCCGCCCGAGTTACCCGGGTTGACCGGCACGTCCGTCTGAATGAACGGCGTGTAGTTCTCGTCCGGCAACGCACGCGCCTTTGCCGACACGATGCCCGCCGTCACGGTGTTGTCGAAGCCGTACGGCGACCCGATGGCCACCACCCACTCGCCCGCTTTCGATTTCGACGGGTCGCCGATCTTCACCGTCGGCAGATTCGTGGCGGCAATCTTGAGCAAAGCCACGTCGCTCGCCTTGTCGCTGCCCACGACCTTCGCCTTGAATTCGCGCTTGTCGGTGAGCTTCACCGTGACCTGACTCGCGTCGTCCACGACGTGCGCGTTGGTCAGGATGTAGCCGTCCGCGCTCACGATGAAGCCCGAACCGAGACTGCGCGTCGGAGCGCTGCCACCATCGCCACTGCCGTCGCCGCCGTCGTTGCCCGGCGCGCCGTAAAAGTGACGGAAGAACTGGAACAGCGGATCGTTCTGATCCATGCCCGGCGGCATCGGCATCGCCGTGGCACCGCCCCCCGCCGAAGGTTTCCCATCGTGCGTCACACTAATGTTGACTACGGCCGGTCCGTATTGTTCCGCCAGTTGCGAGAAGTCCGGCACGAGCATGCGTGGCGCGGTATTCGGGGGGTTCGGTGCATTGGCGGCTGGCGTCGCCGGGTTGGCCGCATTGGCGTCGGCGACCATCTCCGAGGCGAGCGGCGCCTGCCAGTGCTGACGTCCGGCAACATAGCCGCCCGTCAACGCGACGAGCACAGCGCTGGCAACCAGCGTACGAGTGAGCTTCGAGGTCCGCATGAGTCTCTCCTGACTGACACCACGTTTGACATGACTGTGATGGTAGAGAGGCTCCCTTAAGGCAACCTTAAGACGGTCTGAAAAGTGACCCATCGGCTGCCAACAGATGATGCATTGAGTGCTATGCGTTACGGCACCAAGCGTTTGGAGGGACAACTCGCGTGGTTCGCCTTGCGAATGTTGCGTTCCGCTGACTACGGTGTCGAAGCGGCGCGATCCCGCGCCGCGAGTCTTCGTCTACAGGAGAATCATGATGTCTACGATCGACACGCCGCTTTATCGCCGGTCCGTGCATGGCCGCGCCGCTCGCTGGATGGGATGCGCCGGGGCTATTCTGTGCCTCGCCTTCGCGGCTTCCGTGCACGCCGCGCCCGGCGGCCATGGCGATGGGATGGGAACACAAGGCCCGGCCGATTCGATGCCGAACGCGATGACCCTGCCGAGCCAAAACAGTGCCTGCGCTCCGGACGCGCCAGCCGATCAGGCCATCGTCGGCAAGTCGCTCAGCGAAGCCAAATCGATGCTGCAAGGTTGCCCGTGGCGCATCGGCACGCAAGATGGCAGAGCCATGCCGACGACGCGCGACTACCGCCCGGATCGCCGCACGCTCACGATCGACAATGACAAGGTCACGAGCGTGACACGGGGGTGAGGGCCGGAGACATCACGTGCGACAGACGTATCAAAGCGCAGGCGGCGGCGCCGATGTCGCGCCGCCGAAGCTCACGCGAACGCGAAGCCCCTGGCCGTTGGAGGCATCGAACAACTCGACGCGCGCGCCATGCGCCTGCGCGATGTTGCGCACAATCGCCAGCCCCAAACCGCTGCCCTGCGCACGCGGGGTATCGGCATCGTCTTGCGTCGCGTCGCTCGCCGGCGTCGAATGGCCGGGCGCGGCCCCCTCCACCGACGCCGCACCGCCGCGGAAGAACCGATCGAACACGCGCTCGCGCTCGGTGGGCGCAATGCCCGGCCCAGTGTCTTCGATCTCCACGACCGGTGCCGGGGTTGCCGCCACCAGCCGCACGTCGACATGACCGCCGCGCGGCGTGTATTTCAGCGCGTTGTCGACCAGATTGCCGAAGAGCGTGTGCAACGCGTTCGCCTCGCCGTGCACGCGACTGACGGCCGCCAGTGCGTCGGGAGCGTCCAGCCCGAGATCGATCCCGCGCGCCACCGCCAGCGCCGCATGATGCGCCACCACCTCACTCAGCAACGGGGCCAGCGGCACCTCGACGAATGCCGCGGCCGCACGCGCGGCGTCCGGCTCCTGTCGCGCGAGCGTGAGCAACTGGGCCACCATGTGCGAAGCACGTCGCACGCCGTCGCGCAGATCCCGCATCGCCTCGGCCCGCTCCGCGTCGGTGTGGGCACGGTCAAGCAGTTGAACTTGCAGTTGCAGCGCGGCGAGCGGCGTACGCAATTCGTGCGCGGCGTCGGCCACGAAGGCTTTTTGCTGTGCGAGCGACGCGTCGAGTCTGCCGAGCAGACTGTTGAGCGCGCGCACGAGCGGACGCACCTCGTCGGGCAAGCCGACCTCGGGTAAGGCATCCAACGCCCCCGGCGCACGGCTGTCGAGCGCCTTCGTCACGCGTCGCAGCGGCTGCAAACCGCGCCCCACCACGATCCAGACGAGCAACGCGAGCACCGGCATCGCGACCACCAGCGGCAACAGCGTGCGCACCGCCATCGAGACCGCGAGCGAATCGCGAATGACCATCGGCTGCGCGAGCTGCACGACGTTGTCGCCCACGAGCGCCGCGTAGACACGCCAGTCGCCTTCGGGCGTCTGCACCGTCGTGAAACCGAGTTCCGCGCGCGGCGGCAACGGCGTGCTCGGGTGCGAGTAGTACAACTCCACGCCGTTGCGGCTCCATATCTGGATGACGAGTCCGCCTGACTCGTTGTGCGCGCCCGGCACGCTCGAGAACGGCTCGGCCGGCAGCGACAGGGCCATTTGCTGCAACTGGAAATCGAACAGCGCGTTGGCCTCCGTGCGCGACTGGCGGAAGATGGCGATGCCCGCGAGCAGCAGCGCTACCGCGAGCGTGATCAGCAATCCGAAAAGGAGACGACGGCGAATCGAGCGCATCAGTTCGCCTCCGGTGCCGTCATGCCGGCCGCAGGCGGCGTCTCACCCGCTTGCGCGGGCATCATGTAACCGACGCCACGCACCGTACGAATGGCGTCCGCGCCCAGCTTCTTGCGCAGCCCGTGGATGTGAACTTCCACCGCGTTGCTCGCCACTTCTTCTCCCCAGCCATAAATGCGCTCTTCCAGTTGCGCCTTCGACAGCACCGCGCCCGGCCGATTGAGCAACGCTTCAAGCACGGCGTACTCGCGCGCGGAGAGCCCCACCGATGCGCCGCCGCACGTGACCTGGCGCGTCGCGGGGTCGAGCACGATACCGCCATGACGCAGCAACGGCTCGCTGCGCCCCGCCTGACGTCGCACCAGCGCACGCAAACGCGCCGCCAGCTCGTCGAGATCGAACGGCTTGACAAGGTAATCGTCGGCGCCGGCGTCGAGTCCTTTCACGCGGTCGGCCACCGCATCGCGCGCCGTGGCGATGAGCACTGGCAACGTCTGGCCGCGCGCGCGTAACGTGCGCAGCACGTCGATACCGTCGCGGCGAGGCAAGCCCAGGTCGAGCAGCAGCGCGTCGTACGACTCGAGCGAGAGCACGTCGAGCGCACGCTGACCGTCGCCAACATGATCGACGGTCCAGCCGTCCTGGCGCAGTCCTTTCATGACGGCCGTGGCAATCATCGCATCGTCTTCCACCAACAAAATTCGCATGGCTTGGGCACCGGTTGAGACCATCTCTTGGCGTGACACTGGCGGCCGACGCAACGTTGTTTGCGCTTGCTTGATGTTGCCTTGACGTGACACTCGCCGGAATTCGACCCATTGTAGCGACAGTTCGTTGCATGACCGTCTTACAATGGCACGCATGGGCCGCGCATGGCAGACGCACGTCGCGGCCCCGCAACCCGCTTATCGCTTCGCCGCCGCGTCCGCATCGCCTTGCCTGTGCCCGTCACGCATTCAGGCCGTACGGTTTCGCTGCGCGCAACACTGGAGACCCTCGCCCGTCATGCGCGTTCCTCGCCTGCTTCGCAGCGCCTGTCGCTCCCCCGACCTTTCGGGCTCACTGCGCAGCCCTCTTCATTCGCCGTCATCGGGCCGCCTCATGCGCAACGTCGCTCGCGCGTGTTGCGCGGCGCTGGCACTCGCGATGATCGTGAGCGCCCCGGTCCAGGCAAAGCCGCTCAAGCACGCGAAGATGCCCAGGGTACCGGCGAGCGCCGCGCGCGCCACGCCGCTGCCGCCCGAATTGGCGCGCGCGCTCGCGGCCAGCAAGGTACCCGCCGCCCATGTGAGCGTGATCGTCGCGAAGGTCGACAACCCGCTGCAAACGCGTGGCCGCATCGGGCCGCCGCTGCTTGCCGTCAATGCCAACGTGCCGCGCAACCCGGCCTCGACGATGAAGCTCGTCACGACGATTGCGGCGCTCGACACGCTCGGCCCCGACTATCGCTGGCGCACGCAGGCCTTCACCGACGGCACGTCCGACGGCCGCACGCTCAACGGCAATCTGTATTTCAAGGGCTCGGGCGACCCGAAGCTCGTGCCCGAGGAGATGGAGAAGTTCGTCGCCGAGTTGCACCACGCCGGGGTGACGAACATCAACGGCGACATCGTGCTCGACCGCTCCGCCTACAGTGCAGACATCGGCGACACCGGGGCCATCGACGGCGGTGACGACCGGCCGTACAACGTCGCACCGGATCCCCTGCTGTACTCGTTCAAGGCGGTTTCGTTCAGCTTCACCGGCCATCCGAACGGCACCGTCGAGGTCGGCGTGCTGCCACCGCTGGCGAATCTGCAAGTGGCAAACAACCTGTCGTCGACCGGCTCCGGCCACTGCGGCGACTGGCTCGCCCGCATTCACCCCACGCTGAATGCGATGGCCGACGGCAGCTACGTCGCCCACTTCTCAGGCACGTATCCGGCCTCGTGCGAAGACAAGGGCTGGAACGTGGCCGCCCCCGATCGCGATCAATTCTTCCTGGGGGGCTTCCGCGCCCTGTGGCAAGCCTCGGGCGGACAGTTCAACGGCAATGTGCGCACCGGCGTCGTGCCCCCGGGCGCCCACCTGCTCGTCACGCATCGGGGTCAGACGCTGGCCGAAGTCGTGCACGACATGAACAAGTTCAGCAACAACGTGATGGCCCGGCAGCTGTTTCTGACGCTGGGTCTCGCCGCCGACAACAACCGCACGCCGGCCAGCCTGACGCGCTCGCGCGACGTATTGAACCGCTGGCTCGACAAAAATGATCTCGCCATGCCGGGGCTCGTGGTGGAGAACGGCTCGGGTCTGTCGCGCATCGAACGTATCAGCGCGACCGAGCTGGCCAGTCTGTTGCAACACGGCATCAACAGTCCGACCGCCCAGGTGCTCATCGAATCGATGCCGACCGTCGGCGTCGACGGCACCATGCGCAATCGCCTGATGAATCGCGACGTCGCCGGCAACGCGCATATCAAGACGGGCACGCTCGACGATGTGGGCGCCGTGGCCGGCTATGTCGGCTCGCGCTCCGGCAACATCTACGTTGTGGTCTCGCTCGTGAACGATCCGCGGGCGAGCCAGGCCCGCGGGTTCAACGACGCGCTCATTTCGTGGGTGTACGAGAACGCGCCTTGATGGGGAAGCGGCGCGCCGTCCGAAAAGGCGGTTCGCCTGAGCGCATTTGACGTTTCCCTCTAACCGCCGCGCTGTCGCGTACCATTCGCGTCAGAATAGACGTTCCATCGGTGCCACCGTCGCCAAGACGCCGGGGCACCGGTTCCGATGACCCCATCGTGAGGAGACGCGAGGTCATGAACGTCGAGTTGATCCTGCTGGCGCTCGCGCCGGTGTTCGTGCTGTGCATCGGTATCGAAGCCTGGTACTGGCGGCGCCGCCGCCCCGGCTTGTACAGCCTGAAGGACACGGTCAGCAACGCCACGCTCGCGCTCATGCACCAGGGCGCGGACAAACTTGCCTGGCTGCTCATCGTGCCGTTTTACGCCTGGCTCTACGACCATCACCGCCTCTATACGATGCCGGGCGGATGGCTCGGCTTCGCGCTGCTCTTCGTCGTGCAGGACTTTCTCTACTACGTTTTTCATCGCGCCAGTCACCGAATCCGCTGGCTGTGGGCGGCACACGTCGTGCACCACTCGTCGGAGCGGCTCAACCTGTCGACGGCCTTCCGGCAAAGCCTGATGTATCCGGTCGCGGGCATGTGGCTGTTCTGGACGCCGATGGCGCTCATCGGCTTCACGCCGATACAGATCGTCGGCGTGGTCCTGCTCAACCTCGCGTTCCAGTTCTTCGTACACACCCAGGCGATTCCGAAACTGGGCTGGCTGGAATACGTGCTGAACACGCCGTCGATTCACCGTGCCCATCACGCGCGCAATCCGCGCTACATCGACCGCAACTATGCCGGGGTGCTGGTCGTCTGGGATCGGATGTTCGGGTCTTACGTGGAAGAAAGCGAGGCCGAGCCATGCGAATTCGGCATCGTCGATCCGATCCGCACGCACAATCCGATCACGCTGACATTTCACGAATGGCAGGCGATGGCGCGCGATGCGCTCACGATGCCGGGTTGGCGCAACAAGGCAATGGCGCTGTTCGGGCCGCCCGAGTGGCGACGCGCGTGGCAGGCGGCACAGGTCGCGGCAGGACAGACGGTCACGCCGTCGGCGGGCGGATTATCGGGAAATATGGGAAATGTCGGGGACGTTGGGGCGTCGCGCCACACGCCTTGATCCTTGACGAGGCGCGATCGCCTCGCCAGCCCGTCACTGCGCGTTATGCGCGCTCGAACGCCGCTGCTGCGCGGCCCAGGCGGTCACCGACCGCCGCCCATGCCGGGGTGTCCGGCAGACGCTCGAACAGGATATGTGTGACGTTGGCGCGGTCGAGCCGGCGCAGCATGGCGTACAGGTCGGTCGCGAGCGCGGCGGGGGTGCCCGGCAACTCGACCTTCACGATCGCGGCCGACGCGGACACCTCGGCGGGCAGCGTTACGAGCGTCGATGCGAAGGCTACCACCGCGACGCGCTCGCCCTCGGGACGCACCGCCAGCGCCGGGCCGAACTGCCCGGCATCGCACAGATACAACGGCGTGCGCGGCGCGTAGTGCGCCTTGAGCGTGCCCGAGGCGCGCGGTGCGTCGGTGTCCTGCCCCGGCAGACGCGGCATCTCGCCGAGTACTTCGGCAATCTGCTCGGGCGTGATATGCCCGGGACGCAGCAACGAGGGGAACCCACGCGACAGATCCACGATCGTCGACTCGATCCCCACGGCGGCCTCGCCGCCATCGAGCACATGCACGATGACGCCCGGTAGTCCGGCAAACTCGTCGCGCACGTGCTGCGCCGCCGTCGGGCTCACCTGACCGAAACGATTGGCCGAGGGAGCCGCCACACCGCCCTGCCCCCCCTTGATCCGGGCAAACTCGCGCAGCAGTGCCTGCGCCACAGGATGCGAAGGACAGCGCAACCCCACCGAATCCTGCCCGCCGGAGACGGCATCGGGGATATGCGGCGCGCGCTTGAGAATCAATGTGAGCGGGCCGGGCCAGAAGGCATCCATCAGCTTGCGAGCGGCCGGCGTGACGTCGTCGCTCCAGTAGCCGGGGTCCCCTTCCGGGCAGAAGTGCACGATGACCGGATGATTCGCCGGGCGGCCTTTCGCGGCATAGATGGCCGCGATGGCCGTCGGGTTCTCCGCGTCGCCGCCAAGACCGTAGACCGTTTCAGTCGGGAACGCGACCAGCTCACCGGCCGCCAGTTGTTCGGCGGCCTTCGTGATCGCGTCTGCCGGCGGCATGACGATGCGCGGCGCTTGAGGCAACGTCATCGCTCAGTCTTCCAGCGGAATATCGAGGCTCGCCGCCGCCGTCACGCACGCCTGGCGCGCTTCGTCCAGCGACGCACCGGCAAACGTAATGTGGCCCATCTTTCGGCCGACACGGGCGTCTTCCTTGCCATACAGATGTAGGCGCGCCGACGGCAGCGCCACCACGTCAGCCCATGCGGGCGTGCGAGGATGATCCTTGGCGGCACCGTCGAACCAGACATCGCCGAGCACGTTGAGCATCACCGCGGGCGAGTGCTGACGCGTCTCGCCGAGCGGCAGCCCGGCCATCGCGCGCACCTGCTGCTCGAACTGGCTGGCTG
The DNA here is from genome assembly GCF_902459625.1 of Pandoraea cepalis. Lineage (NCBI taxonomy): Bacteria > Pseudomonadati > Pseudomonadota > Betaproteobacteria > Burkholderiales > Burkholderiaceae > Pandoraea > Pandoraea cepalis. The sequence goes on from NZ_CABPRY010000013.1 coordinate 69,720, forward strand.
CGCAGGCATCGATGGTGTAGTGACCGCTGTTGTGCGGGCGCGGCGCCATTTCGTTGGCGACGAGCGAGCCATCCTTGAGAATGAAGAACTCGACGCACAGCACGCCCACATAATCCATTTGCGACGCGATGCTGGCAGCCGCAGCGCGTGCGGCATCGGCCAGCGCCGGCGCGGCGTCGGGCGCGGGCACCGTCGTGGTCGCGAGAATGCCGTCGATGTGCACGTTCTGCGCGAGCGGATAGGTAGCGACTGCGCCGTCGGCACCACGGGCGCTAAGCACCGACACCTCGAAGGCCAGCGCGAGACGCTTTTCCAGCACGCAGGGAACGCCGCCAAGCGCCGCGTAAGCGTCGCGGGCCTCGGCGACCGAATTCACGCGCACCTGGCCCTTGCCGTCATAGCCCAGGCGCGCCGTCTTCAAAATGCCCGGCAGCACAGGTTCGATGGCCGCATCGCCGATGGCCGCGAGCGCTTCGTTCGATTCGATGACCAGATGCGGGGCCACGGGCACGCCGCAGCTTTCGATAAAGCGCTTCTCCGCCACACGATCCTGCGCGATGGCGACACAGCGCCCGGCGGGGCTCACGGTCGTGGACGCGGCGAGAAAGTCGAGCGACTGCGCCGGCACATTCTCGAACTCGGTCGACACAGCCGGGCAGAGCGACGCGAGTTCGGCGAGCGCGGTCTCGTCACGATAATCGGCCACGATCAGGCGGTCGGCCACGGCACCGGCGGGACAGCGCGGATCCGGGTCCAGCACGCAGACCTTGTAACCCATCGACTGGGCGGCAAAACAGAACATGCGGCCGAGTTGGCCGCCGCCCAGCATACCCAGCCATTGACCGGGAAGAACGGGCGCAGCGGAGGCAGAATTCATCTTGGTTGAGGCGCTGACAGTAGCAGGGACGTGCTTTTCTTTTACAGCGTGGGCAGGGTCATGCCGCGCGCCGCTTCGGTCTGCTTCGCACGGAACGCGTCGAGCTTGCCGGCGAGCGTCTTGTCGTCGGCCGCCAACATCGCAACCGCAAACAATGCCGCGTTGGCCGCGCCCGCCTCACCAATGGCGAACGTGGCGACGGGCACACCCTTGGGCATCTGCACGATCGAGAGCAGCGAATCTTCGCCGCGCAGATACTTGCTCGGCACCGGCACACCCAGCACCGGCACGGACGTCTTGGCAGCGATCATGCCCGGCAAATGGGCAGCACCGCCCGCACCCGCGATGATCGCGACGAGTCCGCGCTCGCGCGCGGCTTCGGCGTAGCGGAACATGTCGTCCGGCATGCGGTGCGCGGAGACGACCTGTGCCTCATAGGGCACACCGAACTCGGCCAGCACGGCGGCCGCGTTCTTCATCACTTCCCAGTCCGAGTTGGACCCCATTACCACGCCAACGCGCGGGGCCACGGTTTGTTTCTCGCTCATGTCGTAACGTCCCGCTCAGGCCAGTTGCTGGCCGGTCAGGCGCTCGAGCGCCTCGCGGTACTTGGCGGCCGTTTTCTCGACCACTTCGTCGGGCAGCTTCGGGGCGGGCGGGGTCTTGCCCCACGGCTGCGTCTCGAGCCAGTCGCGCACGAATTGCTTGTCGAACGACGGCGGGTTGCTGCCCACCACGTACGAATCGGCCGGCCAGAAACGCGACGAATCGGCCGTCAGCGCTTCATCCATCAGGTGCAGCTTGCCGTTGTCGTCGAGACCAAATTCGAACTTCGTGTCGGCGATGATGATGCCGCGCGTGGCCGCATAGGCCGCCGCCTCCTTGTACAGACGAATCGAGATCTCGCGAATCTGCTCGGCCAGTTCGCGGCCGATACGGCTCACCATCTCGTCGAAGCTGATGTTCTCGTCGTGTTCGCCCAACTCGGCCTTGGCCGCCGGGGTGAAAATCGGCTCGGGCAGTTGCTGCGCATTTTGCAGACCGGCGGGCAGCGTTACGCCGCACACGGCGCCCGTTGCCTGATAGTCCTTCCAGCCGCTGCCGGCCAGATAGCCGCGCACCACCGCTTCCACGAGGATCGGCTTGAGGCGCTTGACCACAACCGCACGGCCGGCGACCTGGGCCGCTTCGTCGCTCGCGACGACCGACTCCGGCGACACGCCCGTCAGGTGATTCGGCACGACGTGCGCGAGCTTGTCGAACCAGAAGTTGGCCATCTGGTTGAGCACGCGGCCCTTGCCCGGAATCGGCTCGCCCATGATCACGTCGAACGCCGAGAGGCGGTCCGTCGTCACGATCAGCAGCTTGTCGTCACCGACGGCGTAGTTGTCGCGCACTTTGCCGCGTGAGAGCAGCGGCAGGCTCTTGAGGGAGGATTCGTACAGGGCGTTCGGAGCGGGGGTAGTCACGGCGGGACCCAATATCAGGAAGGGCAAAGGCGTAATTATACGCGCGTCGGGCGACGTTTCACGAAGATGTGGACCCGGCAACTCGCCGGGGCCCTTCACCGTCGACCTTCGGCGCCATCCAAGGCAGCGCAACGCGACCCAGCGCGACCTAATACGACCTAATTCGCCCGAACGCGCCCCCCGAGGTACCCCCATGCGCCGCGGATTACCGCATGCCGTCAAGGAACTGTGGTTCCAGCCGCGCTTTTTCGGCCTCGTGAATCAGCAAGGCGACCACCGGCGCCCGAGAGATCGGGTTCGTCAAATAGCCGTCCTGGCGCAGGCACGACCGGTACCAGCCGGCCACCGACGACGCATCGTAATACTTGTTGTCGCACATCAACCCGTAATCGTCGAACGACACCAGGCGCACGGCGTCCGGACTCTCCGGGTCGATATCGTCGTGCGAGATCCGGTCGATGTGCCCGTCGACATAGCCTGGACTCAGGAACCGCACCCCGCTCAGAACATTGATTTCGTCTCGCAGCCAGAGCAGCGCCATGCCGGCCGGCAAGCCGCCCGAGGCCAGCAACGGGGCAACGCTGTCGAAGTTCGCTTCCAGAATGTCGGCCGCATGGCGACGGCCGGCATCGGTCTGCCAATCGATGGCGGCACCGCGAGCGCCGGTCAGTTCCGGCAGCCGCTGCCGGAGCAGATGCACTTTGCGCTCCCAGCGCGGCTCCCCTCGCCCCGGGCTGCGAAGCATGTCGAGCAACCGGGCAAATTCGGCAATGAGATCGAAGCTGCGAGTGGCGACGTTGATATGGTGGTCGCTCGCCTCCGAACGCTGCGCGGCGACCTTTGTTGCCAGGTCGTTACGCAGGCGCGCATCGCCGCGCTGGAGTTGCAGCGCCGCGCTGGCCGCCACGGCACTCGGACGCGCGATGCCACGCTCCGAGCACACCAGCGCGATCTTGCCCGGGTTCTCTCGCATGAACTTCGCCACGCCCCGACCGGCGCGCCATAGCACCTCGCGGGGAATCTGGGCGTCGAATCGCTCCATGCCCGCAAACTCCATGAACTGCACATGCGACAGACCGCCGTCGAGGCCCACGGGCGACGCCAACGCCTGCGGCGCGGCAGACCCGCGAGCGCCTCGCGCGCCTTGCATCACGCTATGGATGTATCCGTCGATCGGGCGCTCGCGATAGTCCGGCTCGCCGGCCGTTTCGACGGGGGCGTCGCGAACGTGCATGGTCCCGGGCTCGACGCAAAAGATCGCGCCGATCTGGGGGTGCGTCTTGAGCATGCGGGTGAGTACCGGCGCCTCTGCCGGTGTGGCCGTGGGGCCCACGATGAATCGGTGCCCGCCCAGCTCGATCAGTCCGAAGCGCGTGCATTGGCCGTCCACGCGGATGAGCGTCGATGTATTCACGCCATACGCCTCGACCCACGGATTTGCCGAGACGCCCCCGGCCCATTCGGGCGCCGGATCCTCCATCCCCCAAAGCGCAATCGGCTCGGGCGCGCCCTGCGTCGAGGCCATCTGCCCGCGCCAGTCGGCGGCCATCGAGTGCATCGACGCCGAGCGCACCGACGGCCCCGGAACCGGCGCAGCGACATCGGCCTCATCAGGGCTCGGTTGCGAGACGCGCACGTGAGTGGCTCGGTTAGCGGCTGAGGTCATCGTCGTCGCCATTGACGAACGCTGCGTCGGCGTACGGGACGTCTCTTCGGAACTGGACAGTCCGAGGCACCAGGCGACGGTCTTGGGAAGGCGATTCAATGGCATCGATATCTCCGGGTGGCCCATCATTGGCATGGGCGGATTGGCGGGGGGCACCGGAGACTGCCACGCGATGTCGCACCGGACTTCAGGATTCGGCGGATCGCTGTCGTTTTGCACCGCCGCAATGCGGGCGCTTTCCCCGCCTGCCTCCGCGCCGGATGTTGCCTAGAATGGAAGCGTTCACCCGAACCAAGGCGCTGCCATGACGATCACATCGACACCCGGACCTGTCTGGCCGGCCCGCTCAGGGCAATGCGTCGCAACCCTCGCCGCCTTGCTGGCGCTCGCGAGCCTGCCCGTGCTCGCGCAAACGGCAGCGCCGCAAGCGGCCGCGCCGCCGTCTGCCGGGGCCCATGCGCACGCCCATCGGGCCAGTGGGGCGCGCGCGCCATCCGGAACGTCGAGCACGACGGCCACCGCAGACACCACCGAGCGACCCACGCTACCCAGGCTGGTGGCGACCGCCACGCCGGAAAACGACGACGGCATTCCGCGTTTCGCCCTGTTTGCCGCGCGCGATATCGAACAGTTGGGTTTGCAGTTTCCGGCGCAGGACGGCGTCGCCCCCTCAGACGTCGAGGTCGTCATCACGATGAGCCTGCGCGACGGTGCCACCGCACGGATGCGTGATTTCTCCCGTCAGCATATGAACGAACCGATGACGCTGATCGTCGACGGCGTGGAAATGCTTACCGCCACGATCCGCTCGGAGTTGGGCGGCAAGTTTCAGTTGCAGATGCCAAAAGAAAAAGCCCGGCTTCTGTTCCAGCGTGTGCTGGCCAAAGCCGGGCCTGCGACCTGAGCGTCGTGTGCCTTCGAGCGGATTGCCTCGTCGGCGCCACGCCACCCCGGCCGGGCAGCAAGCCATGCGGGACAAGCCCGGCATGGCGATGATGCGTGCGATTACTTCACGATCTGCGAGAGGTCGCCGCTCTTGTACTTTTCGGCCATCTTCTCAAGCGCAACCGGCTTGATCTTGCCAGCCTGACCTTCGCAACCGAACGACAGATAGCGCGCCTTGCAAACCAGCTTGGCGGCTTCGCGGGCCGGCTTGAGGTAGTCGCGCGGGTCGAACTTGCTCGGGTTTTCGAACAGATAGCGACGGATCGCGCCGGTCATGGCCAGACGGATGTCGGTATCGATGTTGATCTTGCGCACGCCGTGCTTGATGCCTTCGACGATCTCTTCGACCGGCACGCCGTAGGTTTCCTTCATGTCGCCGCCGAATTCACGGATCTCGGCGAGCAGTTCCTGCGGCACCGACGACGAACCGTGCATCACGAGGTGGGTGTTCGGAATGCGGCGGTGGATTTCCTTGATGCGGTCGATGGCGAGAATGTCGCCCGTCGGCTTGCGGCTGAACTTGTAAGCGCCGTGCGAGGTGCCGATGGCAATGGCCAGCGCGTCGCATTGCGTCTGGTTCACGAAGTCGGCGGCCTGATCGGGGTCGGTCAGCAGTTGCTCGCGGGTCATCGTGCCGTCGGCGCCGTGGCCGTCTTCCTTGTCGCCCTTCATCGTTTCGAGCGAACCCAGCACACCCAGCTCAGCTTCCACCGTCACGCCGATGTAGTGCGAGAACTCGACCACCTTCTTCGACACTTCGACGTTGTACTCGTAGCTGGCGACCGACTTGCCGTCGGCTTCGAGCGAGCCGTCCATCATCACGCTCGAGAAGCCGCTCTTGATGGCGGCCATGCACACGGCCGGCGACTGGCCGTGATCCTGGTGCATCACCACCGGGATATGCGGATACGCTTCCACGGCCGCCGAGATCAAGTGACGCAGGAACGCTTCGCCAGCGTACTTGCGAGCACCTGCCGAGGCCTGCATGATGACCGGCGCGCCGACTTCGTCGGCGGCGGCCATGATGGCGGAAACCTGCTCCAGGTTGTTGACGTTGAAGGCCGGCAGACCGTAGCCGTTTTCGGCGGCATGGTCGAGCAGCTGTCGCATAGAGACTAGGGGCATGATGTTCTCCTTGGAATCACAAAACTAAGCAAATCTTTCCTCGATCCAGAGGTGCCCCTGATGACGACGGCTCGCGGGCGGCGCGGCGTTGGCGCCTTGCCGCACTCGCGCGGCCTCCTTCGTCATGCCAGGCCCACCTGGACGATTTTCAGCGTATTGGTACCGCCGGGTTGTCCCATCGGCTCGCCCACGGTCAGCACGATCGTGTCGCCGCGCTTGACCACCCCGCGCGAGAGCAGCAGTTGCTCGGCTTGCTTGAGCGCGTGATCGCGGTCGAGCGTGGCGTCGGCACGCATCGCGTAGACGTTGCGGTACAGGGCCAGCTTGCGATGGCTGCCGAGCTGCGAGGTCAGCGCAAAAATCGGCACATGGATCTTGTGGCGGGACAGCCACAACGCGGTCGCGCCCGATTCGGTCAGCGCCACGATGGCTTTCGCGCCAAGATGATACGCGGTAAACAAGGCGCCGGCCGCAATCGTTTGATCGATGCGCGTAAAAGTCTGGTCGAGCCAGTCGCGATCGAGTTCCACCATCTCCGAGCGCTCGGCTTCGACGCAGATCGCCGCCATCGCCTCGATGGTCTCCACCGGATACTTGCCCGCCGCGCTCTCGGCCGAGAGCATCACGGCGTCGGTACCATCGAGCACGGCGTTGGCGACGTCCGAGACTTCGGCACGGGTCGGCACCGGATTGTGGATCATCGACTCCATCATCTGCGTGGCCGTGATGGTGGTCTTGTTCATCTCGCGCGCCAGCTTGATCATGCGCTTCTGCAGCCCCGGCACCGCGGCATTGCCCACTTCGATCGCCAGATCGCCGCGTGCGACCATGATGCAGTCCGATGCCGCCAGAATCTCTTCGAGCGCCGGAATGGCTTCCGCCCGCTCGATCTTGGCGATCATCAGCGGCTTGATGCCATACGGCTCACCGGCCACATTGGCCAGACGGCGCGCCATTTCCATGTCGGTGGCGTTCTTCGGGAAGGAGACCGCGACGTAATCGGCGCCCAGCGCCATCGCGGTCTTGATGTCTTCCATGTCCTTGGCCGTGAGCGCCGGCGCCGTCAGCCCGCCGCCCTGGCGGTTGATGCCCTTGTTGTTCGACAGGTCGCCGCCGACCTTCACGGTCGTGTGGATCTCGTTGCCGAGCACGCGATCGACGATCAGCACGATCAGGCCGTCGTTGAGCAGCAGCACGTCGCCCGTACGCACGTCGCGCGGCAGTTCCTTGTAGTCCAGCCCGACGCGCTCTTCGTTCCCGACTTCGCAATCGGCATCCAGGATGAACTTCGCGCCCGCCTCGAGCGTGGCCTTGCCGTTCTCGAACTTGCCGACGCGAATCTTCGGACCCTGGAGGTCGGCCATGATGGCCACTTCGCGGCCGGCCGCCTTGGCGGCCGCGCGCACCATCTCGGCGCGCTCGATGTGGTCCTGCGCCTTGCCGTGCGAGAAATTCAGGCGAACGACATCGACGCCGGCGGCGATCATGCGCGAGAGCACTTCCGGCGTGCTCGATGCCGGACCGATGGTGGCGACGATCTTGGTGGAGCGGTTCATTACATCCATCTCTTCATCCTCTTTGGGTAACAGCGCATTCGACATGTCTGGCGCTTAGCGATTTGTAGCGCATTTAGGCCGCCACAGGTTAACCAAAAAGTTCGTATTGTCCGTACGAAATCGTTTGATTCGATCTTAGATGTTCGCAATAAACCGGTCGAAACGGCTCCGTTCGCGCCCGTCGTCGACCGGCAAACCGGCCTGCGAGCCCCGCTGCACCTGGCGCTGCGCGATCAGTTGACCTCGCTGGCGCGTTGTTGCAGTACGTCGACGGCCGGCAGTGTCTTGCCTTCGAGGAATTCGAGGAACGCGCCGCCACCGGTCGAGATATAGCTGACCTGGTCGGCAATACCGTACTTGGCGATGGCGGCGAGCGTATCGCCCCCCCCGGCGATCGAGAAGCCCTTGGCGGCGGCAATCGCGCGCGCCAGCGTCTCGGTACCGTGCCCGAACTGATCGAATTCGAACACGCCCACCGGGCCGTTCCACACAATCGTGCCCGCGCCCGCCAGTTGCTCGGCCAGCTTGGCAGCCGTTTGCGGACCGATGTCGAGAATCATGTCGTCGGCGGCCACATCGCTGGCGGCCTTCACCGTTGCCTCAGCCGTCGCGCTGAATTCCTTGGCGCATACGACGTCCGTCGGAATCGGCACCGAGGCCCCACGCGCGGCCATCGCGTCGATGATCGAACGGGCCTGCCCGACCAGATCGGCTTCGGCGAGCGACTTGCCGATCGGCAGGCCGGCGGCCAGCATGAACGTGTTGGCAATGCCGCCGCCCACGATCAGGTGGTCGACCTTGTCGGCCAGCGACTGCAGAATGGTGAGCTTGGTCGAGACCTTGGAGCCGGCTACGATGGCCACGAGCGGGCGAGCCGGGGCGTTCAGCGCCTTGCCGAGCGCTTCGAGTTCGGCGGCGAGCAGCGGGCCGGCACAGGCGACCGGCGCATACTTGGCGATGCCGTGCGTCGTGGCTTCGGCGCGGTGGGCGGTGCCGAACGCGTCGTTCACGTACACGTCGCACAGCGCGGCCATCTTCCGCGCCAGCTCGTCGTTGTCCTTCTTCTCGCCCTTGTTGACGCGGCAGTTCTCCAGCAGCACGACCGTGCCCGGCGCCACCTCAAAACCGCCGTCGACCCAGTTGGCGATCAGCTTCACCTCGCGGCCCAGCAGTTCGGACAGGCGTTGCGCAACCGGTGCAAGCGAGTCGGCGGACTTGAATTCGCCTTCCGTCGGACGGCCCAGATGCGACGTGACCATGACGGCCGCACCGGCGTCGAGCGCCATCTGGATGGCCGGCACCGAGGCGCGGATACGCGTGTCTTCCGTGATGCGGCCCGCATCGTCTTGCGGCACGTTCATATCGGCGCGGATGAAGACACGTTTGCCTGCCAGGCGACCCTGGGCGATCAAATCGGAAAGACGTACGACGGAAGCCATGAGAATCCGGAATAAATGGTGGGAAAAACGTGCATTTTAACTGATCCGCCTGTCCAGATGCCCATTTTGGCCGACGAGGGTTCCGCCTACAGGAACAGACGGCAGAGCGTGTAGACGGCCATGCCGACGACAATCATCTCGATCATGTTGCGTCGCCAGACGAACCAGCCGGTGGCGGCCACGGCCGCGGCCAGCTTGGGATTGTGCAGATGCAGCGAGAACTGGTGATCGAGCAGCAGCACCTCGGGCACCACGATGACGGCGAGCGCCGCCGCCGGCGCATAGCGCAGCGCGCGTTGCAGGCGCTGCGGCAGCGTCACGCGGTCTCCCGCGAGCAGAAAGAACGTGCGCGTGACGATGGTGATGGCCGTCATCGCCACGAAGGAGAGCCAGATTTCGACCGTACTCATGAGCGACGCTCTCCCGAACGACTGGGCTGGGCGCCGTCGCGCGCAGCCGCGGGGGGATTCGCCTGCGCGAGCCGCTTCGCCTGACGCGCCGAAAGTTCGTCGCAAACCATGCCGGCGGCGAGCGCGCCGACCACCCCGAGCACGAGATTGAGCCGATAAGGCAAATCGAAGGCGAGCAGGCCGAGGACCGATGCCAGGGTGACCGCCAGCATCGTCGAGCGACTGGAGATCGTGTGAACCATCATCGGAATGAGGGCGAGCGTGCCCGCGAAGGCGAGGCCCCAGCTATCCGGCACGAGCGCGCCGAGCAGAATGCCGAGAATCGACGACACGTGCCAGACCGCCCAATTGCTGAGCGTGATGCCGTAGTAGGTCCCCTCCTTGCCCGGGACATAGCCGCTCGCGAACTTCTGGTTCATGAACATCACGAATCCGAGGTCGCCATTGACGTACCCGAGCACGATGCGACGCGGCAGCGACAAATAAGAGAAATGCGGCTGGAGCGCGGCGCTGAAGATCACAAAGCGCAGATTGACGATGCCGACCGTGAGCAGAATCGTCCACAACGGCATGCCGGCGGCGAACAGCGGCAACGAGGCCAACTGGGCCGATCCGGCGTAGAGCATCAGGCTCATGCCGATGGCCTGGGGCACCGTCAGTATCGATTTGCCCATGGCGACCCCGGTCACGAGTCCCCACGAGAAGATGGCAGGCAACAGCGGCGAAATAATGCGGAAACCGGCCCTGAACCCGTCACGTTCAGCGGCTGGCAGACGAAGCATTGGCATGGTCGGCTTGGGGGGCGAGCACCGAGCCGTTCGGCGCAGTGTCTGGCATTGCGGGGCAAAGCGGTCCCGACGGCGCCCGGCACGCCCATGATGACCGCTGGCGGTCACAGCGCCCGCCAGGGTTGCCGGAGTGTCTCCTGAATATCGTCATCGTTGGCGGCGAGCGTCAGGCCATTATAGCCAGGGTAAATATTTACTTACTACGTCGAAAGCGCATATCCAGGCGTTTTTGCGAGGGCAACGGACGAGGTGTCGCGTACGCGCCACGCGGGGCTTCGACGGTGACAAGAACGGGCATGCGTCGCGGCTGCGGGCGCTGCGAGCCATCCGCAAAGGGCCGTGGCTGCTTTACAATAGCGACTTTTGGTAAGCGTGCGGGCGACGGCTTTGTCCTTTGCACCGGCCATGCAATCCCCAATAGTCCGAATACCCATCACGGTCCGAACCCCATGAGCGAAGTCAAACAAATGCCGGTCGTCGAAGTCGGCGCTGAAGATCTGCCGGTCCATTGCCCGAATCCGAAGATGGAAGCCTGGAGCGCCCATCCGCGCGTGTTCATCGATGTGACGCATGGCGAAGCGGCCTGTCCGTACTGCGGCACGCGTTATCGCGTGAAGGCCGGGGTCGTGCTCAAGGGTCACCACTGAGCCGGCTGCCGTTGCTCCAACCGGGCGCAGCCGCCTGCGGTTGCGCTGTACCGCCGGTTGACTGTCCGCATCTTCGCAACGCTTAACGTTTAGAGTCTCCGCCACGATGCATAAAGCCTTGGTGATCGCCCCCAACTGGATTGGGGACGCGCTGATGGCGCAGCCGTTGTTCACCCTGCTCAAGCGCCTGCATCCGCGTCTGACCATCGACGCGATCGCGCCCAGCTGGGTCGCCCCGGTGCTGGAACGCATGCCGGAGATTTCGCGCGTCGTCGCCACCGACCTCGCGCACGGCAAGTTGCAGCCGCTGGAGCGCTACCGGCTCGCGAGCGTACTCGCCGACGAGGGGTACGACGCCGCCTATGTGCTGCCGAACTCGCTGAAGTCGTCGCTGATTCCGTGGCTGGCGCGCATTCCGTTGCGCATTGGTTACAAGGGCGAGCAGCGCTACGGTCTGCTCAACGTGCGCCACGCCAATCCGCGCAAAGACGAGCGGCCGCCCATGGTGCGGCACTACGCTGCGCTCGCGTTCGCACCCGGGGCCAAGTTGCCCGATGCCCTGCCCACGCCTCGCATCGACGCCGACCTGAACGAGTCGGCGCGTGTCTTCGCGCGCTTCGGCCTCGATCTGCGCGTACCGCTCGTCGTGTTCTGCCCGGGTGCTGAATTCGGACCGGCCAAGCGCTGGCCGCCGGGCCATTTCGCGCAGTTGGCTCAGTTGGTTCGCCGCTCGTTCCCATATGCGCAGATCATTGCGCTCGGCTCGGGCAAGGACGGTGCGCTCGCGCAGCAGATCGCCGCCGATGCGCCGTTCGTGCGCAACCTGTGTGGACAGACGTCGCTGGCCGAGGCGTGCGCGCTGCTGGCCCGCGCCAATGCGGTGGTGAGCAACGACTCGGGCCTGATGCATGTGACGGCCGCATTGCGCCGCCCGCAGATTGCCCTGTTCGGTTCGTCCGATCCGCGCCACACACCGCCGCTGTCCGACCAGGCGCATATCCTGTGGCTACAATTGGAGTGCAGCCCGTGTTTTGCCCGCGAATGCCCGTTGGGCCATACACGCTGCCTCAATGAGCTGATGCCCGAGCACGTGTTCGCGAATGTGCGCAACATCCTGCTCACGCAGCGCTGATGTAGTTCATGGCAGCGGCGCGTTCAGCTCGATTCAGGTAACACTCAACGGTAAATCCACATGCCACGTTTTGTCCGTCTGTTCGATGCCGCCAGTGAAACCATCACGGCCTTTTACGATGCACTGCGCCGTGGGCAGACGGATCGCGCCATGTCAATGTGGGCTAACGAGGATTTCGTCAGCTACATTCGCGCCGACGGCACCCGCTGGGACGGTCTGGAGCAGATCCGCAACGGTCTGGTCGCCCAGTTCGCGCAAAGCGTAGTGCTCATCGACTCGCTGGATACGACCGAGTACGACACCGTTGGCACGGTCGTGCACACGGCGACCGAAGCGATGCGCGTCGGCAAGGAAGACGCCGGCCAGACGACCGCCCAGCTCATCCACACGACTTACGTGCTGGTGCACGAGCAGGGCGACTGGCGCTTCGCCCATATCCACTCCAGCCCGTTGCCGCCGCATGCTGTCGAGCAGTTCAGCCTGATGATGCACGCGCGTCCGGACGGGCTGCACTGAGCGCGACGGTACGACGATGACGGCGCGCCCCGCGACGTTCCTTCCCCTGGATTACCGGCCACCGCGGTGGCTGCCCGACGGGCATAGTCAGACGATCTACCCGGCGCTGCTGGGTCGACGCCCATGCGTCGAATTCCGTCGCGAAACGTGGGACACGCCCGACGGCGACTTCGTCGATGTCGACTGGCTGGTTGCCCCGCCCGCGGCGCAGAAAGCCCCGCCCGCGCCCGAAGGGCTGGTGGAGACACCGCTCATCGTGCTCTTCCATGGACTGGAGGGTGGGTCCGGCAGCCACTACGCCCGCACCCTGATGCGCGAAGTCGAAGCGCAGGGGTGGCGCGGCGTGATTCCCCACTTCCGCAGTTGCAGCGGCCGCATGAACCGCGCGCCGCGCTTTTATCACTCCGGTGACAGTACCGAGGTCGACTGGATGCTGCGACGGTTGCGTGCGAACGCGTCGGGCCCGATTTTTGCGGCGGGCGTGTCGCTGGGCGGCAATGTGCTGCTGCGCTGGCTTGGCGAGCGCGAGGGGCACGCGGCGCAGGTGGTGAGCGCCGCGTGTGCGATTTCTGCGCCGCTCGATCTGCGGGCGGGCGGACTGGCGCTCTCGCACGGGTTTAACATGGTGTACACGCGCAATTTCCTGGGCACACTCAAGAAGAAGGCGCTCGCGAAGCTCGACCAATACCCCGGGCTGTACGACCGCGATCGGATGATGGCCGCGCGCGATCTCGGCGAATTCGATCATGTGGTGACGGCCCCCTTGCATGGTTATCACAGCGCCTTCGACTATTACACGCGTGCGTCGAGCAAGCCGATTCTGCCGGCCATCGAAGTGCCGACGCTGGTCATCAATGCCCGCAACGACCCGTTCCAGCCGGCCAATGTGTTGCCGGGCGAAGACGACGTCGGTCGCCACGTGCGGCTCCTGCAGCCGGTGCACGGCGGACACGTCGGCTTCATGAGTGGGCCGTTTCCGGGCGGCATGACGTGGATGCCGCATACGGTCATCGACTACTTCCGTCAATTTTTGCCGACTCCGGCCTAAGGGTGCCCCATGGATGAGATCGTTCGACAGGCGATGGCCAAGTGGCCCAACGTGCCGCATTGCTACGGCTGGCTCGCCCTCGACCGGCGCGGACAGTGGCGCATGCGAGACGAAGCGGCGCAGGCGGCGGGCACGGCTGGCGATCCGATTCGCCATGCGGCGCTGCTGGCGTTCATCGCACGCAACTACGCCAGCGACGACGCCGGGCGATGGTATTTCCAGAACGGCCCGCAACGCGTGTACGTTGCGCTGGCGTATGCCCCGTTCGTGGTGCGGCTGACATGGAATGCGATGGCGAACGACGGTCGCGGCGCGCCGGTATTGACGGACCAGCTGGGCCACGCGTTCGTGCCGCAGGCATGTCTGCTCGACGAGGACGGCAACGTCGCGTTCGTGGGGGCGGTGTCTGGAGCCGAAGGGGATGGGAGATCGACGCCAAACGCGCCGCTCGCGTTGCTGCACGATCACGACATCGATCTGCTCACGCAGGTGTCCGATCTGGCTCAGGCCTTCGAGATTGCACAGACATCGGACGATACGGCCGACGCCAAGGGCGCCGTGCGTCTGCATTGGCGCAACGGCGACTCGCTCCCGTTCGCGACGGTTCATGCGGGTACCCTGCCGCACACTTATGGGTTCGAGCGCACCCCGCAGGCCGACGACCAATCGGCGTGAGTCATTGCGCCCTTACGCCGCGACATCTTGGCGCACTGTCGCGGGCTCGCCAAATGCATCGGGATATCGATTCGTATAGAAGCGCTCAACGCCATCGCCAGCATCATTCTCGCTGAGCAATTTCCACGGTTCACGCGCGAGACACGACGCCAATCCGGCGATGCAGACCAGCCCGCCGTACAACCACCATCTCCCACTCATGCTGCCCAAGGCGTTCGAGGCGCCGTAAAGTGCGAATGACAGCATGCTCGCCATCTGCCCCGTCAGCAGCGTTGCGCTCGCGACTCTAACGCGCACGGAAGATGGCATCGCAATCACCCGCCGATCGATGCCGTTCATGGACAGACACGCCCCGAATGCACCGGCCGACATCAAGCACCCACCCAGTGCGACAACGGAATAGACAGCCGTTGCCACGGCAAGACTAGCGCCCAGCGCCGCCCATATCGCAATGTAACCAAGCCTGTGTTGCAGTGCGCCGGAGAGGATGGGGTGAAAAACAACAACCCCCGCAATCGATCCGACGACGAATGCGGCAATCAACCAACCGACCTGCGCGTCCGGTAGTGTCGCGTTTTGAACCAGTTGAGGAATCAGCATCGGAACGATCCCTGCCGTCGCGATAACCAGCAACATGTCGCAGAGCGTGAAGAAGCGTTCCGCCGGCAACCGGATTTTCAGTGTAAATCCAGCAAACGCACCACGAAACCATGTTCTCGCGGGGGCCGGTGCTGACGTCCCGATCCGGGACAACGAAGGCAGTACTGGAAGTCGTGACAGCAGGGGCAGTAAAGCGCCCCCGAACAATGCAACACACCACAAAGCGTATTGGTGAGTGGTGAGTAGTAAGGCGGCTCCGGCGAACAATGGCCCGATAATACGACCGAGATTGACCGTAACCCGCTTCAGGCGAAACGCGGATAACACGCGCGCTTTCTCGACAAGCTCCGCGGGGTAGATGCTAAGTAGCGGTTGTAAGACCGCGAAGGCGGCGACCGCCGCCATGTCATTCACTATCCAAAAAGTGACACTGTGCGTTGCGCTCGCAATCGCCAGCCGCGACATGCCGCATAGCACGATGATCAAACATGCCCAGCGCAGGACCTTGCTGCGAGACAACCGCTCAGTCCATGATGCCGCCATGGGCAGCGCGATGAAGGCGCTCGTGGCGAGCGCTATCTCGTACGCCACGACGCCCGCGGTACCGAAGCGGCCGAGCAATACGATGGGGACCATTGCGTTCCACATGCCTAAGTAGGCCGCAAGGAGAAAATCCAACGACAGGTAAACGCGGAATGGGGACACGGTGCGAGGTGAGAGAGCAACCACGACCGAACGTCGGCCGTGGCAGCCCTTAGGCGAGTATTAGTGGGCGGCTAAGAAAAGTTCGCAGCGGAATCGCGCTGCGAAGCGAGCGCGGCACCGACTCGCCATACTGGCCAATCGAAGTGTTGTATGCAATGGGGGGCATCAGAATCCCGAATGGGAAAAGTCAGATGTTCCAAGTTCACTTCGCCAATTCCACATGCCAGGCGCTTTCCGAGAACTTAAACGCGACGGCGCGATTCGCGCGCGAAAAAGTGTACGCAGCTTTGCAGCACGTGCCGCTTATCCGGCCAGTTTGCCGAAGTCCTTCTCGTCTTCCTTGTCGTCCTTGTAGCGGCGCTGGAACTCGTGAAGACGCGCGTCGATGACCGACATCTCGTAAAAGCTGGCATCGCCGGCCTCGCGCGCGAGCTTCAACTGGCTGACGGCCGCCATCCACTGCCCTTGCAGCGCATATTGTTCCGCCAACGCTTCGTGCTGACGCGCCCGCTTGCCGGACGCGGCCAATGCCCCTGCCAGCGCCCGCCACCAGATGGGCTCGCTCCGGTAGCGCTCGACCTGCGCTTGCAGGAACTTCGTCGCGTCGGGAATCCGTTGACTGGCGACCAAGGCGTCGGCATAAGCCATATCGGCGGCCTGCGAGAGTGGGAACGCGGCACGCGCCTGCGCGGCGACGCGCAAGGCTTCGTCCGGCTGACCCGACAAGCGCGCGATATCCGACGCCAGCACCGCCAGACTCGGCGTGCCCGGCCCCGTGCCGCCGAAGGCCGCACGCGACTTCTCCAGCGCCTCGCGCGCCGGCACCCAGCGACGCTGCTTGAACTCGGCCAGCGCCACCGCGTACCACGCCGCCGCCACATTCGATGTGGTCTGCGTGCGGATCGCTGTGCGTTGCGCGTCGGCGATCGCCGCGTAATCGCTTGCGGACTTCTGCTGCAAGACGAGCGAGCGCGCCCGCACAAACGCATATTCGGGCGACTGCACAGGCTGACGATAAGCGGCAGTGCGCGAGCGATTGAGCATGTCGGCGATGCGATCCGTCGTCAGCGGGTGAGTCCGGACATACTCCGGTACGCCGGCTTCGTTGATCGAATCCGCCCGTTGCAGACGCTCGAAGAAGGTCGGCATCGCGTACGTGTCGAAGCCCGCCGCCTGGAGCAACTGGAAGCCGACCCGATCGGCCTCGCGTTCCGCATCGCGCGAAAAACGCAGTTGCCGGTCGACGGCAAGGCCTTGCCCGCCCATTGCGATCCCCATGCCGAGATCCGGGCTACGCGCCCCAATGCCGGCGAGCAGACCGAGCAGCATGCCGCCGAGGGCAATCCACGAGTTCTGGGCCTGTTGCCCGAGCATGCGCGCGATGTGATGTTGCAGAACGTGCCCCGTCTCATGGCCGATCACCGAGGCGAGTTCCGACTCGGTGCGAGTGGCGACGATCAGTCCCGTGTTGATGCCGATGAAGCCCCCCGGCAGCGAGAAGGCGTTGATGCTTGAATCGCGCACCACGAAGAATTCGAAACTCTGGCTGGCGTCGAGCCCCACTTTGCGAGTGGCCGCCACGAGCTTGCCACCCAAGGCATTGACGTAGTCGGAGAGCAGCAAATCCGACAGGTAATCGGGATCGGCGCGAATCTCCCGCATCACCCGCTCGCCCAGCTTGTGCTCCATCGCGGGAGACAAGTCGGCGGCGGAACTCTGGCCGAGCGACGGGAGCGACTGCGCGGCCGCCTGCGTGGGCACGACGACGGCCGCGAACGTCATCGCCGTCATGACCGGCAGCATGGCGAACGCGAGCACACGCCGCCAGCGCACGACGTTGCGCTCGCGCGGAATCGGCTGAGCAGAGGGTTTCGACATGGCGGTCATGCGCACCGTGCGCCCGACAGGCACCACGGAGAAGGCGACGGGAGCGGGCGACGCATGGGAATCCTGTCGGACATGCCGAGGGCAGCGCGCAACGAACGTAACGAACGCGTCATGGAAATGGGCGCCGCGTGGCGCTGATCATACGGGGCTGCTGCTATGATAGCAGCCAGACGTAGACGTTCCGCGGCATCGCCAGAACGTCTTCGATACCGTCAAAATACATCCGAAACACCGCCAAACTTTCGGTCGCGAAAGGCGCTCGCGTGTCCGATGCCGGCACTTTTGCAACCTCTTTTCAGCATCGACTCATGGCAGAACTCACCCATTTCGACACCGCCGGTCAGGCCCACATGGTTGATGTCGGCGGCAAGGACAGCACGCATCGTATCGCCGTGGCGCGCGGCACCATTCAGATGAAGCCGGAAACGCTGGCGCTGATTCGCACCGGCACGGCCAAGAAGGGTGACGTACTGGGCATCGCTCGCATTGCGGCCATCCAAGGTGCCAAGCGCACCGCCGATCTGATTCCGCTGTGTCATCCGCTCGCGCTTACGCGTGTGACGGTCGAGTTTCTGGTGGACGACGGCGCGAACGCCGTACACTGCCGCGCGCAGGTCGAAACCATCGGCCGTACGGGGGTGGAAATGGAAGCGCTCACCGCGGTTCAAGTCGGCCTGCTGACGATCTACGACATGTGCAAGGCCGTCGATCGCGGCATGACGATCACCGATGTGCGCGTGCTGGAGAAGCACGGCGGGAAGTCGGGCGATTGGGTGGCGCAGGACTAAGCCAGCGACGCGCCACGCGCCACTCGACCCCCGATGCTCAAGACGGCGTGCCCGCTATGCGGGCCGCCCCATCAAGTCACACCACACCGCCTCACGCGGCTGCGACCTTGCTCGCGCCCTGACGTTGGGGCCAGAAATACCACACTGCCCCCAGCGCTTGCAGTGCGATCAGGCCCGTCCAAGCGGAGAAATGCGCTTGCGCACTGTGCGCCGCGTAAGTGCCGAGCACGGCCCCGACGCCCACCTGACACAAGAAGATCAACAGGAAGATGACGAGCGTGAGCGACGTATTTACGCGCCCGATCAACGTGCCGTGGAAATGCTCCGCCAACACCGCATAAGACAGGATGCCCGTGCCGCCGAAGATGCCATAGGCGGCCCAAAGCCAGACCGGTGGAATCGGCGCACGCATCAACAACAGCGACTGCACCACGACGAACAGCACCATCCCGGCACCGGAAAAGGCAAACACGCTCACGCCACGGCGTTCGAGCGAGCGCGCAGCCGCACCGAACACGACGCTGCCGGCCATCATCGCAAGCCCCACGACCGACACCAGCGAGGCAGCTTGCGACGCCGACAGCCCTTCAACGTCGCGCATGAACGGCGCCATCCATAGCGATTGCATTGCGTAGAACACGCCCTGCGTGATCCCCGAGAGCGAAGTCACTTTCCAGAACATTCCGCTCCCCAGCACCTGACGCACGCCCTTGAGCGCCTCGGACAACCCGCCTTGCGCGTGCGAACCCGGCTTCTCGGGCGCGCCGAACCACAGCGCGACCGACATGAAAACGGTCAACGCCGCCAGTCCGAACGACACAATGCGCCAGTCGGTCAGCCCGAGCAGCCAGTTGAGCGGCGTTCCCACCACGACTCCGCCCATGCCCCCCACGGCCATTACCAGACCGTTGAGCAGCGGCAAACGTGCCACCGGAAACCATTGCGCCAATGCCTTGAAGGCGCTGCCCAGACACACCGACACGCCGACGCCGATCAGCAAGCGTCCCGCCATCAACGCGCCGACGCCTTGCGCCAGCCCGAACAGCGCGGCACCCGCGGCTGCGAGCAACAGCACCAGCGACGCCACCCGGCGCGGGCCGAACTTGTCGAGCAGCACGCCCGCCGGCAATTGCGCCCCGGCAAAGCCAAGAAAGTAGAGGCTCGTCAACAACCCGAGGTCGGTCGACGAGAGGCCGAGATCGCGCGTCATGTATGGCGCAAACCCAATATTTACGCCGCGATACACATAGGAGACGAAGTATCCGCAGGCGAACAGGACGAAGATGCGAAGTGCCTTCGACATGAAGCTATACCTTAGTCATTTGCTCGGGTATCGATTGTCGGTGGAACGCCGGCGTGAAGCCAACGAAACCTTTGCGCCCGTATTGTGAGTAGAATTTGACATCATGATTCCTCACCTCCCGCCCCTCCAATCGCTGCGCGCACTCGAAGCTGCGGCCCGCCACCGTAGCTTTACGCGGGCGGCCGACGAATTGAATTTGACGCACAGCGCCGTGAGTCATCACATGCGCTCGCTAGAACAGCAACTCGGCACGGCGCTGTTTCGCCGCGTGGGGGCTCGCATGATCCCGACCAGTGTCGGGGCGCGTCTGGCCGAGCGAGTACGCATTGGGATGTCGGAACTCATTGAGGCGATGAATGAAGCCCGAGCGGGCACGGCGTCGGGCGCGTCGCCCGCCGTCGTTCGTCTGGAAATCAGCGTCATGACCGATCTCGCGGCCCAATGGCTGATTCCTCGGCTGGGCCGCTTTAGCGAGCAGCAGCCCCATATCGATCTGGTGGTGCGAATTCACGCGGATATTGCCGCGCCCGATCCGTATTCGGTCGACGTCGGCATCTGGCATCAACGGGTCGAAGCGACCGGGTTCGTCACGCGCAAGCTGCTCGATGACTATGTGATCGCCGTGTGCCACCCCGATCTGATCGCGCGCGTGCCCGGGTTCACGGTGGCCGATACGCACAAACTGCCGATGCTGCGCTTCGCCTATCGATCATGGCGCGATTGGCAGGTCGCCGCCGGATTGGCGCCACATGAGCCAACGCGCGGGCCGATTTTCGACGACTCCGGGTTGCTCCTGCGTGCCGCCATGGCCGGACAAGGTGTCGCCACCACACGCAGCTTGCTCGTTCGCGATGCGCTCGCGTGCGGCGAGCTGGTGCAGATTGGCGATGTCCGCATTGCGCCGAGCCTCGAATATCACGTGAGCTGGCGGGAAAACCATCCGCGCGAGCGCGCGATTCACGCCTTCTGGCAGTGGATGCAGGATGAGATTGCGGCCACGACTCCGCTTGCCGTACCCGGTCTGCGGCGCGGCGACGGCGACGTGCCGATCGCCCAGGCATAAAAAAACGGCAACGAATTCCGAAGAAGTCGTTGCCGTTTCCGGTGCGGACTTGCGCCGCCGAATCGAAGATTCCGTGGCGAAGTCCGGCGACCAGACAGGTGGGGTGCCTTGCGGCACCCCGTCATGCCGTCTCTTGCGAGACTTACATGCCCATGCCCATGCCGCCCATACCCCCCATGTCACCCATGCCGCCAGCCATCGGAGCATCTTCCTTCGGCAGTTCGGCAACGGCGCAATCGGTCGTGAGCAGCAGGCCCGACACCGAAGCGGCGTTTTGCAGTGCGGTGCGGGTGACCTTCGTCGGATCCACAACGCCCATTTCCACCAGGTCGCCGTACTCGCCGCTCGAAGCGTTGTAGCCGTAGTTGCCCTTGCCGGCAATCACGTTGGCCACAACGACGCTGGCTTCTTCGCCGCCGTTGGCGACGATCTGGCGCAGCGGTTCTTCCATGGCGCGCAGCACGATCTTGATACCGGCGTCCTGGTCAGGGTTGGCACCCTTGATGTCGGCCACGGCCACGCGAGCGCGCAGCAGTGCAACACCACCGCCCGGGACGATGCCTTCTTCCACGGCAGCGCGGGTAGCGTGCAGCGCGTCTTCGACGCGTGCCTTCTTTTCCTTCATTTCGACTTCGGTCGCAGCGCCGACCTTGATCACGGCAACACCGCCGGCCAGCTTGGCCACGCGCTCTTGCAGCTTTTCACGGTCGTAGTCGCTCGTGGCTTCTTCGATCTGGGCACGGATTTGCTTGACGCGGGCTTCGATGTTCACGCCTTCGCCGGCACCATCGATGATGATGGTGTTTTCCTTGCCGATTTCGATGCGCTTGGCTTGGCCCAGCTCTTGCAGCGTGGCCTTTTCCAGCGTCAGGCCGATTTCTTCGGCGATGACCTGGCCACCCGTCAGGATGGCGATGTCTTCCAGCATGGCCTTGCGGCGGTCGCCGAAGCCCGGGGCCTTGACGGCGCAGGTCTTCAGGATGCCACGGATGTTGTTGACCACCAGCGTAGCCAGGGCTTCGCCCTCGACGTCTTCGGCGATGATCAGCAGCGGACGGCCAGCCTTGGCGACTTGC
Organism: Pandoraea cepalis; assembly: GCF_902459625.1. NCBI lineage: Bacteria > Pseudomonadati > Pseudomonadota > Betaproteobacteria > Burkholderiales > Burkholderiaceae > Pandoraea > Pandoraea cepalis. The sequence continues at coordinate 91,435 of NZ_CABPRY010000013.1, forward strand.
TCGAGCACCGGCAGCAGGTCACGGATGTTCGACACCTTCTTGTCGAACAGCAGGACGAACGGGTTTTCCAGGATCGCGACTTGCTTTTCCGGGGTGTTGATGAAGTACGGCGAGAGGTAGCCGCGGTCGAATTGCATACCTTCGACGACGTCCAGCTCGTCTTGCAGCGACTTGCCGTCTTCGACGGTGATCACGCCTTCCTTGCCGACCTTGTCCATCGCCTTGGCGATGTAGTCACCGATCGAGGTATCGCTGTTGGCCGAGATCGAGCCGACTTGAGCGATTTCCTTGTTCGTCGTGCAGGGCTTGCTGATCTTGCGCAGTTCTTCGATGGCGGCGGCAACGGCCTTGTCGATACCGCGCTTCAGGTCCATCGGGTTCATGCCCGAGGCAACGTACTTCATGCCTTCGCGCACGATCGACTGGGCCAGCACCGTGGCGGTGGTGGTACCGTCACCGGCGTTGTCGCTGGTCTTGGAAGCCACTTCCTTGACCATTTGCGCGCCCATGTTCTGGAGCTTGTCCTTGAGTTCGATTTCCTTGGCGACCGACACACCGTCCTTGGTCACGGTCGGGCCGCCGAAGCTGCGCTCGAGCACGACGTTGCGGCCCTTAGGGCCCAGGGTCACCTTGACGGCGTTGGCGAGAATGTTGACGCCCTCGACCATCTTGGCACGAGCGGCATCGCCGAAAACGACTTCTTTAGCTGCCATTGCATTAACTCCTTGAATACTTTACGTAGATGTCTGGGGGAGACAGTCTTAGGCGGCCACGACGGCCATGATGTCTTCTTCGCGCATGACCAGCAGTTCCTGGCCATCGACCTTCACGCTTTGGCCGGCGTACTTGCCGAACAGAACGCGGTCGCCCACCTTCACATCGAGTGCGATCGACTTACCTTGATCGTCTTTCTTGCCCGGGCCGACGGCCAGGATCTCGCCCTGGTCCGGCTTTTCAGCAGCGGCTTCAGGGATCACGATGCCCGATGCGGTCTTCGTTTCGTTGTCCAGGCGCTTGACAATCACGCGGTCATGCAAGGGACGAAGGTTCATTACAAGCTCCTCTTTCTCTCTGTGAGATCGACAAAACCTAAATATGCAAACATTTGCATATCTGGTGAATTCATGGCGTTAGCACTCTGCGCCAACGAGTGCTAATTATAGGGACGGGGTTTGACGATTTCAAGACGCGGGGTTTTCCCGGAGGTGAATTTCGGGTGTCGAGATTCATGTCGCGATGAGTCTGGCTCATGTCGCAGTGAACCTTTCACACCCAATGCAGCGCACAAAACATTCAAAATCAACTACTTAACAATCAAAAGTGGGCCACCGAATCGCTGCCCATCGTTGCCGCCCTTTCGGCCGGGTCAGGTCGAGCGCCGTCAATACATTGGCGCAGCGGTGAGCAACGTATTGGGCTTACGGCCGCACGCCGGGACCGTTCAGGGCCGGCATGTGCTGCGCCAAGACCGCGGCGGCATGGGTCTCGTCAGTCCTGGGCCTCGGTGTTGTGAATAAAATTCTCCGGGATGTTCGGCCCCCATAGGTACAACGAATCCTCCGGCGCGAAATCCCCGGCGGGCCAATCTCGTCCGGCCGAAACAAAATCAATGTCGGCCGAGTACTCGCAAAAGGATCCCCATGGATCCTCGACATAATGAAAGTAATTCGACCCCAACACATGCCGCCCGGTCCCCCATCCCTTCGCGTAGCCGGCGGCCAGCATCTGGGCAGCCCCCTCCCCAACCAGATCGACGCCTTCGACATCCCACGACGAATGATGCCAGCCACGCGCGCGACTTTTGGCAAACGCCACCAAATGATGGTCGCAGCCATGCGGCGCGTGCGTGAACGCGATCAGATCCAGCGATTTATCGGACAAACGAAGACCCAGCGCGCGTTCGTAGAACGAGACCGCTCCCAGGACATCTGGCGAAAACAGCAACACATGCGATAGCCGTCGCGGCTTCACCCGCACCACCTCCGCCCGAGTACAAGCGCCGCGGGCGTCCGCCGGGACAACGACAGCCTGGCTCGCCGTCTTGCTATTCGGGCTGGTTTTCGGCCCCACCCGCACTTGAATCAGATTACCGTCGGGATCTCGGAACTCAAAACCGGCACCGCCCCCTCCCGCCATCGAAGCGACAACGCTCGCGCCCGCCGCGACCGTCTGGGCACGCAGGTCCGCGAGATCGTCCTCGTAGCAGTTGAAGCTAAGGTATGCCATCTCCTTTCGCTCCCCCGCGAGCACGCGTCCCCAACGATGGCCGTCAGTCGCCCTGATCTCGAGTTCGTCGCCCTGCAGTCCGGCGCGGTTGACCGTCAGGCCGAAAGCCTCGAAGAAGCGATGGGCTTCGTCGATCGACGGGACATTCAGCGCGAAATGGTCGATGGAATGCACCGCTGCCCGCGGATGCGTCGATGAGAATTCGGTCATGACTCGCTCCTCGGAAATCATCGGCGACAACTCGTTGGTCGATCGTTCATGAAACACCTTAGCGGATGGCCTCGTCAACGACGGGATTGCGCAGCACGCCGATGCCCGCCACGCTGACCTCACAAAGGTCGCCATGCTTCATCAGAAGTTTCGGTGTGCGTGCCCAGCCGATACCTGAAGGCGTACCGGTCACGATCACGTCGCCCGCTTCGAGCGTAATGGCCTGGCTGACGATGCTGATCAGTTGAGCGACGTCGAAGATCATGTCGTCGGTACTGGCGGACTGCACGACCTCACCATTCAGACGTGTCTCCAGAAGCAGCCCCTTGGCGCCGGGTGGCAACTCGTCGGCCGTCACGAGGTCGGGACCGAATGCACCTGTGCCGTCGAAATTCTTCCCGACCGTCCATTGCGGTGACTTGAACTGGTACTCCCGAACCGACCCGTCGTTGAAGAGCGCGTAGCCCGCAACGCATTCGAGCGCATCCTCCTTGCGGATGTGGCGACCGCCCTTGCCCAGCACGGCCGCGATTTCGCCTTCGAAGTCGAGGCCCAGGCTATCGGATACTGCCGGGCGCACCAACGGTTGTTCATGCGCCACCAGGCTGGTTGCAACGCGAAAAAAAATCGTCGGGTAATCCGGTTGCTCGTATGGGCTTTCCTCCGTGTGGTCAGCATAGTTGAGGCCGACACAGATGAGCTTGGGGGGACGGGCAAGCGGCGGCAGGTACACGAGACCTTCGGCGCTCACCTTTTCCTGCCCGGCGTGCGCGCGGCCATGAGCGACGAGATCGACCCCGCTCGCCAACAACGATTCCAGGGTGTCCTCGCCGAGCACGCGAATGGCGTCGCCATCGCGAACGCCCAACGTCGCCTTTCCATTTTTTACGAACGATACATAACGCATGGGTGTTCTCCAGAGACTTTAGGGTTGGCGCGCCCGCTCACCGATCGCGGGGCAGCGCATGTTGTTCGAGCCACGCTGAAAAAGCGCGGCAGATGGTGTCGTTGGCGCGACGCGCCGAACGTGAGGCTTCGAAGAAGCCAAAGAACGGATGAAACATGTCTTCGAAGCACAGGAGTTGCACCGGCACACCCGCCGCCTCAAGACGCCGCGCGTAGGCAATACCTTCGTCGCGTAGCGGGTCATGGCCAGCGACTGCGATCAACGCGGCAGGCATGCCGCGCAGATCGGCAGCGCGCAGCGGCGACGGGGGGAACTCCCGCGCACGCGCCAAAGCCGAGCCCATATAAAGCCGCGAGATGTCTCGCAGGTCGGATGGCGAAAGCATCGGGAAGTCGATGCCCTTCGCCTCTATGCGCGCGACGTCGCGAGCCATGTCGACGCCGGGCACAACGAGCAGTTGCGCGGAGATACCGACGCCGCAATCGCGCAACGTCAGTGCCGCCGACGTTGCCAGATTGGCGCCGGCACTCTCCCCCGCCAGCACGACCCGCGACGGATCCCCGCCAAGTACCGCGACATGGCGGACCGCCCAGCGCGTCGCGGTCAACGCGTCGTGATGTGCGGCGGGAAACGGATGCTCCGGGGCCAGTCGATAGTCAACCGACACCACCACCGCCCGCATGTCGCGGCAGAGCTTGCGCGCGATGTCATCCATCAGCTCGACACTGCCGAGAACAAATCCGCCACCATGGAAAAACACCACCGTAGGCATCACCGCGCTCGGATCCAAGGGACGGTAGACGCGTACTGGGACATGCGCCCCCGCAGACTCGGCGATCGCATCTTCCATCGCGCCGACCTTCGGCAATGGATTGCGTTCACGCGCTGCCATAATGCCGCGGCGCATACGTTCACGGGCTTGCTGCGGCGTTCCGGAAAACGGCGGAAGCGTTTGCGCTGCACGCATCGCTGACACGAGATCCGCCAGCTCGCGGTCCAACGGCTGAGGCAATTGAGCGTCACTCATTTCAATTCAAGAATGTATTGCTGGGACGCAACAGCACGCTGTCGCAGAACGTTCAGGTCGACACCGATCATTCGGCCCTGTCGCTTCACTGCGCGCCCGGCGACGAACACCGAGTCCACATTGCCCGGATGCGCGGCAAGCACGACAGCGCCCACGGCGTCCGACACCGGGGTGAGGTTGAGGTCCTCTCCACGGATCATGATGATGTCGGCCTGTTTGCCAGGCGTCAGAGAGCCGACTTTGTGATCCAGCCCGTTGGCGCGCGCCCCCGCCAGCGTGGCAAACTCCAGCACCTCGCGCATCGAGAGCGTTGCGGGTGCGTTCTGGACCCGCGAGTGTTGCCCGCCCATCCACGAACGGTAGTACGCGAAGGCATGACGCATCTGCGTGAACATATCGCCCGAGCATTTGGTCTCGGTATCGCCGCTCAAGCTAGGCCGGATGCCCACCGCCAGCAAGCGATCAAACGGGATATCGCCAATGCCTTGTGCGTTCAACTCGCAGTGCACGCCGAGCGAAGCGCTTACGCCGGCGTCCGCCATCATCGCGATCTCGTCGGCGCCGGAAAAACAGCAGTGCACGAACGTCAAGTCGTCGCCCAACACGCCCGCGTCATGCATCTGCGCGATCGCTCGTACTGAGGCGTTTCGCGCATACGCCCCCATGTGAATGCTCGATCGAATTCCGAGGTCGCGCGCAAGGCGCAGATCTTCCAGCCAGACATCGCGCCGCGTCATCTCTGGGCCCCGTGCCGCCATGGCAAGCGTGAGCAGTTGATCGTCCGACGAAAAATACCGCGTTCGCAACCGGCGAATATCTTCCGGATGCCCCCGCTGACTGTCGAACATCCACGACGCACCGTCCACTAGCGGCCAGCCATGTGCAAACACGCCACGAATGTTGGCCTCGCGCAGCCCAAGGATCGCGGCATCCGCGTGATCGGGGCTGTTCTGGACATGAGACCAATCCAGCATCGTGGTGATGCCACCGTCAAGCGCGGACACTGCGCCAAGCATCGTGGCAACATGAACGTCTTCCGGGCGAAACGCAGCCCCCTTCGCGCCCAGCATTTCGGCGAAGTAAATTTGCGGATCGATATCCGCGTAGCGATGCCGCACGCAGCTCTGCCAGGTATGGCGGTGGGTATCGACAAACCCCGGCAGGACGATCATGCCGCTTGCGTCGACGCGTTCGGCATCCGCTGCGTCAATGCGTGGCGCCACCGCCAGAATGCGCTCGCCCTCGATCAGCACGTCACCCACGCGCAGATCGCCGATCGCCGGGTCCATGCTCAGCACCCAGCCGCCCGTCAGTAATCGTCGATGTTCGCTCATGGGGTCACCGCTTCAGCCATTTGCCAAGTTGCACGTCGATGTCTTCTTCGCGAGCCAACGCCTCGCTTGCCCACGCGACATAGCCATCGGGACGCACCAGCAATCCCTTGACACCTTCGAGCACCGCAGGAATGCGTGCGACACGAGCCCTGAGCACGCTCACCGGCCGACCGGTAACGTCGATCGATTCGAACTGACGTGCAAAGCCGTCCAGATCGATCAGCAAGAATTTCCGCTCGCGCAACGCCTGCGTGATCGCCACTGACCGGCCATCAAGCAAGACCAGGTCGATATCTGGGCACCGCTGCCCGGTCAACGGATGGCTGCCGGGATCGCACGGATAGGCCGTCTCCAGACCATTGAGTTCGAGCACCAATTTGCGTTGCACCTCCGGCAGCGGGATCAGATGCTCCTGCATCCGCCGCTTGAGCGCGACGGCCTCGGGGCCGAAGTTGAATTGCAACGCGCACTGCGCCTTTACGCTCTCGAGCAGCCGGCGCATGACCGGAAGGCGTTCCGCATCGTAGGTGTCTAGGGTCTCGGCGTCCGCCACGCCGTTGATGACGTTGGCCAGCTTCCAGCCAAGGTTGAACGCGTCCTGCAAGCAGAAGTTCATGCCTACGCCACTGGCCGGATAGTGAATACGGGCGGATTCCCCTACCAGAAACACACGCCCCTGCCGAAGGGTTGGCACCGCGCGCATCTGGTCATCGAAACGCGAAGCCCAGCGGTATCCCTTGATGCCGTAATCGGTGCCATGCACGTCACGAATGCACTGCAACACCTCATCGAGCGTAACCGGCTCGTCCTTCGGTGCGTGCCGGCGATCACGATGCACGATATTGAATCGCGTAATGCCTTCGCCGAATACGTAGCCGCGCACCCACCCCATCTCGTTGTCCACATTGATACGCCCCCCCGGCCACGGCGCCTCAAGCTCAGCGTCGACAACAATGCCGCGAAACGTCCCCGAATGCCCGTCGAACGGAAGACCCAGCTTTGAACGCACGACGCTGCGCCCGCCATCCGCGCCGACAACGTACCGGGCGCGCAGCGTCGAGAGATTGCCGGTGGAATCGGATAGCGCAAGCTCCACGCCGTCATTCACCTCGCGGACGTCACGGACTTCCTCGCCTCGCCGGATCACCGCTCCCGATTCAGCGGCCCACTCCCACAGTACTTCCTCGGTCTTGTTCTGGGGCAAACCCAGCGTGAAGCCGAAGCGCGTATCGAGGTACTTCCATTCGATCGGATGGAATCCCGCCCAAATGTGCGATGGTCGATACGGATAGTCCGCAATTTCACGCGTCTTTCGGATCAGTCGATCAGCGACGCCTCGGGTATCGAACAGCTCCAGAACCCGTGGCAAAATCGTGCCTGCGCGCGACTGCACGCCTTCGGTGCGTCGCTCAAGGACAAGCGTCTTTACGCCGGCGCCGGCCAACTCGGCAGCCATCGTCAAACCCGACGGGCCACCACCGACAACAATCACATCCCACTGCATTGCATTTTCTCCATCAGAACCCGAGACTGAACCGGCCGACATGTTCACGTTGCCGGTTAAAAGAAGTGCGTGACACCGGCCTCAAGCACCGCCTGGTGCGATGCCGAAGCCGGCGGTTGATTTCGAAGCACGGCAAACTGGCCTGACCCAGCGAACTGAAACACGCCGAGGAGATAAAGACTGGTGCGTTTCGAAAGGGCATAGTCGATATGCCCGTGAAACTGATTCCACTTGTAAGACTCGAGTTTTGTGTACGAGTAGCCACCGCCAATTCGCGTCTGCGGCGTCACGTACTTGTAGGCGCCCACATCAATCGATTGCGCCGTGGCCGATGCGCCAGCAGCCGATAGGCGCGTGTAGCTGTAGTTACCCATCACGCGCCAGCCGTCGTTCACGTATGCGACGCCCACCGTGCTGGTGTTCTGGTTCTGGAATACCGATGCCGTAGGCGCCTTCGTGAAATCCAGACCGTACAGGTGCGACACTCCCAATTTGAGCCCCGGCGCATACGGAACGCCATTGACGGACTCCCAAACGGCAACGGATTGCCACGGCCCTGCCGTGTAAGCCACTTCGGCACCGACGACGCGGCCCGTGTTGGTGGTCGAGCCTGCCTGCCCGATCCCGTACATCAGACCGAACTGAAATCCGCCATAGAGGGGTGACTTGTATTTGAACGAGTTGTTCAGGGCGTTGCCGACCGTTCTGTCAAGATTTCCCGGATGCGTCGCGAGAAGTGACGTAAACCGCTCGGAGGTAAAGGGCACCAGATCGGCCAGCAAGTCGTACATCGAACCCATGGTCAACGTACCTTTGCTCGCGGAACTCAACCCGACGAAGCTCTCGAATGGCGCGTCGGCTCCGTTATTGAGAAAAGCGTAGCGGCTCAAGCGGAATACCGCGGAGGTGTCGCTGTCGATCACTTCCTTACCCGAGATCGCAAAGAACGGCACGGCGTGGGTATTGGTGGCTTGCCACAGTGCTCCACTACCGATTGGGCTGGCGTTACTGGTGTACGAGACACCCATACCAAGCAGCCCAGAGAGCGTCACGCTCGATTGAGCATGAATGGATGCGCTTGCCGATAACAATATCGCAGTACTAATAAATTTTACTTCTACGAGCTTCATTGAAACGTCTCCTGGCTATTGTTTTTTGTTTCCCACCTCACGCATGTCGCAATGCGCGGTCGCACGCGGGTGCGATGTTAAGCACGATCAACGGCGAATCAAGGCGCACCCACTTGCGTCGCAACGTTCGATATGACGCTTTCGGTACGCGACACACTCCGGTACAGCGCTGCAGACGCCACCAGTGCGATCCCCCCTGACACGGCGAATACAACTGCCATGGCATTGGGCAAGGCATCTGCACTACCGGCGAACAGGAGTCGCCCGACGAGGGCGATGAGCGTGGGCGAAAGGCCCTGACCAAGCAACCCATTCAACACGAGCACGATCGCCATGACGATGCCGATCGACTGCGTGGGTACGACGCGCGCCACGATCGTCGACGTGACGGACATGAAGGTCCAGGAGAAAAGAACAACCAGTGCATCGACGATCCAGAACGTCTGCAGCGTTCCCGTCAGCACCAGCGCCACCGTGAGTAACGCAACGGCAATACTCGTCACCATGCCCACCCGTGCAACGCTGGTCAGCGCCGCCGCTCTGCGCTCCATCGCCATTCCCGCCAACCAGAGCCCGAGCGGCCCCATGGTCAGCAGCACGGCCCCCTGAATCAGCCCAATCTCTCTCATGCCGAGATGAAAGCGTCGAACGATCACCGTTGGGAGCCACGCCGCCAGGCCGAACGTGATGATGGCGTTCGCCACGACAAAGAGGAACAACGGTCCGAAGATGGCACGATGCGCCCAGAGATAGGTGGCGAGGTGGTGCGTGCGCCGCGGCTGGTTCGTCGCGCCGTCGCGTTGACGCCCCGGATCCTTGCTCAGGAAAATCATCACGCTCATCGGCACGCCGACCAACCCAATCAGGAACAGCGTCATCTGCCAGGCCGTCACATTTCCCAGGAACGGGATGGTGTTCATGCCGGACGACTGAATCACGCTCATCAACGGACCGCCAAGGACCAGCGACAGTCCGGTGCCAAGCATCAACGCCATCGTATAGACGGAGAGCGCTCGCGCGCGCCGGTCCTCGTCCACACCGTCGCGAATCAGTGAATACGACGACGGGGGAATCAACGCCTCGGCCCCACCCACAATGACGCGCGCGGCCACCAGGACGGCAAAGGTGGTCGCTGCAGCGTTGGCCGCGACTGCCAGTGACCACACCAACACCCCGGCGGCAATGATCAGACGACGGTCGAATCGATCGGCCAGCCAGCCCGCCGGCAATCCCACCACGATATTGGCCACAGCAAATGCCGCCCCAATCAAAAAGCTGATTTGCACGTCGCTCACACCGAAATCACGCTGGATCGGCGCGACCATGAGCACCAGGATGTTCTTGTCGATCTGGGCCAGCATGGTCATCAGCGTCAAGGTGGCGACCAGCCCCCACTGGGCAAGCCGCGAGCCCGCCTTACGATACGCCTGCATAGGTTCATGTCTCCGTGATGCTTGTTGGTTTCCAGGCTATGGGTGCCTGATGAGCCGATTATAGGTATCGCATGACATTTATATAATTTATTGTTTAAATACGGTGCATCCATACCGTAAATATCAAACAGGTCATGCGATTCAATAAACTCGATCTCAACCAACTCGTGGTGCTAGATGCCCTTCTATCCACTCGCAGCGTCGGCAAAGCCGCCGAGCGTTTGTTCTTGAGCCAGCCCGCGACCAGTTGCTCGCTGTCCCGCCTGCGCGAGTATTTCGAGGACGAGTTGCTCGTGCCGGTGGGAAAAACGCAGGTACTCACACCACTAGCCGAGGAGTTGGCAAAACCCGTGAGGGACGTCCTGCTCCAAATCCAGACGATCACGCGCGCACGTCCCACGTTCGATCCTGCGACATCGACACGTCGCTTCACGATAGAGGCGTCCGACTACGTGATCAGTGTGTTCCTGTCGGAAGTGGTCAAGCGCGCGACAACGCTGGCGCCCCTGATGCAGTTCGATTTGCGCGCGATCAGTCCGCAGACGCCCGAGCATCTGGAGAACGGCGAGGCAGAACTGCTGATCGCACCAGAGTTCGCCAAGGTTGCCGGCCATCCGGCGGAGCCTTTGTTCGACGATACGTTTTCGTGTCTCGTGTGCGCCGAGTACCAATTGGCGGGCGACCGGTTGACGGAAGACGAGTACTTCGACGCCGCTCATGTGGGTGTCGAATGGGGGGGCGGGCGTCGCATTACTTTCGACGCCCGCTCACTGTCCACGAGCAAGCGCACACGGCGCCAGACGGTGATCGCGCCGACCTTCACGCTGGTGCCCGCGTTGCTCGTGGGTACCTCGCGCATCGCCACGCTCCCCTCCCGGCTGGCGCATCAGATGGCGCAACGTTTCCCCCTTCGCGTGCTGGAATGCCCTGTCGGCATCCCGGCCTTCGTCGAAAACCTTCAGTGGCACAAGTATCAAGAACGTGATCCGGCCATCGCCTGGCTGCGGTCGCTGTTTCGTGAGACCGCCGAACGCTTGCCCCCAATCTCGACGCCCGGCGAAGAGGCCGTCCGTAAATCAGGCGCCGGGCGCGGGACGCATCGGCGCGCCGAACCCAAAATCAAGCGATCGAAAACCACAAATTAGCTGCGTGCCAATCCATCGGCGTAGTAGCGACAACGCCGTGTTTCGACCGCAGGCTAAGCAGATAGACGATGTGAGTCGATATTCAGACTCATATATGGCAAATACCGTGTATTGAGTTTGTATTATTGACTCACAAGGTAATTTGAGTTAATTTACGGCTCATTGAGTCGCTTTTGCACGACAACGGCCTCAGGGGGGAGAAGACGGTGGACACAGTTCGACGGTATCGAAGCGGCGAGGCAGCCAAGCTCGTGGACATGCCTGCGGCGACATTGCGTATCTGGGAGCAACGGTATGGCGTGGTGTCGCCGCCGACCAGCGCCTCGGGTCAGCGCTTATATTCCGATGTCGATGTCCATCGTCTGAAGACGATCAAGGCACTGGTGAACCGAGGGCACGCCATCAGCTCAATTGCCCACTTGGATAGCGATCAGTTGAGACAATTGGCGAGCGGAGACAGCATCCGCACGCTTACGACCGCCCCCATGCGTGACACGAACCTCTTCATCGTGGGATTTGGTGAAAGCGTGACGCTTGAGATGCCGAAGGGTATCCATACCGTCCGGCTCGAAACCGTTCAGGAGATCCCTCCCTCTGACGGCGACGAGTCCACCGAGAACCGCGTCGTCATTCGGGTCGAGGCGCTTCACGAAGACGTGGTCCTGGCGATCGTCTCAGCCGCGCAGCGACTGCACTGCGATGACCTGCTCGTCGTGTACGCATTCGGTACGACGCGGGCCGCAGAACTCGCGCGATTGGAGGGCATCAACCTCAAGCGCGCCCCCAACGCCCTGCTGCACGCGAACGACCTCCTCGCCGAGTACCTGCAGACGTGGCACCGCAGCGATTCCAGCAACGAAGGCCAGGAACGGATCTGGCGCAGGACGCCGCGTCGGTTCGACAACGAGACACTGATCAGCGCGGTTTCCCGCTCGACGACCATCGCTTGCGAGTGTCCCAAGCATCTCGCCGAACTGGTGCTGCAGATTGCCGCGTTCGAGCGTTATAGCGATGAATGCGAGTCGCGTTCACCGGCCGACGCGCTGCTCCATCGACACCTCGGCGACGCGGCCAACAAGGCCGTTGCCATGTTCGAAGCGGCCCTCGCCGCCGTGGCTGAGCATGAAGGCTGGCCCATTCCGGCGACCACGCCCGGAGACCGCTGAACGTCGGGACGCATCGGCGCATTTCTTTTCCGGAGAACCTCATGGGCGCGATTATCGATTCGCAACCGGCCATCACGAAGGGCGCCGCAGAGGGCGTCCCGTTGTCGCAAGTCGTCCGGCAGCGCTTGCGCAACGCCGGTGTCCGGTTTCACGCCAACGACAATATCGCCCCCTACCTGCGCGAAGGCGATGTCGAGACATTGCAGGGCGAAGTCGCGACGCATATCGAGAACGCGCTTCGCGCGCTCGTCATCGACGTCGACAACGACCACAACACGCGTGAAACCGCGAAGCGCGTGGCGAAGATGTTCGTCCGGGAAGTGTTCTCGGGACGTTACGAGCCGCCGCCCGCGGTCACGGAATTCCCAAACATCGGGCAACTCAACGAACTCACGCTGATCGGGCCACTTCGCGTGCGCAGCGCGTGCTCGCATCATCTCTGCCCGATCATGGGTCGCGCGTGGATTGGCGTTTTGCCTGCGGCAAATTCGAACCTGCCCGGTCTGTCCAAATACGCCCGATTGCTCAATTGGGTCATGGCACGACCGCAGATTCAGGAAGAAGCCGTCAAGCAGATCGCCGACTTGCTCGAAGAAAAAATCGCCCCCGACGGACTCGCCGTCGTGATGGAGGCGGACCACTTCTGCATGCATTGGCGAGGGACCAAAGACGACGGGGCCCGCATGGTAAGCAGCGTCATGCGGGGACGTTTCCTCGAAGATCCCGCGTTGCGCCGCGAGTTTCTGGCATTGATGCCCGACCGCTCGCAGTAACGGCATCGATCCCGCAGCATCCTCCCTGGAGACGCCGCGATGACAACCATCGACATCAGTCAATACGCTTGTCCAACGGGCGCGGGCGTCGCGGGTAGCGTGTCGAAGAACGCGCCCGCGAGTGCGTGCTCGAGCGCGGCCGGTGACAGCGCGGGTGCCGCCCGCGTGTCGGCTCGTCCTTCCCTCGGCGATTGCGCCGACCTGACGGGTCTGGTGACGCTTGCCCAGCTCGGCGACGAGGACGCGTTCGCGCAGCTTTACCGGCATACCTCGTCCGTGCTGTTCGGCGTCATCCTCCGCGTGATCCATCATCGCGCCGAAGCCGAGGATATTCTTCAGGACGTCTATATGGCGTTGTGGCAGCGTCGTATTGTGTTCGATGCGCAACGCGGCGACGTGCTTGCGTGGATGTCGGCCATTGCCCGGAACCGAGCCATCAGCTATCTACGCAAACGACAACCGATTCCGCTGGACGAGACCCTCATGTCGTCCATCGCCGCGGATACCGCCCCGCCGCCGGAACTGACCGAAAAAGATCGCGAAAGGCAACGACTCTCGGTGGCAATGACCGCCCTCTCTGCGCAACAGCGGCAGGCCATTACGATCGCCTACTTCGGCGGTTTCACCTACACGGAACTTGCCCGAACGCTGGGTGTACCGGAGGGCACTGCCAAAAGCTGGATTCGTCGAGGCCTCGCCAAGCTACGGGATGTGCTCGAGTCCTGAAAATTCGCGCCATCGATCACGGTCGACGATACCGACATTCGATGTCGGCGTCCGTGATGAACGACGGGCGCAAACGCAGATTTCCCCTTCACCCACACAGGGACTGATATGACAAACGCTGTTCCCGCCAAAAGATCCGTCGCGCTGCGGTTGCTGAGCGCGCTCTCGTTCTCGTTCGCGTTCTTCCTGCTCTCCGGGTGCGCCAGCACGAGTCCGCCGCCTGGGGTCTCCCCCGTGTCGCCCTTCGATGTAAGTCGCTATCAGGGCCACTGGTACGAACTGGCTCGCCTCGACCATGCGTTCGAGCGCGGCATGACGGACGTGTCCGCCACCTACACGCCGCAGTCAGATGGCAGTATTCGCGTGCTCAACCGAGGCTTCGATACGTCGAACGGTCGGTGGCAAGCGGTGACCGGCAAGGCGCTGTTTACCGGGTCGCCGTCTGTCGCATCGCTGAAGGTATCGTTCTTCGGGCCGTTCTACGGCGGTTACCACGTGGCCGCCATCGACCCCGACTATCGCTGGGCGCTGGTGGTGGGGCCGAATACCGGTTACTGCTGGATTCTCGCGAGGCAGAAGCATCTCGGCGCGAGCGAGCTGGAGCGCATTGTGGCGCGTGCGCAAGCGTTGGGGGTCGATACGGCGTCGCTTGTCTGGGTGTCTCATGACCGCGTCGATCCCGACAAATGACCCAGCACGGTAAGGCGTTTCTGCCCAGCAAGGTGTGTCAAGCTTGCGGCCGGCCCTTTGCCTGGCGCAAGAAATGGGCGCGGGTGTGGGACGACGTCAGGTACTGTTCCGAGCGATGCCGGCGGGTGCGTCGCCCGGAGCCGGTACAATCGGGACAAAATACCTTCGCCAAACCCTTCCGATGATGTCAGTTTCATCCATCCGCCTCATCCGTTCAGCCCCTTCCGCTCGCCCTGTCCGGGCAGCGCTTGTCCTGGCAGCACTGGCGGCCGCGCTGGCCGGCTGCGCGGGTCCCCGGTCGCAGGCCACGCCGGCGACCCCGCCGAGCGCCAGCGCGGTACCCCCCGCTTCCTCGAGTCCATCGCCCGCCGCCGACGCGCCGAAGGAGGCCGCTGCGCTGCCGTGGTGCGTGCAGACCTCGCTGCGCGAGGAGGACGACTTGATGCGCAACTTCGGCGGCATTCCCGCCGGCGTTCGCCGGATCGAAGAAACCCGCTTCATCGCCAGCTACGATCGCGCCACCGGCAAGGTCGGGCCGCTCGACAACGGGAATCGCTTCGTGATGGATTTCGACGCACAAGGTCACCTGCTCGCGAACACCGACCGCGGCCACTATTCGTATGACGCCAGCGGCCGGTTGGAGAGCATCGATGGCGCCCCCGTCGAGTGGCAGAGCGCCGACGCCTGGATCGTGCGCGGTCCCGGACGTCGCGCCACATGGAAGGAGCAGGTGCGCCAGGAGAACAACGGGCAGTGGGAATGGACCCGTAGCCTCATCGCTGCCGCCAACGGCGCGCATCACCACCGTACGGGCAGCCTGCAGGCGCGACGGTTCGACGACGAGTGCTTCGCGCTCTCGCGTCAATGGTCGGCGCCCAACGAAGCACGTCAGGTCGTCACGGCCGACGGCAAGGTGCGTCCAGCGCCGAAGCGGGTCTCCTACCGGACGTTCGCCAGCGTGGAGCGCACGCCGGACGGTGGGCGCATCGTCCGCGACAACGGCGCCGCCGCGCTCATCGACGGCCAATGGCTCGCGCTGGCGTGGGACAACGAGGTCGCGCAATACTCACCGCGTCACGAACTCACGCGCGTGACCCGCACCGACGCCGCCACTGGCGAGCGCCATGTGTCGGAGTACCACTACAAGTACGACGCGCACGGCAATATCGTGCGCGTCGTGATCACCTCGCCCGCCGCGCATGGCGAGAAGGTCGACCCGTTCGCCAATGTCTTCGTGCGCAAGCTGACCTACTTCGACGCGGCGCCGGCAGCCCCGGCGTCCAACCAACTCACGTCGGCAAAGTAAAACGGAACGTCGCCCCCTGCCCGGGCGTGTCGACCAACGTGATGCGCCGTCCGTGCAGTTGCAGAATGCGATGCACGATGCGCAAACCCAGCCCGCCCTCGCGGCGGGCGCCGCCGACCGTGAATGGCCGCTCGAACAGGCCTTCGCGCGCGGTCTCGGGAATGCCGGGACCCGTGTCGCTCACCAACACTTCGATGTCGGCGCCCACCGGCGCCACCGCCACCGTGATCTCACCACCCGACGGCGTATAGCGCAGCGCGTTGTCGAGCAGGTTCGTGAACACGCGCTCGATCAGGCCGAGGTCGGCCCGCGCAACGGGAATTTGCGGCGCGAGTTGCGCGCGCAACGCGACGCCGCGCGACTCGGCACTCAGTTCGAATTTCTGAAAGACGTCCTGGATCAGATCCGTCACGGAGAACGGCTCGGCCTCGGGCTGCACGAAGCCATGTTCCAGACGAGCCAGTTCGAACAGCGACCGCGCCAGCGCGCCGACCTTGCGGCTCTGATCGAGCGCAATGCCCAGATAGCGCCGCCGCTCGGCGGGGGTGAGCGTGGCGTCCTTGAGCGAAAGCGTCTCGAGATAGCCGTGCAGCGAGGAGAGCGGCGTGCGCAGATCGTGCGAGATGTTGGCAATGAGTTCGCGCCGCTCCTGATCCTGACGCGTGAGCGTGCGCCACTGCGTGCCCAGCCGCTCGACCATCTGGCGGAAGGCACGTTCGAGCACCACGATCTCGTCGTTCGGCCGCGCCTGCTGCGACGCCAGTTCATCCGCGGAGACGGCAGGCAGCGGCACCGGGGCCGCGTCGATATCGAACTCGCGCACGGAATCCGTCAATCGGCGCAACGGACGCGTAATCAGCGCGAACGCCGTCAGACCGGCAATCAGGCACAGCGCCGCCACCAGGCCGATCGACCATAGCGCCGTATCGAGCGCCGCGCTCGTCGCGCCGCGCGCCGCGAAGCGGTCGTGCGCCTCGCCGACCAGCACGACGTAGACGTAGCCGACCTCGCGACCGTCCACCCGCAGCGGTGCGGCACTGAATACCTTACGGACATCGGCGTTACGGGGATCGTCGCCATAGATCGGCAACGCCTCGCCATCGATCAGCCGATGCACGGGGGCCAGATCGACCTGCATGCGCCGCAGATGGCCTTCAGGCGCCGCGTGACCGGTAATGCGCCCCTGCATGTCGAGCAGATACACTTCGACGCTCGGATTCACCACCATGAGTTGCCCGAACAGACGCCTCACGGCGTCGGGCTTCATGCCGTTCGCGTCCATGAGCTGGGCATTCGCGGCGATATGCTCCGCCAGTCCGCGCGAGAGTCCCTGAATCACTTCGGCTTCGTGCATGCGATTGGCGCGCACCTGCATCCACGCCGACGTGCCGCAGCACACCAGCAGCAGTCCCGCGAATACCAGCGACAGGCGCTGCGTGAGGGTGAGATTCCAGCGACGCATCATGCGCCTCCTGCCTCGGCACCCGTGCCGTCGGGCCCACCGTCATTGGCGAACTTGTAGCCGCGTCCCCAGACCGTGAGGATACGCGCGGGCTGCGCCGGATCGGCCTCGATCTTGGCACGCAGGCGATTGATGTGCGTGTTGACGGTGTGCTCGTAGCCCTCGTGCTGATAGCCCCAGACCGCATTGAGCAGGTCCATGCGCGAGAACACCTTGCCGGGCTGGCGAGCGAAGAAGTACAGCAGATCGAATTCGCGCGGCGTGAGATCGAGCCGCTTGCCGCCAAGCGATGCCTCCCGCGCAATCGGGTCGATGAACAACCCCGCCATCGCCAGGCTGCCCGCGTCCATGCGCGCGTTGCGCGCCAGCGCATCGACCCGCCGCATGAGCGCCTTGACCCGCGCCACCAGCTCCAGCACTGAAAACGGCTTGGCCAGATAGTCGTCGGCGCCCAATTCCAGCCCGAGAATACGATGCACTTCGCTCGCGCGCGCACTGATGATGATAATCGGCGTATAGCGGGTCATCGCCCGCGCGCGACGGCAGATTTCCAATCCGTCGACGCCGGGCAGCATCAGGTCGAGGACCAGCGCATCCCACCCGCCCTCGGACAATCGCCGAAGGCCTTCGTCGCCGTCGGCGCAATGCACGACCTCGAACCGCTCGTCGCGCAGATGCAGCGCGAGCAGGTCGGCGATATGCACGTCGTCTTCGACGAGCAGAATACGGCGCGGCGATTCCATCGCAGGAAAGGCTCCTGGAAAAGTGGGTCTTGAGGGCCCCATTGTGCGCAGTTCCCGCACCGCGAGGTATCACGAATTGTTTAATTTTACGTGAGGACTTTGCCATCGCTGGCGCACTACCCTTCAATTATCGATCCGGCGCGAACGCCTGCTGTGTCTGCTGAGCCGAACCACGGCCGTCGCGCTCCCCTGAACACGCGGCGGCGGGCCAGCTCCGCGCCGGATCGCCCTACTGACCGGAGGATGTCATGCGTTTGTCCGATAACCCACCGCGCAAACCGTCGCGCACGCACGCCGCGAAGGCTGCCCCGACGCCGTCGCGCCGCGCGTTCCTGCTGAGCGCCACTGCGGCAGCCGCCGCCGTCGCCGCCGGGCTGGTGCCGCGCCTCATGCGCCCCGCGCACGCCGACGATGCCCGTCGCGCCACGGATCCCGAGCACTTCGAGGTCGCCTACAGCGATGCCGAATGGCGCAAGCGTCTGACGCCCGCCCAGTACGAGATCTTGCGTCAGGCGGGCACCGAGCGTCCCTATTCCAGCCCGCTCAATGACGAACACCGCGCCGGAACGTTCGCCTGCGCCGGCTGTGCGCTGCCGCTTTTCTCGTCGCGCACGAAATTCGACAGTCACACGGGTTGGCCCAGCTTCTGGATGCCGCTGGATCATGCCGTGGGCACGCACACCGACTCGACCTTCGGCATGGTTCGCACCGAAGTCCATTGCCGACGTTGCGGCGGCCACCTCGGCCATGTGTTCGACGACGGTCCGAAGCCGACCGGCCTGCGCTATTGCATGAACGGCCTTGCGATGACGTTCCAGCCGCAACCCGCCTGAGCGCCATGCGTCAGCCGTCGTCAAGTTACCCACCTCCGCTTCGCCCGGCCAACGGGTGCGGCTCAAGGAGCGCTTCATGACTTTGCTCATCCTCGCCTACCTCGGCGGGATTCTGACAATCGTTAGTCCGTGCATCCTGCCGGTGCTGCCGTTTGTTTTCTCGCGGGCTGGCCAATCGTTCTCGCGCAGCGTGTTGCCAATGCTTGCGGGCATGGTGCTGATGTTCGCGCTGGTGGCAACGCTCGCCGCCGTTGGCGGAAGCTGGGTCGTGCAGGCGAACCAGTATGGCCGCTGGCTAGCGCTCGCGCTCGTTGCCCTGTTCGGTGCGACGCTCCTCTTCCCGAAACTCGCCGAACGGCTCACGCATCCGCTCGTGTCGCTGGGTGATCGTCTGTCGCAGTCCGCGCAAGGGAGCACCGCCACCACGGGCGATGCGAACACAGGGGCCCGTCCCGGCGCGTCGTTCCTGCTTGGTATCGCCACCGGCCTGCTCTGGGCGCCCTGCGCCGGCCCGATTCTCGGGCTGGTGCTCACGGGCGCGGCGCTGCAAGGCGCCAGCGTCGGCACCACGCTGCTGCTCGCCGCCTATGCGGCCGGCGCCGCCACGTCGCTTGGGCTGGCCCTCCTGGTCGGCGGACGCGTCTTCGCCACCATGAAACGCTCTCTCGGCGCAGGTGAATGGGTTCGCCGCGGGCTCGGCGGGCTGATGCTCGCGGGCGTCGCCGCCATCGCCCTCGGTCTCGACACCGGTGCGCTGGCGCAGCTCTCGACGGCGTCGACGGGCGGTATCGAGCAGCGGCTCGTCGACCGGCTTGGCGCAGGCCGCGCCGCCGCCCAGGCCGATGCCAGCACCGATAGCCACGCCGCTGGCCCGACCATGATGCCCGTGCGCGGCACGATGGTGCCCGCCACCGCCGATGCCCCAGCGCCGTTGCCGGTCGAAGGCCAGTTGCCCTCGCTGGACGGCGCCGTGCAATGGCTGAATTCGCCTCCGCTCACGGCGCAGGCGCTTCGTGGCAAGGTCGTGCTCATCGACTTCTGGACCTATTCCTGCATCAACTGCCTGCGCACGTTGCCCTACGTCAAAGCCTGGGCGCAGAAGTATCGCGACCAGGGCCTTGTCGTCATCGGCGTGCACGCGCCCGAATTCGCGTTCGAGCGCGACATCGGCAACGTGAAAAAGGCCGTACACGATCTGGGCGTTGACTACCCGGTGGCCATCGACAACGACTTCGCCATCTGGCGCGGCTTTCACAATCAATACTGGCCGGCACACTATTTCGTCGATGCCCAGGGCCGCGTGCGCTACCACCACTTCGGCGAAGGCAATTACGCCGAGTCGGAACGCGTGATCCAGCAGCTGTTGCGCGAGGCCGGTGCAAAGCAGGTCGCGAGCGGCATTGCCGACGTGCAGGCCGGTGGTATCCAGCAAGCGGCCGACATGGGCGACGTTCGATCGCCGGAGACTTATGTCGGCTACACGCGCGCGGAGAACTTCGCCTCCCCCGGCGGGGCCGTGCGCGATCAGGTCAGCGACTACCGCGCGCCATCAACGCCGTCGCTCAACCAATGGGCGCTGGCCGGCGACTGGCGCGTGGGGCCGGAGCAGGCCACCGCCATGCAGGCCGGGGCGCGTATCGTCTATCGCTTCCACGCGCGTGACCTGCATCTCGTGCTCGGCCCGAAGGCCGGCGGCGAACCGGTGCGCTTTCGCGTAACGGTCGACGGTAAGCCGCCGGGCGACGCGCATGGCACCGACGTGGGCGCCGATGGTACCGGCACCGTCGCCTCCCAGCGCCTGTACCAGTTGGTGCGCCAATCAGGCGACGTGCGCGACCGTACGTTCAGCATCGAGTTTCTCGATCCGGGCGTGTCGGCCTACGCGTTCACCTTCGGCTGAGGTCGATGGCATTCGGTGCATCGCACCGCGCCCCGTCCTAAAATCCAATGACCCGGCAGCGACTTCGCATGACCGCTGCCATCGAGGCGTCTACGGACGCCGGGAGTTTTCAGATGAATCCGTTCGATCCGCTTCACCCGTCGCAGGCCCGCGACGAAACGCCAGGCCAGTCGCCCCGCCGCACGACGCCCGCTTCGCGAGTGCGACGCCTGCTGCTTGGCACCGCCGCCGTCGGGGTACTCGTCTGGCAAGTGGGCGCGTACGCCTTCGGCGGTGCCGAGACAGCCGTTGTCATCGCCGCCCCAAAGCTCGACGAGCCCGCCACGGGGGTCCACACCGAGACGGCCGTATTCGCCGGTGGCTGCTTCTGGGGGGTGCAAGGGGTGTTCCAGCATGTGAAGGGCGTGACGAAAGCCGTGTCCGGCTACGCAGGCGGCACCGCGAAGACGGCCGATTACGAAACCGTCAGCGGCGGTGCGACGGGCCACGCCGAATCGGTGGAAGTGACGTTCGACCCGCAGCAAGTCTCCTACGGGACACTGCTGCAAATCTACTTCTCCGTCGCGCACAATCCGACCGAACTCAATCGTCAGGGCCCCGACACCGGCACACAATATCGTTCGGCCGTGTTCCCGATGAGCGACGCACAACGCCGTGTCGCCGACGCGTATATCGCGCAGCTCAACGCCTCGCATGTCTACAGCAAGCCCATCGTCACCCGCCTGGAAAAGTACTCGGGCTTCTATCCGGCCGAGACCTATCATCAGGATTTCCTGACCGAGCACCCGACGTATCCGTACATCGTCATCAACGACCTGCCGAAGGTGAAAGACCTCAAGCGTCTGTTCCCCGCACAGTATCGCGACACGCCCGTGCTCGTGAAATCCGCCACCGCGATGTAAGGCGTCAATGCGGCGATGGGCGATGGGCCCGGGCGGCCCGCGACTCTGGCGCCCCCCTCGCCCCTACCCTCGCCGCACGCTCGGCTTATCGCGGCGTGTCGGCGAGCTTGTACACGCGAACGCGGTGACCATCGGGATCGGACGCCACGAACGTGCGACCAAAGTCCATCGTCGTCGGCGCCTGCAGGATCGTGATGCCTCGCGCGCTCCAGTCCTCCCACGTGGCGTCCACGTGGGCGTTCGACGCCACCGGCAGCACGATTTCGCTGCCGCCGGGCGGCGCGATGGCCGTCGGCGCCACGCC
Organism: Pandoraea cepalis; assembly: GCF_902459625.1. Lineage (NCBI taxonomy): Bacteria > Pseudomonadati > Pseudomonadota > Betaproteobacteria > Burkholderiales > Burkholderiaceae > Pandoraea > Pandoraea cepalis. The sequence continues at coordinate 113,156 of NZ_CABPRY010000013.1, forward strand.
ATAGCGCGCCCACAGTCCCAACTTCATCCCCGACGGGAACACGAACATCGCGAATCCGGGCGATGCTTCAACCGGCTCGAGGTCGAACAATTCGGCATAGAACGCCGCGCTTTCGGGGGGACTCGAAACATACAAAATGACCAAGTTCGGATGCAGCATGATTCGCTCCTGTCAATAGTGATGGATGACGATTCGCCCGGCCGGTCCCCGCATCTGCGGTGCCGTCGTGCGCTGTCATGCATCGCATCGTACGAAGCGATGCTGTCAATTTTTGTCAGCAGTCGACCGGCGCCCGCGAAGCATCGCGAAAGCCGGCGGAGCTCACCGATTGCCCGTCGTTTCGCGCCACGCCTTGAGCAGCGCCCGTCGCCCGCGCGGGTAGCGCGTCGCGCTCACCGTCAGCGCCTCGATCCGATCGGCGCGGAAATGACGGAAGTCGTCGCGCAGCTCGCACCACGCGACGATCATGCGCATGTGATCGAAGAAGCCGAGCGCAAACGGCCAGATGACACGCTCGGACAGGCGACCCGCTTCGTCGCGATACGAGAGTTGGAGTTTTCGCTCGGCGCGAATGGCTTCGCGAATGACCGTCATGTCGACGATCGTCGGCGGTAACGGTTCGCCCGGGGCGATGAGCAAGGTGGATGCCTCGAGCGACGCGCGCAGGTCCGGCGGCAACACCGCCGCGATCTTGGCCAGCGCGTTCGCGCCGGCTTCGGCCAGGGCGCCGTCGGTGCGCTTGGCGACCCACCGCGAGCCCAGCACGATGGCCTCGATTTCCTCCTCGGAGAACATCAGCGGCGGGAGCAGAAAGCCCGGCTTCAGGACGTAGCCAAGCCCCGGCGCCCCCTCGATGTGCGCGCCCTGGGCCTGAAGCATGGCGATGTCGCGGTAGAGCGTGCGCAGGCTCACGCCGAGCGAGTCGGCCAGCGCCGCGCCCGCCACCGGGTAGCGGTGGCGGCGCAGCAGCTGCATCAATGAGAAGAGACGTTGTGTGCGGGACATGGCGCGACATTATGCGTCATGCCGTTGCGCGCGGCAGTGCACCGGATCACTTCTGGCGCAGTTGTCTGACGATCTCGGAATTCACGTCGCCCGCCTGAGCGCCGTAGGCCACACGCAGGTAATTGCTCAACTCGGCAATCTGCGCGTCGGTGAACTGGCGCGCGAAGCCCGGCATGTCCTGCATCGCTTCCAGCCCAGGGAACTGCTGCGGCTCGATGCCATCGAGAATCGCGACGATCAGATTGCGCGGATCCTTCTGACGCACCGTCGAGTTCCCCAGCATCGCCACCGCCACATGCGGCTTGCCTGTGCCGTCCACCGCATGGCAGCCCGCACACACGGCGAGATAGAGGTTGCGTCCCGCCTTCAACTGACTCGCGTCAGGACGCTCCGGGAGTGGGGCCGGCGCGGGAGGCGCGTCGCCCAGCAGATACGTCGAGACCGAGCGCAGATCGTCGGGCGTGAGGTATTGCGTGCTCAGATGCACCACCGGATACATCTCGCCGAATGCCGACCCTTGCGGGGCAATTCCCGTGCCAAAGAACGACTGCAGATCCTTCACCGTCCAGCCGCGTGCCGCCAGGGCGTCGGGCGTGAGATCAGGCGCGGCAATCCGGGCGAGCGCCGCCCCGCCGAGCGGCTTCGCGCTGTCGAGCTGACCGAACGTGCCGCGTGGCGTGTGGCATTCGGCGCAGTGTCCCAAGGCGTTCGCGAGATAGCGTCCACGCAGCCAGTCGGCGGACTGTCCCTTCGAGGCATCGGGCAATGTGTCCTTCAGGAACATCCAGTCCCACACGCGCATGCTCGGGCGCACGTTGTAGGGGAACGAGAGATCGTGCTTTCGATTGGGCACGGCCGCCGGCTTCACCGACATCAGGTAGGCGTAGATGGCGTCGCTGTCGGCGCGGGTCATCTGCCGATAGGACGTGTACGGCATGGCCGGATACAGCGCCTTGTCCGGGGCCATTCCGTCATGCAGCGCGCGGTAGAAGTCGTCGGCGGTCCAGCCGCCGATGCCGTGTGTCTTGTCCGGGGTGATGTTGGTGCCATAGAACGTGCCATATGGCGACTTGAGCGGCACGCCGCCCGCGAACGGCGCGCCGTTCGCGCTCGTGTGGCACGCGGCGCAATCGGCCGCTCGCGCCAGATATTTGCCGCGAGCGATTCGCTCGGGCAATGCGTTCTCCGCCGGCGAGGCCGATGCCGCGGCCCCACCGCTGGCCGACGATGCCGAGGCACTCGGTGCATCCGCGGCCATCCCGCTCGTCACGAGCGCGGGCGCCGCCGTCGTCTTGGGCATTGGCGGCTGGGCGGGCTTGGGGGGCTTGGGCACCGTCGAGTCGTTGCAGGCGGCGACGAGCAGCAGCGCGACAAGACAAGCCGCGCGCGCGCTCCAGCGGGTGGCGCGATTCAGGCGCATGGCGTCCCCTCTCATTTCGCATCCCTGATACAACCGGGCGTCTTGAGCACGACGTCGCGCACGGCCGTGTAATAGCGCACATACCCCGTGCACCGACAGATATGGTCGTTGAGTCCCTCGGTGATCGCGGCTTCGAGATCGGCGCGCGCGACCGGGTGGCGCTTCAGCCGTTCGATCAACACCGTCGCGGCATTCACAAAGCCCGGCGTACAGTAGCCGCACTGGAAACTGAAGTGATCGAGAAACGCCTGCTGGATCGGTGCGAGCGTGAGCTTGCCGTCGGCATCGCGCACCGCGTGGCCTTCCACCGTGCGCACCGTCTTGCCGTCGAAATAGTTCGCCCCGGTAATGCACGTGCGTACGGTCTCACTGCTGCCGTCGGCGTGATCGACGATCACTACGCAGGCGTGGCAGATGCCCTGCCCGCAGCCCAGACGCGAGCCGGTCAGGCCCAGGGTCTCGTGCAGCCAGTCGATCATCATCAAACCGGCCGGCACGTCCATCGGGCCATGCGACACACCGTTCACCTTCACGGTGACGGGCAACGTCTCCCACGGTGCTTTGCCGTTTGCCGGGGCTGCCGCCGCATTCGCCGCAAGCGGTGCCGGCGCCGCACTCGCCGCGCTCATCGGTTGTCCCGCGCCCGTCGACGCCGTGGCGTCCGACGCGGCCTGCGGTGTGCTCGAAGCGTTTGTCATGCCAGTACCTCCTGGATCTTCTCCGGTGTCACCGGCAACGTCGTAAATCGATGGCCGATCGCATGCGCGAGACCGTTCACAATCGCGCCAACGACGGGAATCATCACCACTTCCGCAATGCCTTTCGGAACGTCGGTTTCGGAGATCGGTGGCAATACCTCTCCGGTTTGCGTCCACACGGCGACGTCGACCGCACGCGGCAGGTGATACCGATTGAAGTTCCATGTGCCATTGCCCGGGCCGTCTTCATAAAGCGGCAGATACTCGTGCAGCGCATGGCCGATTCCCATCGCGAGACCGCCCTGCAATTGGCCCGAGACGAGTTGCGGCGAGATCTGGTTGCCGCATTCGACAATGGAATGATGGGTGAGCAGTTCGACCTTGCCGGTCGCCTCGTGCACCGACAGCGCCACGAGCGTGCCGACGGCGCTGTAGTACGTCACCGCTGCGTTGTTACGCTGCACCGGCGGGTAGTACACGCGCTTGCGATCGAGGGTGCGATAGCCGGTGGCCGACGTCGACGCAGTGGCCGTCGACGGCGTGGCCCCACCCTTTCCAAAGCGCAACGCAATGCCATCGACAGGCAGTCGCTGCATCGCGCCGTTGCCCAGATCCCAGTCCGCTTCGGCCCACTGCCAACGATTGAAGACATGCACCGTCGCTCCGGTCACCAGGCCCAGTTCGTGGGCCGCCTTCGCAAGCATGGGTAACGGCAGCGCTTCGAGCCCGGCGGCCGTGAGTTTGCCGTCGACCCAGCGTGCGTCTTCCGCCCGCACCACGAGCGGTGCGGCCTGTCCGCCGCCGAGGCCGCGACGCCAGATCGACAGCGCCGCCGGCCACAATCCCTGCATGAAGAGCAACCGTGCCGCTTCTCGCGTGCTGTGCGTGAAGTAGTAGGCAGAGTTCGTCGCGCTTGACGGCGAGGCGTATCCCGGCGACCAACGCGCATTGGCAGCGAGCCTGTCCTGATCGGCCTGCGACATCAGATACGGATCGCCGCTCGTCACGACCGGCAACTCCGGCCAGTCGGTGATCGCGACATGCACCTCCGTGGCCGGCATGCCAAGCCATTTCGCCACGGCAACCGCTTGCGACGTCGACGTGCCCGTACCGATCTCCACGGCCGTGTGATGTAACGCTATCTTACCCGTCTCGTCGATCTCGACACGCGCGAACGACGTCTCGGCACCAGTGCCGAAGTCTTTTTGCACGCAAGCGAATCCGACCCCGTAACGACGTCCCGGATGTGTCGCCTCGAACTCCGCTTTCTTCTTTTCGCGCTGCGTCCACAACGGATGCCGTTTCGCGCGAGCAAGCACCTCATCCACCCGCACCGCGCCCGCTGGAATCGCCCCTTGCGTGTTCTTCATGCCCGAGCGCAGCGCGTTCTTGAGACGGAACTCGATGGGATCGACGCCAAGCTGCGCCGCCATCTCGTCGATCATCATTTCCGTGGCGGCCATCGACTGCAACGTGCCGTAACCGCGCGCCGACCCGGCATCGATGGCCCGCGACGCAATTGCCACGCTCGCCAGATCGCTCTGCGGGATGTAGTAGATCGACTGCGCTGCCGTCGCTCCGACCATTGCCACCGAGGGCGAGAAATTCATCCGCCCGCCGCCGTTGCACTCCATGTCGGCCGCGAACGCCTGGAGCAGTCCGCTCTCCTTGTCGACGCCGAGGCGATAACGCAGCGTGAACGCGTGACGCTTGAGCGACGTCTGGAACTGCTCGTAGCGGTCGTTGGCCAGGCGCACGGGCAGGCCGTCGCCGTACATCGCTGCGGCCAGACCGTAGAACGGCATGTTGTAGTGATCCTTCGACCCGTAGCCCACCGTGTAGCACGGATAGACGATCAGGCGCTTGACCGGGAAGTGGCCTTTGGCCGCCATGGCCGCCGCGTTCTCCGCGACTTCCGAAGGCGATTGAGAGGGCACCACCATATGCAGCGTCTGCGTGGCGGCGTCGTACCAGCAGTTGGCGTTATCGGGTTCGAGCGCCGCCGTGTCGATCGACTGCGTGCGGTACTCGCGCGACATCACCAGCCAGTTCGTCGGCGGGTGCGAGAGCGATTCGCCGATCTTCGCCGCGTAGGCCATGCCTTGCTCGTCGAGCTTGCCGTGGTCGTTGCCGTCCGGCCACACGGGCAGATGCTTGCGCATCATGCTCGGGAAGATCGGCGCGTCCTTCAGACTCGAGTAGACGTCATCGTCATAGGCCGTCTTGCCGCCCACGCGCACGAAGCGGAAGCTGCCCCACGGATCGCGCTCGAGCGGGCCCGTCACGTCGCCGTAGCGAATGATCTCGTCGTGGAACTTGAGCTTGTCCTTGGCGAAGCGAAAGCGCGTGAAGTCGCGATAGATCAGGATCGCGACGGCGTGGCCGAGATAAGCCGGCGTCTTGCCGGCCGGCAGCAACATGTCGTCGCCATAGAATGCCGGGAACGCGATCCCGTCGCGCGCCAGATCGTCGGCCGTCACAACACGATCGGGTTGCAGGCCATCGTCCAGACGCGAGAGATCGAAACCTAGATATGCGCGGTCGGCATGCGTCGCGCGCAGCACGAAGGCATGGGCTTGCTGCACGGGCCAACCCGGCATGTCGCGCGAGCGCACGTCGCGCGCGAAAATCTTTTCCCCGGTCACCTTGGCCGTGCCGTCGATACGGAACTTCGCTTGTCCCTTGGCGGCGTCCCACGCAACCGGCGTGAGGTTCTTGTCTTCGAACAGCGCGGCGAACGCCCGGCTGCCCAACGGGGCGATATACACAGAGATACCCGCAATCACCGACGCCTTGAGAAACCCGCGACGCGTCACCGCGACACCGGGGGCGGCATCGGGACATTGGGCGCTTCGAGAAGACGCGGGAGATTCGGCGGCGGCATCTTGACGAGCGTCGTCGCTCGACACAACCGCAGGGGGAGCGGGCTTTCTTGGCAGGCGCGGCATAAGCGTTCCGTCCGTCTTGTTTTGGGGGGATGTATCACGATCACCAAGCTCGCGCAGACACCCATGCGCACAAAACGGCACCGCGACGATCACCGGGGCGAGATATCGGACACTTGCCGACTCGACCCACGAGGCATGGTCACGACGCGTGACATTCACCTGCCGTGATGCGCTCGTGAAGTTCGGTGAGAAGACGCTTCATGAGTGACACCGGACGTAGCAAGGCTACACGCCGAGTCCAGGAATGACAAGGTTGGCCATAGCACGCCGCGAGAGAATGCGCATGTGCTGTCGTCCAATGCACGCCGTGCAGCGGGCGCGGACGGTTGCTATTCGAAGCGGGTGATGTTGCCTATGCCCAATGAGAAATGCCGCTATATCTTTTTGGACATAGCGGCATCGAACGGAGGGTACGGCGCGCGTTTCAGCGCGTGGCGTCGATACGCAATTCCATGCACGTGAGATCGAGCCAGCGGCCGAACTTCGTGCCGACTTCGCTGAACGTGCCGACCGTAAGGAAGCCGAGCTTTTCGTGCAGCCGAATCGACGGTGCGTTCTGCGCTTCGATACTCGCGATCATCACGTGAATGCCGATGGCGCGCGCGCGCTCGATCAGCGCGCGCATGAGCGTCTCGCCGACGCCGCCGCCTCGCGCGTCCTTGTCCACGTAAATGGAATGCTCGACCGTGTGACGATAGCCGTCGAACGCGCGCCAGTCGCCAAACGACGCGTATCCCGCGACCTTGCCGTCGCGCTCGGCGACGATCACGGGATACCCACGCGCCACGCGTGCCGCGAGCCACTCGCGCCGGTTGTCCACGTCGACGAGCACCTCGTTCCAGATGGCGGTCGTGTGCTCGACAGCGTCGTTATAGATGTCGCGAATAGCCGGGAGGTCGGCGTCGGTGGCGTCGCGCACGATGAGCGAGGAAGTCATTTGAGGGGTCCCGCAAACAAGAAGCCGTGGATGACGGCGTGAACAATGCCATCTATTTTACTGGAAATTAATTTCCAGTAAACTGGACGTCATGGACATCAACGAACGCATCGCCCGCCGTGTGCGAGATTTGCGCAGCGAGCGCGGCTATTCCCTGGATACGCTGGCGGAACGCAGCGGCGTGAGTCGCTCGAGCATCTCGCTCATCGAGCGGGCGCAGACCAGCCCGACGGCCAACGTGCTCGACAAGCTTGCCACCGCGCTCGACGTTACGCTCGCTTCGTTGTTCGATGACCGGGCGAGGGAAGATACGCTGCCATCGCCGCTCGCACGCCGTGCCGACCAGCCGTTCTGGACGGACCCGGACTCGGGCTACGTGCGACGCAACCTTTCGCCGGCGCAGCCGTCGCCGTTGCAGCTTGTCGAAGTTCGCTTCCCACCGGGCGAGCGCGTCGCCTATGAGGCCGGCACGCGAGAGAACGAAGTCTGGCAACAGATCTGGGTGATTGAAGGCACGATCGAGGTCACATTGGACAACGTCGCGTGGCGGCTGGGTAGCGGCGATTGTCTCGCCATGCGGCTCGATCGGCCGATCAGCTTCCACAATCCCACGCCGGTCTCTGCGCGCTATCTGGTCGGGCTCGTAACGTTACCGTTCGTGGCTGCAAGGAGAACACCGTGATTCCTTTTGCCTTGTCGTCCATCGCCTCGCCCATCGCCCTGCAGCGACTTGACGGCGCCCAGACCTTGGCGGCGATCGACGTGCTTGCCGACGTACTCATCGACTGCGTGCAGGGCGGTGCATCCGTGAGTTTCATGCAACCGCTCACACGTGAGCGCGCTACCGCATTCTGGCGAAAAGTCGCTGAAGGTGTTGCGCGTGGCGAGCGTGCGCTGCTCGTCGCCCGTTGGCGTGAACCCGGCTCGGCTCGCGACGGGGAAATCGTCGGCCAGCCCCCGCTGGCCCCGTCAGCCCGACATCAGCGCACCAAATAGCCCGCGACCCGCCAACGGCTGTCGATGCCGAAGACCATCGTCACCATCTCATGGGCCTCGGCTTTGTGCTCGAAGACCGTGTTGTACTGAATGACCACATACTCGCCGTCCGGCTGCCCGGGCAGCGTGCGCGTAAACACCGCATCCGCGGTTTTGCGCGACTTCACCCGGCCCAGCGGCTCGCGCGCGGCCTGCAGGCGCTGAGCCCAGTCGTCGGCCGTGATCGCTCGCTGGAACACCGGGGCGGCCTGCTCCCAGCTCTGCTTTCCACGATTGATGTCCGTCAGTCCCAGCCAGAGGTTGGCGGCCTCGAGCGCGGGACGCACGTCGCGATTGATATCCGCCGCCGGGGCGCTTGCGCTGCTGGCCGGGGCAGAAAATAGCGGCGGCTGGGCCGAGCGGCGCAACATCGGCTCTTGCTGCGCCTGCGCCGGGAGTGCGGCAAGCCCGGCGATGGCCACGACGGCCAGCGCCAGCGTGGGGGACCGGCGAAAGCGAGGGGAGCGATGTGACGGATAGGATCGGGTCTTCGGCATTGACGCAAACTCCTTGAAACAAAAAAGACGAACCCAGTCATTCTACTGGCGTGTTAGGCATGTAACGCGCGTAGCGGCGTACATTACAATGCACAACACATGTCCGCTTCCCCCGCTGGTCATCGCCATGTTGACGACGTCTTTGCTCGCGATCACCTCCCTGCTCAGCTTCATGATGTTGCTGATCATGGGATCTCTTCTACGCTCGCACGTGGCGGGCGTTCGCGAGTGGTGCTTCGCCAACGTCGCGGTACTCATTGCCCTGCCGCTGTTTGCGCTGCGCGGCGTCGTCCCAGACGTCCTGTCGATCGCTGTCGCCAACGTTACCCTAGCGGGCGGCCTGCTGCTTTACTTCGCGGGCTGTGCTCGCTTTCTCGGCCAATCGCCGCATTGGCCGGCATTGGGCGCATCGCTCGGCGTGCTCGCTGCCGCCATCGTGTTCTGGCGCTACGGCACCGACGACCCACAGGCGCGCGTGGTCGTCGTCTCCGCGTTTCACGCGGCGTGGCTGTTGGCCACGGCCGTGCTCATTGCCCGACATATTCCCGCGCGCCGGCATCCTTACAACTATTGGCTGACGACGGGCCTCGCGGCGGCGTTCGCCATCGGGCATGCCGTGCGCGGCGTGGCCTTCGGCTGGGCGCCGGCGCCCGGGCCCGAAGTGTTCGCGCCCACGATGTTCAACGCCGTGATGCTCACCATCGGCACGATCGTCATGCCCGCCATGACGATGGGCGCGGTCATGATGATTCACGACGCCATGCTCGCCACCGCAGAAGAGGCCGCCAACCGCGACTATCTGACCGGCGCGCTCTCTCGCAAACACTTCGACCTGCTCGCGCGTCAGGAGATGGCACGGGCGGTGGCCCGCAGTTGGCCCCTTTCGATCGTGGTCATCGATCTCGATCATTTCAAGCAGATCAACGATACGCACGGCCATGCGGGCGGCGACACGGTGCTTCGCGAATTCGTGAAGCTCGTGCGCGATATCCTGCGCGAAGGCGATGTCTTCGGGCGGCTGGGGGGAGAGGAATTTGCCGTGCTGCTGCCGGGCACGGACACGCCCGGTGCAATTCGCATTGCCGAGCGCCTGCGCAGCCAGGCGAGCCGACATCTGGTGGCCGGCCCGTTCGGCGTGTGTCAATACACGCTCAGTGGCGGCGTGGCGACGTGGCACGAGAATGAAAGTCTCGAGGCGCTGTGCATGCGCGCCGACCGCGCGCTGTACGCCGCGAAGATTTCCGGGCGCAACCTCGTGCTCTCCGACGTGCTGCCGAGCGACGAGACAGCTTCCGAGGCGGGCTGATCCAGCCCGGCGTCGGCCTCCAGCGTCGATGTCAATTCGCGGCAGTGTGACGTCGTGAAATCGCGGATTTGCCGTCCTGCCGTCCTGCCTATCGGACGCTACGCCTCAAGCGCTCGAGCCTTCGCCCGCGTCGCGAAAGAACTCGCGCTGCATGCGCGCGACATAGGCCATCAGATTCGGATGGTTTGCGATTTCGTCGCGCAGCGCCATGCGGAAATGCGGCGACGCGGCGCTACCGATGAAACCGAAAGCCGTGGCATCGGCGCCGCACGGCGCATCACCGAAAAAATAGGGTTTGTCGCCGAGCAATTCGGCCGCCGCCTGTGCGCCGCGCTTGAGCAGTTGCGTTTGCTCCTGTGGCGTATAGCGCCCGGTGCCCTGCGCGTGCAGCGTGCCGCGGATCTTGCGACGGATGAACGCTTGCGCGAGTGGCCGCACCGGCCAGGGAATCGCCTTGAAGAACGAAGCCGGCCCCTTGGCGAAGTTGTCTTCGTCGCACCAGCGCGCCTGCACGACGTGCCAATAGAAATGATCTTCCAGCGCCTTCTCGAACATCCACGCCGCGCCCCGTCGCTCGGGCGTGAGACCGGCATCGAAATCGAACCCGTACTTACGCTCGATGTGCAACCGGATCAGCGTGGAGTCCGCGACGATCTCACCTTCGTCATCGATATAGGGAAGCTTACCCTTGGGGGCATGCCGAAATCCACTGCGATCCGTCCGATAGGACAGTCCGGCGAGCTTGAGCAGCATCTCCGCCTTGACGACAAACGGGCTGGCATCGGGCAGCCCGAACGACGGGCCAAAGGTGTACAGGGTCAACATCGAAGTCGGGTTCCCGCAGGGTGGGCATGGCGCAAAGTATTACATGCGGCGACGACGGCGGCGACCCCGTCGGGTCGGTCGGGTCACGTCACTCGCGCACTGTGATTTTATACAGTATCATGTCCTCCAATCGAGGAATGTCTTATGGAAACCATCGACTGGGATCAACTGGCGCTAAGCGCTGCCGAGCGCGACCTTGCTGGCATCGTGAGAGCGATTGCCGCGCGCTACGCGCAACAGCGTGCGGGCACCGCGAAAGCCACATCGGCACGCACTGCCGCCGTTGCGACAGCCCCTGAGGAAGCGAACGAAGCGAATCATCCGAGTGAAGCGGCAGCGGCATTGACGCTCGACTGGCGCACGCTCCTCGCCATTGCCGACGAGGCAGAGGCGGATATTGGCCTGCATGCACGGCATGAGGCGTGGGCGCTGGCGCGGCTGCTGCGCCTGCCCGGCGACGAGGCGCTGCGTCGCGACGGCGCTTTGCCGCAGCTCGATGCACTCGTCGATCTGCATTGGCCCGACGCCCCGGCACCGGCGGTATTCCGTGCCATCGTCGCGGCATTCGCAGATGACGACCTCTCCGGCGACGACGCGGCGCCGTTTCCGTCCGACCGATCCGTTCGGCCGATCGCGTCGCACGCCAATGCGCCGGCATGGCCGGCCTGAGCGCGGCCGAAGTGCGCAGGCGCAACGCGACCGATGACATGCGGGACATCGTAATCGAGCACGCCGACGACGCCGCGATCCGCGAAGTGATGGATCCTGATGCGCTCGCCCGCTCGCTGCCGGCGCCGATGGTCTTCGTCGATCTGGAGACGACGGGTGGCAATGCGCTCGGCGACCGCATCACCGAGATCGGCGTGGTCGAAGTCGGCCCGCATGGCGTGGAACAGTGGAGTACCCTGCTCGATCCGGCCGAACCGATCCCCCCGTTTATCCAGCAGTTGACCGGAATCACCAATGAGATGGTGCGCGGTCAGCCGTCGTTCGAGACGCTGGCGCACGGATTGGCGGAACGTCTGCGAGGCAAGTTGTTTGTCGCCCACAATGCGCGCTTCGATTATGGTTTTCTCAAAAACGAATTCCGGCGTGCCGGCATCGCGTTTCAAGCCGATGTTTTGTGCACGGTGCGTCTGTCGCGTCTGCTGTTTCCCTCGGCGGCGCGGCACGGTCTGGATGCGCTGATCGCCCGGTTCGGCCTCGCCCCGCTGGGCCGTCACCGCGCGCTCGCCGACGCCGATCTACTCTGGCAGTTCTGGCAAAAGCTTCACACGATTTACACGCCCGATCTGATCGAGCAGGCGGTGCAACGGGTGACCAAACGTTCGAGCCAGCCGCCGCAGTTACCGGACGATGCCATCGACGCCCTGCCGAACCGCCCCGGCGTCTACCTCTTCTATGGCGAAGGCGACATGCTGCTGTATGTGGGCAAGAGCGTCGACATCCGCGCACGCGTGCGTTCGCATTTCTCCAGCGATCATCAGGTCGCCAAGGATCTGCGTATCTCGCAGGAAATCCGGCGTGTGGAAGCTCGCCGCACGGCGGGCGAGCTTGGCGCGTTGCTGCTGGAGTCGCAACTGGTCAAGCAGTTGCAGCCGGTACATAACCGTCAACTTCGCCGTGCTTCGCAACTCTATAGCTGGCAACTCACGCCGGATGCCGACACGCCCGAGCTCGTCAGCGCGAAGGCGGTCGATTTTGCCGGCGCCGAGGCCTTGTACGGCACCTTCTCGTCGCGCACGGGTGCGCAGAGCGCGCTGCGCACGCTGGCGGACGAACATCGTCTGTGCTGCGTGCAGCTCGGGTTGGAGACCGTGGGCGCCGGCCGGCCGTGCTTCGGATACCAGGTCAAGCGTTGTGATGGTGTATGCGTCGGCGATATGCCGCTCGCCGCGCACACCGAGCGGGTTCGCCAAGCGCTCGCCACGCTACGGTTGGAAACGTGGCCGTACGAAGGCCCTATCGCGGTTGAAGAACGCAGCGCCGATACCTCGGAGGTCGACTACCACGTGATCGACCGCTGGCAGTATCTGGGCACTGTGACGTCGCGTGACGCGTTGGACGCCTTCGTCGACACCTTGCCTGCCGCGACCGGCTTTGATCCTGATATTTACCGACTCCTGGGCCGACGCCTCGCCGCCTTGCATCAGGCGAGCGATACCGTCGTGCATGACGTCGCTGGCGCTCAGTCGGCCGCAGTGGAAGACGACATCCCGACGTCGGTACGCGGCAAGGCAGCACTACTGGCCGTTCTGCCGCTGAGCCGCCCGGCGTTTCGCCTCAGCTTGGTAGATCCACCGGCCCCAGCGCCCGACAGGCCCAGCGCGGCGCTGTTGCGTCGCCGTCGACCACGCCCCGAAGACCCTGCGCAATATCGGCTGCCGTTCGACGCTCAGTAGCGCAGGCGGTCGGCAACGGCCGCCTTAATGCGTCGTCCGCGGGGCGCCCTCGGCCCCGTCGCCGTAACGCCCGCATTTAAGTTTGCAGTATGGGACCCTGACAGAATCCCGTCCCAATAGCCAGACGGAGGTCAGTCGCGCGAAGCCACGCGCCGACGATAACGCTGTTCGATCACCCAGCGCATTGAGACAATTGAGGCACCTCATTCCTGAAATAGCCAAGCAGACGTCAGTCGCGAGAGGCCATGCGCCGGCGATAACGCTGTTCGATCACCCACACCCAGCGCATTGAGACAATCGAGGCGCCCATTCTGAAATAGCTAAGCAGACGTCAATCGCGAGAGGCCATGCGCGGGCGATAACGCGTTCGATTGACCTTACCCCGCCGAGTAAACCAATCTTAAGTTAGTGACGTTGCTGATTTGATGTTGATGCAGTTGCCGGAATTGGTCCGGCGCCAGCCGCCCCAGGGCGCTGTGCTGGCGCACAGTGCTGTAATCGTTGCGCCATGCCTCAATGCGTTTGCGTGCATCGTCAAGGCTTCGGAATACGTGCTGATTCAAACATTCTTCGCGTAACCGTCCATTGAAGCTCTCAATGTACGCATTCTCGACCGGCTTTCCCGGACGGATGAACTGAAGCCGCACGCCGTGCTCGTGAGCCCAGGCGTCCAGCGCCTTGCTAACGAACTCTGGCCTGTTATCGACCTGGGCATCAAGCCACGCTGCCGCGACAGGGCCAGGCGTTATCGCCGTCGACATGACTTAGGCATCGAGCCGTGAAGCCGCGCCACCGCTCGGCATTATCGCCGTCGGCACGACCTGGACATCAAGCCACGCAGGCGCGCCGGGGCTGGGCGATATTGCCGGGGAAAAGCAAAAACCCCTTGCTACACGAGTTAGCAAGGGGTTTTTAGGGGGAGCCTGACGATTACCTACTTTCACACG